>NZ_CM192982.1:4495000-5059270 GCF_041475725.2 Xanthomonas sp. NCPPB 1754
TGGGATCCTCCACTACTTCGCCGTCGATCCTGACCGCGCGTTCCTTGAGCTTGCGGGTGGCTTCGGAGTTGCTGGGCGTCAGGCCGGCGGCGGTCAGGAGCCCGGCAAGGCGCAGGCCCTCATCGGGAACCACCACTTCCTGCAGCGATAGCAGGCTGGTGTCGCCCTGCCCCGTTACCACCGCGTGCCAGCCGGCAATGGCCTGCTCTGCGGTTGCGGCATCGTGAAACCGGGTGGCCAGCTCGCGTGCCAGGCGCAATTTGACCTCGCGCGGATGCAGCTCTCCCGCAGCGACCTGCTCTTTCAGGCGCGCCGCTTCGGCCAGGCTGATATCGAAGGACAGCAAGTCGATCCAGCGCCAGGTCAGCTCGTCGCCGATCTTCATCGTCTTGGTGACGATGTCGATGGCCGGCTCGTTGATGCCGATGTAGTTGCCCAACGACTTGGACATCTTGGCTACGCCGTCCAGGCCTTCCAGCAGCGGCATGGTCAGCACGATTTGCGGCGCCTGACCGTAATGCTCCTGCAAGCCGCGCCCCATCAACAGGTTGAACTTCTGATCGGTGCCGCCCAGCTCGACGTCCGCCTTCAGGGCGACCGAATCGTAGCCTTGCACCAACGGGTAGAGGAATTCGTGGATGGCGATCGGCTGCTGGCTGCCGAAGCGCTTGGCGAAATCGTCGCGTTCGAGCATGCGCGCGACGGTGTGCTGGGCAGAGAGCTTGATCATGTCGGCCGCGCTCATCTGGCCGAACCATTCGGAGTTGAAGCGCACCTCGGTGCGTTCGCGGTCCAGGATCTTGAAGACCTGCTCTTCGTAGGTCCGTGCGTTGGCCAGCACATCCTCGCGGCTGAGCGGCTTGCGGGTGGCGTTCTTGCCGCTCGGGTCGCCGATCATTCCGGTGAAGTCGCCAATCAGGAAGATCACCTGATGGCCAAGCTGCTGGAACTGCCGCATCTTGTTGAGCAGCACGGTATGGCCCAGATGCAGATCCGGCGCGGTGGGATCGAAGCCGGCCTTCACCCGCAGCGGCTTACCGGTGGCGAGCCGCGCCTGCAGCTGATCGAGCTTGAGGATCTCTTCGGCACCACGGCCGATGAGTGCGAGGGATTCTTCGATAGTGGCCAACCACAGACTCCAGCGGCGCTTGCCGTCAAAAACGTGAATGATGTTAAACGCGGGTTAATTCCGCGCCAAGTGAAAATAATGAACAGGCTCAATGGTTTGACGCGCTGTTACAGGCTGTCTATGGTACCGGCGATTGGGCTCGCACTTCGAGCCAGCGAGGAATTTGAACGATGCAGAACTCAGAGCAGGGCCGTGCACGCAAGCGGCGCTTTCACGAACGCCTCCACGTCCTCCACGATACTGCACTGCATCGCAAGCTCAAGGCGCATCTGCCGGCGGCATTCAATGACCGCTGGACCCGCCGTCACTGGATTCACGCCAGCCTGTTCGCCACCATCGGTGCGCTGGTCGCCACGATCGTGCCGGGTTTTTCCAACGCCATCGACGCACCGCTTTCCAGCCATTCCACGCTGGCATTGCCATTGCCGCCGCTGGTTCCCAGCCGCAAGCAGCTGGCACCGAGCACCGATTGGGAAATTCTGCAGGTCAAGCCGGGCCAGACCCTGAGTACCTTGTTCAGCGAGCTGGGGATCCCGACCACGGTGATGTACCAGGTATTGGCGCACCCGGGGACCAAGGAGGCGCTGACCAAGCTGCGTCCGGGTACCGAGATCGCCTTCGACATGCCGACGCCGGGGCAGCTGCGCGCACTGCGTTTTGATCGCGACGACAGTCATCGGGTGGAACTGCGCCTGCTGGGTGACGCCGTGCGCGAGAACGTGACCGAGCGGGCGACGACCACGCGCACGGTAGTGGCCAGCGGGGAGATCAGCAGTTCGTTGTATGCCTCGGCCGGCAAATCCGGACTGTCGCCGGCGGCGGTGGCGATCATGACCGACGAGATCTTCAAGTACGACATCGACTTCGACAAGGATCTGCAGCCCGGCGACCGGTTCAGCGTGGTCATGGATGAGACCTGGCGCGAAGGCGAGCGGATCAGCACCGGCGACATCCTGGCGGCGACGTTCACCACTGGCGGCAAGACCTATACGGGGTTCCGCTTCGAGCGCGCCGGCAAACCGGCCGAGTACTTCGACATCACTGGGCGCCCGCTCAAGAAGAGCTTCATCCGCATGCCGGTGGCCTATAGCCGGATCAGCTCCACCTTCGGTGCGCGCAAGCATCCGGTGCTGGGCACCATGCGCATGCACAAGGGTGTGGACTATGCGGCCGCCTCGGGCACGCCGATCATGGCAGCCGGCGATGCGCGGGTGGTGTTTGTCGGGACCCAGCGCGGTTACGGCAACGTGGTGATCCTGGATCACGGCAAGAACTACAGCACGCTGTACGGGCACATGTCGCGCTTTGGCAAGATCAAGGCCGGGCAACGCATCAACCAGGGCACGGTGATCGGCTATGTCGGCATGACCGGCCTGGCGACCGGCCCGCATCTGCATTACGAATTCCGCGTGGGCGGGCAGCAGCGCAACCCGATGTCGGTGACGATGCCGCCGCCGGAGCCGCTGCAGGGCGCCGAACTGGCGGCGTTCCGCGCGCAGACGGCGCCGGCCATGGCCCGTATCGAGGGCATGGAGAAGCTGATCTACGCCGACGCCGGCAAGCCGGCCAAGGGCAAGTCGCGCAGTTGAGGCCTGCGGCTGGTCACTGCCTCAGCTGCGTTGCGGCTGCGCAGGTGGGTGGCGGGCGGGTTCGGCGCTGCCTCCAGCCGTGTCGCCTGGTAGTTGCCGTGCAGCTACGGGTTGCGGTGCACTGCAGGTGCTGAACGCTGCGATGTCCCCATGCGGCACCTGGTCTTGGCTGTCGACCGACAGCTTCTGAGGCGACTGCAGACCTTGACGATGCCTGAAGTGGGCGGGGAATCTCGAGGCGTGGGTCATTCTCGCGGCAGCGATTGCAGCACGTGGCCCGACGATGACGCGCCCACTGCACGGCTGCCACCGGGGTAAGACCGGTTGACGGACCCGGCCCGGCTGCACAAGCTGGCCGGCCGTGTCTTTCTGGCTTCGGCATGTCTGTCTTGGAACACGTTGACTCCCCCTTGTATCTGGGCCTGATGTCGGGAACCAGCGCCGATGGCATCGATGCCGCGCTGGTGCGCTTTGCTGATGCCACCCACCGCCGCTGCGAATTGGTGGCCGGGACGACGGTGGCGTGGGAGCCGCAACTGCGCGAGACCTTGGTGGCGCTCGGCCAGGGCGCCGAGACGGTGGCCATCGATGCGCTGGGCCAGCTGGACGCGCAGGTGGGGCTGGCATTCGCGGCGGCGGCCAATCGATTGATCGGCGACAGTGGCGTGGAGCGCCGGCAGATTCGTGCGATCGGCTCGCATGGGCAGACCATCCGCCACCGGCCCAACGCCAATCCAGCGTTCACCTGGCAGATCGGCGATGCCAGCCGGATTGCAGAGCACACCGGCATTACCACGGTGGCCGATTTCCGCCGCCGCGATGTGGCCGCCGGTGGCCAAGGCGCGCCACTGATGCCGGCCTTCCATCTGGCCATGCTGGGCGCAGGCGATGAAGACCGCGCGGTGCTCAATCTGGGCGGCATCGGCAACCTGACCTTGATTCCGCGCGACGGCGCGGTGCTGGGATTCGATACCGGCCCGGCCAATGCGTTGCTGGACAGCTGGTGCCAACGCCATCACGGCACGCCGTTCGATGCCGAGGGTGCGTTTGCCGCCAGTGGGCGCGTGGATGCGGTTTTGCTGCAGGCGCTGTTGGCCGATCCGTGGTTTGCGTTGCCGCCGCCCAAGAGTACCGGCCGCGAGCAATTCCATCTGGACTGGGCCGTGCAGGCGATGGGCAGCGCGCGGTTGGATGCTGCCGATGTGCAGGCGACCTTGCTCGAACTCACCGCTGCCAGCGTGGCCGATGCCTTGTTGCGGCTGCAGCCAACCACGCGACGGGTCCTGGTCTGCGGCGGCGGCGTGCGCAACCCGGTGCTGTTGGCGCGACTGGCGGCGCGGCTGCCGGGCATGGTGGTGGAATCCAGCGCGCGATACGGACTGGACCCGGATTACCTGGAGGCGATGGGCTTTGCCTGGCTGGCGGCCGAGCTGCTGGCCGGACGCGCGGCCAACCTGCCCGCGGTGACCGGGGCCGCCGGACCTCGGCTGTTGGGGGCGATCTATCCGGCGTGAGCCCGTTGGCCTGTGCTGGCCGGGATGAAGCTGCGGCAGCGCTAGGGATTATTTCCCGCCGGCAGCGCCTTGAGCGCGGCAATCGCCTCGGCCAGGGCATCGACCTCCGGGTGCTGCAGGCCGCCGGTGACTTCGTATTCGCTGGCGAACAGGCCTTGTTCGAGCAGATGCATGACGGTCTGGTGCTGGGTCCAGCCCCGTGCGACGGAAATGCGGCGAATACGGTCCACCAGCACCGGGTCGATGTCACGCAATACCAGATCGGTCATGCCCTGCCTCGTGCAATGCGCTGCTCCGCGCGCATCATCGGCAACCTTGGCGGACGTTTCAATCCGGCCGCCTGTCGTGCGCCAATAGCCGCGGCCATAGCCAGGCCAGCAGCATTAACGTGGGAATGACGGTCAGGGCGCTGAGGATGAAGAAGGTGCTGTAGGAGGTCGCCTGGACGACGAACCCGGACACGCCACCGGCAAACTTGCCCGGCAGGTTGGCCAGCGAGACCAGCAACGCATACTGGGTTGCGGTGAAGTTGCGGTCGGTCAGCGAGGACATGAAAGCCACCAGCACCGTGGCGGCGAACCCCTGGAAGAGATTATCGGCACTGAGCGCGGCATAGAACGCCCACAGCTTGCCGGGGTTGTGCGCCATCAGCAGGAACGCCAGGTTGGACAAGGCCACCCCCAGCGCGGCCACCAGCAACATGCGCCGGAACCCGAACGCGGCAATTGCCGCGCCGCCAGCGAAGGCGCCGACAATGCCCATCCAGACGCCGAACAGCTTGGAGACGGTGGCGATATCGGCCTTGGTGAAGCCCGAATCCAGATAGAACGGACCGGCCATGACGCCGATCACCTGGTCGGGAAACTTGTACAGGCCCACGAACAGCAGCAGCACGATGCCCAGCGCCAGCCCATTGCTGGAAAAGAAGCTGGAAATCGGTTGCCAGAACGCACCGGCGACGTCCACGCGGCGCACGACCGTCGCCTCGGGCCGGTCGGGCTCGCGGCATAGCAAGGTGGTGACGATAGGCACCAGCATCAGTGCGGCCATGCCGACGTACGCCCACGTCCAGCCGAGGTATTGGGCCATGTACAACGCACCGGCACCGCCCAGGATCAGGCCGATGCGGTAGCCCAGCGTGTAGGTCGCCGCCAACGCGGCCTGCGCGGCATCCGGAGCGATTTCGATGCGGTAGGCATCCACCACCGAGTCCTGGGTCGCGCCCCAGAACGAGGCGAACAACACCCAGCCCACCAATCCCGTAACGCTCAGGTCCGGGCGCGAAAATGCCAGCGCGAACAGGCCGATGGTGACGCCGATCTGCGCCACCAGCAGCCAGGAGCGACGGCGCCCCAGAAACGCGGTGAGCGGAAACGCATAGCGGTCGATCAGCGGCGCCCACAGGAACTTGAGCAGATAGAAGAAGCTGGCCAGGCTGATCAAGCCGATGCTGCCCAGGTCCAGCCCCACATCGCGCAAGCGGGTCGACAAGGTCTGCGAGGCGATCAGCAGGAACGGCAAGCCGCTGCCGAAGCCCAGCAGTGCCATGGTCGCCGCCGATGGCGTGGCGAAGGCGCGCTGGATACCACGCCAGCCCTTATAGCCCGGTGCAGACGTGGTCATGCGTCACTCCGGCGAGCACGAACGCCAGTGGTCGTGGCCGGCGCGGCCCACGGCACCGCTGCATGCAGCCCGCCGCGGAGGGCCGTCATGGCGTCACGCGTCCTGTCTTGAGCGGTCTGTGCAGGACCGTAACGACGCACTCCCGTGCCGAAGCAGAACGTTGCGAAAGGCATCGGCCGACTGCGTAAGGGCCAATGAGAGCCGCCGCGCGTGCTGCAGTGGCCGAGCTGCCGCCGGATGGCGATGTTGCCGGCGAAGTCTTGGCCCCGTTCTGCAACATGCCGGCGCGCTATGACCGAAACCATAGCCTTGGCCTGCCTCACTGCGCGTAATCCACGATGTACGGCGCGTGGTCGGAGAAGCGCTCTTCGCGGTAGATCGAGCAGGCCTTCAAGGTGTCGCGCAGGCCGGGGGTGACCAGTTGGTAGTCGATGCGCCAACCGACATTGTTGGCGCGCGCCGCGCCACGGTTGCTCCACCAGGTGTAGTCCTGGCCCTGCGGATGCAGTACGCGGTAGCTGTCGACCCAGCCGCGGCCTTCGGCGGGGTTGGCGTCTTCTGGCGCGTCGGCGCACAGGCCGTTGAGCCAATCGCGCTCGGGCGGCAGGCAGCCGGAGTTCTTCTGGTTGGATTTCCAGTTCTTGATGTCCAGCGCCGTGCGCACGATGTTCCAGTCGCCGCACAGCACGTACTGGCGGCCACTGGCCAGCCACTGCTCCAGGATCGGCCGTAGCCATTGCATCACCTGGAACTTGTAGTCCTGGCGCAACTCGCCCGAGGAACCGGAGGGGATGTAGAAGGACACCACGCTGAGGTTGCCGAAGCGCGCTTCGATATAGCGCCCCTCTTCGTCGAACTCCGGCCAGCCCAGCGCGGTGCGCACCTCGTCGGGCTCGTGCCGGCTGTAGATCGCCACGCCGCTATAGCCCTTCTTGGTGCTGGCGTCGCGAAACCAGGCCTTGTAGCCGGTGGGCAGGAAGTCTGGCCCGGCCAGCTGATGCTCCTGGGCCTTGGTTTCCTGCACGCACAGCACGTCGGCGTCCTGGGCGGCGAACCACGCGAAGAAACCCTTGCTGGCGGCCGAGCGCAGGCCGTTGGCGTTGAAACTGATGATGCGCATGGATGAAGAGCCGGGATTCGGGAATGGGGATTGGAGATTCGTGAAAGCGTACCGCATCAGCGGATGCCGCAAGGCGCGACCGGCTATGCTTTCCAATCCCGAATCCCTACTCCCCAATCTCGTCACATGACCGACCACCGCACCCGTTTCCTGCAGCTGGCCCTGGACGCCGATGCCCTGCGCTTTGGCGAGTTCACGCTCAAGTCCGGGCGGCTCAGCCCGTACTTCTTCAATGCCGGGCGCTTCGATTCGGGAGCCAAGACCGCGCAGTTGGCGCAGTGCTATGCCGATGCGATCGATGCGGCCGGGCTGGACTTCGACCTGTTGTTCGGGCCGGCCTACAAGGGCATTCCGTTGGCAACCGCGCTGGCCTGCGCCTACGCGGGGCGCGGACGCGACTTGCCGCTGGCGTTCAACCGCAAGGAAGCCAAGGACCATGGCGAAGGCGGCACCCTGATCGGCGCGCCGCTGGCCGGCCGTAAGGTATTGATCGTCGATGACGTGATCACCGCCGGCACCGCGATCCGCGAGGCGCTGGCCATCATCCGCGCCGCCGGCGGCATGCCGTCGGGAATCGTGGTGGCGCTGGACCGGCAGGAGATCGCGTCCGATCAGGACCGCCGTTCCGCCGCCCAGGCGGTGGCGGCCGAGGCCGGCATACCGGTGATCGCGGTGGCCAACCTGGGCGACCTGCTTGCTTTTGCGGCAGGAAACGCCGACCTTGTGGGCTTCCAGGAACCGCTGCTGGCCTATCGTGGCCGCTACGGGACCGACACCACAGGCTGACGGCAGGCGACAGGGGGCTGCGATGATGCCAATACATACACGTTCGGCATTGTTCGCCGTTGCGGCGGCTGTCGCTGCGACCTTGGTCATGGCGGCGCCGGCCGGCGCGCAAGACAAGCCGGCCGGCAAGAAGCTGTATTGCTGGAACCAGAACGGCGCCCGCGTGTGCAGCGATACGCTGCCCCCGGAGGCGGTGAACCAGGCGCGCGACGAATTCAACGTCAAGAGCGGGATGCGCAGCGCCGAGGTGCAGCGCGCCATGAGCAGCGACGAGCGCGCTGCCGCTGCGGCCAGCGAGCAGCAACGCCAGGCCGATCTGGCCGCCGAGCAGATGCGCCAGCGCACCGACCAGGCGATGCTGATGTCCTATCAGAGCGAGGACGACCTGCGCCGGGTGTTCAAGGAGCGCATCGCCATCGTGGACAACAACATCCATACCGCGCGCTTCAACGTGACCAGCCTGCGCGAGGGGTTGGCCAGCCTGCTGCGCAGCGCCGGCGACCGCGAGCTGGCCGGCCAGGCAGTGGCTGACAAGCTGGCCGGCGACATCCAGCAGCGCCATCGCGATCTGATGGCGCAGTTGCGTCTGCAGATCAGCTTCGAGCAGCAACGGGTGGCGCTGGATGGCGAGATCGCCGACATCCTGCAGCGCTACCGGGCCATGAAGGAGCCACCCGCCGGCACCCCGCCCGCCGGCTGACCGGCGCCTGCGTCATTCCGGCCGTGCGGCGCACCGCCGCGGGCGGCATTTCCCGATCCGACGCCCTGCCCGCATAATGGCCGGTCTTACTCTTTGCCCACGAGGCTCTCCCGCATGGCCCGGATCATCGCCATTGCCAACCAGAAAGGCGGCGTCGGCAAGACCACGACCGCGGTCAATCTGGCGGCCGGCCTGGCGCGCGCGCCCAAGCGTGTGTTGCTGGTGGATCTGGACTCGCAGGGCAACGCCACCATGGGCAGCGGCATCGACAAGCGCGATGTGGCCGCCTCCACCTGCGACCTGTTGCTGGGCGAAAACACCGCCGCGCAGATCCGGGTGACCGCGCCGGAAGGCTTCGACCTGCTGCCAGGCAACATCGACCTGACCGCTGCCGAGATCCAGCTGATGGACCAGGGCGAACGCGAACAGCGGCTCAAGCGCGCCCTGGCGCCGATCCGCGACGAGTACGACTTCATCCTGATCGATTGCCCGCCGGCATTGTCGCTGCTCACGCTCAATGCGCTGACCGCGGCCGATTCGATCATCGTGCCGATGCAGTGCGAGTACTACGCGCTGGAAGGGCTGACCGCGCTGCTGGAAACCATCGAAGCGTTGCGCGCCAACCTCAACCCGACGCTGGAAATCGAAGGCGTGCTGCGCACCATGTTCGACATCCGCAACAACCTGGCCAATGCGGTATCGGCCGAGCTGACCGAGCATTTCGGCGACAAGGTGTTTCGCACCATCGTGCCGCGCAACGTGCGCCTGGCCGAGGCGCCCAGCCATGGCCAGAGCATCGTCGGTTACGACCGCACCTCGCGCGGCGGGGTGGCCTACCTGGGCCTGGCCGGTGAGATCGTGCGCCGCCAGAACGACCGCAACAAGGCCGTCCGGCCCGTGGAGACCGTCTGATGAGCAAGCCGCCGCTGGCAAAGAAGCGTGGCCTGGGCCGTGGCCTGGAAGCGCTGCTGGGGCCCAAGGGCGCGGCCGCCGCCGCCGCACCGGCCGGTGCCGACGAACAGGCCTTGCAGCCCGGCGATACCCTGCGCACCTTGGCGGTGACCCAGCTGCAGCCGGGCAAGTATCAGCCGCGCCGGGAGATGGACGAGGTCAAGCTGGCCGAGCTGGCCGAGTCGATCAAGGCGCAAGGCGTGATCCAGCCCATCGTGGCGCGCGAGCTGGCGCCGGGGCAGTTCGAGATCGTGGCCGGCGAACGCCGCTGGCGCGCTTCGCAGCTGGCTGGGCTGACCGAAGTGCCGGTGGTGGTGCGCGAGCTGGACGACCGCACCGTCATCGCGATGGCGCTGATCGAAAACATCCAGCGCGAAGACCTCAACCCGCTGGAAGAAGCGCAGGCGTTGCAGCGGCTGATCGACGAATTTTCGCTGACCCATGCCGAGGCCGCCGGCGCGGTGGGACGCTCGCGTGCGTCGGTCTCCAATCTGCTGCGGTTGCTGGAATTGCCGGTGGCCATTCGCGTGTTGCTGGAAACCCGCCGGCTGGAAATGGGCCACGCGCGCGCGCTGCTCACCCTGGCGCCGGAGCTGGCCAGCAAGCTGGCGCAGGAAGCGGCCGACCAGGGCTGGTCGGTGCGCGAGGTCGAACACCGCGCGCAGCAGTTTGCCGCCGGCAAGGTGCCCGGCTCGCTGCGCAAGGGCAAGCCGGCGCCGGTGGCCCCACAGGCCGATATCGCCTCGCTGGAAACCGAACTGTCCGAGTCGCTGGGCACCAAGGTGGTGTTCAATCATGGCCGCGGCGGCAAGGGCAAGCTGGTGATCCATTACACCGATCTGGACACGCTGGACGGCGTGCTCGAACGCCTGCGCATGCAGCGCAGCTGATCGCTTGCACATCCAACAGGATCCTCGTCGGCCATGAATCCCGCCAAGGTGGACCGCCAGCATCTGCTGCAGCTGACCGACCTGCCCAACGTCGGGCCGGCCTGCGAAAAGGACCTGCGCCTGATCGGCATCCGCGTGCCTGCGCAGCTGCGCGGTCGCGATGCCTACGACATGCACGCACAGCTGTGCCTGCGCACCGGCGTGCTGCACGACCCCTGCGTGATCGATGTGTTCCTGTCGATCGTGCGCTTCATGGACGGCGAGGCGGCGCAGCCGTGGTGGAAGTTCAGCGCCGAGCGCAAGGCCAAGCTTGCCAGCGAAGCGCCGCTCGCGCTGCGGTGAACGAAGACGCGTGGCGCGCTGCAGCCTTGATTTCGAGCGCCGCATGCGCGGCGACCGCGGCAGATCGCGCCTGGCACGCTGCGCACGGCAGGCGCGTTGGCAGCATAGAGATGCCGAACCCGCTCGCAGCGGCGCCTGCAATGCGCCGCGCATGCGCATCCGGAGCGCCAGCCTTTTGTTTCAGCATTTCCCAGGATCACAGCCATGACCATTCTCGTCACCGGCGCTGCCGGTTTCATCGGTGCCTACACCTGCCGCGCGCTGGCGGCCCGCGGCGAGACGGTGGTGGGGCTGGACAACTACAACAGCTACTACGACCCGCAGCTCAAGCACGACCGGGTGGCGGCGCTGTGCCCCGGCATCGATATCCGCACGCTGGACCTGACCGATCGCGAGGGTCTGGCCGCATTGTTCGATGAGATCCAGCCGACCCGCGTGGTGCATCTGGCTGCGCAGGCGGGCGTGCGGTATTCGCTGGAAAACCCCCACGCCTACGTGGACAGCAACCTGGTTGGCTTCGTCAACATGCTCGAGCTGTGCCGGCACCGCGGTGTGCAGCACCTGGTGTATGCCTCGAGCAGTTCGGTCTACGGCGATTCGGCCACCCCGCCGTTTTCCGAAGACCAGCGCGTGGACCAACCGCGTTCGTTGTATGCGGCAACCAAGGCCGCCAACGAATTGATGGGCTACACCTATGCGCAGCTGTATGGCCTGCGCGCGACCGGGCTGCGCTTTTTCACGGTGTACGGGCCGTGGGGCCGGCCGGACATGGCGCCGCTGATCTTCAGCCGTGCGGTGCTGGCGGGGCGGCCGATCGAGGTGTTCAACCACGGCAAGATGCAGCGCGATTTCACTTTCGTCGACGATATCGTGGCCGGTGTGCTGGGCGCGCTGGACACGCCCAGCACCGCGCCGGTGCCGCACCGGGTGTTCAACCTGGGCAACCACACGCCGGTGGAGCTGGAGACCTTCATCGACGTGATTGCGCAGGCCGCAGGCCGTGCAGCCGAGAAGGTCTACCGGCCGATGCAGCCGGGCGACATGATCCGCACCATGGCCGATACGCAGCGTGCGCAGGCGGCCTTCGGGTTCGATCCGGCGACCCCGGTCGAGCGTGGTTTGCCGCAGGTCGTGGAGTGGTGCCGGCAGTATTTCGGCGAGCGCACCTAGCGCTTGGCGGGATTTACGGGGGGAGGTGCGAAGGCTCGATGGGCGCACGGAGCGCGGAGCGCCGAGGCTGCCATGCGAGCCAGATGCAGGGCCTACCTTCCAGCAGCCGCCCGGGCGTACGACCGCATGGCAGCCACGCAATGCATGGCGATGTGCCAGCTGATGCACCGGAAGAGGACGCGTGATCGGCCCGCTGGCCCACGCCTTCGCAGCCCTGCCACGTTCCCACCGTACGCTACAGGCTGCTTCCAACCGGTCCAATGCGCATAACGCGTGCATGCTTCATGCCTGACTCAGAGAGTCAGGGCACAATGCCCGATCTTTTTCGCTCAGCCTTCATCCGGCTACCCCGCATCCATGAGCCAACCTCAGCTGTCCGTCGTCGTCCCGGTATTCAACGAGCGCGATAACGTCGCCACGCTGGTGGGCGAAATCGTCCGCGCCCTGCGCGGCGTGGTGGCCTTCGAAATCGTGTATGTCGACGACCATTCGCGCGACGACACGCTCGCGGTGCTGCAAGACCTGAAGAGCACCACGCCGGAACTGCGCGTGCTGCATCATGTGACCCAGAGCGGCCAGAGCACGGCGGTGCGCAGCGGGGTGAAGGCCGCGCGCGCCAGCTGGATCGCCACGCTCGATGGCGACGGCCAGAACGACCCGGCCGACATCCCAAAGCTGCTCATCGCGCGCAGCCAGGCCGAGCCGCAGGTGAAGCTGTTCGCCGGCTGGCGGGTCAACCGCCAGGATTCCGGCTCCAAGCGCTGGGCCAGCAAATGGGCCAACGCGATCCGCTCGCGCATGCTCCGCGACAACACGCCCGACACCGGCTGCGGCATCAAGTTGTTCGAGCGCGAGGCGTTCCTGGACCTGCCGTACTTCGACCACATGCATCGCTATTTGCCGGCGTTGATGCAGCGCGCCGGCTGGCGCACGGTGAGCGTGCCGGTCAACCACCGCCACCGCACCGCCGGCGTGTCCAAGTACAACAATCTCAATCGCGCCCTGGTCGGCATCCGCGACCTGCGCGGCGTGGCCTGGCTGATCACCCGCAGCAAGCGCACCGTGGTGCAGGAACGCTGATGGACCCGTCCTTGCTCGACCAACAACTGACCTGGCTGTACTGGACCGGCATCCATGTGACCGGGTGGAAGCTGATCGGCTATGTCGGCGCACTGATGTTCGGTGGCCGCTGGCTGGTGCAGTTCGTTGCCTCCAAGCGCGCCGGCAAGCCGGTGATTCCGCGCCTGTTCTGGTACATGAGCGTGGTCGGCAGCCTGATGACGCTGAGCTATTTCGTGTTTTCGGCCAAGCAGGATTCGGTCGGTGTGCTGCAGAACCTGTTCCCGGCGTTTACCGCGTTTTACAGCCTGTATCTGGATGTGAAGCATCGCGGGTGGAAACGCGACCGGGCCGGTCATTGAGGCGGGGATTCGGGATTCGCATTGCCTGGTCCGGATGGTTGCTGGTGATCTAACGCTCTCGGTGATCCGCGGCGGATCGAGATGATCCCGGTGCGCTGCAAAGCGCGTTGCTGCATCCGATGTTCGGTGATCCATCGTGGTTGGCGATGCCTCAGCGTACGCAAGCGATACGGCTGCACTGCATCTCACTGACAAGGTTTTGGGGTGCGATGCAGCGTGATTGATGTGCGCCTACGCGCCTTGACGCCACCTGCGGCATCCACCCCATGCAGCGCAGCTTGCCGGAGGCGTGGCGATAGCGCTGACCGCTGATGCCCGCTTTTCGGACACGCCATTGCGCGCGCGGCCGACGCGATGATGGACTGCCCGCCGATGTTGCCGCTCTCGCGCCGCGGGCAACCTGTGACCATGTCCACTGCGCTCCGTCATCGCCTCCTGTCCACGCCGACGCTTGAAGCCACGTATTGGCATCTGCGGCTGCCCACGCATCAGCGCGTGCCGCTATTCGCCGATTGGCGCTGCGCTCGCGCCGCGGCGGCCAGCCTGGCGCTGCCACGCCATTGGCAAGGTGCGCAGTTGCTGTGCTGGGTGCTGTTGCCTGAGGCGTGGTGCGGGTTGCTGCAGGCACCGAGCAAGGCGTTGTTGCTGCAATTGGCGGAGACGGCGCGACTGAGGACCGCCGCTGCAGTCAATCGCGCACGCGGGCGTGGCGGAACGGTGTGGCAGCCGCAGATGCAGGTCTCGGCGCTCCCGCAGCAAAGCGATCATCGACAGTTCGCGCGCACGCTGGTCGCATTGCCCCTGCGGGCGGGCCTGGCCGAGCAGGTGGGCGAGTATCCGTACTGGGACGCAGTCTGGCTATTGACGGACGGTCACGACGCCGCGTCGATCACCACGCACTGCGATCGTGCCGAGCCAACCGGAACAGGCGCAACACACGGTTGATCGCGTACACCGAAGCGAGCCGGATAACGGCCCGCCGCGTCGCCCGCCGGCCCAGCTGCGCTGCCCCTGCCCAGGCAACGCAGCGGACGGTCCGCGCATCCGGCGATCAAAACGCCAATGGATGCTCCGGCAACAACGTCTGCAGTTCGTTGCGGAACAGCGTGCGAATCCGCTGCAATGCGGCCTCGCTGTCGGCTTCGAACCGCAGCACCAGGATCGGCGTTGTATTGGAGGCGCGTACCAGCCCCCAGCCGTCGATGAAGTCCGCGCGCAGCCCGTCGATGGTCGACAGCCGCGCCGATTCGAACGGCGATTCTTCGCCGGTCTGCGCACGCGCGACAAAGCGCGCCACCAGCGCATGCGCATCGCCTTCCACCGGCACCTTGATCTCCGGCGTGGAGACGCTCTCGGGCAGGGCGTCCAGCACGTCGGAAGGGGTTTCCTCGCGCTGGGCCAGGATTTCCAGCAGGCGTGCGGCGGCGTAGATGCCGTCGTCAAAGCCGTACCAGCGCTCCTTGAAGAAGAAGTGGCCGCTCATCTCGCCGGCCAGTTCGGCATCGGTCTCGCGCATCTTGGATTTGATCAGCGAATGCCCGGTCTTCCACATCAGCGGACTACCGCCGTTGCGCAACACGTAGTCGGACAGCTTGCCGGTGCACTTCACGTCGTAGATGACCAATGCGCCAGGGTTGCGCTGCAGGACATCGGCGGCGAACAGCATCAGCAGGCGGTCGGGGAACACCATCGCGCCTTCCTTGGTCACCACGCCCAGGCGATCGGCATCGCCATCGAACGCCACGCCGATATCCGCATCGAAACGCTGCACCATCTTCACCAGATCGTTGAGGTTGTGCGGCTCGCTCGGATCAGGGTGATGGTTGGGGAAGGTGCCATCGATGTCGCAGTACAACGGCACCACTTCGGCGCCGATCGCTTCCAGCAGGCGCGGTGCGATCTCACCGGCCACGCCGTTGCCGGCGTCCACCACCACCTTGATCGGGCGATCGAGCTGGACGTCATCGGCGATACGCTGGATGTAGGCATCGCTGATGTCGCGCTGTTCCAGTTCGCCAGGCGTGGCGGCGGTATGCAGGCGACCTTCGTTGATGCGCTGGTGCAGTTCGGCGATGGCGGCGCCGGACAAGGTCTCGCCGCCGATCACGATCTTGAAACCGTTGTAGTCCGGCGGATTGTGGCTGCCGGTGACCGCCACGCAGCTGCCGGCACGCAGCTCGTAGGCGCCGAAGTACACCACCGGCGTCGGTGCCAGGCCGATGTCGGTGACGTTGCAGCCGGCGCGGCGCAGGCCTTCGATCAGGCCGTTGCTCAGCTCCGGCCCGGACAGCCGGCCGTCGCGACCGACCACCACATCGCGCAGTCCCTGTGCCTGCATCACGCTGCCGATGGCCTGGCCGACCAAGGCGGCAACGCCGGGGTTGAGGTCCTTACCAACCACGCCGCGGATGTCGTAGGCACGGAACATCTCGGTGGCGACCTGCACCGCCGGCACCAGCGCTGGCGGTGCCGGCGGTGCCTCGGCGTCCAGCGCGCGTGCCTCGCTGGCAACGCTGGCGTCGTGCTGCAGGCTCTGACTGAAGGTGGGTTCATCGGCGCCGGATTGGTCGGCAACCCGGCGCCGTGGCAAGGCCACCTGACCCCGGCTGGCCAGCACCAGCAGTACCGCAATGATCAGCAGCAATGCCGCCACGATGGCGCAACCGACGGCGCCCAGGCCCAGTGGGCCGCTGTCGCCTTGCGGCACCGCCGCAGCCACGCGCAAGCCGCTGGTCCCAAGCGGCCTGGCCAGCGTTTCGGCCGCATCGGCCAGTGCCATATCGCCCTGCTGGGCCACGTTGTAGCTGCCCTGGCGCACGGCCAGGTAGGCGCTGTCCGGTGCCGCGATTGCATCCAGCGGGCCGGTCAGGCGCAGTAACGGCAACCGCGCATACGCCACCGCCGGCTGCCCGCCAAGGCGCACCGCGGCAGCCACGCCCAGGCGGACTTGTTTGGCCTCGCGTACCACCCGGACCTGCGCCCGGTCGGCCACCTGCGCCGATTCGAGCAGGCTCAGACGCGCGTAACCGAAATCCTTGGGGTTGGCATAGGCCGCGGCAAGGTCGCCAGGCAGCACCTGCACATCCTCGGCGCCCTTGAAGCGCTCGCGGATGGCCGATGCGGCCGCCAGCGCGTCGCCACCGGCCAACGCAGCGATGACCGGCGGCTGCTTGAGCACCGCGTCGAGCTGGCTGGCCTGGGTGGCCATGGCCTGGCCCACGTCCTGCACCGCGCGGTCGCGCGCCTGCTCCAGCCCTTGCGCCACCGCGTCCTGGCGCCATTGCGCATAACTGTTCCAGCCGAACCAGGCAGCCAGCAGCAGCAATATGCCTCCCAACACCGGACCACTCGTACGCACGCTGGACATCCCCTGCCTGCGCTCGTTCGCCTTGCTCATGTAATTTCCCCTGTCAGCGCACGCCGGTGTGGCCGAATCCACCCGCTCCCCGCGCGCTGTCGACGAAAGTATCCACCACTTGCAAGCCCATACGCACGATCGGCAGGATCACCAGCTGCGCGATGCGGTCGCCCGGCTCGATGGTGAAGGCCTCTCGGCCGCGATTCCAGGTGCTGATCAGCAGCGGCCCCTGGTAATCGGCATCGATCAAACCGGTGCCGTTGCCGAGCACGATGCCGTGGCGATGGCCCAACCCCGAGCGCGGCAGGATCACCGCGCACAGCTGCGGGTCGGCCAGATGGATCGCGATACCGCTGGGGATCAGCGCCGCATCGCCCGGCTGCAGCGTCATCGGCGCCTCCAGCGCGGCGCGCAGGTCCATGCCGGCGCTGGATTCGGTGGCGTAGGCCGGCAGCGGCCATAGATCGCCGAAGCGCGGGTCGAGCAACTTCACCTGCAAGGACTGGGTTGGGGGGCTCATGCCTGCAATCTCTCCGCGATCAGGGCCAGCAGTTGGTCTGCCAACTCGGTCTTGCTGCTGCTGGGGAACACACGCTCGCCGCCCTGCCAATAGGCCGTGGCTGCGTTGTTGTCGCTTTCGAATCCGCCGCCTTCGATCCCCACCTGGTTGGCGATGATCAGGTCCAGCCGCTTGGCCGCCAGCTTGCCACGGGCGTAATGCTCCACATCGTGCGTTTCGGCAGCAAAACCGACCACCAGTTTCAGCGCCCCGGTCTGTGCGGCGACCTCGGACAGGATGTCCGGGGTGCGTACCAGCTCCAGGGTCAACGTTTCGCCGGTCTTCTTGATCTTCTGCGACACCACCCGCTTGGGGGTGTAGTCGGCCACGGCGGCAGCGCCGATGTAGATGTCGGCCGGGAATGCACCCAGCACTGCGTCGCGCATCTGCGCGGCCGAGCGCACGTCGATGCGCTGCACGCCCTCCGGGGTGGTCTGGTGCACCGGCCCGCTGACCAGCACCACATCGGCACCCTGCCTGGCAGCGGCGGCGGCCAGGGCGTAGCCCATCTTGCCGCTGCTGCGGTTGCCGACGTAGCGCACCGGGTCCAGGTCCTCGAAGGTGGGGCCGGCGCTGATCACGATGCGCAGGCCTTCCAGCTGGGCACTGCTGGGGATGAACACGGGCGCGGCGACGCTCTTGGCGCCCTCCGGGGCTGCGCTGGCGACCGCCGCGCCGCCGGCCAGCGCCGCAAGGATCGCGGCCGGTTCGGCCAGCCGGCCGGGGCCGGATTCGCCCTCGGCCAGCGGGCCGTCGTCAGGGCCTACCACCGCCACCCCGCGCGCGCGCAGGGTGGCGATGTTGGCCTGGGTGGCCGGATGCAGCCACATGCGGTGGTTCATGGCCGGCGCCACGGTCAGCGGCGCGGTCGTGGCCAGGCACAGCGTAGTGACCAGATCGTCGGCCAGACCATGCGCCAGACGCGCCAGCAGGTCGGCGGTCGCCGGGGCAACGATCACCCGGTCGGCCCAGCGCGCCAGTTCGATGTGGCCCATCGCCTGCTCGGCGGCGCTGTCCCACAGCGTGGTGCGGGTGGGCTGCCCGGACAATGCCTGGAAGCTCAGCGGGGTGACGAATTGTTGCGCACCGCCGGTCATGGCGACCTGCACCTGCGCACCGGCGTCGCGCAGGCGACGGACCAGTTCGAGCGATTTGTAAGCGGCGATGCCTCCGCCGACGCACAGCAGCAAACGCTGTCCGTCCAGGGGGCGGGCCTGAGTGGAGCCGATCACGTCGGGGTCGTCCTACGGTTACAAGGACAACTAGATTAGCCGATGCCTCTGCTTGGCCTGATGGGCGTCGGCGATGAGCACCGGCAATCTCGCCATATGCACATACACGACTGGCCCACCCACGAACGCCCGCGCGAGAAACTTCTGGCGCGCGGGGCCACTGCCTTGTCCGATGCCGAGCTGCTGGCAATCTTCGTCGGCTCCGGCCTGCGCGGCCAGGATGCGGTGCAGACCGCGCGCGATCTGCTGCACCGGCACGGCCCGCTGCGTCTGTTGCTGGACCGCCCGGCCAAGACGCTGGCGCGCCTGCCCGGGCTGGGCCCGGCCTCGGCCTGCAAGCTTGCCGCCGCGATGGAGCTGGCCCAGCGGCACCTGATGAGCGCGCTGGAGCGCGGCGAGGCGCTCAGCGACCCGCCCAGCGTGGGCCGCTATTTCTCGCAGCGGCTGCGCGCGCGGGCCTATGAAGTGTTCGCCGCGCTGTTCCTGGACAACCGCCACCGCGCCATCGCCTTCGAGGAACTGTTCACCGGCACCATCGACGGGGCCGACATCCACCCGCGCGAAGTGGTCCGGCGGGCGCTGCTGCACAACGCCGCGGCGGTGATCGTCGGGCACAACCACCCGTCGGGTAATCCGGAGCCCTCCGAGGCCGACCGCGCGGTCACCAAGCGGCTGCTGGACAGCCTGGAGCTGGTGGATATCCGCCTGCTGGACCATTTCGTCATCGGCGATGGTCGACCGGTGTCGTTCGCCGAGCGCGGCTGGCTGGAATGAGCAGTGGTGCGCTGACCTGAACCATCGGTCGGACCCTGCGCCGCGCGGTCGGGTAAAATCGCTGGTTTGGTTCCAAGCAGATCCCACGTGAAAGCCCTACTCCGCGCACTGATCGGCCAAGGCATTGAAGCCTTGCGCGCCAATGGCACCCTGCCCGCCGACACCCTGCCGCCGGATTTTGTGGTCGAGCGACCCAAGACCCGCGAGCACGGCGACTTCGCCACCAATGCCGCGATGCTGCTGGCCAAGGCTGCGCGCAGCAATCCGCGCGCACTGGCGCAGGCGCTGGTTGCCGCGCTGCCGGCCAGCGACGACGTAGCCAAGGTGGATATCGCCGGTCCGGGCTTCATCAATTTCCATCTGGCCCCCACCGCGTATCAGCGCGAAGTGGCGCATGTGATCAAGCAAGGCCACGACTACGGCCGCGGGCTGGCCGGCAACGGCCGTTCGGTGGGCGTGGAATACGTCTCGGCCAACCCGACCGGCCCGCTGCATGTCGGCCACGGCCGCGCCGCGGCGATCGGCGACAGCCTGGCGCGCGTGCTCGACGCCAACGGCTGGAACGTCAAGCGCGAGTTCTACTACAACGATGCCGGCGTGCAGATCGAGAACCTGGCGCTGTCGGTCCAGGCACGCGCGCAGGGGCTCACCCCCGACAGCGACGGCTGGCCGGAAAACGGCTACCGCGGCGACTACATCGCCGATGTGGCCAGTGCCTACCTGGCCGGCGACACCGTCGACCTGGAAGGCCATCTGGTCACCGGCACCAAAGACCCAGCCGATCTCGAATCGATCCGTCGCTTCGCGGTGGCGTACCTGCGTAACGAGCAAAACCACGACCTGGCCGCGTTCCGGGTCGATTTCGACATCTACTTCCTGGAAAGCTCGCTGTACAAGGACGGCAAGGTCGAAGAAGCGGTGCAGAAGCTGATCGCCTCCGGCCATACCTACGAAGAAGGCGGCGCGCTGTGGCTGAAGTCCACCGACTTCGGCGACGACAAGGACCGCGTCATGCGCAAGTCCGACGGCACCTACACCTACTTCGTGCCGGACGTGGCCTATCACCTGACCAAGTGGCAACGCGGCTACGAGCGCGCCATCACCGAACTGGGCGCCGACCACCACGGCTCGCTGACGCGCGTGCGCGCCGGCCTGCAGGCGATGGAACTGGGCATCCCGCAAGGCTGGCCGGAATACGTGCTGCACCAGATGGTCACGGTGATGCGCGGCGGCGAGGAAGTGAAGCTGTCCAAGCGCGCCGGCAGCTACGTCACCCTGCGCGACCTGATCGAAGAAACCAGCGCCGATGCGGTGCGCTGGTTCCTGATCGCGCGCAAGCCCGATTCGCAGCTGACCTTCGATATCGACCTGGCGCGCGCGCAAAGCAACGACAACCCCGTGTTCTACGTGCAGTACGCGCATGCGCGGGTGTGCAGCGTGCTGCGCCAGGCGCAGGAAAAGGGCTACAAGTACGACCAGGCCCACGGCCTGGCCGAGCTCGCATGCCTGGACGACGAACACTCGCTGGCGGTGATGCTGGAGCTGTCGCGTTACCCGGAAGTGGTGGAAATCGCCGGCCAGGCGCTGGAGCCGTACCAGATCGCGCAATACCTGCGTGAATTGGCGCACGCCTTCCACACGTGGTATCACAACAGCAAGGTGCTGGTGGACGATGCCGCCGAGCGCGACGCCAAGCTCACCCTGGCGGTCGCCACCCAACAGGTGCTGGCCAATGGCCTGGAACTGCTCGGCGTCAGCGCTCCGGAAAAGATGTAGACAGGCGGCAGCTCCCGGGTGCCGGCGCAGGCAGCGGCGCAGCGCGTGGCACTGCGGCAGGCGCCGGCCTGCCACCTCGGGCGCCGATGGCGCTCACCGGGCAATCAGCGCAGCGGCGCGCATTGCCACAGCAAGCCGGGCCAGCGGGCCCGCAACGACACGATTCGGAGAAGTGGTAGATGGCAGCACGACGCGGTAAGAGTCAGGCCCGGCGCAACACCAGCAATGGCACCCCCGGTTGGGTGTGGCTGGTGGCTGGCGCCGCGATTGCGGCAGTGATCTTCCTGGCCGCACCCAACCTGTTCAAGAAGGACGGCGACGGTTTCCTGCGCGTGGGCCCGCGTGCCAATCCGGATGCGCAGCCCGAGCCGGTGGCCGATGCCGACGTGGACACGCCGGCCGAACTGCCCAAGCCCAGCGCGCAGCCGCCCAAGCCGCAGGCCAAACCCGGCGATGCGCAGACCCAGTACGACTTCTACACCTTGCTGCCCGGCAAGGAAGTGCAGATGTCCGATGCCGAACTGGCGGCCAGCGCGCGCGCCGAAGAGGCCGCGCGTGCGCGTGCGGCGCTGGAAGGCAAACCCGTGCCCCCCGCACCCGGCGCCAGCGTGGCAGCCGCCACACCGGCGGCCAGCGTCCCGACGCCGTTGAAGGAAACCGCCGCCAGCGCACCCAAGCCGCTGCCGGAAACCGCACCGGCACGCCCGGCCGCCACGCCGGCTCCGGCCAGCACCGCCGCACTCACCACACCGGCCGCTGCCGCGCCCAAGCCCGCTGCAACCGCCGCCGCTGCAACAGCGCCCGCGGCTGCAGCGCCGGCGGTCGCCGACAACACCCGCTACATCCTGCAGGCCGGCTCGTTCGGCGCCTCCGGCGATGCCGAATCCACCAAGGCCAAGCTGGCGATGATGGGCCTGGCCGCACGCGTGGAATCGGCCGACATCAGCGGCAAGACGGTCTACCGCGTGCGCATGGGGCCCTATGGCAGTGCCAGCGAACTGGCCGAGGCCAAGCAGAAGCTCACCGGCAGTGGCCTGTCCGCCATTGCGATCAAGGCGCAGTAAACGCCCGTGTTGCGACGTAGCGCTGGCGTGTTGCTGGGCGTGCTGGCGTGGGCCGGCCCGGCGCAGGCCACCGATCAACTTCCCGACCTGATCCAGATCGACGGTCAGCAGGCGACGTTGCTGGCCGAACCCTTGTCCGGCCCACTGGACGACCCGGCCACCTGGAAGCGTTTTGTGGCGCACGCAGGCAGCGCGCTGGGCAGCTGCAGCGCCAACTGGCGCGGCTACCGCGCCCACTGGCGCCTGGACGGGCAACAGCTGGTGCTCGACCGCGTGGTCCTGGGCGCCTGTAACGACGCGCCGCCCACGCTGCCGCTGGATGTGCTGTTCCCCGGCCAGGCAGCGCCCGTGCCCGCCGTCTGGGTGGATGGCGAATTGCTCGTCGCGCTGCCCGCCACCGCGACGAGCGCTGCGCACGCACCGGCCCCGTACGTGGTGCTGCAGCTGCGGCGTGGCCAGGTCGTCGCACGCCAGACCCTGACCGAAGAGCGGCTGCGTGCGCGGCATGCCGCAACGGCGAAGCCGCGGCCTGCTCACTGAATCTGGTTCCCGCCCCCTGTCCCCCTGGAGTTCCCCATGTCCAAGACCGTCCTGATCACTGGTGCCACCTCCGGATTCGGCAGCGCCGCCGTGCGCCGCTTCGCTGCAGCCGGCTGGAAGGTCATCGCCACCGGCCGGCGCGCCGAACGCCTGCAGGCGCTGGCCGCTGATCTGCCGGCCGGGCAGGTCCACACCGCCGCGTTCGACATGCGCGATGCACACGCCTTGTCGGATGCGATCGACGCGCTGCCGCCGGCCTTCGCCGACATCGACGTACTGGTCAACAACGCCGGCCTGGCGCTGGGCACCGCGCCGGCGCAGCAGGCCGACCTGGCGCAGTGGCAGCAGATGATCGACACCAATGTCACCGCCCTGGTCACCCTCACCCACCGCCTGCTGCCGGCGTTGATTGCGCGCCGCGGCGCCATCATCAATATCGCCTCGGTGGCGGCAACCTACCCATACACCGGCGGCAACGTCTACGGCGGTACCAAGGCCTTCGTGCAGCAGTTTTCGCTGGGCCTGCGCTCTGACCTGCACGGCACCGGCGTGCGCGTGACCTCGATCGAACCGGGCATGGCCGAGACCGAATTCACCCTGGTGCGCACCGGCGGCAACCAGGCCGCGTCCGACACGCTGTACCGTGGCGCCACCCCGATGACGGCCGAAGACATCGCCGAACAGATCTTCTATGTCGCCAGCCTGCCGGCGCATTTGAACATCAACCGCCTGGAAATCATGCCGGTGACGCAGTCTTTTGCGGGGTTCCAGGTGGCCCGCGACGCGCAGTGAGGCGTGCACCGAAGCAAGGGCTTAGGCGGTGAGCGTGCAGTGCGCCAGCCGCACCCCCCGCTGCGCCGCGCAAGCCCTACCGAGCATCGAACGAAGCATCGAAAAGCCGCGTACTGCGCGGCTTTTCGTTACATCAGCGCTGCATGGTCGCAGCAACTGCGCAGACCGGTTGCCCGACACCAGGTGCTGCAGCGGCGGCCGCCACGCCGCCACCCGTGCACGCTCGCCGTTCTCCGCAACCATCGCATCACGCAAGTTCGGCATCGCGGCGCACGGCTGCGCGCCGCCGCAGCAACGCGCCGCGCAGCTGCAGGAACGGACGTTCCACCACGTAATGCAGCAGCGCACCCGCCGCCAGCGCCACCACGCCATACACTGCAAAGGCCAGGACACCACGGCCGTCCAGCGTGGCGCCGAGCCAGCCCTGGGTCACATGGAACATCGCCTTGTGGGTCAGATACACGCTGTAGGAAATGGCGGCCAACCAGGCGGCACCCGGCACGCGTAGCCGGCCCAGTGCGCTGTCGGTCGCGGTGCCTGCCAATACCAGCAAGGCCAGCCCCAGCGAAAGCACCGGCCAGCCCACCGCGTTGCCGATCAAACCGGTGCGCTCGCGGAACAACCACATCGCCAGTGCCAACATGGCCACACCGGCCAGCGCCCAGGTGTTGCCGCGCTGCTGCAGCCATTGCCATGTGCGGGGGCGGAAGACCTTCGTCATTGCCAGCACGACACCGGCCAGCAAACCGTCCAGCCGGTTCCAGGTGGGGTAATAGAGATCTTCGACAAACCAGTTGCGCTGCTGGCCGCTGCCGATCTGATCCAGCGCCGTGTTGTGCAGCCACACGCTAGTGCGCAACGCGATGCCGGCGACCACCACCGCCACGCACACCGCGCCCACGCGTGCCGCCGATGGACGCCGCAACAACAACGTGGACAGCAACGGAAACACCAGATAGAAATGCTCTTCCACACAGAGCGACCATGCGTGCGAGAACGCCGCCTGCTCGGCGTAATCGACGAACAGATTCAAGGTGAAGGTGAGGAACATCCACCATGGCGCCAGCCCGGGCGATTCGCGAAAACCCGGCCATGCCATGTAGATCGCCAACACCACCAAAAACGCCGGCAGGATGCGGAATGCGCGGCGCAGGTAGAAATCGCCGAAGTCCAGCGGCTTGACGCGCGACAGCGGGGTCAGCACCTGGGTGCCGATCAAAAAGCCGCTCAGCACGAAGAACAGGTCTACCCCCATCCAGCCGTAGCGCGACAGCCATTCCCAGTCCGAACCCAACCCGCCGACCACGAACGAATGGAACAGCATCACCCAGACGATGGCGATGCCACGCAACAGGTCCAAAGCGGGATAGCGCATGCGGGCCAGATCAACCGAGGGAGCCCGATTGTGCCGCATGCCGGCAGCGCGCAGGGCGTCGCCACCAACCACGCACTGCTCCACCGCGCCGCAGTGCGCGCATCAGCGCTGCGGCGCGGTGGAGCAGCATCGCCATGCTTATGCAATGGCGTGCTGTGTGGTCCGTGCGGCCGCCGCGGGCATCACTGCCGCGGGTTCAAGCAATTGCCAGGCTTCCAGCTGATCGACCGCATTGCGGACGCCGTCTTCCTGGCCGATCCGTTGACCGAGTGCGCGCGCAGCCGCACGCATGGCCGGCGTGCCCGCCTGCCGGATGGCAGCGGCCAGGGCTTCGGGCTGCAGCCCGGCACGCGCCAGCGCTGGCGGCGCAACGCCGCGCTGGGCCAGGCAATGAGCCCAGAACGACTGGTCGTAGCCAAAGGGCAGCACCACCGAGGGAATGCCCGCCGCCAACGCGGCACCGCTGGTGCCGGCGCCACCGTGATGCACGGCCACCGCCACGCGCGGGAACAGCCAATCGTGCGGTGCCTGTTCCAGATGGAAGAAGCGCTCGGCATCATCGGCGACAGCGGCGTCCCCGGCCCCCAGACCGCCCCAGCCGCTGGCCAGCAACGCGCGCTGCCCGGTCAGTCGCACCGCTGCCTTGACCGTGGCAGTGAGCTGCACGACCGCGCTACTGGTCATGCTGCCGAAGCCGATATACAGCGGCGGCGGCCCGGCCTGCAAAAACGCCTGCAGCGCGGCCGGCGGTTGCCACTGCGACGGCGGCAGCTGCCAGAAGCCGCACACCTGCGCGCTCTCCGGCCAGTCCGGCGGGCGCGGACACACGTGCGCGCTATAGCCGTAGATCACGCGTAGTGCGCTGCGATCCGGACCGCTCCACGGATATCCCGGCAGCCCCAACGCCGGACGCACGATATCGTTGAAGGCCGGCCGCATCAGCTGCCAGCCGACAAAGCGCATCAGGCGATGCAATGCCACGTTGACACGTCCCGGCAGACGCAGGTTGGGCATCAGCATCAACGGCAGGTGGCGCGACTCGGTGAGCGGCTGCAACTGCGCAAACGCCACCGGCACGCCATACGCCTCGCCCAGGCTATGGACGAGGAAACTGGCACTGCCCACGCCCAGGATCAAGCCGGCATCGGCACACGCCGCGCGGCCCTGCGCGGGCCAATCGCGCGCCCACTCCAGCAACTTCTTGCGCAAGATGCCAGGGGCACCGCGCATCTCGGCAACGTCCGGATGGTCGTGCAACAGTTGCTGGAGATCGCCGCTGAGCGGGAAGAATTCCAGGCCGTGCGCACGGATCAACGACTCGAAGTTGGAACTGGTCAGCACCCGCGCCGGATAACCGCGCCGCTGCAGGCCAAGGGCCAGCGCAATGATCGGGCGCACGTCCCCATGCGTGCCAAGGGTGGCGATCACCACCGGGCGCTGGCGTGACGGATCGGCGCTGGACTCAGGCATATTCGGTCACTCCGTCGCCGGCGACCTCGCCACGGCCGGCCTGTCCCACCGGCCGCACAGCCCGGGTGGACTCTGCGGCGGCCGCGTGCAGCAAGGTGCTGAGCGTGGCCGCATGCGTCGGCGAGAGCATTGAATGGTGGTCACTGTCCAGAACGTGCAGCTGCAGGTTGCGCACGTACGGGTGCCACGCCTGGGGACGGTAATCCACCCACAGCGCATCGTCGCCGCCGGAGCTCATGCGCACGCTCGCTTCGACAAAGACCACATCCTGGTCCAGCTGCCTGGGCCGATGACGCCGCGCCAGCTGCAGGTGATGCTGGGTGAGGGCGCCCAGATCGTCCAGCAAGGTGGGACGTTGCTCCAGCAACTGGCGCACCGCAGGCAATTCGTTCAGCCCGTAGTGATCGCACAACAGGCTCGCCAGCTCGGCGACCGTGGTCGGCATCGGCTGGCCCGGCGCCAGATGCAAGGCCAACGCGTGCACCGAGGCGCGCACGTTCTCCGATTCCGACAACGCTGCGGCCTGTTCCAGATGCGGGTAACTGTCGAGCATGGCCAGCACCTCGACCTCTTCGCCCAGCGCATGCAATTCGGCGGTGATGGCGTGCGCGATCAAACCGCCCAGCGACCAGCCCAGCAGACGGTACGGCCCCCTCGGCTGCACGCTGCGCAGACGCGCCAGGTAATCGCGCGCGATCGCCTCGATGCTCTCCGGACGGTGCTGCGGGTCGCTCAAGCCCGGCGATTGCAGCGCATACACCGGCCACTGCGGATCCAGCTGACCCAGCAAGGTGAGATACGACCAGCCCAGACCGATGACCGGATGGATGCAGAACAGCGGCGTGCTGCCGGCGGTGCCTGCACGTAGCGGCAGCAGCACGCTCAACGGGTCGTTGGGCGTGTGTGCGCTGCGCTTGATCACCTCGGCCAGGCCGGCGACCGTCGGCGCATGGAACAATGTGCCCAGCGGCAGTTCCACCCCGAACATCTGCGGGAAACGCGCGGCCATTTCCGCCGCACGCAGCGAATCGCCGCCAAGCTCGAAGAAATTGTCGTCCACGCCCACCACTTCGATGCCCAGCACCTCCTGCAGCATCGTTGCCAGCTGGCGTTCGAGCGCATCGCGCGGCGCCAGATGCGCGCGTTGCGGCAATGCGCCAGGCGCCGGCAACGCGCGCCGGTCCAGCTTGCCGTTGGGGGTCAGCGGCAACGCCTCCAGCGGCACCCACAAGGTGGGAATCATCGATGCCGGCAGGCGCTGCTGCAGATGCGCGCGCAACAACTCGATCGACGGCGCATTGCCGTGCTTGCCCACCACATAGGCCAGCAGTTGCAAGGCATGCTCGCCATCGCCGTGGCCCACCACCACCGCCTGCGCCACCTGCGAATGCAACAGCAGGGCGCTTTCGATTTCGGCCGGCTCCACCCGATGTCCGCGGATCTTCAGCTGCGCATCGGCGCGCCCGATGAATTCCAGCAGGCCATCGCTGCGTTGACGCACGCGGTCGCCGGTGCGGTACATGCTGCTGCCGTCGTCGGCGAACGGGTCGCGCATGAAGCGCTCGCTGGTCAGCTGGCGCTTGCCGCGATAGCCCTTGGCCACGCCTGCGCCACCGATATACAGCTCGCCGATCGCACCGGTCGGCAGCGGTTGCCGCTGCGCATCCAGCACATAGACGCGCGTATTGAGCAGTGGCCTGCCGATCGGCGGTGCAGCGGCATCGGTCAGCTGCAACGGCATGATGGTCGACCAGATCGTGGTTTCGGTAGGCCCGTACAACTGGGTCAGGCGCCCCACCCGGCTGAGCAGTTGGGTGGCCAGTTCCGGCACCAACGCCTCGCCGCCGATCAACGCATGGATGCGATCCAGCACCAGATCCTCATTGGCCAGCAGGATGCGCCACAGCGATGGCGTGGCCTGCACCACGCTGATGTGTTCGTCGGCGATCAACCGCGACAGGCCGCGCGGGTCGTGGCTGATACCGGCCGGTGCAATGACCACGCGCGCCCCCACCAGCAACGGCAGGTACAACTCCAGCCCGGCGATATCGAAGGTGATGGTGGTGACGGCCAGCACACGGTCGCGTGGGCGCAATGCCAGCTCGTGCTCCATCGCATGCAGGAAATTGAACAGGTTGCGATGGCTGATCTCCACGCCCTTGGGCGCACCGGTGGAGCCGGAGGTGTACAGCACGTACGCGGTGCCGTCGGGCGTCGCCAGCGGTGCGATTGCCTCCGGCAACACGGCCGGGCGCGGATCCAGCCAGACCATGCCACCGAGCAGGTAGCGCTCGCACAGCGCTGGCTCGCAGACCAGGCCAATGGCACCGGAATCGTTGAGCATCTGACGGTTGCGTGCAGCCGGGCTCTCCGGATCCAGCGGCAGATACGCCGCCCCGCTCCACATCACCGCCAGCAACGCCACCAGCAAGTGTTCGCTGCGCGGCAATGCCACCGCGACCACATCGCCAGGGCGCACGCCATCGGCCACCCATTGCGCAGCGATGCGCGAGGCAAGCTCGCACAGCGTGGCGTAGTCGAGCGTGCGGTTGTCGTATTGCGCAACCACGGCCGCAGGCATCAACTCGGCGCGTTGCAGCATGCCGTGCAACAGCGTGGCCGGTTCCGGCAGCGGCGCTGCGGTGTTGTTCCAGGTATGCAGCAAACGCCGGCGCTCGCTATCGCCGAGCACATCGACCTGGCCCAGCGCGCATTCCGGATCGGCCAATACCGCGTCGGCCAGATGGGTCAAACGACGGCAGTGTTCGGCCAGCTCCTCGCTGTCGTACAGCGCCGGGTTGGCATCCAGATCGAAACGCAGCGCTGCCCCATCGCCGCGTTCGTAGCAGAAGATGGTGAGGTCGTCGGCCGGGCCGTTGGAAAGGTTATGCGGCACCGCGTACGCCTCGCCGAAGCGCAAGGTGTAGTCGAAGGCCTCGATGTTCACCGCCAGGCGTGCGAACTTCTGCTCCATCCCGAACATGCCCAGATCGCGGCGCACGTCCTCGAAGCGATATTGCTGATGGCGCAATGCATGCCGCACCACCGACGACACCTGCGCGAACAAGGTATGGATGGGCTGCTGCGGATCCATCTTCAGACGCAGCGAAATCACGTTGGCCACCAGGCCTGCGGTTTGCCGGTAGCGCGCATTGATGCGGCCGGTCACCGGCATCGCCAGCACCAGATCCTCGGCACCGGTGCAGCGGTAGTAGTACGCGGCAATCAGCGAAATCAGCATCTGCGGCAGGCTGGCGCCGTACTCCTTGCCCAGCGCGCGCAGACGCACCACCTGCTGCGGCGAGAACTGCCCGGTGCCGCGCAACAACCCGGTGGACAGCTGATTGCCCGGCCGCGCCAGCGTCGCCGGCGGCGGCAGATCGGCCAACTGCTGCATCCAGTACTCGCGATCGCGCTGGAACCGATCGGAGTTGCGATAGTGCTGTTCCATTTCGAGCAGCGACAGTGCACTGCCGTACTGCGCAGGCGCAGGCTCCACGTCGGCCAGGTAGGCGTTATAGAGCACGGCCATGCGCTGCATCATGATCGACGCGCAATAGCCGTCCATCACCAGATGACTCACGCATTGCACCCACAGATGATGATCCTCGCCAAGACGGAACACCGCGCAATGCCATAACGGCCCGTTCTGCAGATCTTCCGGCTTGCGGATTTCTTCGTCGATCCAATGTTCGGCGGCATTACGCGGAGCAGGATCTGAGCTGACGTCGAAGTATGGAATCGTGCCGTTGTACGCGGGCAAGACCACCTGCGAAGGCACGCCCTCGCGCTCGACGATACACAGGCGCAGCGTATCGAACTCGTGCGTCAGCTGCATGCTGGCGCGGATCAGCACCTGGGGATTGAGCGGGCCGAACATTTCCAATACTTCGGCCAACATCAAGGTGTTGTCGGTATGCAACTTGTTGGCCACCCAAAGGCCACGTTGCGCCTTGGTCAGGGGAAAAACGGGAGAGGCGTCAGCGTGCATTGCGTGCATCCTTCTGGTGTGGCGCGCAGTCCGTCGACACCCCTCAACCGTTATGCGGTCGATGGACGCCGAATCAGCACCTGGCCTAAGAAAACGAGGGGTAAGAAACACCGCCGACCACCGACAATTGCCGGTAATACGCGATGGAAACGCATGATGAAGACGCACAGCACAGCGACTCGCACAATCGAACCCCGGTGTGCGGGTGACTCGTTGAAGCACTTGTATCCCGACAAGTTAAACGAACACTAACAATTCGCGCGGGGCCGAAACCGTGCAAAAAATCACGGAAATCGCGTGATACCTAAAATTTTTTCACTGAAGTGTGATTTGAACTAGTGTTCTGCATGCATACATCCGATCAATTTCCGCGCCGCATCCGGCGTAGGGCATGGCCGACGATACGCATGGGCTTCAAGGCGAATATGCGCGCACCACGGCAGATAAAAAGCCGCATTGAATAAGACCAATTCCAAATCAGCGTTGCCGGAATTAGGGTATTCGGCAAATCACTTCAGGAGAAAAAAGACGCGTTCAACGCGTCTGCCTCGACAAGCGCACGATCACGCGATGGTCGCCTGATTGTCATCGGCATGCAGCACAAACGCGCGAAAAGCGTGAGTCGAACCGATCGACGGCGTCGCGCAAGGTAAGCGCAGGCGCTCTTGCTCGATGCGACGAAGCAGGTCGACTTGAAGTGCGAGATCGCACCCGACGTCGGCGCGATGGCGCATCGACGTGTTGCAGAACCTGCAGCGTCCATGCCGGTGATGTCCCTGCTGCTGCAAGCGGCGCTCGCGGCAGGAGCGCGTGCAAGATGGGCCATGTCGCGCACAGCCAGCGCTGCGGCCCAGCCGCAGCGCACTGCGGATCAGCTCAGCGGCTCGTCGGACAGATAGGTGTAGCCGGTCAGCCCCGCTTCCAACGCAGCGCCGAGTTCCTGCGCCCGCTCGGGCGACAGATTTGCGGCAGCAATGCGCTCGGCATAGGTGGCACGCAGCGTGTCCAGCTGATAGCCCACGTAGTCCAGCATCACGTCGGTGGTATCGCCGCGGCGCTGCTGTGCGATGCGATAGCCATCGCGATTCACCACGACTTCCACCGCATCGGTATCGCCGAATAGGTTATGGATATCACCCAGGATTTCCTGGTAGGCGCCCACCAGGAAGAAACCGATGCGATAGCTCTCGCCGGCATTCAAACCATGCAGCGGCAGCGAGCTGTCCAGGCTTTCGTTCTCGACATAGGTCTTGACCATGCCGTCGGAATCGCAGGTCATGTCGGCGATGATGCCGCGCCGCTGCGGCGCTTCGTTCAAGCGCTCGATCGGCACGATCGGGAACACCTGATCGATCGCCCACACGTCCGGGATCGATTCGAAGACACTGAAGTTGACGAAGTACTTGTCCACCAGCCGCTCGTTGAGCTCATCCAGCACCGGGCGATGGCTCTTTTCATCGAAGCTCAGGCGTGCGCGCACGCCATGTGCGATGGCGTAGAACAGATCGTCGATGCGCGCGCGCTGCGGTAGGTCGATCTGGCCCAGCGCATACGCGCTCAAACCTTCGGCATGGAAATGCTGGGCTTCCTGGAACAGCTCCACCGCCGGGCGCACATCGAGCTCGTCATGGATCTCGCGCAGGTGGCGGATCGCGGCCGGCTCATCGTCGTGCGCAACCGGCACTCGGCCTTCCGGCGCCTGCTCCACTTCCGACACGTTGGCGATCAGCACCGCATGGTGCGCCGTCATTGCGCGCCCGCACTCGGTGACGATGCGCGGCGGGGCCAGGCCATGCTCTTCGCAAGCGCTGGCCAACGGCTGCACGATGTTGCTGGCATACGAGTGCAGGCCGTAGTTGATCGAGCAATAGCTGCGCGAGCGAGTGCCTTCGTAATCGATGCCCAGGCCGCCGCCCACGTCCACATGGCTGATCTTTGCGCCCAGGCGCGAGAGCTCCACGAAATAGCGCGTGGCCTCGCGCATGCCGTTGGCGATGTCGCGCACGTTGGAAATCTGCGAGCCCATATGGAAATGCAGCAGGTTCAGGCTGTCGGCGTACTCGGTGTCGCGCAGCGTCTTCCACAGGTCCAGCACCTGGCGCGGCGAGAGACCGAACTTGGCCTTGTCGCCACCGCTGTTCTGCCACTTGCCCGCGCCCAGCGAGGCCAGGCGCATGCGCACGCCCAGGCCGGGCTTGACGTCCAGCGCGCGTGCTTCTTCCAGCACCAGGGTCAGTTCGGAGGGCTTTTCGATGACGATGAAGGTCTGCAGGCCGAGTTTGCGGCCGATCAGCGCCAGGCGGATGTATTCGCGGTCCTTGTAGCCGTTGCACACGATCAGCCCGCCCGGACGCGACAGCGCCAGCACCGCCATCAGCTCGGGCTTGCTGCCCGCTTCCAGCCCGAAGCCCTCACCGTGGTGACCGGCCAGGGTGCCGGCCACGCCACGATGCTGGTTGACCTTGATCGGATACACCGCCGTATAGCCGCCGGCGTAGTCCCACTCCGACTGCGCCTGCGCAAACGCTGCCTGCAGCTTGCCCAGGCGCTGGCCCAGGATGTCCGGGAAGCGCACCAGTAGCGGCAGCTTGGCACCGGCTGCGCGCGCGGCATCCACCACCTCGGGCAGCGACACCGCCGGGCCATCGGCGGTCGGGGTGACCACCACGTGTCCGGCAGCGTTCACATCGAAATACCCGTCGGCCCAATGCGGGATCGAATAGGTCTTGCGGGCTTGGTCGAGGGACCAATCGCTCATTTCGCTGTCTCGGCTGGAATAAAAAAGGGCGTGAAGTGTAACGCCTGGCATGCGCAGGGTCCGTTACAATCCGCGCCGACTTCACGCCCCGCTCCTGGTTGGAGCGGGGCCGAGCAAGGGTCAGCCGCCGTGCAGTTTGACTGCACGGGGCTGCACCCGACCCTCATCCGGCGCTTTGCGCCACCTTCTCCCGCCGGGAGAAGGAACTGCCCGCTTCTTTTCGATTAGGACGTCCGCATGAGCACCAACGACAACTGGTACATCGAACACTTCCAGCCGACCGGCTCGGCGATCGGCTTCCGCGTCAGCGGCAAGCTGGACGAGGTGCAGTCCCCGTTCCAGAAGATCGAGATCTACCAGACCACCGATTGGGGCAAGCTGATGCTGATCGATGGCGCGGTGATGCTCACCAGCCGCGACAATTTCTTCTACCACGAGATGATCAGCCACCCGGCGCTGTTCACCCACCCCGCGCCCAAGCGCGTGGTGATCATCGGCGGCGGCGACTGCGGCACGCTGCGCGAGGTGCTCAAGCACCCGGGCGTGGAAAGCGCCACCCAATGCGATATCGATGAGCAGGTCACCCGCATGTCGGAGAAGTATTTCCCCGAGCTGTGCGATTCCAACCACGACACGCGCGCCGAACTGCTGTTCGACGACGGCGTGGCCTATATGGCCAATTGCCCGGCCGGCAGCGTGGACATCGTGATCGTCGATTCCACCGACCCGGTCGGCCCGGCCGAGGGCCTGTTCAACAAGGCCTTCTACGAAAGCTGCTTCAAGGCCTTGAAGGACGACGGCATCCTGGTGCAGCAGTCCGAATCGCCGCTGGCGCTGCTGGACCTGATCAACGAAATGCGCACCGAAATGGGCAAGGCCGGCTTCCAGTCGTTCAAGACCCTGCCGTTCCCGCAGCCGTGCTACCCCACCGGCTGGTGGAGCGTGACCATGGCCAGCAAGCAGGCCAACGCCGATTTCGCCTTCCGCCAAGCGGACGCGCAGGCCAAGGGCTTCGACACCTTGTACTACACCGCCCACTTGCACACCGGCGTGCTGGTTGCCCCTCCGTTCGTGGCCAAGGCGCTGGGCGAGTAATCGCGGTTGGCCGAGCATCGCCGGCAAAAAGCGCAGACGACATTCGTTGAATCGTGGCGCTTGGATGGACGTGGCGGGTTACGGCAGCCGGCCGCGCCCGCTTGGCGATAAGCCCGGCCGGTTTGCTGGTTTTTTCGCGTGACATGGCCTGCGTGCTTACAGCGCGCGGGCTGATGCATTCGCACCGATCAGGCTGCCGTGGTCGCGCGGCGCTGCTGGAGCGTGAGGCCAGTGCGCGGCCAGCAGCCTTCTGGCGCGGCGATCCACCGACAGCGCCGCCGTGCGATGGACGCGTCAGTTGCTGCGTCACTGCGATCCATGGGCCGACGTAGTTGAAGCCGACCGATGCGCGGATGTCCTGCGCACGCTATAAGCGCGCCAGCACCTCTGTCTTCTTGGCGTCGAATTCGTCCCGCGTGATCAGCCCCGCATCCAGCAATTGCTTGAGCTTGCTCAGCACCTGCACCGGATCGTCGATTGCAGGAACGGCACTGGCTTGCAAGGGCACTGCTGCGCCGTGCGCACCAGGCGCATGCACCACCACGCCACCGGCCGCCGCGCGCAACTTGTCGATCTCCAGCTGCTGGCGCTGTTCGTAGGCGGATTCTTCCACCTGCTGCGCATAGGCGTACACGCGTCGCGCCTGTTTCTTGGGCAGGCTGTCGATGGATGCGTAGGCACCCTGCGTGGTGCGGCACATGATGGTGGCTCCGAGCATCTGTTCGCTCATGTGCACATCGAGCACCTCGCGCCAGGGGAAATCGCGGAAGGTCATGCCGAGCAGCTTTGGGTAGACTACGATGAAGCGGCGGTTGGTCAGCACCACCGCATCCGGCGACAGGTTCATCACCATCTTCTTCTGCACGGCGATGTACTCGACCTGCTCGTCGCGGGTCAGCAACTCGGTGATCTTGGGCAGGATCTTGCCCACCGCCACCGGGTCCTGTTCGTCTGTCAAGAACTGCGCCAATGCGTCCATCTGCCCTCGCCCATGGCTGAATCAGTGCGTTGACCAAGACACTACAGCAAGCCGCATGGATGGCTGTGCAATGCCGATGACCGTTTGCGGTGCAGCTTCAAATGGATTGCCGTCCGCGGCATCGCGCTGCATGCCGCGTGACGGGGAAGGGTGAGCGCTGCTGCCCGCCCTTCGACATCGCTAGTTAAAAGCGGACTTCCACTACTGCGTTCAGTACCTCTGCACGGTTGATGGTGGTGTCTTGGGCATAGTCGTAGTAGTCATTGGCGTAGACGTAGTTGGTGTACATCGCGCTCACGCTCGCATGCTTGCCGATATCGACGCCCAGGCCGAGGCTTGCGTAACCACCAAAGATTTCGTCGCTCATGTCTGCGACCTCGGCATACCATGAGCCGAGGCGGACTACCGCGAACAGCGGAGTGTCACCAAAATTGAAACGTGCCGTACCCCCGATGCCGCCAAATTTCACTGCGGGGATAAAGACATCGTCGGTTGTATCGCCGCGTTCCAGGCGTCCAATCGATCCCTCAAGTCCGATCAACGTGACCGAGCCAGCACGCCAGCGATAGCCGGCGCTGAGGCCAAGCATGTCTTGCTTATAGCCACTGAAAACCTCACCTCGACCACGCTGCACGCCGATGAACGCGCCCCTTTCAATGCGCGATTCCTCCACCCGTGTGTAGCGCGCTGCGGGGACAGGCGCTGCAGGGTAAGCAGCGGCAGGCTGAACTGCCACCGCCTCAGTCTGCTCGGTCACCGTAGTAAACCCGCCGGACGCACCAGGTTGGCCGCCGCTTCCACCGACGGCGGCCGGCGCTCGGCCAACGCCCGCTTGCGCCGGGCGCGAGGATGGCGCTGCAGGCGCGGTGGCGCCCTGGGTGCCGGTCTGCTGCTTTTGCTGTTGACGGTAGCTGTCCCAGCCGCGCGACAACGACTGCGCCGAGGCCTGAGCCGTGACGCCGAACGCCGTGCAAGCCAACAGCACTGTTGCGGTCCTTTTCATTGCATCCCCAATGAGTCGTACTCCATCGTTTCCGCATCCTTGCGCACGCAGGTGGCACCTGACGGCGTCTGGAAGTGGCGCAGTTGCGGTCGCATTCGGAGGCGCACCCGGCATCACCGGATGTCGTACGACATCGATGCAGGCGACGCTCGAAGAGCGTGCCTGTGTTAACGCGTGCTGCAGCCCCCTGACTGCAGCCGGCACAGTGTCTGGAGTCTCAATCGCTGTTAAGAAGCGGCGTGACCGCTACCGCACTCGGGTTGCGCTGATAGTGCCTGTCTTGAGGCAGGACGCAACGCTGGCGGGACGACACCATGGCCTGGAGTGGCAGGTCTGCATGCATTCGCTGGCACATGCCGATTCTGATGGGGTCCGCCAAACACCTGATTCCAAAAGCTGTTCCACTCCCGGAACATTTCATTTGTTAGATAAATATAATTTCCATACTCACAAGTTCTAAAATTGGGCAGACCGATCCTCGCGATCACCGTGAACCTGCGCAACGCGTGACAGCTCCGCGCCGCCAAGGTCTGGAGAACTGCCATGCACTACCAGCCGCTGGACGTGTCCAGCCTGCACCTCGTCACTCCCGTTCTGCTCAAGCAGGGCACCCGGCTGCTCGAGCCGGACGTCTACCGCACCCATGTGAACGGGCAACCGGCAGTGGTCAAGGACTACGGCCGCTATCGCCGCACGCTGTTGTCGCCGATCGCCCGGCTCATGGTGCGCCACGAGGCCAGGATGCTGCGGCAGTTGCAGGGTTGGCGGCATGCACCGGCCTTGCTCGGCACGCTGGGCGGGCTGGCGCTGGGCATGGAATTCATTCCAGGCGACACGCTCAGCGCCAGCACCGTCGTGGGCCAGGAGGTCTTCCAGCAATTGCAGCAGGCGCTGCGCCGGCTGCATGCGTTCGGCATCACCCATAACGATCTGCACGGCACCAATGTGGTGGTCAGTGCCGGCGTGCCGGTGCTGATCGATTTCACCTCCGCGTGGCGATTTCCGCGCTGGCTGCGGCGCGGCACGCTGGCGCGTCAGCTGCAGCGCAGCGACGTGGCCAATTTTCAGAAAATGCGCCAGCGCCTTGCCGGCATCGCACCGACTGCCGACGAATCGGCCCGCAGTGCCGAACCGCGCTGGGTGCATGCGATTCGCAGCGGCTGGAAGCGGCTATATCGGCGTTTGAAAGGCAAGGCGTGATCAGCGCTGCTGGCTAACGGCGGCTGGGCACACCGTTACGCCCAGCTACTGCGCTGATGTCGTCGGTTTGATCTGCAGCACAGACGTCCTTCGAGCGCGCCATGCCGGGTGCTGCGATGCAGTGGCAATGGCGCTCCCCCATTTGCAGGCACAGCGACGCGAGCAATTCCCGATGCGCGTCGCTGTGTTATTGCACTCCCCCATCACTTTGCTGCTGCCGAGTCGGCAACCGCCGGCACGCGATAGGCGATCAAGCGCGGCGCTTGCGCGATGAAGCGGTCGAGCACGCCGTCAGCGAGCTTGACCGGACCGCCGAAGCGCGTGGCGCCGGGAATCGTTGGGATCTGGCTCGCGACGCGCGATCGCAGCCGCCTCGGCAAACAAGGCCGGCGCCTGCGTGTGGCCGCGATTTGCCGCATCCAGCCCGGCTGCCGTCTTCCGCAGGGCCTGGCCCCAATCTTCCATTGCCTCCAGCCAGGGGCGCGATTGCTCGGCAAAGCCCTTGTCGGCGACGCCGTCGCGGATGATCCGCGGTGCGGCAGCCAGTTCGTCGGCAGCGCGTGCCAGTTCGGCAATCGCCTGCGCGCGCGTTGCCGCATCGCCAAGCGCGATTGCCTCGCGCACATGATCGAGCACGGCCTTCAAGCGTGGAGCCTGTTCCTGCCACGGCTGGCTGCCAAAGGTTGGCGCCAGATGCTGGGTGTCGAAGAAGGTCAGCAGGGCCGCAGCCACGCGCGCATCGCCGCCGGCCAGATCGCGCGCCGCCGCATGCCAGGTGCGTTGCGCGTCGTAGTCTTTGTCGTTCCAGGCGAACGCGGTCACACCCATCACCGCGACGCGGCTGGGCGCTTCCTGGTTCATCGGGTTGGAGACGATGCCCGACAACTCGGCCGACAGACCCGCCTCGCGCCGCGCATACGGCGCCATCAGCAGGCGCCCGGCCGACGTTTCGAAATCGTTGACCGGGTAGTTGTCCCACAACAGCGTCTTGCGACCGAACGCCTTGGTGGCCGCGCGCGCATCGGGAATGGAAATGGCCGGCGGCACCACATCGGTGCCGGTCCACTGCACCACGATCTTCGGGTCGAGATGCTTGCGCAAGGCTTCCTTGTACGGGCTCTCTTTGGCGTCGTAGTACTCGGTCGGCACCATGATGAGTTCAGCGGCCGCATCGTGGCGCGCGACCAGATCGGCCTGCACCAGATTGAGCAGATGCGACTGCGCGATACCGGCCGCCTGCGCGCCGGACTCGCCGAAGGTGGTCTTGTCGCGTTCGCAATTCCACTTGGTGTATTCGATATCGTCCAGCGCCACGTAGAAGCTGCGCACGCCCAGCGCACGGAACGCATCGAACTTGCGCAACAAGGCCTTGGCATCGGCCGGATCGGAGAAGCACACGGTGGGGCCAGGCGAAATCGCATAGACGAAATCGACGTGATTGCGCTTGGCGGTAGCGGCCAGCTGGCCAAGCGCCTTCAAGGTCGCCCTCGGGTACGGCTCGCGCCAGCGATCGCGCGCGTAAGGGTCGTCCTTGGGGCTATAGATAAAGGTGTTGGCCTTGGTACGGGCGAGGAAATCGATGTGCTTGCTGCGATCGCTCATCGACCACGGCGCGCCGTAGAAGCCTTCGATGGTGCCGCGGATCGGCATGGCCGGGTAGTCCTGGATCGTCAGCGTCGGGATGGCCGGCCGCTCGACCAGCTGCCGCAGCGTCTGCGCCGCATGGAACAGGCCATCGTCGTCGTGGCCGGCCAGCGTGATCAGGCTGCCGCGATCGAGCGCAACGCTGGCCAACGTGTAGCCTTCCTTATGGGTGTCCTGGGTCGCCTTGCTGCGCGTCAGCGCATCGCGCACCACTGCCGCATCGCCGGTGCCGAGCACGATGTGCGGGCGGTCCAGCGCGGCAGGCAGGCGTGTGGCGGTCGCAATCTTGGTGACGCCGGCGCTGTCGAGAATGCGGCGCACCAGCGCCACCGTGGCCTTGTCCGCGCCAGGGGCGACCACCAGCACCACCGAGCGGCCCAAGGTCACGGTTGCGCCATCCAGCGTGATCGAGACCGGCGTCGGATAGATCGCCGGCTGGGTGACCGGTTCGGTCACGGCCTGTGCCAACGCCGGAGCAGCCAGGCCCAACGCCACCAATACCGAAAGCAGGCGCACGCCCGGCGTACTGTTGCGTGGCTTCATCTCGAACTCCGGTATTGGAATGGTATTACGCCCTAGAGTAGGCAAGTCGGGCGGCGGCGACAAGCGCGGCCGGGATTTCCATTCTGGCCAGCGCTAGGCTGCCGCGCGGTGACTTCAGCCTGTTTCTGCATCGCAATCCAGAAAGGTGCGGCAGCGATACATGGCGGTATTGAAATGGTATGAAAAGTGGGGCGTTTGCGCCTGAGATAGGCCTGGCGCGGATGCACCCAGCCGTGCATCAGCCGCGGTGATGCGCGCCACAGCCGACGCAGTCAGCGCACGTTGCGCGCCGCAGAACTTGGACGGTCGGGTTCCTGTGAGTCGTGCAATGCCTGCAATGCGCCTGATCCAGCGCCACTAGCTGCGGTGCTGGCTCAGCAATACGTGGCCCGGGCATCGTCGTTGCGCCGGCAGAGGGCAGCAAACCCCTCACCACCCACCGCACATCCGGCAAGCAGCGGGCGCCGCGTTGCGAACCTACAGCGCGTCGCTATCCAGCTCGCCGGTACGGATGCGTACCACCGTGCCCAGGTCGTACACGAACACCTTGCCGTCGCCGATCTTGCCGGTACCGGCCGCCGCGACGATCGCCTCGACCACCCGCTCGGCCTGGTCGTCGGTCACCGCCACTTCGATCTTCACCTTGGGCAGGAAATCGACCACGTATTCGGCGCCGCGATAGAGCTCGGTATGGCCTTTCTGCCGGCCGAAGCCCTTGACCTCGGTCACCGTGATGCCCGCCACCCCGCAGCCGGCGAGCGCTTTGCGCACATCGTCGAGCTTGAACGGTTTGACGATGGCCATGATCATTTTCATCGGTGCAGGTCCCAGGGCATGACGGCCGCGCAGCATACCGTGGACGGGCGCAACACTCATCCAACCGCGCGCCGCCATCACCGCGGACGACAGCCGAATGGGACTATCCTTACCGCCTGCCGACTGCCTTGCCGATGTCCCGCGTGTCCCGGCCTGCACTAGGCTTCCTACGGACCTGCGGAGAACACCATGATCGATTTCAACCAGCTCGACGACCTTGCCCGCCGCCTCAGCGACCTGGTGCCGCCGGGCCTGCGCCAATCGCGCGAAGAACTGCAAAGCACCTTCAAGGGCGCGCTGCAGGCCGGCCTTGGCAAGCTGGACCTGGTCACCCGCGAAGAGTTCGACGTGCAGCGCGCGGTCTTGCTGCGCACCCGCGAAAAACTCGACGCGCTGGAGCAGACCGTCGCCGCACTGGAGGCGCGCGCGCCCGGCACGCCACCCGCTGCACCGCCCACCATCCCCTGACCGAAGGCCACCACCATGAGTCTGGCGCTGGTGCACAGCCGTGCCCGCGTAGGGGTGCATGCGCCTGAGGTTCGGGTGGAAGTGCATCTCTCCGGCGGCCTTCCTTCCACCCAGATCGTGGGCCTGCCCGAAGCGGCAGTGCGCGAATCGCGCGAACGCGTGCGTGCCGCCCTGCTGTGCGCACAGTTCGAATTTCCCGCCCGGCGCATCACCATCAACCTGGCACCGGCCGATTTACCGAAAGAAGGCGGCCGGTTCGATCTGCCGATCGCCCTCGGTATCCTGGCTGCCAGCGGGCAAATCGACCGCCAGGCCCTGGCCGATTACGAATTCCTCGGCGAGCTTGCGCTGACCGGCGAGCTGCGCGGCGTCGACGGCGTGCTGCCCGCGGCGCTGGCGGCCGCGCAGGCCGGACGACGGCTGATCGTCCCGCTCGCCAACGGTGCCGAAGCGGCCATCGCCGGACACGTCGAAGCCTTCACCGCGCGTACCCTGCTGGATGTCTGCGCGACGCTCAACGGCAGCCAGAAAGCGCCCGCCGCCGAGCTGGCAGTGCAGGCGCTCGGCGCCCGCGCCCTGCCCGACATGGCCGACGTGCGCGGGCAACCGCACGCCCGCCGCGCGCTGGAGATCGCCGCTGCCGGTGGGCACCACCTGTTGCTGGTCGGCAGCCCTGGCTGCGGCAAGACCCTGCTGGCCTCGCGCCTGCCCGGTCTATTGCCCGAAGCCAGCGAAGCAGAAGCACTGGAAACCGCTGCGATCACCTCGATCAGCGGCCGTGGGCTGGATCTGGCCCGCTGGCGGCAACGCCCCTACCGCGCCCCGCACCACACCGCCAGCGCAGTGGCCCTGGTCGGCGGCGGCACGCACCCGCGCCCCGGCGAGATCTCGCTGTCTCACAACGGCGTGCTGTTCCTGGACGAATTGCCCGAGTGGCAACGGCAAACCCTGGAAGTGTTGCGCGAGCCCTTGGAGTCGGGCGTGGTCACGATCGCGCGCGCGGCACGCAGCGTGGATTTTCCGGCGCGCTTTCAATTGGTCGCCGCCATGAATCCCTGCCCGTGCGGCTGGGCAGGCGATGGCAGCGGGCGCTGCCGCTGCAGCAGCGACAGCATCCGTCGCTACCGCAGCCGCATCTCCGGCCCGTTGCTGGACCGTATCGATCTGCATGTCGAAGTGCCGCGCCTCCCTCCGCAGGCGCTGCGCAGCGGCAACCTCGGTGAAGACAGCGCCAGCGTGCGTGCCCGCGTGGTCGCCGCGCGACAGCGACAGCTTGCACGCGGTGCGCTGCCCAATGCGCAACTGGACCAGGCCGACACCGACCGCCATTGCCGCCTGCAACACGACGATCAGGTGCTGCTGGAGCGCGCCATCGAACACCTGCAGCTGTCCGCACGCTCGATGCATCGCATCCTGCGCGTTGCGCGCACCATCGCCGATCTCGACGACAGCCCAGACATCGCCACACCCCATCTCACCGAAGCGATCGGCTACCGCAAACTGGATCGTGCGCTTGGCACCGCCAGCGCGGCGTAGCGTGCTCGGCAGGTCGACAGGCGCGCGCGATTCGCACGCCATCCGCTGGCGTGACACCTTGGTACCGCAAAGCGCCCGCATTGTCAGGGCATCGTTTCGGTTTCGGTGTCGATGTCGGTGCGCAACCTCATTCGCCGCCACGGAGTTCATCGGATGCAGCCAATTGATCGCTCGCGCGGCATCGGCCCACGAGCGACATCGTGCCAACCGGCCGTGCGCACCGAGCCGGTGCCCTCGCGGACGCCCGCCCTCGCTGCACGACCGCTGGCGCCACATCCCAACATGCATTTCATGGCGCTACACGTACAACAGGCGCCACTCCATTGTGCAGAGGCCTGTATGAGCCACCATCCCGAACTCGCCACGGTCCCTTCGCTGGATCTGAATCGCTACCTGGGCACGTGGTACGAAATCGCCCGCCTGCCGACCCGCTTCGAGGATGCCGACTGCACCGATGTGTCGGCGCACTACACCCTGGAAGAGGACGGCAGCGTGCGCGTCCAAAATCGCTGCTTCACCGCGGAAGGCGAGCTGGAAGAAGCGATCGGCCAGGCGCGCGCCATCGACGACACGCACAGCCGCCTGGAAGTGCCCTTCTTGCCCGAAGGTCTGCGCTGGATCCCTTTCACCAAGGGTGACTATTGGGTGATGCGCATCGATGCCGATTACACCGCTGCACTGGTCGGCAGCCCGGATCGCAAGTACCTCTGGCTACTGGCACGCTTGCCGCAGCTGGACGAAAACATCGCCCAGGCCTATCTGGCGCATGCGCGCGAACAGGGCTTCGACCTGGCGCCACTGATCCACACCCCGCATACCGGGCGGCTGACCGAGCAACCGCTTCCGTAGGCGACCCCGGCTGGTTGGGGAACTGGTCAAACCGGCAACGGCAGCACCGTCGCGCCTGCGACCCCGGTCGCATCGAGGCACCGACCAAGGGACGACAGGCACGCGATGCTCTCAACGACCAGCCAGACGACAGTCGCCCACCGACGCAATCGCCATGTCCACGGCCATGGCGACCCAGCGCACTGGCCTAGCCGTTCCATCGCGCAGGCCAGCGCTCGTCCTCTCAATCGTCGAGCGTGCCGAGATCCCTGGCAGCGGCCTGTGCACCTTCCAGGCTGTCGAAGGCCACGCCGGTATCGCCGACCACGTACTTGATCAGCTCGCCGTCGCGTGTTGTTTCCTGCATCTTGAAGATCGGCACCGCATCGGTGCCGCCGACGCGTTCTTTCTGCGTTGTCATGCGTGATTCCTCCAGTGAAAGCGCCTTGCGTGGGACCGGTGTCCCGCCGCTCCCGGGCGGGAGCGCAGACGATCCGACCGTAGCGCGGTAGTGCGTGCAGTGGCGTGAATCCGCAGGCGGCCCCGACTGCCAGGATGCGACGCAGGACGATCGGAAAAAAATCACAGCCGCTTCGCTCCGCAAACGCGCGCAATGCACGCGTGTGTCGTACATTCGCGACGTGCAGCCTCATCAATCAATGCCGTGCGTCACCAATCGCTACGTGCGCCGTTCGCGCGTACCCGGTTGGCGTGCACCTTCCATCTGCCCAAGCCTGCGCTGGCGGCATTTCTCGAGGAGCCATGCGTGAACCGGCAGCACAGCCGTCGCAGGTGGTGAGGTGAAGCGCCAACGCATCATCAGTGTCACCGTGCTGCTGGTGTTGCTGAGCGCAACGCTGCCGATCGGCCTGTCCTACTACCTGGCCTGGCGGCTGGCCTTGGCGCGCGAAGAGGGCAGGCTGAGCCAGCTGGCTGCGCTGTCGATCCGGCGCACTGAAACCGCCTTCGACGAGGCGCATGGGGCATTGTTGAGCATGGCCGCCTCGCGGTTGCCACCGTGCTCGCCTCCGCACCTGGCACAGATGCGCGCCCTGGTGCTGACCAGCCACTACATCGTCGAGCTGGGACGGTTTCAACAAGGTCGCCTCAGCTGCACCTCATGGGGCCAACTGCGCAATACCATTCCGCAGCGCACCGCCGATTTCGTGGTCAAGCGCGGCATCGCGGTGACCACGCGGCTGCTGCCGTTGGCCAATCCGCAGCGTCCGCTGATGGCGCTGCAACTGGGCGACTACAACGCCCTGATCAACCCCGACACGCTGGCCGACATCAATATTCCGCCTGGCCTGCAACTGGCGATCGGCACGCCGGACGGGCAGATCCTCAGCAGCACCGGTACCGCCGCCGAACGCTTGCTGACCGACCCCCCAGCCACGCGTGAGCCGGGCGAGCTCTTGCTGTCGCAGGTGTTGTTCGGGCGCGACCGTCGTGGCGACTGGGCCGCGGTGGTCACCGAACCGGTGGCCTATCTGCGCGGGCCGCTGGCGGCGGCACGGTTGCAGCTGGTACCGGTCGGCATTGCAGTGGCGCTGCTGCTGGTCGGTGCAGTGCTGTGGGTCTCGCGGCGGCGGCTGTCGCCACTGGCGCGGCTGGAGATCGCCGTGCAGCGTGGCGAGTTCATCGTGCACTACCAACCGATCATCGCGCTCGACAGCGGTGCCTGCGTCGGTGCCGAAGCGCTGGTGCGCTGGCAGCAGCCCGACGGCGTGCTGGTGCCGCCGGACGCCTTCATCCCGCTGGCCGAACAAAGCGGGCTGATCCTGCCGATCACCGATCTGGTGGTGGCCGAAGTCATCCGCGAACTCGGCCCCACCCTGGCCGCCGATCCAGCGCTGCACGTGGCCATCAATGTCTCCGCCGACGACATCAAGAGCGGCCGCGTGCAGGGCGTGCTGGCGCAAGCGTTGCGGGGCACCGGCGTAGACAGCGGCCAACTGTGGGTGGAGGCGACCGAACGCAGCCTGATGGACATCGATGCGGCACGCACCACCATCACCCATCTGCGCGGTGCCGGCCACACGGTCTCCATCGACGATTTCGGCACCGGCTATTCGAGCCTGCAGTATCTGCAGGGCCTGCCGCTGGACGCGTTGAAGATCGACAAGTCGTTCGTGGATACCATCGGCACCCACTCGGCCACCAGCGCCGTGACCGCGCACATCATCGAGATGGCCAAGACGCTACGGTTGCGCACCATCGCCGAAGGAGTCGAGCGGCAGGAACAGCTCGATTATCTGCGCGCCCATGGCGTGGATCTGGCGCAGGGCTGGCTGTTCTCGCGCGCATTGCCGGCCACTGGTTTCATCGCCTACTACGCACAGGCACGCAGCGCGACGCAGTGAACCGGCAACAAAAAGGCCGCCATCGGCGGCCTTTCGATGTCGATCATGCGTTGCGCAATCCGATCAAGCGCCCTGCAATGCAGCGCTGCTCTGCCGCACCGGCTTGGGCCGGCTCGGGAAGGCGTGGCGCACGATTCGCCACATCACCTGGCCGAACTGGCGCGGCAGCGAGCCGGTGTTGTAGTGCTGGCCGTAGCGCGCACAGACCTGCTTCACTTCGACAGCGATCTGCGCATAGCGGTTGGCCGGCAGGTCCGGATAGAAGTGATGCTCGATCTGGTGGCTCAGGTTACCCGACAGCACGTTCATCAGCTTGCCGCCGGTCAGGTTGGACGAACCACGCAGCTGACGCAGATACCAGTGGCCACGCGATTCGTTGCGGATGGATTCCTTCGGAAACACTTCCGCATCGGCCGTGAAGTGGCCGCAGAAGATGATCACGAAGGTCCAGATGCTACGCAGCACGTTGGCCGTCAGATTGCCCAGCAGCACGGTCAGGAAGAACGGGCCGGCCAGTAGCGGAAATACGATGTAGTCCTTGAGCATCTGGCGGCCCATCTTGCGGCCGACCGGCAGGAACGAGGCACGCAGTTCGGCCGCCCTCATCTTGCCGGCGAACCAACGGCCCAGGCGCAGGTCCTGGATCGCCACGCCCCATTCGAACAGCAGCGCGAACACCACCGCAATGAAGGGCTGCAGCAGGTAGAACGGGCGCCAGCGCTGCTCGGGGAAGATGCGCAGCAGGCCGTAGCCGATGTCGTCGTCCATGCCGCGCACGTTGGTGTAGGTGTGGTGCTTGAAGTTGTGCGTCTTGCGCCAGTTGTCGCCGGTGGCAACGATGTCCCACTCGTAGGTGTTGCCGTTGAGCTGCGGGTCGCCCATCCAGTCGTACTGGCCGTGCATGACGTTATGGCCCAGCTCCATGTTCTCCAGGATCTTGGACAACGCCAGCAGCAGCACGCCGGCGATCCATGCCGGAACCAGCACGCTGTGCACGAACGCACCCAGGAACAGCAGCGCACGACCGGCCACGCCGGTCCAGCGCACGGCGGCCACGATGCGGCGGATGTAGCGCGCATCGGCGGCGCCCACCTGGCTCAGCACGCGCGCGCGGATGGCATCGAGTTCGTCGCCGAAAGACTGCAGTTCGGCAGCGGACAGGGCACGGTTATGGACTCGGCTCATGAAGATTCCTTACAGATCCAGGATCAGGTCAGTGCTTGGCGCACTAATGCACAGGCGCACCTGTGCGGTGGGTTCGTTACTGCGTTCACCGGTGAGCAGGTGCCGGGTGGTGCCGGATTGGCGCGGGCAGGCGCAGGTGTTGCAGATGCCCATGCGGCAGCCATGTTTGGGCCGCAGGCCTTGCGCTTCCAGCCCTTCCAGCAGCGACTGGCCGCGCGGCAGGGTCAGGGTACGGCCGCTGCGTGACAGTTGGACCTGCACCTGGCCGGTCTCGGCCTGGTCCAGTGCCGGCACGCTGAAGGCTTCGGCCTGAAATGCAGCCACGCGTCCCTGCAGCCGTTCGCGCGCGGCCTGCACAAAACCACCCGGCCCGCAGGCCATCACATGGCGCTGCTCCAGCGCGGCAATGTGGTCCAACGAATAGGTGTCCACGCGTTCTGCAGGAGTCTCGCCTTCGCGGGTGGTCAGCAGTTGCACACGCAGGCGCGGATGCGCCGCGGCCAGCGCGGCGAATTCGTCGACGAAGCAGGCTTCGTCGCGCTGGCGCACCCAATACAGCAGGTCCACGTCCATCGGCATGCCGGCTTGCGCGGCGGCCTGCAGCAACGCACGCATCGGCGTGATGCCGGAGCCGGCGGCCAGCAGCAGGAGCGGGGTAGGCGTGGTCGGCAGCAGCATGTCGCCGAAGGCCGGGGCCAGCGAGACCACCGTGCCCAAGGCCGCATCGTGCGCCAGGAAGCGGCTCACCAGCCCACCCTCGATCGCCTTGACGGTGATCGCCAGCCGGCCGTCGGCCTGCACCGTGGGGCTGTAGCTACGCAACAGCCGGCGGCCGTCGATCTCCACGCCCAGGCTCACGTGCTGGCCGGCCTGCAGGCCGCGCCAGTGGCCGTTGGGCTGCAACACCAGGGTCACCGCGTCCCGGCTGGCCGGGGTGCGCTGGACCAGCCGCGCCATCGGCTGTTCCAGCGTCCACAACGGGTTGAGCCGGGTTGCCCAGAAATCGAACAGTTGCGGCGACACCAGTCGGCGCGCCAGGCGTGCCGGCAGCGGGGACTTGGACTTACGAGGAGATGCCAGGTTCATGGGCCGCACTATACGCATGCATGCACACCCGTGTATACACTTGTATATTGCCAGAGGGGCTATGATTCAGGCCCACGCCCGGCTGCAGCCCCATGACCTCTATCGCCCTGCCTTCCCACGACGCGCCGCCGTCCCGCAAGCCGGCGATTTCACGGGAGGATCTCATCGCTGCAGCGCTGTCCTTGATTGGCCCGCACCGTAGCCTGTCCACGCTGAGCCTGCGCGAAGTGGCACGCGAGGCAGGCATCGCGCCGAACAGCTTCTATCGCCAGTTCCGCGACATGGACGAGCTCGCCGTGGCCTTGATCGATCGGGCCGGGCGTTCGCTACGCACCATCATCGGCCAAGCGCGCCAGCGCGCGACCTCCACCGACCGCAGCGTCATCCGTGTCTCGGTCGAAGCCTTCATGGAACAGCTGCGCGCCGACGACAAGCTGCTGCACGTACTGCTGCGCGAAGGCGCGGTGGGCTCGGACGCCTTCAAGCAAGCGGTGGAGCGCGAACTCACCTATTTCGAAGACGAGCTGCGCGTGGACCTGATTCGCCTGGCCGCGGCCGACAACGCCAAGCTGCACGCGCCTGCCCTGGTGTCCAAGGCGATCACCCGGCTGGTATTTGCGATGGGCGCGGTGGCAATGGATTCGCCACCGGAAAAAGATCCCGAGCTGATCGAGCAGATCTCGCAGATGCTGCGCATGATCCTGACCGGCGCGCGCACGCTGGGCACCCACGCAGGCTGATTGTCTGCACTGACGTTGGCGCGCGCGCTGGCGTGCGGGCGGAAGGAGCACCGCAGGCGGTCAGCGTCGTGCCGAATCACGGATCTTCAAAGACGTGGCGGGCGCGGCATCGCTCTTGCGAGCCACTCTGATCCAACACTTCAGGCCATCCTGCGTGACTGGCGACATGCGGGCGCACACAACGCGCGGTGACGTGTCGTCCCTCTGTCATCGGCACAGAGGCGAAACGGCCCGCAGCATCGATGCGCGACGAGCGATGCCTCGCCCAATGCGACGCATGCGGCATCTGGGCAAAAACTCTAGCTGCCGCCCCATTCTCTCGAAGCGATGGAAGCGCTGCAGGCGAAGGCTTACATGGCCTACAAATCCACAAGGCTGCAGGCCGCGTGAGCGCGTCCAGTGTCCGCGTGGACATGGGGCGCGGGCTGCACCGGCCAACAGCGCGCCGCTTGAATTGCATGTCGATTGCTCGCCGCGCGCAGCGTCGGCTCGCCTGGTCCTGAATTTCGAAATCGTGGCATCGCTTGTGCCGACCATTCCACGCAATGGCTCTCGCCTGCTGCCGCGACGCGATTTTGATTCTGTTTCCGACGACCGACTCCGACCACCAGAGAGATAATCCAGAACATAATTGCATAAAGTGCTTGCATCGCTAAAAAGACACGGGTAATGTTCGCGCCCTCGGCAGCCACGTCTGCACTTTTACCCAATCGGCCTCATGTCCCTGCTCAACTCCGCCACACTCAACCGACTGCCCAGCGCCCACCGCGCGGCATCGTGTGTGCGCACGAAGAAAGCAGACGTGCGCATCACCCTCTTCGACTGATGTCCTGACAAGGAGATCGGTCACCCGATCTCCGAGGCAAGCGAACGCCCTCGGATGCAGCATCCGGGGGCGTTTTCGTATGCGTTCGCACCGACTCTTGTGGATGACCCTCCAGGTACCCGGGCATGGATTTCCCGACAACACGGACGTTGCACGCGAACAGGCGTCAAAGCGCTATGTGCCGGGCACGGGTGGCGCGTGGTCATGCGCATACAAGAATTGCCGTTTGAATAAAACGGTAATCAGAAACATTGCGAAAGATATTCAGCGGCCTGGAGTTTATTCCAGCTGGTGCGCGCGGCAATGCCGTGGCGTATACCGAACTCTTTTTCATGTTTCTCGTTACGGGTATCGGCTCCTGGTGGAGCGGCGGCGCAAGCCGTAGGCCTGGTTCAATTCCGGAATACCCACCACTGGATAGCTCAATTGGTAGAGCAGCAGATTTGTAATCTGTTAGTCGCGGGTTCGAATCCCGCTCCATGCATGACCTTTTCGGTCATTCCTCGGGACGCAAGTCCCTTTACGGAAACGCCCATGCCGCAGGCAAACAGGCAAGCCATCGCCTGACTGCCTGCAGCAGCGGCGCCCCTGCCGGGCCTTTGTCCTGAACGCGCGTGCTGCGCCGTTCGCTGCCGTTATGCAAGACATCGCACCGCATCAGCCACGCACTTGCAGGCGCCAACAGCGCATTGCGCCCCGCACGGCCGCCGTCACGGGCGTTTCCACCCTTCAACGCCGCGTTGCATCGGCACACGTTCCGCCAGCAGTCCGATCCGGGCGGCGGAACGCTTGCATTCCCGGATCGGACCACCAGAGCCAAACCTAAGGAGAAGTGCCATGTTCTGGACCAAGAGGGTCGTGATCGGTGACGGCGAGCGCGGCCTGGTGTATCGCAATCGTCGGTTCGAGCGGGTGCTCGTCCCCGGCGTCTATCGCCTGTTCGACCCGTTGGGTCGCAGCGAGGTCATCGTCCACGCCATCACGCAAGGCGCCTATATGGGCCGCGATGCGGAGATGCTGATCGATACGCTCGGCAGCACCCTGCCGCAACACTTCGTGCTGGCCGACATCGGCACCGCGCAGGTCGGCTTGCTGATCCGCAACGGCAAGCTCGAGGACGTGCTGCCACCGGGCACACGCACGCTGTACTGGCGTGGTCCGGCGGCAATCGAGGTGCAGACCCTGCCATTGGGCGATGGGCTGCAGGTGCCCACCGATGTGCAGCGCAGGCTGCGTCAGCTCGGCACGCTGTCGCGTCTGGCGGTCTGCATGGACGTGCCAGCCGAGTCGCAAGGGCTGGTGTTCGTCGACGGCAAGCTGTTTGCACCGTTCGGGCCGGGGGCGTATGCGTTCTGGAATTTCCAGAAGAACATCACCACCGACGTGATCGATCTGCGCGTGCAGTCGGTCGAAGTGTCCGGGCAGGAGCTGTTGACGCGCGACAAGGTGTCGTTGCGCGTCAACCTGGCCGCCAGCATGCGCGTCACCGATGCGGTGGCAATGCGCACGCGCGTGGCGAAGGCCGGCGATTACCTGTATCGCGAGTTGCAGTACGGCTTGCGGCGCGCGGTCTCGTCCAAGACGCTGGACGAGTTGTTGGGCGACAAGGCCTGCCTGGATGCGGATATCTTCGGGTATGTGCGCGGCAGCGTGAGCGGCTTCGGCATCGAGGTGCTGGGCGTCGGCGTCAAGGACGTGATCCTGCCGGGCGAGATGCGCGAGATCCTCAACGCGGTCGTGCAGGCGGAGAAGCAGGCGCAAGCCAACGTCATCCGTCGGCGCGAAGAGGCCAATGCCACGCGCTCGTTGCTCAACACTGCCAAGTTGATCGAAGACAGCCCGGTGCTGATGCGTTTGAAGGAACTGGAGGCGCTGGAAAAGGTCACCGAAAAGATCGACAAGCTCACCGTGTTCGGCGGCCTGGATGGCGTGCTGAAGCAATTGGTGACGATCAGGCAATGAAGGCTGCGCGTGGCGGAAGGATCTGCCACGCACTGCCGCAAGGCAATGACAACAATGAGTACATCACAGCACTTTGAATTTCTGCATGCCGAGGGCAGCACCACCCCGATCAAGGGCTGGGTGCGCGGCGTGCCCCTGGAAGAGCAGGCGCATACGCAGCTGCGCAATATCGCGGCGGTACCGTTTGTCGGTCCGTGGGTAGCGGTGATGCCCGACGTACACCTGGGTAAAGGCGCAACCGTGGGCTCGGTCATTCCAACCCGTGGCGCGATCATCCCGGCGGCGGTCGGCGTGGATATCGGCTGCGGCATGGCTGCGGTGCGCACCACGCTGCGCGCCAACGACCTGCCCGACAATCTGGCGCAATTGCGCTCCAGCATCGAGCGCAGCGTGCCGGTGGGCAATGGACGTGGCGGCGAGCATCGCAAGCTGCCGGACAGCATTGAGACCCGCATTGCGCAGTCCGGGCTGGTGCAGCGTCTGGATGCGATCAAGCAGCAGCACAAGCGCATCCGTACCGACAAGCTGGACTGCCAGATCGGCACGCTGGGCGGCGGCAACCACTTCATCGAGATCTGCCTGGACGAAACCGATGCGGTATGGGTGATGCTGCACAGCGGTTCGCGCGGCACCGGCAACCTGATCGGCACGTACTTCATCGAGCGCGCGCGCGAACAACTGGCGCATCGCGTGTTGGGTTTCCATCTGCCCGACAAGGACCTGGCCTTCTTCATGCAGGGCGAGCCGTTGTTCGACGAGTACGTCGAAGCGGTGTCGTGGGCGCAGGATTACGCCAGCGAAAATCGCGAGGCGATGATGGCGCGCGTGCTGGCCGAGATGCGTCACCGCTTGCCAAAATTCCAGCTGGAAAAGCTCGCAGTCAATTGCCACCACAACTACGTGCAGATGGAAACGCACGCTGGTGAGGAATTGTTGATCACCCGCAAGGGCGCAGTGAGCGCTCGTGTCGGCGAGCTGGGCATCATTCCGGGCAGCATGGGCACGCGTAGCTACATCGTGCGTGGGTTGGGCAACGCCGACAGTTTCCACAGCTGCAGCCACGGCGCGGGGCGTGTGATGAGCAGGACCGCTGCACGCGCGCAGATCACCCTGGCACAGCATCGCCAGGCCACCGCACATGTGGAATGCCGCAAGGACGCGGCGGTGCTCGACGAGTCGCCTGCAGCGTACAAGTCCATCGATGCAGTGATGGCGGCGCAGCAGGACCTGGTCGAGGTGCTGCACACCTTGCGCCAGGTGGTGTGCATCAAGGGATAGAAAAGGGCCGCACCAGCGGCCCTCTTCGCTACAGACACGTTGCAAGTGCGAGTGAGCAACCTCATCCGCAATGCAATGCACAGTTCAGTCATGTCGCGATCGCGCTCACATCAAAGCACGCACGTTTCACTCTTGCGACGCCATCGTTGCGCCTCGTTCGCGGTCTGATCTACAGGGCGCATCCATCAGATAATCCGGAGGCGGTATGAGCAATCTTGACAAGCAGGAACGCAAGGAAGAAGCAAAGGACTTGAACCGCGACCCGATCTCCGGTGCGCCTGGTTCGCATCCGGTTGGCGTCGGTGTGGGCGGCATCGCCGGCGGTGCGGCGGCAGGGGCGCTTGCAGGCACGGTGTTCGGGCCGCTCGGCACCTTGATTGGTGCAGCGGCCGGCGTGGTTGCTGGCGCAGCGGCTGGCAAGGGCGTGGCCGAACGGCTCGACCCCACTGTGGAGACCGAATACTGGCGCCAGGAGCATCGCAACCGCCCCTACTACAAGGAAGGCACCGACTACGATCGCGACTACGCCACCGTCTACGGATTCGGTTTGCAGGCACGCGAAACCCGCCCGACCAGCACCTGGGAAGAAACCGAAGCCACGCTGGCCGGCGAATGGCCGCGTAACCGCGGGCAATCGCGCCTGGAATGGGATGAAGCCCGGCTTGCAGCACGCGATGCATGGGAGCGTGCGGACCGTACCCACACTGTCTATCGCGACAGCGACACGCATTACGCAGGCCGCTTCGACAGCGCCAGCTACCGCGATGTCGACTATTCGTACGACGACTATCGCCCGGCCTATCGCTATGGCATGCAGGCACGGCAGCAGCACGCCGGCCGCCAGTGGGACGACCACCTGGAACGCGATCTGGGCGATGGCTGGGACCGCTTCAAGGCCAATTCGCGCCTGAGCTGGGAAAAGGCCAAGCATGCGGTACGTGAGGCATTCGACTCGGATCATCACGATGCAGCGGCGCGCCGTCACCCGACCGACACGCGCGTCTAACGCGTGATCGCAGCGGCGCGGTCACAAGTGCCGCGGCCAGCGCACGACGTTGAACCAGAACGGGCCCACTCGGGCCCGTTCTGCGTTATGGAGTAATGCGGGTTCCTGCTCACTCGGCGGCGCTCAGAAAAAAGCAGTACCGAGATGATCTCAGGCTGACGAATCCACAAGGCAATCCGCGGGCCCACCGGGTCTTCAACACGCAGAAAGAAAAGAGCGACGCGTGCGCGACCCCATGGCTTTGCACGCCACGTTTTCCCGGATCACTACCCTGCGGTCTTCTCCACCGCACGGATGTCGCCGCGAAATACCGCAGTGGTCTGTTCCGACGGGGTCGCAGCAGCGCCCTGCTGATCCTTGAGCAGCTGCTTGCGCGTGGCCACCACCTCCTTGGCCAATGCAATGCGCCGGCCGACGACCATTTCGGTCAGCCAGTCGATCAGGGCACGCGTGTATTGCTGCTGGTGTTCCTTGATGCTGAGCGCATGGTCCGCGCCAGCGATGACACGCGATGTGAGCGAACGCGCCTGCACGAACGCGTGCGCATAATTGTGCAGCACCGGCTGCGGCACGATCGCATCGTGCTCGGCTTCCACCAACAGCACATCGCCCTTGTACTCGGCGCAGGCGGCCAAGGCGATGTTGTCTGCCGGACGCAGGCGCTGCTGCCGGTATGCCATCAGGTCCGGGTCGGCGTTGAGGCTGACCTTGGGTTGGTCCCAGTGGGCATCCTTGTAGAGCGCAGGCGAACGCAACGCCAGCCATTCCACCGAGCGCTCGCGCGTCAGCAATGCGGATAGATACCCACCGTAGCTCAGGCCGACCACCGCGATCGACTGCGCATCCACGTAGGGCAGACCTGCCAGTTGATCGTACGCAGCCTTGATGTCGTCCAGGTTCTGCGCGCGTGTCACGGTCTGGCGCATCGATGCGTAACCCTCATGCCCACGCAGATCGAAGGTCATGCAGATGCAGCCCAGGCCTGCTGCCTCGCGCGCACGTACCAGGCTGTGGTGCTGGCTGCCGCCCCAGCCGTGCACGAACAACACTGCAGGCATGCCTGAGGGCGTGAGCAAGGTGCCGCTGAGTGCGTCCTGGCCGACCGGAATGTCGATGCTGGAAAGTTTGGCTTCCATTACGTCGCAGAGATCCTCCTGTATTTGTAGCGCGGCCCTGGACCGGATTGGGTTGCGCGATAGTAGACCTGCGCATCGGCCGGCGGCTGGCCCTGATAGATTTCGTGTGTGGACGCCCTTACCCACTGCAATGCGGGATCTTGCTGAAAGGCGGCGATTGCAGCGAGTTCTGCCGGGGTTGCGCCACCGATTCGCCAGGATTGTTCCAGCACGCCGCATACCGGGACATCGCCAGCATCCTGACCGCTGACCACATCGTAGTTGCGGCGGGAAATCTGCAGCTCAGGATAAGCGGCGGTGACGCATCGATCGTACCTGCACGCCTGCTCGACCACCCGTCGCTCCAGCGAAGGTAAAGCTGTCGCCATCAGTGCCTCCAACGACCCGCGGTACACGCACAGCGACGAGCCGCCATACACGTCGCTGCCGTCCGCATCGGGCACGCTGCATTGCGTGCCGTAATACGCAATCTGGACGCCGGCAAGACACAACTCGCCTACGCTGTGCGTCGTTGGCTGCAAGATATTGCGTTCCAGCACGCCGCCATGCGTGCCTAGATAGGTATCGGGCAGGCTATCCAGTACCTGCGCCAGCTGCGATGTGTCGGCAATGCGCCATTGGTCGTTGCCGCCCACGCCGGTGGGCAGCTTCAGACGCACGTCTCCACCACCAGACAGCGCCTCGAACGCATGCATCGCATCCGGGCGAGAAAACGCGGTGTAGCCCGGCAGCGTTGCGGGAATCAGCGACATGGCCAGCGCCTGGTCCCAGCCCGCGGTGCTTGCCGCGTCGTCAGAAACCAGTGGGTGACCGATGACCTTGGTGGCCAGAAACGCATGCGGCACGATACCGCCGAGCAAGTCGCCGACGCCGTGGATGCCCAGCCCGCGTGCTTGCGCGGTAGTGAGCGTGTCGTCGGGTACGTGGAATGTTCCAACTTCGATCACGCCATCGCCAGCGACGCCGGCATCGGGCACGCCCAGCAGATGCGCGATCTCGCGACAGACCCATGCATGCGTTGCACGCTCGTGACCATGCTCGGGCACCATGCGCGTGGCATGCCCAAGCACCTGCCGATAGTGTGTCTGTGCCATGACATCTCCCCGTGCGGCGTGATCGCGCGTCGTTGCTGGCCCCGGTCGCAGCTGAGGGACGAGTGGCAGTGGGTGTCGCCGGAGCCTTACTTCAGTGCCAAATACAGGCCAAGCACAATCAGGAACACCACGATCAAACTGATGGCAATACGCCCACCGCGCAACTCCAACAAGGCATGCCACCACACGCGCGCTTCAGGTGTGCCGCTTGCATGATGCGGCTTACGGCTACGGGTCTCGCTGTCCTGCATCCTGGGTACTCTCGCTCCATTACGTCGCCGCCTACCTTAATGATCAGACGTTACACAGGTGTGGAGCGGTTCAGAATCTTCCGTGAAATGCGGCATTGCGAAAGCGATTTTGCCCGATCGGCGATCACCTGCCTGGTGTGATCAGGCCACGTTGCAGTCGTGACATCGAAACGCATGCGAGACCAAAGCGTCGCTTCGACCACACGGGTTCAAACGCGTCACTTGGTACGCATTGACCACATGCACGCATCTGCATGCATTGCGTGTAGATGCACTCGAACAATCTGACCAGTTAAGCGTGCAATGCACCGAAGTGCTGCAATGGTCGGGTTCGATGATCAATCGTTGACATACCCGCAGTTACTCTGCAGGTCAAGTTTGTTTATACCGGAACACCCCAAGTCATGAGCAGAGATCCATCCGTCATCGATGTACAGGCCGAAATCGCGCATTGGCAGGCGCGGCATGCCCAGGGCAACCTCGGCGCAGGCAAGTTCAGCGAGTTGTCCCCGGTGGTGAAAATGGCCTGCGATATCTACCTGCAAGCCCCGCGCTCGAGCGACCAGGAACGTCTGCGCCTATTTCGGGACCGCTTGGAGCACCACTTCATTTCATCCAGCACGCAGTCCAACTACGAACAGTTGGCAACCGATTGCTGGCAGCGCTTGGGCGCGCGCAATAGTTGAGTCCGCAGTATCGAGCAACATCTGTTTTTCATTGGAGATCGTCATGAAAACCCCGTATCAAGTGCAGCAGGAGCTGGAACGACTGGAGCGGTTGGTGCCGCACATCGTCAGCGACCAGGGCGACCGCGCGGAGGAAATCCTTGGCTTCCACGTGGCCAGTCTGTTGGGTAGCGCGCCGATCAGCGAACACGCGTTGATTCGCGAACGTACCGCTCGCATGGCACGTACCTGCCGCAGTGCGCAGGAGGCCGTGCGCGCACCCAAGGCGCCCGCCAGGCCATTGGGCATGGCGCCCGTCGCCCAGCCGCAGTGGGCCTGACCGACCTCCCCGGAGCCGCCTAGCGGCTCCTTTGCATTCCACCCCCGGCAATTGCCGATCATTCCAGGATCTTCATGAAAGTCACGCTTCTCACCGCTTCGCTGTTGGCCATGCTCTCTCTGACTGCCTGCGACCGCCCCGGCGGCGATGCTTCGCGCACCGCGCCAGCGGTGTCGCCCGAGCCGACGGCTGCGCCCGTCAGCGGAAGCGGCGCGACCGAGCTGGCCAAGGGCGATGGCGCGGTGCTGGGCGTGCTGGCTGCGATCGACGACAACGAGATCGCACTCGCCAAGCAGGCCATCGAACAGGATCTGGGCGGTGCCACCGGCGAGTTCGCGCAGCAGATGCTGCACGACCACGAGGCCAACCTTGAAAAGACCAAGTCGCTTGGCGCAACCGAGAGCCCGCGCGCGCAGGCCATACGTGCCAAGGGCAAGGCGGCAGTGGAAGCGCTGTCCAAGACGCTGACCCTGCCTGACGGCAAGGATGCCTACCGCAATGCATTCATGCGCAACATGGTCATCGACCATGGCGACACCATCAAGATCATCGATTCGGAACTGCTGCCCGCCGCCGAAAGCGCGCCGGTCAAGCAACATCTGGAAGAAACGCGTCGCGTGGTCTCGGCGCATTTCGAACGCGCCCACGCGGTGTCTTCGTCCAAGTAAGCAGCCGATCGAGCGCTCGCCCTGCAAACGCGCCGGCCAGTCCGGCGCGTTTGCGTTGGGTGGACAGCACATGCGGCTGTCGTCGAGGTCGTTGGGCCACGCCGCAGGCTGACCCTGCAGCGCACGGCCGCATGCGCGCGCTAGCTTCACCTCGCTTGGCGTGATCCTGGCCTATCGTGCCGCATCGATTCGGCCAGGAGCCCTCCATGCATCTGCTCATCACCGGCGGCACCGGCTTCATTGGCCAGGCCCTGTGCCCGGCATTGCTGCAGGCCGGCCATCAGGTCAGCGTGCTGACCCGCGACCCGCACCGCGCCAAGCGCATCCTGCCCGGCACGGCCGCCGTGCATACGCTGGATGGAGTGCAGGCCGATGCGGTCATCAACCTGGCTGGCGAGCCGCTGGCCGCCGGCCGCTGGACCGATGCCCGCAAGCAGCGCTTCCGCCAATCGCGCCTGGGCATCACGCGCCAATTGCATGACTGGATTGCGCAGCAGCCGGCCGCACAACGCCCCTCGGTGCTGATTTCCGGCTCGGCCGTGGGCTACTACGGCGAACGTGGCGATACGGCGTTGACCGAGGCCGAGCCCGCCGGCGATGACTTCTCTGCCGTGCTGTGCCGCGACTGGGAAGCCGAAGCCAACACCATCGCCGCACTCGGCCCGCGGGTGAGCTGGGTGCGCACCGGGATCGTGCTGGATCGCGATGGCGGCGCACTGGCCCGCATGCTGCCGGCATTTCGATTCGGCGGCGGTGGGCCGTTCGGCGATGGCCGGCACTGGATGAGCTGGATCCACCGCGCCGATATGGCTGCGCTCCTGCTGTGGCTGCTGCAGCACGGCCAACCCGGCGCCTACAACGCCACCGCGCCCAATCCGGTGACCAATGCCGACTTCGCGCGCACGCTGGCGAAGGTGCTGCACCGCCCTGCCCTGCTGGCGCTGCCGGCCGGCGTGCTGCGGCTGGGCTTCGGCGAGATGGCCGACCTGCTGCTGATCAGCCAGCGCGTGCTGCCGCAACGCGCGCTCGATGCCGGCTTCCGCTTCCAGTACCTGCACCTGGACGCTGCGCTGCGCGCCATTCTGCAGCGCTGAGCGGCGGCCAGGGCCTGACCAGACGGGATCGAACGGCATGCATGGCCTGGCCTGCATGCGGTTTGGCCATGCCCTAATATTTGCCCAAACTTCATCACCGACAGTGCTGCGGATCTCGGACTGGCCCTGCGCACGGCAGAACACCTATGCATCTGCTCCTCGTCGAAGACGACACCATGCTGGCCAGCGCCATCTGCGAGGGTGTGCGTCAGCAGTCATGGACCATCGATCATGTCGGTCATGCCAATGCCGCCAAGACGGTGCTGGTGGACCACCGCTACAGTGCGGTATTGCTGGATATCGGCCTGCCGGGCGAGTCCGGGCTGAGCGTGATCCGTTTCATGCGCAGCCACTACGATGCCACCCCGGTGATCGCGCTGACCGCGCGTGGCCAGCTCACCGACCGCATCCGCGGCCTGGATGCCGGCGCCGACGATTATCTAGTCAAGCCGTTTCAGTTCGACGAGCTGATGGCACGGCTGCGCGCGGTCACCCGGCGCAGCCAGGGCCGCGTGGTGCCCCTGCTCAGCCACGGCGACGTCTGCATGGATCCGGGCAGCCGCAAGGTCACCAAGGACGGTAAATGGGTGGCGCTGAGCGCACACGAATATCGCCTGCTGCTGGCGTTGATGGAACGTGCCGGACGCGTGGTCACCAAGGATCAGCTGGAAGAAGGCGTCTATGGCGGCCCGTCCGAAGGCGGCAGCAACATGATCGCGGTGTATGTGCACCAGTTGCGGCGCAAGCTGGGCGATGCGCTGATCTCCACCGTCTACGGCCAGGGCTACATGGTCGGAAAGACCCCGGAATGAAGTCGCTGCAGGCACGCATGCTGGCGGCGCTGGCCGCGATCGTTCTGCTGAGCTGGTCCACCTCTCTATGGATCCTGGTCGCACTGGTCACCCAGGGTCATCACAGCGTGTTCGAGCAGGAACTCAACCTTCTCGGCGATCGACTGATCGCCACCTTGCCCGACGCGCTCCAGCACCGCTTCGATACGCAGACAGAGACGCCCGGCGCGGCAGCCACGTCGACCCCGATCGGCAACCCATCCTCGCGCATGAGCGTCAAGCAGACCCTGATTGCCGTGGTGCTCAACACCGTGCAATTGGGCATCCTGGGGCTATTGATGTGGTGGGCCGTGCGGACCTCGCTGGGGCCGCTACGCGCCCTGTCCGGCGCCATCGCGCAACGTACCGGCCTGGATACCGAGCCGGTGCCGCTGGCACAGGCGCCCGACGAAGTCCGCCCGTTGATCGCCTCGTTCAACACCTTGCTGGCGCGGGTGGAACAAGCCGTCCAGGCCGAGCGCGATTTCGTCGCCGATGCCGCGCACGAACTGCGCACCCCGCTCTCGGCACTGCATGCCTACGCCGAGGTCGCATTGCGCGCGTCCACACCGGAGGCCAAGGACGCCGCGCTGGGCCAACTGCTGGAAACCGCGCGGCGCAGCAACCGGCTGGCCGAACAATTGCTGGATCTGGCGCGACTGGATGCCGGCATCAGTTCAGCCGCCTATCATCAAGTCGAAATGGGCGAGCTGATCTCGCATGTGCTGGACGAATTCAGCGTGCAGGCCGACGCACGCCAGCTGCAGTTACAGGTTGAGGCATCGCCCTGCCTGCTGCGTTGCGATGTGGATGCAGTGGGCATTCTGATCCGCAACCTGGTCGACAACGCCATCCGCTATGGCCGCCTGCATGGCAAGGTGGAAGTGAGCTGCGGCTATTGTGTGCGCGCTGACGTACTGCACCCGTTCCTGCAGGTCAGCGATGACGGCCCCGGCGTGCCCGAAAGCGCGCAGGCTTCTATTTTCGAGCGGTTTTATCGCGTGCCCGGCAGCGCGGTACAGGGCAGTGGCATCGGATTGTCGCTGGTCGCCGGCATTGCGCGCCTGCACGGAGCAACGATCGAAGCCGGCGACGGCAACGATGGACGCGGCCTCTGCGTGCGCGTGGTGTTTGCCGGCAACCGCCCTGCCGGCGCGGCCTGAAGCCGCCTGCGCTGCAGCGCGAGAGCACTACGATATGCGGCCAACCAAACGACGGCGCAACCACAGGCTGGCGCGGCGAGTGCGCGGTGCGCGATGGACCAGCAGGGGTACGTGAAATGCGCGACTGCGCACGCACACACCCAGCGCCCAGCGCGCAGCGCGAGACGGCCCATCTGACGCGTACATCGCGGCTCCCGAGCGCCGTCCACACCACCTGCTCGCTACATTTTGGTGGTCGCTCTAATGCCGACACCATTGCGTGCTGCAAAGAAATTTCACGCCTTCGCCAAGCGGTGCAGTCGTCGCGTTGATCCAATAAGTTCCCAAAATCGCTTGCCTACAGTGCACTCACCGCACGCATCAAGGATGCCTGGTGATGCCTCATTCGATCCGTTTCACCCAGCACCTCCCCACCGCGCCATCGCTGCCGGTCGGGCAGTGCGCTGCCAATGACCCCGTCGCTGCGCATCCGCTGCCACTGCCTCTCGAGCCGGAATTTCGCTGCGGCTCTGCCGGCACGCGCAACCGCGACATCTGGTGCGCGTTGCCGGATATCCGCAGCGCGCGCGCTGCCCGCCGCCTGCAGCACCTGGCCAGGCGCGGCGTGTTGTTCACTGCCGCAACGGCCGTTCTGGCCTTGGCCGCTGCCAGCGTTCTACTGCACTGAACATCAGGTCACGCCAGCGCGCTGGAACTGCGCCCACTCGCCTTCTTCCACCAGGTAGTTCTCCATGTCGACTTCTTGCTTCGTTGGATACTGCGCACTCGCCGTCGTCAGCGTCAGCCTGATCGGCTGCGCCAGCACCCGCCCCACGCCCTATCGCCAACTGCCATCTTCGAGCTACCTGCGCCCGCACGATGGCAGCCGCGGCGGCCGCATGCCGTACGCGTATCACGGCCAGGTCGATTGGTCGCGGTATCGCACCGCATTGGTCGAGCCGGTGCGCATTTACCGCGGCGCGGACGCGCAATTCGAAGGGGTACCCGAGCAGGACAAACGCATGCTCGCCGATCTCATGCAACGCGAGTTCGGCGACGCGATTGGCCAGCGCTGGCAGCCCACCACCGCCATCGGGCCCGACACCTTGCGTGTGCGGCTCACCTTGACCGGCGCCAAACCCAGCAAGCGGGTGCTCGGCACCTTCATGAAGGTCGATATCGGTGGCGGTGCCTACAATGCCGTGCAGGCCGCGCGTGGCAAGGAGGGCGCATTCTCCGGTTCGGTCAGCTATGCGGTGGAAATCTTCGACGCGTCAAGCGATCGCTTGCTGGCGGCCTATGTCGAAAAGCAGTACCCCAATGCAATGAACATCAAGGCCAGCCTTGGTGCTTATGACGCGGCCAAGGCAGGGATCGGCCTGGATGCGCAACAGTTGGTCGATGGCATGCGCTAGGCCCTGCTCCTTTTATTGCATGCGTGATGCCTGTACGTATCGAAGTGCGCGCACGCGATACGTTCGGGCAATCCTCCCGCGCAGTGCAGGGTCATCAGCGTGTTGGCTGCAGACGGGGAGCGCTGGCCAAAGCCGCTGCAGCAAAAACGCCGACGCTATGGAACAGCGCCGGCGTCTTCACCATTGCACAGGTTCGGTGACACCTATCGCGTGCGTTGCACGCCTTCCACGCTACCTGGCGACCCGCACATCGCACCCTGCGCCGCAGCGTGACAACCTCAGCGCGTGACGCGCTTTGCCGCTTTCTTGCCCACTGCCTTGCGCGCGGCGGTGGTCTTTGCCACGGCACGCGTGGCCGGGGTCTTGGTCACCTTGGCGGCTTTCTTCAACGCGGTCTTGGTCGCGGCCTTCTTGAGCGGGGCCTTCTTCACTGCGGCCTGCCTGGTCGCGGTTTGCTTGGCCACCGGCGCCTTCTTCGCTGCAGGCTTGAGCAACGTCTTCGTCGCTGCCGCCGGCTTGGCCACTGCCTTCTTCGCTGCCTTCTTCGCCGCCGTGCGTGCGTTCACCGTTGCGACGGCGGTCTTGCGTGCGGCGCTCTTGGCAGCCGTCTTGGCACTCAATGCGGCCGCTTCGGCCTTGGCATTGGCCTTGGCGGTTTCCAGCTTGCGCCTGGTAGTGGCCTTGGTGTCGGTAATCTTCTTCCTGGCCGCGGCACTGGTGCTGCTCAACTTCTGCTTGGCGGCCTGCGTGGTCGAGGTCAACGTTTGCTTGGCCGCGTCCTTGGTGGCGGCGAGCTTCTGCTTGGCGGCTTCCCTGGTGGCGACCAGCTTGTCCTTGGCAGCGTCCTTGGTGGCCGCCAGCGAGCGTTTGGTCTTGGCCACGCTGCGTTTCACTGCGGTGGCCGCAGTGCCGGCGTTCTTGGCCACGTTCTTTTCGACCTTGACCACCGCCTTGCGCGCTTTGGCCACCTGCGTCTTGACCTCTTCCACCGCCGTGCCTGCGACCTCCTGCACGCTGGCGACCGCCTCGCTGGCGGTGCTGGCGATGGTCTCGGTCAATTCGGTGGCGGTGCTTTTTACGCTATCGACGGCGTCGGACAGGGTTGCCGTTACGCCATTGCCGTTGCTCATAGACCCTCCTTAAGGGCGTCAGTGCGGGAAACTCAGGCGATGCGCGACCGCACGCAACATGCTGAACAGGCATCGGATCAAGCGGACGCTACGCCCGGCCCGTCGGGCTGTCAACGCAATCAGGGCAAGGGATGTGCGGCACTTTCACCGGCAGTTAAATTGCGCGCAGGCACTCTCGTTCAGCTTGATTTACGCAGTCAAACGCCCTATTCCTCATCCACCGCGTAACCCGGAATCCGTTCCATGCGACCGCTGCCTACCCTGCTGACTCTTTCGCTGGCTGCTGCCTTCGGCGGATTTGCCGCCACCGGCATCAACGCCTGGCTGGACAATCGCGCCGAAGCCACGCCCCCCAGCAATGCCGCCTTTACCCTGCCGACGGCCGCCGCATTGCCGGCTGCGGTGGCCGGCCAGCCAGTGCCATCGCTGGCGCCGATGCTGCAGCAGGCCATGCCCGCGGTGGTGAGCGTGAACACCAAACAGGTGGTGCGCGTCCGCAATCCGTTCTTCAATGACCCGATCCTGCGCCGGCTGTTTCCGCAGGTGCCGCAGGACCGCATCAACGAATCGCTGGGTTCGGGCGTGATCATCGATGCGCAAAAAGGGTACGTACTGACCAATCACCACGTCATCGAAAACGCCGACGACGTGCAGGTGACGCTCGGCGACGGACGCACGGTCAAGGCCGAGTTCATCGGCTCCGATGCCGATACCGATATTGCGCTGATCCGCATCAAGGCCGACAACCTCACCGATATCAAACTGGCCGACAGCAACGCGCTACGCGTGGGCGATTTCGTGGTGGCCATCGGCAACCCGTTCGGCTTCACCCAGACCGTCACCTCCGGCATCGTCTCGGCGGTAGGGCGTAGCGGAATTCGCGGCTTGGGCTATCAGAACTTCATCCAGACCGACGCCTCGATCAACCCCGGCAACTCGGGCGGCGCGCTGGTCAACCTGCAAGGCCAGTTGGTGGGCATCAATACCGCCAGCTTCAATCCACAGGGCAGCATGGCCGGCAATATCGGCCTTGGGCTGGCGATTCCGTCCAACCTGGCGCGCAATGTCGTCGAGCAATTGGTGACCAAGGGCGTGGTGGTGCGCGGCACGCTCGGCCTGGAAACCCAGAACCTCACCCAGCAGATGTTGCAGGGCCTTGGCGTGGATTCATTGCGCGGCGCCTTGGTGACACGGGTGTTGCCGGGCTCCGCAGCGGCGGCGGCAGGCGTGCAACCGGGCGATGTCGTGGTAGCGGCCAACGACCAGCGCGTGGACAGCGCCGAGGCGCTCCACAATTACGAAGGCCTGCAGGCGGTTGGCAGTGCGGTGACCCTGGACATCCGTCGCGATGGCAAGCCGCTCAAGCTCAAGGCCACGCTGAAAGAGCAGGACCGCGCCGTCACCGGCGACATGCTGGACCCGCGCCTGACCGGCGCGACCTTCGTCGATCTCCCCGAATCGCTGCGTCAGTCAGGCATCACCGGGGTGATGGTGAGCGAGGTCAAACGCGGCGGTCGCGCTGCCGCCAACGGCCTGGTCGCTGGCGATGTGATCGTGGCCAGCAGCGTGGGCGAGTTCGCCGACCTTGCCAGCTGGCGGGCCAATTTCCAGCGTAAACCGCAGCAGCTTGTCGTGCGCATCCTGCGTGGCAACGCGCAGTACGACGCGCTGATGCGTTGACGCGATGTGTACCGGGCGTTGCTTCCACTAACGCCTCCTACACCCCCCCGATGCTATTGCTACCGCTCGACCGCACGTGAGTGGCGGCTGCCATCAATGACCGAAGGAGATATCGCATGAGCCCCACCAATACCGATCAGCTGAAGGAAAACCTGAGCGAAGCCGGCACCCACCTGAAGTCGGCAGCGAGCGCCGCTGGCGAAGCGGTCAGGGGCGCCACCAGCGCCGCTGGCGATGAGCTCAAGCTCGGTCGCGCCAACGTCAAGGCCGAGCTGTCCGACACCGCGCTGGCCGGCATGGCCGCTGCCGAGTTCGGCGGTGCCGCTGCCAAGGAGCAGATGGATGTCCTGGTTGCCAAGGGCAACGATCTGCTGGAAAGCGCCACCGATCTGATTCGCGAGCGTCCGCTGGCTGCCTTCGGCGTTGCCTTCGCCGCTGGCTGGGTCATCGCCAAGCTGGCACGCAGCAACGACAACTAAGTCGTGAGCGATCAGGCCTCTCCCGCTGCCGGAACCGACGCGCCAGACGCAAGCGCGCAGACGCCAGGACTGGACGAAAGCGTACGTGCGGTCGGCGCAGCCGGCCGTGCAACGCTGGGCTCGGCCAAGGACACCAGCCGCGCCTTGCGCCGGCTGGTGTCGGCCGATCTGCAACTGGCACGCAGCGCATTCGGGCGTGGCCTGGCCTGGGCCTGCGTGGCCGTGGTGTTCGGCGCCTCGTCGTGGTTGCTGCTGGCCGGTGCCATCATCGCCCTGCTGCAACGTGCCGGGTTGTCGTGGTTCCAGGCGATGTTTTTCACTGCGTTGGCGAGTCTGTTGGTGACCGGCATCGCGGCATGGCGCGTGTTTTTCTACTTCGACCACACCGGCATGAATGCAACGCGCCGTCAGCTCATCAAACTGGGAATTTTCGACGACCCGAGCAAGGACGATGACGCGGCAACCTCTGCCAGTGGAGCACGCCCATGAAGTTTGGAACCTTGCGTCAACGCGTCGAACGCGCCGAGTTTCTGGTCGAAGGACGCGCGCAAGAAACGCGTCTGCACTGGAGCGAACTCCGCCAGACCTGGCGTGCCGGGTGGTCGCCACTGCGGATCGTGACGGTGGGCTTCGGGCTCGGCTTTGTCACCGGCCGCAACGAACCGCAGGCGGCATTGGGCAGCATCGCCAGCAAGCTTGGCGGTATTCCCAAGCTTCTGCAGATGATCAGTACCATCTCTGCGCTGTTCACTGCGCACCGTGCGCAGGAAGCTTCCGAGCAGGCCGAACGTGCGGCAGACAATGCCGAGGAAGTTGCAGCCGACCCGCCGGTGACCGTGGTGCAGGTCCCTGCAGATCGCGCCGCCTGAGCGCGGACGGTATTCACGGCGGCTAGCGCTTTGCCAGGCCGCCGTCGACAGCAGCGGATTGCCTGTGCAAGGCATCGACATACCAGTGCCCAGTGCCGCTTTGAAGAGGTCCGACCGCCGCGTGGCCATGTCTGGTCCTGGCGCTGCGTTCTGATCCCGGCGCTGCATGCAGTCCGCGCGTGCCGCGCTGGGTGACTGCTTGAAAGACCGCTGCACGACGGGCCCGCAATGCTGGCATCCGCGTTGTCTATTTCCGCTGGATAACTGCTCGCTGCGAAGGCTGACGGATATCAGCGCTGAAATGCGGGAATCGTGCGACGAATGGTCCTTTCCTCGCCAAGAGCTCTGACGCCTGACGGCCAATTCCGCACGGCATGTGTGCTGCCGCAGTCAGCAGCATGCGGCAGGATCCTGCGGTCAATGGCAATCCCACATCGACAACCAACTCGGCGCCCCGCGACCTGCACAAGGGCGCTGCTGCCGAGTTCGCCACACAATCTTTCGCTAGCTGACATCCTGCCCACAGGCTCTGTGCGCGCCGTTGACGCATTGCGCCGATAATGGCGCACCGCTGGCAGCACGCCAGTCTGCTGCCAGGGCGCGCATGTCTCTTCCCGTCGACTCACCGGATGCCGTTACCGCGGCAGATTCGCTTCCGCCCGCACCGGCGCCCCGCCCGCGCGCGCCGGCCTCGCTGGTGGTGCTGGCCACGCTCGCCGTTGGTTACACCCTCTGGGCAGCGCAGACGATCATCCTGCCGATCATGCTGGCCGCGTTTTTCGCGCTGATCGGCAACCCCATCCTGCGGGGTCTGCGCAAGCTGTACATCCCGCGGTTTCTCGGCGCCTTGCTCATCCTGTGCCTAGGCCTGGCCGGCACCGTCACGTTGGCCACGCAATTGGCCGGCCCTGCCGCCGAATGGGTGCAACAGGCACCACGGCAGATGCGCCAGATTGCGCGCGATGTGCGCGATCTCACCAAGCCGGTGATGCAAGCCAACCAGGCAGCGGAAAACTTTGCACGCGCGGCCGGTGGCGAAGGCCAGCGCGGCGTGCAGATCGTTCGCACGCAGATGGACGACCCTTACAAGGCGCTGGTCCGCACGCCCAAGCTGGCGGCTTCGGTGCTGGCGGTGGTGCTGCTGACGTTCTTCTTCATGGTGTATGGCGAAAGCCTGCAACGGCATGCGATCGCCTTGCTACCGAACCGGCAGCAGCAACGGTTCACCACCGAGATCATGCTGGACATCGAGCGCGAGGTCTCGCGCTACGTGCTCACCATCAGCGTGATCAACACCCTGGTCGGGCTGGTATTTGCCGGCATTTTGTCTGTGCTGCAGATTCCGCTGCCCGAAGCGATCCTGTGGGGAACGGTGGTCGCATTGCTGAATTTCGCACCGTATGTCGGCCCGTTGATCGGCGTGATGCTGATGCTGCTGATGGGTTTTGTGGAATTTCGCACCACCTTGTCCTCGCTGCTGCCGGCGATCCTGTACCTGGCCCTGCACACGATCGAAGGCCAGGTGGTGACGCCGATCGTGCTGGGCCGACGCATGGCGATCTCGCCGCTGATGCTGATCCTGGCGCTGATGCTGTTCGGCTGGCTGTGGGGCATGGTCGGCCTGCTGCTGGCGGTGCCGTTGCTGGTCTGCATCAAGATGGTGCTGAGCCGGGTGGACGGGATGCAGCGCTGGGCGCGGTTGCTTGAGTAGCCGCGAATGGGGAATCGGGAGTTGGGAATCGCAAGCGCAGAGGCGGTGCTCTGCCCATTCTCGATTCCCGACTCTCCATTCCCGGCATTACAATCGTGCGATGAGCTTCCACATCCGCGCCATCACCCTCGACCTCGACGATACGTTGTGGCCCTTTGCGCCGATCGGGGCGCGGATCGATCAGGTGCTGTACGACTGGATGCGCGAGCACAGCCCGGTGACTGCCGAGCGCTTTCCGGTGGAGGCGATGCGCCAGTTGCGTGAGCGCAGCTTTGCCGACAACCCGCACCTGCATCACGACCTCAGCGCGCTGCGCCGATTGACGTTGGAAATGGCGTTGCGCGAGAGCGGCGGCGATCTGGCGTTGCTGGAGCCGGCCTACGAGGTGTTCTATGCGGCGCGTAACCAGGTGGAATGCTACCCGGATGCGCTCGACGCGCTGGCGCGCATTGCCGCCCATGTGCCGGTGGCCGCGCTCAGCAACGGCAATGCCGATTTGCAGCGCATCGGGCTGATGCACCACTTTGCGTTTCAACTGGGCTCGCGCGAACACGGCAGCGCAAAACCCGACCCGAGCATCTTCCTGGCCGCCTGTGCCCGGCTCGAGGTGCCGCCTTCGGAAGTGCTGCATGTGGGTGACCACGTGCGCATGGACGTGCTGGGCGCGCTGGATGCCGGCCTGCGCGCCTGCTGGATCAATCGCGAGGGCGCGGTGTGGTCGCATCCCACCCAGCAGCCGGATCTGGAATTCGACAGCATGACCGGGCTGGCCGATTGGCTGGACGCGCAGCAGCCGCATCCAGGCCCGATGAACGCCGGCATCACCCTTCCCGCCTGAGCCACTCTGCGCGGCGCACGGCGCTGCACTCGAGGATTTCCATGTCGCACCTCACCGGTTTCACCGATCCCCATGCCGCAGCCTTGCCGCTGTATGTGCTCGACCGCGAGAACTTTACGCGCTGGTGCGCGGAGCAGCCCACCGGTGTGCTGTCGTGGGCGCAGGCACAGCGTTTCGATGCCGCGCCGGGCAGCGTGCTGTTGTTGCCGGGCGACAACGGGCTGGCCGGTGCGGTCCTGGGGATCGGTGACCGGGCCGATGCCTACGCCTACGCGCATGCGCCGATGGCCCTACCGCCGGCCAGCCGCTGGACGCTGGCCAACCCGCTGAGCGATGCCGAGCAGGCATTGCTGCATCTGGGCTGGGGATTGGGCGCTTATCGCTTTTCACGTTATCGCAAGGTGCCGCGCGCGCCGGCCGAACTGGCTGCAACGCCCTCGGCACAGACGCATGCACTGATCGAGGCGTGCCTGCGCGTGCGCGACTGGGTCAACGCGCCCACCGAAGACATGGGCCCGCAGCATCTGGAAGAGGCCACACGCACGCTGGGACAGGCGCATGGCGCACAAGTCGATGCGATCGTCGGCGACGCGTTGCTGGCGCAGAACTTCCCCACCATCCATGCCGTGGGGCGCGCCTCGCATCGCGCGCCGCGACTGATCCAGTTGCAGTGGGGTGACACGGCGCATCCGCATCTGGTGCTGGTCGGCAAAGGTGTGTGCTTTGACACCGGCGGGCTGGATCTGAAGCCGGCCGATGGCATGCGCAACATGAAAAAGGACATGGGCGGCGCGGCGCATGCGTTGGCGCTGGCCGGTCTGGTAATGGCGCAGCAGTTGCCGGTGCGGCTGACGCTGCTGATTGCGGCAGTGGAGAACGCGGTGGGCCCGGATGCATTCCGCCCTGGTGAAGTGATCACCACCCGCGCCGGCGTGACGGTGGAAGTGGACAACACCGATGCCGAAGGCCGCCTGGTGCTGTGCGATGCGCTGAGCTATGCCACCGAGCAGCACCCGGATCTGATCCTGGATTTCGCCACGCTTACCGGCGCGGCACGCATCGCGCTGGGCCCGGACCTGCCGGCGCTCTTTGCCAACGACGATGCGCTGGCGCAGGCCTGGATCAGTGCCGGAGAACAGACCCGCGACCCGGTGTGGCGCATGCCGCTATGGCGCCCATACCTGCGTTATCTCAACAGCCATGTAGCCGACATGGCCAACGCCGGCTCGCGCATGGCCGGCGCCGTCACCGCCGCGCTGTATCTGGAACGCTTCGTGGCACCCGGCCGGCCGTGGGCGCATCTGGACGTCTACGCCTGGAATGACAGCGACCGCCCCGGCCGCCCCGCCGGCGGCGAAGCGCTGGCACTGCGCTCGGCGTTCGCCATGCTGCAACAACGCTACGGCGGCTGAGCGCGGGCAGCGCTGCAATCAGGCTGAGGCCAGCACAACGCTTGCGCTGCGCTGGTCAGCCCTGGCGACGCAACAACGGCGCGATCGTGCGCATGCGTGTATGCGTCGCCGGGCCGACCAGCGCGAATGCGGTGTCGCCTTCGGCCCAGTACTGCGCCAACAGCCGGCCATCGCGGCGCTCGCCGGTCGGCATCGGGCCGCTGCGTGGACGCAGATACAGGCCAATGCGTGCGCCGTCGGCATCGCTGTAGACCAGCATCGCGGCCGCGCCTTCCAGTGTGGACAGCAATTGCCCACCGCGCAACGTATACCCCTGCGCACGCAGATCCGGCACCACGCCTACGCTGCCGAAATGCGTGCGCAACCACGGTTCCAACTCGGCACGGCGCTGCACGTCCAACCCAACGCCCCGATGCGCGTCGGCATCGGCGAACAGGCGGTAGGCGGCCACTGCATCGGCCATCGGCACGCGTTGGCTGGCGATCCGGCTCGCATGCAGCTGCCAGCCCAGCCCGGTACCCAGGCCAAGTGCCAGCACGCAACTGGCGGCCACGGCAAACGCGGCACGACGGCGCTGTTGCAGGCCACGGCGAATCGCCGCAGGCGTGAAGGCGACGGCGCCAGTCTCCGCCATCAGGCCGGCGTGTGCGGCACGCAGCGCTTCGGCATCGCGCTTCCAGCCCGCCACGCGCGCGGCCTGGGCGGGATGTGCCTGCAGCCAGGCTGCCACTGCTGCATGTTGCTCCGGCGTCAGGCGGCCATCGACGTAGGCGTGCAGCGCGTGTTCGTCGGGCGGTATGGTGGTCATTTCAGGATCCTCAATGCAGGTGCGTGATTCACCTGGCCTTCGTTCACGGCACGCAGGCGTTCGCGCGCACGCGACAGGCGCGACATCACGGTGCCGATCGGGATGCCGAGGGTATCGGCCACTTCGCGATAACTGAAACCGTCCACGCTGACCAAGAGCAACAACGCGCGTTGTTCGGCCGGCAATGATGCAAGGCTGGCCAGCATGGCACGGCCGTCGTGCACCTGCTCAGCGGACGCGGATTGGCTGGGCTGCTGCGGCGCGAACAGGCCCACGACCCGCTGCCAGCGCGCGGCACGCCGCTGCCCATCCAGAAACTGCCGGTACAGGATGGCGAACAGCCAGGGCTGCAGGGCTTCGGCGGTATGCCGGGTGTGCCACCGCCGCAGCGCGCGCTCCAGTGTGGCTTGCACCAGATCGTCGGCGCTGGCGGGCTCGCCGCTCAACGAGCGTGCGAAGCGGCGCAGCGCCGGCAGCACGGCGCGCAGTTGGTCATCGTCCAGAGCATCCATTGGCGCGCGTGGTGGTGGCATCACACGGTAGACGCACTGGAGCGTGGATTATTCCCGCGATCGGTGCGTGCCGCCGTCGTTGGTGGACGAGGGAATAACGCGGCTCGCATGTCGTCTCACTCGTATCAACCACTCACAGTATCGACCACCGGAGCCAGCCATGACGTTGCCACCTCCCTCGCCCCCGCGCGCGCGCCGCCCCGTGCTGCCATTGTTGGGGATTGCCGCCATTGCCGGCGGCGTTGCGCTTGCGTTTGCCTGGACGGCCGGCTGGATCGGTGGCGACCGGCTCACTGCCGCGCGCATGACCGACACCATCGAATCCAGCGGGCCGCCGCATCCGGGCTTTCGCCGCGCGCATACCAAAGGGGTGTGCGTGAGCGGGCAATTCCAGTCCAGCGGCAAGGCCACCTGGCTGTCGTCGGCACGCATCTTCAGCCAGCCCAGCACGCCGGTGCTGGGGCGCATGTCGATCGGCGGCGGCGACCCGCACGGGCCGGACGGGCAGGCGCGCGTACGCAGCATGGCGCTGCTGTTGCGCAGCGACGATGGGCAGGAATGGCGCACGGCGATGAACAGCTTCCCGTTCTTCGTGGTCGCCACGCCGGCCGGCTTTCAGGCGCTCAACGTGGCCTCCAAGCCAGACCCGGCCACCGGCAAGCCGGACCCCGAAAAACTGGCGGCGTTCGGCAAGCAGTATCCGGAAGCGGCCAAGTTCCAGCAGTGGGCCAAGACTGCGCCGTGGTCGGACAGCTGGGCCAATACGCAATACAACGGCGTCAATGCGTTCCGCGCGATTGCCGCCGACGGACGCGAACGCTACATCCGCTGGTCGATGCGCCCGCATACGCCATTCAAGGAACTGAGCGCCGCGCAACGCAAGCAGGCCGATGGCGATTTTCTCGCCACCGACCTGGACGCGCGGCTGGCGCACGGGCCGCTGCGTTGGGACATGGTGCTGACCATCGCCGAGCCCGGCGATGCGGTGGACGACCCGTCGCAACCGTGGCCGGAACGCCGCAAGCAGATCGTGGCCGGCACGCTCTCGATCGAGCGTGCGCAGCCGCAGGCCACCGGCCCGTGTCGCGATCTCAATTACGACCCGTTGATTTTGCCCAAGGGCCTTGCCGCATCGAATGACCCGATTCTGGCAGCGCGCTCGTCGGTGTATTCGCAATCGTTCAACCGCCGCGAGCGCGAGATCGCCAACGGCACGGGCAGCGCCGCCACCGGCCAGGGAGCACGCCAATGAGCCGCCGTACCCACTTCAATCTGCCAGCGCGCGTGCTGCACTGGCTGATGGCCGCGATGATCCTGACCATGCTGTTCGTCGGCGTGGGCATGGTGGCCTCGGTGACGCAGCGGCCGTGGTTGATCGATCTGCATCGCCCGCTGGGCATCGCGATTCTGATCCTGGCGGTGCTGCGCCTGATCAACCGCTTGCGCCATCGCCCGCCGCCGCTGCCGGCCGATCTGCCGGCATGGCAAAGGGCTGCCGCGATTGCCTCGCATTGGCTGCTGTATGCATTGATGCTGGGCATGCCGTTGATCGGCTGGGCGATGCTGTCGGCCGGCGCCTACCCGATCGTGCTGTGGCCAGGCGCGAACCTGCCGGCGATCGCACCGCACGATCCTGCACTGTATGCCTGGCTGCGCAGCGCGCATGGCTGGCTGGCGTATCTGTTATTTGCCACCGTGCTGGGGCATCTGAGCGCGGCGTTGTTTCACGCCTGGGTACGCCGCGACGGGGTGTTTGCCAGCATGGCGCGTGGAGAGCGGTCTGCGCGGTGATGGGGTCGCGGTTGATGGTGGGCTGACGCGGCTCGGCAGATGATCGGCACACAGTGGCAGCACGCAGTTCCTTCTCCCTGGGACATCGTCTGCCCTTCATGGGGAAGGAGGTGCCACGCAGGGGCGGACGAGGATGCGGGTGCAGCCGATTGAAGTAGGCCCACGCGGCTGGCCTCGCCCGTCGCCTTACCCACCCCTCTCCCGCCGGGAAGAGGGGCTGGTGCCTAACGCTGGCGTTTTGTTTTGGCCGCTGGCGCCGATGATTCGATGCCCTTGCCGGTGGCCGCCCAATAGATCCCACCGTACAAGTGTTCCAGATAGCGTGGGTCGTTGTAGGCTTCGGCCAGATGGCCCAGCGCAGTGGCGAACACGCGGCCACCTTCGAAGTGGTGGTACCACGCCACCGGGTGCTGTTGGCCCATGCCCTTGGCGACCTGCCCTGGCCAGATCAAGGTGGGGTCATAACTGCGTTCGTCGACGGTGAGTAGCGTGACCAAGTCGTCGCTGTAGGGCGGATCGTATTCGTACCATTCGTCGCTCCATACCCAGCGCTTGGGCAGGCCGGCAGTGGCCGGGAAATTGGCGTCGGCCACATCCACCATCGCCGTTTGCATGTACGGATGGGTGCGGAACGAGCGGCCGATCATGTGGTCGTACCACTCCCATTCACCGCGCTTGATCGCAAAGGCCTTGTGCACCGCGACCACGCCGCCGCCGTTACGCACGTATTTTTGGAAGTTGGCCCGCTGCGCTGGGTCGAGATCGGTGGCCGGCGTATTGAGCAACACGATGGCCGCGTATTGCGACAGGTCGCCATCGAACGCCTTGGCATTCCACGCCCACACCATCTGGACATAATGCTTGCGCGCCATCGCTTCGAATTGCGGCTTGGCCACGGGGATATAGTCGTGGTGATACTGGTTGGGAATGGCAGCCACCAATATCTTGAATTGCTCGGCGGACGCGTTGAAGGCGCATATCCACAGCAGGCCCGACAGCCACAGAGATTTCATGCATCGCTCGCCGTGTTTTTCGATGCTGTGCAGTGTACCTGGGTGCAAATCGCATGCCTTCGCACGCGTTTGGAATAGCTGCAGATTGGCGGATGAAGCAACCGATGCACCGTCGTCGATGGCGGCTTTGTGGTGCGCTCGCGTCGATTAGGCGCGGCGCACCTGCATGCAATCCCGCACCCCGAAAACGTCAGCTTCCCGCGCACGCAAACCATCGACTGGCTGCACTACAACCAGCCCTTCTGCCGCGCCAGGCGGTAGGCTTCGATGCGATTGGCCACGCCCAGTTTGCCGATGCATTCGGACAGGTAATTGCGCACCGTGCCGTGCGAGAGCTGCAACTGCTGGGCGATCTCGCTGGCGGAGCGGCCTTCGCCGGCCAGCCGCAGCACAGTCCGTTCGCGTTCGCTCAAGGGGTCTGCTTCCACCCACGCATCGAGGGCCAGCTGCGGGTCGATCACCCGCCCGCCGCGGTGCACCTGCCGCAACGCATCGACCAGCTGTTCGGCCGGCGCATCCTTGAGCAGATACCCGGCCACGCCGGCATCCAGGGCACGGCGCAAAAATCCCGGACGCGCGAACGTGGTGACGATCATGACCCGTACCGGCAACGCCTGGCGCTGGATCCGCTGCGCCAGTTCCAGCCCGGTCAGGCCAGGCATCTCGATATCGGTGACCAGCACGTCCGGCTGCAGGCGCTGCAGTTCGCGCCACGCGCTTTCGCCATCGCCGGCGCTGCCGACCACCGCAATATCGTCCTCCAGTCCGAGCAAGGCCACCAGCGCGCCACGCAGCAAGGCTTGGTCTTCCGCCAACAACACCCGGATCATCGGTCGCGCTCGCATGCATGCAACGGTTGCGCACGATAACAGCGCCGACGCATGCCGTGCACTTGGCAGCGCAACCGGGGCGCGTTAGAGCGGCTGCGGCATCACCGGCGGCGTTGCGGGGACAACCGCAGGCCGCGGCAACGGCAACGGCACACTGGCGCGCAATCGCATGCCGCGCGGCAAGGCCTGCACATCCAGCGCGCCACCCAGGCCGTGCAGGCGTGCACGCATGCCGTCCAGGCCGTTGCCCGGCACGATCACGCCGCCGCGGCCGTCGTCGGTGATCTCCAGCACGGCCTGATCGCCGTGCGCGCGCAGTTGCACACGCACGCGTCTTGCCTGCGCGTGGCGCTGCACATTGGTGGCCGCCTCGCGCATCACCAGCGCAAGCGCGGTTTCGTGCTCGGGCGGCAAGGCCAGCGGCTCCAGGTGTTGCTCCAGCGCAATGCCGTCCAGGTCCAGCAGTACCCGCGCCGATGCCAGTTCGGCAACCAGGCCGGCAGCACGGATGCCGGTGACCGCGCGCCGTACCTGCGCCAAGGCCTCGCGCGAGACCTGCGCCACCGCGTCGATCTCGTTGCGTGCGGCCTGCGGGTCGCGCTCGATCAGACGCGCAGCCAGATCGGATTTGAGCGCCACCAGCGACAAGGTATGGCCAAGCAGATCGTGCAGGTCGCGGCCGATACGCTCGCGTTCGGCAGTGGCCGCCAGACGACGAACTTCGTCCTGCGACAAGCGCAGCAACGCGTCCTTGCGTTCGTTGATGCTGTACACCGCGCCCACGGCCGCCATGCCCAGCACCGTCACCGGCATCCACACCAGTGCCTGCATGCTCAACCCGAGCCAGTGCGCCCAGCTCAGGTACAACGCGTTCATCAGCAGCAACATCGCAAAGTGCCGCCACAACCCAGGCCGCGTGGAGGGACGCAAGCTCAGGCAGGCAAAGATGAAGTAGCTGATGCCCGACGAATACACCGGCAACAAGGCGGCACTCATCACCGCCATCGCCCAGGCGTAGCGATACAAGGTGCCGCGTGGCGCCAGCAACATGCGTGCGTACAGCAGCAGAAAAACCGGATACGAGAGCAGCGTGCACAACAGCCAGGTCCTGTCGTAGCCCCGCGCAGAAAACACCGGCACCACGAATACCCAGGCCGACCACAGCAGGTGCACGCTGTCCATCCACGGCGATTGGCCCTGCGCCAGCCGCGCGGCAACCTGCGAACTGGCGGCGGGGCGAAGCCATGCGGGAAACCGGGGGCGCATCAGCGAAGGTCCGTGTGGATGAGCGGATTCTGCCACTGCCGGGCCCGCCTGCGTGCGGCTGCGTGCAGGACGATACGGGTGAGCGGCCTCATGCATGCTCCCGGTGCTTGCTGCGATGCGATCGCCCACCGGGGTTGCGATTGGCCTGCGCAAGCGCAAGCCAGATACGTGCAGTCTGCAAATGCGAAGGAAAGCATGCCGTTAGCGGATTGCCGGAGGAGCCGCCAGCATGGCCTGCCGCAGCGCTGGTGCACCAGTTGCCGGTGTCATGGCGTGCAGATGACAGCTGTCACTGGTGAGCGCGCCGTGCTGACTGCATGCTGCGCACCAGCTGGCGGTGGCATCGGCGCATCGACCGTTTGTCGCCGCACCGCAGTTGGTGACTTCCGGCAGCTTGCGGCATCGCCTGTAGACCGTCACATTTCGCGCAGCCTTCCGTCTTGGTCATCGATGAACACTTCCGCCGATCTGCTCAAGCAACTCCGCATCGACCGCCAGCGCCCTGCCACGCCGCCGCCCGCCCGCCGTACCGGCTGGATCCTCGCCGCAGTGATCCTCGTCATCGTGCTGGCCGCCGCCGCGTGGTGGTTCACGCGCCGCCCGGTGGTGCAGATGCAGACCGCGCCGGTGGTGGCGATCAGCGCCGGCAGCAGCAGCGCATCGGTGCTGGACGCCTCCGGCTATGTGGTGGCACGACGCATGGCCACGGTGTCGGCGCAAGTCACCGGCAAGGTGCGCGAGGTGATGATCGAAGAAGGCATGCGCGTCGAACAGGGCCAGGTGATGGCCACACTCGACCCGCTCGATGCCGATGCGCAGCGCAGCTTGTCGGCCTCGCAGTTGTCGGCCGCACGCAGCCAGGTCGACAACATGCAGGCGCAACTGGCGGTAGCCAACGCCGATGCCACGCGCCTGCAGTCGTTGGTGGGTGCGCAGCTGGTGTCGCGCTCGCAATACGACCAGGCCATTGCGCAGCGCGATGCCTTGCGCGCCCAGCTGCAGAACGCGCAGCGCAATGTGCAGGTCGCCTCCGACCAACTGGCCATTGCCGGTATCCGCTCTGACTTCAACGTAGTGCGCGCGCCGTTTGCCGGCGTGGTGACGGCCAAGGCGGCGCAGCCGGGCGAAATCGTCTCTCCGTTGTCGGCCGGCGGCGGGTTCACCCGCACCGGTATCGGCACCATCGTGGACATGGAATCGCTGGAAATCGAGGTGGAAGTGGGCGAGTCCTACATCGGCCGCGTGCAACCCAAGATGCCGGTGGAAGCGGTGCTCAACGCCTACCCGGAATGGAAGATTCCAGGCGAGGTCATCGCCATCATCCCCACCGCCGACCGCGGCAAGGCCACGGTGAAAGTGCGCGTGGCGCTCAAGGTCAAGGATCCGCGCATCGTGCCGGAGATGGGTGTCCGGGTCAGCTTTCTGGAGCAGGCCAAACCGCAGCAAGCAGCCAAGCCGCAGGGCGTGCGCGTCCCGGTCGCCGCACTGGTGGAGCGCGACACGCGCACGGTCGCGTTCGTGGTCGGCGAGCACAACACCGTCAGCGCGCATGCCGTCACCACCGGCATGGTGATGGGCGAAGACAGGCAGGTGCTCTCCGGCCTGGCCGCAGGCGACAGCGTGGTACTCAATCCGCCGCAAACCTTGAAGGATGGCGACAAGGTGACCGAAGCAGCGCCGGACGCTGCCGAATAACGCACAACCAACACAGCGCAGGCGGTCACCACTCAGGGGAATACGGAAAGCGCGTTTGATGGAAACGGCAGCGACGCAGGCGCCTGCATCGCGCTGCGAGGGAACGCCGGTGAAATCCAGTAACGCGGCATCGGCTGTGCTTGCGTATCTGCAGTTGCGATGTTCGTCGATATCTCAGCCGTTGTCGTCGCAGGCACGTTTCAGGCATCGGCAGCGTGTGCCGCACAGGTGTCGCCACAGCAGTCGATGCCTTGCCTGCACTCGCCCCATCGCTTCATCGCATTTCAGCTCATCGTGTTACTGCAGTGCCGCACCACATCCGCAGTCGCTCTGCGCACTGCTGTCACCTCTTCCATCGCACCGCCAGGAGTTGCCATGTCCGCTCTCGTCAGTTTGCGCAACATCACCAAGACCTACCAACGCGGCCCCGAGCAGGTGCAGGTGCTGCACGGCATCGATCTGGACATTGCCAGCGGCGACTTCGTCGCACTGATGGGGCCGTCTGGCTCCGGCAAGACCACCTTGCTGAACCTGATCGGCGGGCTGGACAGCCCCAGCGGCGGCGAGATCGAGATCGAAGGCGAGCGCATCGATCGCATGAGCGGCGGGCAGCTGGCGACCTGGCGCAGTCACCACGTCGGTTTCGTGTTCCAGTTCTACAACCTGATGCCGATGCTCACCGCGCAGAAGAACGTGGAGCTGCCGTTGCTGCTCACCTCGCTCAATGCCGCCCAACGCAAGCGCAATGCCGAGATCGCATTGACCCTGGTCGGCCTGCAGGAGCGTCGCAACCACAAGCCCAGCGAATTGTCCGGCGGCCAGCAGCAACGCGTGGCGATCGCGCGCGCGATCGTCTCCGATCCCACCTTCCTGATTTGCGACGAACCCACCGGCGATCTGGACCGCCACAATGCCGAAGAAATCCTGCGCCTGCTGCAGGAGCTCAATCGCGAACACGGCAAGACCATCGTGATGGTCACCCACGACCCCAAGGCCGCCGAATACGCCACCCACACCATCCATCTGGACAAGGGCGAGCTGGCCGACGCGCCGCTTGCACTGTAAGGGAGCGCTGCCATGAAGTATCTCTCGCTGGTATGGGCGCAGTTGTTCCGCAGCAAGACCCGCACCTTGCTGACCTTGCTCTCGGTGGTCGCGGCGTTCTTATTGTTCGGCATGCTCGATTCGGTGCGCGTGGCCTTTACCTCCGGCGGCAGCGTCAGCGGCGTGGACCGGCTGGTGGTGGCATCGCGCTTGTCGATCACCCAATCGCTGCCGATCAATCTGGAAAACCAGATCCGCAGCGTGCCGGGCGTGCGCGATGTGACCTCGGCAATGTGGTTCGGCGGCATCTACCGCGACCCGAAGAACTTCTTCCCGAATTTTTCGGTGGCGCCCAATTTCTTCGATGTCTACAGCGAATATCAGTTGCCCAAGGACCAGCTCAAGGCGTTCCAGACCACACGCACCGGCGCGATCGTTGGCGAAAGCCTGGCCAAGGAAAATGGCTGGAAGATCGGCGACACCATTCCGCTGCAGGCCACCATCTTTCCGCGCGGCGGCAGCAACGACTGGCCGCTGCAATTGGTCGGCATCTTCCGCATGAAAGACCGCACCGTGGCCGCCAACCAGGAACGCCAGTTGATGATGAACTGGAAGTACTTCGACGAGTCCAACGACTACATCAAAAGCAGGGTGAGTTGGTACACGGTGACGCTGCGCAACGCCGACCAGGCATCGCGCGTGGCGCAGGCCATCGATGCGTTGTCGGCCAACTCCGACCATGAAACCAAGTCGCAGACCGAATCGGCATTTCAGCAAGCCTTCGTCAAGCAGTTTGCCGATATCGGCTTGATCGTCACCTCGATCATGGCCGCGGTGTTTTTCACCTTGCTGCTGCTGACCGGCAACACCATGGCACAGGCCGTGCGCGAGCGGATTCCGGAGCTGGCCACGCTCAAGACGCTGGGCTTTCAGGACCGCACCGTGCTGAGCCTGGTGATGGTGGAGTCGATGTTGCTGATCGGCCTGGGCGGGCTGATCGGCATGGGGCTGGCGGCGCTGGTGATCCCGGCGGTTGCAGCGCGCAGCGGCGGCCTGATGCCGACCCAGACCGTGCCGCTGCAGACCTGGCTTGTCGCGGTCGGGCTGATGGCCGGCATCGGCATCGTGGTGGGTGTGCTGCCGGCATTACGCGCGCAGCGCTTGAAGATCGTCGATGCACTCGCCGGCCGCTGACAGGAGCATGCACATGCAACGCAAATGGAAAGATCGTGGGGTCAACGCGCTGTCGGTCGTGCTGCTGGCAATCGGGCTGGCGGCCTGGATCGCACTGCCGTGGATGGTGCTGCTGCCGATCGGTGGATTGCTGGCGGTGTGGCTGGTGGCCACACGCAGCGGCAGGCTTTCGCTGGCGGCCGCACGCATCGGCATCGCCACGCTGCCGCAGCGCTGGGGGTCCAGCTCGGTGATCGTGGTCGGCATTGCCGGCGTGGTCGGCGTGCTGGTGGCGATGCTGGCAATGGGCCAGGGCTTTCAGGCCACGCTCAACAGCACCGGCGACGACACCACCGCGATCGTCCTGCGCGGCGGTTCGCAGGCGGAAACCAACTCGGTGATTACCCGCGACCTGGTGCCGCTGATCGGCAGCCTTCCCGGCATTGCCGCCGATGCCAATGGCCGCCCGATGCTGTCGCCGGAATTGTCGCAAGTGGTGAACATCGCCTCCCGCTCCGACGGCACCGACGTCAACGCACAACTGCGTGGCGTGGGCGAACAGGCCTGGGCCGTGCATGACAAGGTCAAGATCGTGCAGGGCCGCCGCTTCAACACCGGCCTGCGCGAAATGGTGGTGGGCAAGGGCGCGTTGAACCAGTTCCGCGGACTGGAGCTGGGCAAGACCCTCACGCTTGGCAGCCAGCAGTGGACGGTGGTGGGCGTGTTCGCCTCCGGCGATGCGCACGATTCGGAGTTGTGGACCGACGCGCAGACGCTGGCCACCACCTACAACCGCAGTGCCTATCAGTCGATCAGCGTGCGCACCAACGGCAAGGCAGGCTTCAGCGCGTTCAAGACCGCCATGGCTGCCGATCCGCGGCTCAAGCTGGATGTGGAAACCACACGCGCCTACTACGGCAAACAGGGCGGCGGCCTGAACAAGCTGATCAACATCCTGGGCACGGTGATCGGGGCGATCATGGCAGTGGGCGCGGTATTCGGCGCGCTCAACACCATGTATGCGGCGGTGGCCACGCGCGCGCGCGAGATCGCCACCATGCGTGCGATCGGCTTTCGCGGCACGCCGGTGATCATGGCGCTGATGCTGGAAACCATGCTGCTGGCATTGCTGGGCGGGCTGCTGGGCGGCGCGATCGCCTGGGCGGTGTTCAACGGCTACACCGTCTCCACGCTGGGCAGCAACTTCAGCCAGGTGGTCTTCCAGTTCAAGGTCTCGCCGGAGCTGCTCTGGAGCGGGCTGAAGTGGGCGCTGGGCATCGGCCTGGTGGGCGGACTGTTTCCCGCGCTGCGTGCGGCGCGTCTGCCGATTACCACGGCGCTGCGTGAGGTGTAGGCGGGCCTTGGCCCGCCGGGAATCGGGAATGGTGACAGCCGCGGCAAAGCGCACGGCGGCGGCTGAACGTATTGCAGGCTGTCATGGTTCTGTCACCGCAGTGCGGTAGATGCGCCAGCCGGGCAGGCCGTAGCCTGCTCGGCCGTTTGCTCCATCGATCGATCGCCATGACGCGCCTGCTTCTGCTGGTCTGCGCCTGCCTGTGGCTGGCCGGCTGCTCCTCTTCTTCGACCTCGCTCAGCGAGCGCCTGGTTGCGCCCGGTGGTACCTCGCCGCTGCTGGACGAAGAACGCATTGCCGCCACCATCGCCACGGTGCCCAATCGCAGCGGGCATGTGGTGACGCGCGATGGCGTGCCGATCTTCTGGCGCGCGATCGACCCCGGCCAGTACGCCATGCACTATCGCTACACGGGGCAGCGCAGTGACCCGGCGCATGCGCTGGATGTGGATTTCAGTTTCAAGGCACCGACTGCCAAACCGCCGGCGCCGCGCGGCACGGTGGTGCTGCTGCACGGCTGGATGATGGATGGCGACTCGCTGCTGCCCTGGTCGCTGCAGCTTGCGCAGGCCGGCTACCGCGTGGTCACCATCGATCTGCGCAACCATGGTCATTCCGGCGGCGGGCCGTCCGGCTACGGCACGCGCGAGTCCGACGACGTCATCGATGTGCTCGACGCCCTGCAACCACGCGGCGAAATCCGCGGGCCGCTGTATCTGTTCGGCATTTCCTACGGCGCGGCCACCGCGCTGTTTACGGCCGACAAACTCGGCCCGCGCGTAACCGGCGTGGTGGCGATGGAATCCTTCGCCAATGCCGGGCGCGGCATCCGCGACATGGTGCCGCACCTGCTCGCCAGCCAGCCGCACGGGTGGCCTGGGCGGGCGGTGGCGGCGTATGCACGCTGGCGCTATGCCGACCAGAATATCGACGCGGTGATTGCAGCGGCCGACACCCAGCTCAAGCTGGACCTGGACCGTGTCGATGTCGCGCACGCCCTGGCCGACACGCGCAGCTGCGTGCTGCTGTTGCACGGCGATGCCGATCAGCACATTCCGGTGGCGCATGGCCGCGCACTGGCCCTGGCCAGCGCGCGTGCGCATTACCTCGAACTGCCGGGCGAAAACCATTTGAGCCTGCCGCTACGGCTGGACGTGCTCGGCGGGCCGATCGACCAATGGCTGGCACAGGTGCACCAAGACCCCAGCCATTGCCCTGCACCGCAGGCGCTGCCCGCGTCCACGCTGGCCGTAGCCAACCCCCTGGCGATGCCGCAGAGTTGAGCGCGGCAATCGCGCACGCTGACGCGAAGCAATCGCACTGATGAATGCCACACGCACTGCGTGCAGGGTGGCTGACTTAGCGCGTCAGCACCGGCTGCCGCGACCGCACCACGCTGTCGCCGACAAATAACAGCAAACCCACCCAGATCGCGGCAAAGCCCATCGCGCGCCCCTGATCGAACGGCTCGTGGAAGAACCACACGCCCAGCAGCAACTGCAGGCTCGGCGCGATGTATTGCAGGATGCCCACCAACGACAGCGGAATGCGCCGCACACCGTAGGCGAAACCGATCAACGGCAGCGCCGTCACCACGCCACCGAAGATCAGCATCGCGTCGGTCCGCAGGCTCCAGCCGCTCAGGAACGCGCCGCCGTGGCCCTGCTCGCCCCACGCCGCCAGCAGCAACGCCGGCACGAACAGGTACACGCTTTCCACGCCCAGCCCGGCCACCGGATCCACCGCCACCAATTTGCGCAGCAGCCCGTAAATACCGAAGGACACCGCCAGCCCCAACGCAATCCACGGCGGCGCGCCGGCATCGATGGTCAGCCACAGCACGCCCGCTGCCGCGCAGGCCACCGCCACCCACTGGATGCGACGCAGGCGCTCTTTCAACACCAGCACGCCCAGCAAGACGCTCAGCAGCGGGTTGATGAAGTATCCCAGGCTGGCCTCGATCACATGCCCGGCGTTGATCGCCCAGATGTACAGGCCCCAATTGAACGCGATCGCCACGCTGCTGCCGGCCAGCATGCCCAGCGCGCGGGGCTGCGCCGCGATGCTGCGCCACCAGCCCAGGCCCGAGCTCGCCAGCAGCCAGGCTACCACCAGCACCGTGCTCCACACGATGCGGTGGGCGATGATCTGCAGCGACGGCACCGCCTTGAGCAGATGCCAGTACACCGGCACCAGCCCCCACAGCACGAAGGTGGAGGCGGTGATCAACAACCCGCGGCGTGCTTCCTGGGACGACACCGCGCTCATCGCCGCGCCTTGGCAAAGGTGACCACCAGCACGCCGGCCAGGATCACCGCCATCGCACCGATGTCCTGCGCGCTGAAGCGCTCATGGCCGAGCCAGGCACCCAGGCTGACCGCAATCACCGGGTTGACGTAGGCGTAGCTACCGGCGAGCGCAGGCCGCACGTGATGCAGCAGCCACACGTAGGCGGTAAACGCCACGATCGAGCCGAACCCGCACAGGTACGCCACCGCCAGCAGTCCTTGCGGGCTCGGCCACACCTGCGGGCGCTCGCCGATCAGCAGGCCGGTACTGACCAGCAGCACGCCGCCGCACACCATCTGCCCGGCAGCGGTCATGAACGGCGAAGGCAGATCGCGCCCGCGCGACCACACCGACCCGAATGCCCAGCCGATCGGTGCGATCAGCAGCAACACCAGGCCAACCGGCGTCGCGGTCAGGCTGCTGCCGGCGTTGAGCCACACCACGCCCACAAAGCCAATCACGATGCCCAGCCATTCGCCGCCGCTGGCATGCTGCCCGCGCAATGCGCCGAACAAGGCCATCCACAACGGCACCGACGCCACCGCCGTGGCGGCCAGCCCGGACGACACGCTGCGCTCGGCCAGCACCACCATGCCGTTGCCGAGCAGCAGCAACGCCGCACCCATCAGCGCCACGTTCTTCCACTGCGCGCGCGTTGGCGCCGCCACGCCGCGCCAGCGCAGCACGCTGTAGAGCACGCTACCGGCGACGATGAAACGTGCCCCGGACACCATCGTCAGCGGCTGCGCGCCACCTTCCAGCGCAAAGCGGATCGCCAGATAGGTCGAGCCCCACACCACGTAGACCAGCAACAAGGCGAGAACGACTAACCCGCTGCGCGCAGGCGCGGCAGCATCGTGAGAGGAAGACATCGGAACAGTGCCAGGCAGTGCAGCGGAACCTTCGATTCTAGAGCACATGCCAAAGCCCACGCCGCACCCCGGTCGCGCTATGGTGCACTTCCCACCGCATCCGAGCGTGCAGATGCAGCACCCTCTTCGCTGGCTGGCCCTGGCCGCCTTGTTCGCAACGTCCGCCACGGCATCGGCGCGTGCCCCCGAGCCGTGGGAACTCAGCGGCCGCAAGCTGATCGACGCCGGACTGGACGGATCGCTTGCGCCAGAAATCACCGCGCCGGAGCAACGCGAGTTCAAGGTGCTTGTTTCGGCCAGCCGCGCCGGTGCGTATCTGCTCGGCGTCGCCAGCGCCAGCTATCGCACCGGCTGGTGCATGCCGGCGGGCAGCACCGGCTCGCCCGATCTGCAGGCGGTCATCGCCGATATCGGCGCGCTGCCCGATACACGCCAGGACCAAGCCGCACCTGACTTGATCGTTCAGGTGCTGGCAAAGCGCTATCCGTGCAGCGGCGGCGACAAGAGCACGCGTGCCGGCGGCGGCAACTCACCCAACGCCGCCAAGCCGTAGGCACGCCTATACGCAGTCGTTCAATGCGATGGCATTGATCACAACGCCAGCCTGTGCACCGAGCAACGACAAACGTCCCGAGCGGCCGTCTGATGAGATTGGACGGCGCGCGGGATCCGCACACGCACAAGCAAATGCAGGCCACCGGGCAGCGGCTGCGTTCGCTTGGCGTCGCGCTCAGTCATCCGATGCGCATGGACAGCGTGCAGGACCCCGAATGTACGAGCGCACATGCCGCATCGAATCCAGCTGCGCCCGTCTGGCGATCAGCGCAGTCGTCTTGGTCGCTGCGCTTGGCCTCGCTCGAGGGCACGGCGCCCTCTCGCTCCTGCGCGCTTACTTGCGCACCGCATCGCTCTTGGCACGGATCGCCTTGAATTCCGAGCCATCCTGCCAGCTCGGCCACTGCCGGCCATTGGCCAGCGCCACGCCCACGTCGTACACCAGCGTGGTATCGGCGGCATGGCCGCTGGCATCCCATTGCGGGGTCCAGCGATCGCACGGCTGGTGGTAGCAATCGGCGAAATACTTTTCGCGCAGTGCCTTGCCTGCCGCGACGCCGCCGTCGAGCATGTCCAGGCCGGGGCCGGCGGTGATCGCCGGCACACCCATGCGCGCGAACGCGAAATGATCGGCGCGGTAGAAGAAGCCTGCTTCCAGATTCGGATCCGGCAAATAGCTGCGACCACGCGCCTTGGCGGCGGTTTCCAGATCGCCTTCCAGCGACACCCGCCCACGTCCCCACGAGGCGATGTCGCGGGTCGGGCCATCGGGGCTGAACATTTCCATGTTGAGCACGGCCACGGTCTTGTCCAGCGGCGCCAGCGGATGCGCGGCGTAGTAGTTGGCGCCGAGCAGGCCTTTTTCTTCGGCAGTCAACGCAATGAAGTACAACGAGCGCTGCGGCTTGGGGCCGGCTGCGAACACGCGCGCCAGTTCCAGCACGCTGGCCACGCCGGTGGCGTTGTCCACGGCGCCGCGTCGAATCGTATCGCCACCGGCATCGGCCTTGCCGATCCCGAATGCATCCCAGTGCGCGGAGAAAATCACCGTCTCATCCGGATGCCGGCTGCCGGTGAGTTTGGCCACCACGTTATGCGTCACCACACGCTCGCGCTTGAGCTTGAAATTCACCGACAACGCCGCATCGCCCAGTGCCACGGGCGCGAAGTCGCGCTGCTGCGCACGCGCCTTGGCCTGTTCGAAATCCAGGCCGGCCTGCTTGAACAACGACACCGCCAATGCACGCTGCATCCAGCCGCGCACCGGCACGTGCTGCGCGCGGGCATCGGCATCGCTGCGCTCGATGTCGAACAACGGCGACATGCCCGAGCTCTGCACGGTGGCCCAGCCATACGCCGCCGGCGCCGTCTCGTGCACGATCAATACCCCGGCCGCACCGCGCCGCGCCACCTCTTCGTACTTGTAGGTCCATCGGCCGTAATAGGTCACGGCCTTGCCGTCGAATGCGCCCGGCTGCGGCGATTCGAAATCGGCATCGTTGATCAGTACCACCGCAATCTTGCCGCGCAGGTCCACGCCCTTGTAGTCGTCCCATTGGCGCTCCGGCGCACTGATGCCGTAGCCGACGAAGACCAGTGGCGCGTTCTTCAACGCGACCGCCTGCTGCGGACGCAGGCTTTGCAGGGTCACATCGTTGCCATTGACCAGCGCCTGGGTCTTGCCCCCGACGCGCAGGCTTGCGCGCACCGGGCCATCCACCTGCGCGCGCACCAGCGGCACGGCCTGGGTCCAGCTGCCCTGCTCGCCGCCTGGCTCCAGGCCAGCCGCCTTGAATTGCTCGACCAGGTAATCGACCGTGCGCTGCTCACCGGCGCTGGCCGGCGCGCGCCCTTCGAATTCGTCCGACGCCAGCAAGCGCACGTGACGCGACAATGCCTCGGCATCGATGCCACCGCCCGGCAGATCGTTGGCGGCCTGCGCCACACCTCCTACAAACAGGCAGGCAGACAACAGCAGGATGCGCATCGGATTCACGGTGAGGCCTTGCAACGGTAGATGACACATAGTTTACAAGCGTGCGACCAACACCGGAGCGCAATGACACGAGAATGCAGTCGATCGCATGCATGGCCAAGCGCGGATGATCTCCGGTGTGGCTGCAAGGCGCTTGCGCGTGCGCCATCAAGATGGTCGATGTGCACTGCTTTCAACAACACCACCAGCCAACGTTCTGGTGCGGTGTCCTCACCGATTGCGGGATCGTTGGCGGCATGGAGGCTGCCATCGAGCCCCCATGGACGGGTTCACGGCGTATCCCGCGAGCGGTGAGGGCAACCGCGCACCCGACTGATCCGGCCTTAGCTGCCCCAGAACGACGCGACCACGCACTACAGCGTTCGAGAGGGTGTGTCACCCCTCAACCAGCGCTAATGCATGCGCGCTGCACGATCCAGCCAACATCCCAGCCCCTGTGCATTGAGCTCGATGTCCGTTGCCAGCAGTTGCTCCACGGCGGCATCGTCCAACCGACATCCATGTTGGCGTGCGCGTTCCAGATACAGTTCGGTCAATGCCGCCACCATGCAGCGATGCCGGTCCGGACGCTGCGCGCAGCCCAGCGCAATGTCGGTCATCGCATGAATCTGCTCGCCCAGCGCCCGCGCCAACGGTTCTGGCGAGGTGACACGGCCGTAATGGGTCAGATACATCGCCTCTGGTGCGGCGTCCATCAGGCGCGCGATCGACTGCAGCATGGCCTCGGGTTCGAATTGCACCGGCGAGGACGTCGGCACGATGAAAGCGCCACGCGCACTGTCCAACTGGCGGTACGACAGGCCGAAGGTGTCGCCGGTGAACCAGCTGCGGCTGCGCGCATCCCACACGCACAGATGATGGCGCGCATGTCCAGGCGTCTCGACGGTGCGCAGCGCGCGCTTGCCCAGCATCACGGTATGACCCTCGCCGGCCGCGACCACACGCTCGGCCGGCACCGGCTCGATAACGCCGTAATGGCGCGCCATGTCCGCCTCGCCATACACCGCGGTGGCGCCGGCAATCAACCGCGCAGGGTCGATCAGGTGCGGTGCACCGCGCGGATGCACCAGCACCTGCGCATTGGGCAAATGCCGCAACAAGGCTCCTGCACCGCCAGCATGATCCAGATGCACATGGGTCAGGATCAACCACTCCACCTGCGCTGGCGCCAAGCCGGCCGCCTGCACCGCGGCCAGCATCTGCGGGACCGACAGCGAGGTACCGCAATCGATCAAGGCGGCCTGCTGCGCTTGGACCACCAGATATGCTGCATCGAATTGCACGCCGCCAAAGCCGGTATCGATGGTGTGGATGTTGAACTCGGCTGTCGCTGTCATTCGCACCCCGCGGCGGTTGTCGAAACTGCAGTGTAGGCCCAAGCCTGGCGTTACTGTCGCGCATGTTGCCACAGGCACGACCTACGCAACCGCAACAACCCACCTCGACGCCTGTTGCGCCGCGCAGCTCACGCCTCGCGCAAGGCATACATCGCGGCAACAATCACGTCGGCATCCACCTGCGCATGCACGCCCGGCAGCTGCAGATCGCTGGCTTGGGTGGCCTGCTTCAACCGTGCGATCACCTGTCCGGCATCGCGTGGCGAAGCGAAGCCATCGCTCTGCAGCAGCAATGCACCCGCGCCATCGTTCAACTTGAAATAGAACTGCCCATCGCTTTCACGATATTGCTTGAACACCGGCAGTGCGACCTTTTCGCTGGCCTGCACCGCCGCGGTGGCGGCCTGGCTGGACAGATCGCGCAAACCCACCGCGTCGCGCAACTCGGCCAGCAGGGGGGTGGCATAGCGCGCGCGCAGACGTGCACCACCGGCGCGCAGGATCGCTTCGATCTTGGCCGGCTCTGCCATCAACGCCTCGTAGCGCATACGCAGCGGTGCAATCTCTTGATCGATCCGCTCGAACAACTGCTGCTTGGCATCGCCCCAGCCGATGCCGTCGGCAAACGCTTGCGCAAAGGCGGCAGATTCCTGCGGTGTGGCAAACGCCTGGTACAGCTGAAACAACGCCGACCCCTGCGTCTCCTTGGCTTCGCCCGGGGCGCGCGAATCGGTCAGGATGGAAAACACCAGCTTGCGCAATTCCTCGCGCGGTGCAAACAGTGGAATGGTGTTGCTATAGCTCTTGCTCATCTTGCGGCCATCAAGGCCTGGCAAGGTGGACACCTGCTCGTCGATCACCGCTTCGGGCAAGGTGAAAAAGTCGCGCCCGTAGACATGATTGAAACGCTGCGCGAAATCGCGCGCCATTTCGATGTGCTGGATCTGGTCGCGTCCCACCGGCACCTTGTGCGCATTGAAGATCAGGATATCGGCCGCCATCAGCACCGGATACATGAACAAGCCTGCGGTGACGCCGGCATCCTCGTCCTCGCCATCGGCGCGGTTCTTGTCCACCGCCGCCTTGTAGGCATGCGCGCGATTGAGGATGCCCTTGCCGGCCACGCAGGTCAGCAACCACATCAACTCGGTGGTCTCGGGCACATCGGACTGCCGGTAGAACCACACCTTGTCCGGGTCCAGGCCGCAGGCCAGCCAGGTGGCGGCGATTTCCAGTGTCGAACGCTGCGTGCGCGCCGGGTCCTGCGCCTTGATCAGGCTGTGCAGATCGGCCAGGAAATAGAAGCTCTCCGTATCGGCACCTGCACTGGCCTGAATGGCCGGGCGGATTGCACCGACATAATTGCCCAGGTGCGGGGTGCCGGAGGTGGTGATGCCGGTAAGGACACGGGTGGTCATCTACGTCATGCCAGGGTGGGGTAGCCCCCAAGTTTAGCGGTTCCGCACTTTTGCCACCGCCGCAGGCGCCGGGGAGTTGGCTCCACGCTCGAACGCAGAACGGGCCGCACCGGGCGGCCCGTCGTCTGCAAGCTGCTCGCCTCAACGGCGGCAGACCGGCGCACCCTCAGGTGTCGTCGCGCAACGACTTTTCGAACGCGCGCACTTCGGTCTGGGCGCGATCGCGGTCCCAGCCATAGCGCTCCTGGAGCTTGCCCTGCAGATATTCGGCATTGCCTTCGGCAACCTTGAAATCGTCGTCGGTAAGATCGCCCCACTTCGCCTGGGCCTTGCCCTTCAACTGGGTCCACTTGCCGGAAATGATGTCACTGTTCATGCGATGACTCCGCTGATGCGGTCGCGATTGACCGTGGCGCCAGCCTGCCCACGCGGGCGTTGGTCCGGGATCAAAAGGTGTCAAACCGCCGATCACCGCACTGAACCGTTGCCTACTCCCGCCGCTGGTCGCACTGCATGTTGCATGCGTCGACAGAAGCCGCCTTGTACGTAAAGCACGCACAAAAAACGGGCCTTGCGGCCCGTTTTTTTGCATGCGGCGTCGGATTACTTACGCGCTGCGTCTTCCACCTTCTCGCCAGCGCCCTGCACGTCCTTGCCGGCGCCTGCGACGGTGTTGCAACCCGCCAGCATTCCCACCGACAACATCGACAGCACCAGCAGCACAATTGCACGCTTCATAACACACTCCTCAGGGGTAAAGCGGCGCGTTGCCGCAGATCGATCAATTCAACAGGGCCACGCGATGTGACGGATCAGCACTTACCGTCGCTGCATTTTTCGGCCGTTTTCTCGACCTTGTCGCCCGCACCCTGCATGTCCTTGCCGGCGCCGGCCACGGTGTTGCAGCCCGTCATCACGCCGGCCGAAAACAGGCCCAGCACCATCAGTGTCAGCAGTCGCTTCATCGCTTGTCCTCGTTCTGTCACGGCGCCAGCGCACCTGGCTTGGCGCCAAATCTGACTGCGCGGCCGTGGACTTGATGTGAACGCGTCCCGGTGCGCTCGGTACGGATCAATCCCGCATCAGCGTCGACTTGCCGAACAGGCTCTCGACCAGATCCACCGCCAGTTCGGCGGTCGCATTGCGGTTGTCCAGCACCGGGTTGAGTTCGACGATATCCAACGAGCCCATGCGCCCGGTGTCGGCAATCATTTCCATCACCAGTTGCGCCTCGCGGTAGTTGGGGCCACCGGGCACCGTGGTGCCCACGCCCGGCGCGATGCTGGGGTCGAGGAAGTCCACATCGAAACTCACGTGCAGGTGCGTATCGGCGCTCATGCCCTGCAACGCCGCTTCCATGGTGCGCTTCATACCGGCTTCGTCGATGTAGCGCATGTCGTACACATCGATGCGGTGCTGCTTGATCAGCCGCTTTTCCTCCGGGTCCACCGAGCGGATGCCGATCTGCCGCACCTGCTCGGGCAACAACGCCGGCGCACTGCCGCCCAGGTGGGTCAGCGACTCGGGCCCCAGCCCGCACAGGCAGGCCACCGGCATGCCGTGCACGTTGCCCGAAGGAGTCACCTCGCTGGTGTTGAAATCCGAATGCGCATCCAGCCACAGCACCCGCAACGGCCTGCCCTGCTCGCGGCAGTACTTGGCCACCGCCGTGATCGAGCCGATACCCAGGCAATGGTCGCCACCGAGCATGATCGGCATGCGCCCGGCACGCAGTTCGGCGTAGCTGGCGTCCATCAGCGCCTGGTTCCACGCCACCACTTCGTCCAGATGCCGGTAGCCGGCCTGCGGCGCCTGCCAGGGATTGCGCGGACCATCCAGATTGCCCAGATCGCGCACCTCCACGCCGCGGCCGACCAGCGCCTCCTGCAGGCCGGCGATGCGTAGCGCCTCCGGCCCCATGCGCGCGCCGCGGTGGCCCGCGCCGATGTCGGTGGGAACGCCAATCAAGGAAACCGGCACGTACTGCGTTGCCATGCATTGCTCCAGTATCGATAAAGCCGTGCAGTCTAGTTGCCCGCCCGCACAGTGACGCGCGGCAGCGCAGCACGCATGTCGCCTGTACTGAACAGTGCGAGCAAACGCGAGGTTTAGATCTGCCTCGTCGCGCCGCTATCGTGACGTACCAAGGCACTTTGTGGCGCACCGGACTTTGCCGATTCTGCCTGTCTGACCGCCCAGTTAAGCACCACGGGCGAGCGTGACAGCCTGCTCGGATCCGGGTGGTATGGTGCGCCGCCCGGCGCGGCACACCACGCACGTACGCGCCCGGGCCATCACGCAACAGGGGGATTTTCATGCCGCACAACGCCGTCAACCAGGTCGTCAAGGCTGCCGTAGGCGAAGTCCCGCGGGCGTTGCATTTCTACGATCTGCAGCGCATCGGTCACGAGTTTGCGCAGACCATCGAACGTGAGCCGGGCATCCGCCTGTTGATGCTTTCCACGGCCGACGGGCGCGCCATCACCGAGCGTTCCAGCCTGGACGTGGACAGTCGCCGGCTTGCCGCGATGGCCAATTCGTTCCTGACCCTGGGCGAGACCCTGGCGCGCGAATCCAGCCTGAAAGAGGCCGATTACGCCACCGTCAGCACGCGTGCCGGGCAGCTGGTGCTGATCCGCATCCGCGCCGACAAGCCGCTGACGCTCACCGCAGTGGGCAGTGGCGACATCAATGCCGCTGCGCTGTTGTTCAATGCGCGCGATTGCGCCGGCCGCCTCGCCACCGTGTTGACCCCGCCGCAAGGCTGAGCACCTGGCACTGTTCGTGCATGCCGCAAGGCACCCATTCCTCATCGTTTCCAAGGACCACACGTGTCAAAACTCAATCTGGAACACCTGCATTCGCTGGCCGGCTTCGTCGGCGCGGCGCTGGTCGATAGCGACAGCGGCATGGCGCTGGGCATGACCGGCGGTGCCGAGCTCAACCTGGAATTGGCGGCGGCCGGCAACACCGAAGTGGTGCGCGCCAAGCGCCGTATCGCCGAACAGCTCGGCCTGAACGACACCATCGAAGACATCCTGATCACGCTTGCACGCCAGTACCACCTGCTGCGCCCGCTGGAAAGCAACAGCACGCTGTTCCTGTACGTGGTGCTGGACCGTGCCAAGGCCAACCTGGCCATGGCCCGTCACGAGCTCAAGGCTTTCGAAAAGACCCTCGATTTCGGTTGATGCCGACAGCGCGGTGCCAGCGCATCGCCTGATCCAGCCTGCCGGTGCAGACCGGCAGGCATCTCGTAATCCAATGCGCCGCTACGGCGCCAGCTCATGACCACACCCATCAACGCCATGCGGGTCGCCACGGCCGGCCTGGACCTGCTGCACACCACACGCCTGAAACTGGCGTGCTCGCTGCTGCTCGCCGACCGCATCGACGTGCAGTTGGGCCAATGGCCGCAGCACGCGGCCGATGTGGTGGTACTGGGCCTGGACAGCGCCGATGGCTTGGCCGCCTGGCAGGCATTGCAGGGTCAACCGGTGCGGGTGCTGGTGGTGTCGCGCACGCCCGTGGCTGGCGCGTGGATCAAGCACGGCGCCACCGTGCGCGAACTCAACGAACACATGCGCCTGCTGTTGTCCTCGCCGCACGCTACCCCGGTCGCGGAGCCGGCATTGCTGCTGCGGCACTGCCGTGGCGAATTCGGTGCCGGCGCAGCGACGCTGCAGCATGCGCAGTTGCAGGTGCGTGTGGACCCGGGCAATGGCTGCGTGCAGTTGCCCGCTGGCGTGGCGCTGGCGCAGGTCATCGCCGCGCTGGACCGCTCGGGCTGGCACGTCGTGCCCGACCTTGCCGCGACCGCGTTGCCCCAACGCATTTCCTTCGAAGCGCTGTTTTTCGCCCTGCCCGAGCATCTGCGCCAGGCGCTGCCGGCAGTGGAACCCGGCCATGCGCTGCAATTGCGCCAGTGGCCGGAATTGACTGCAGAGACCAGCTCGCCAGCCCAGTTGCTGGCCATCGCCCACCTGCATGCACGGCCCTGGCGCCCGCAGGCGCTGGCCAATGCTTGCAAGCTGCCGCTGCAAACGGTGGAATGCCTGTTCGCCGCTGCACTTGCCAGCGGCCTTGCCCAGACTGCGGAGATTCCCGTGCCTGCAACGCAGCGCCGCCCAGATGGCGGCAACACGCGGTTCTTTTCCTGGGTCGCACGTCGGTTCGGCCTTTCCCTCTTCCAGGCGCAGTCATGAGTCTTCCAGCCAACAAGCTGGTGTTCGTCGGCGGCATGGGCGCCGGCAAGACCACCGCAGTGCGCTCCATCTCCGATGTGGAGCCGGTCAGCACCGAAATGCCGCTCAGCCAGGACGCCTACGGCGACAAGACCTACACCACCGTCGCGCTGGACTACAGTTCGATCGAGCTGGAAGACGGCGAGCTGCTGCATGTCTACGGTGTGCCAGGCCAGAAATACCTGGATTTCATGTGGCCGCTGGTGTGCGACGGTGCGCTGGGTGTGATCGTGCTGACCAACGCACGCGATCCGCAGATGCTCACAGCCACGCTGGAGTTGTTGCGCGAGTTTTCGCAGATCGCACCCGAGGCCAGCCTGGCGGTGGGCATCACCATGACCGATGAAGTCGAGGATTTCCTGGTGCCGCCCTTTCGCGAGGCCTTGGTGGCCGAAGGCTTCCGCGTACCGGTCATGCGCGTGGATGCGCGCTCGGCCACCCAGATCACCTTCCTGGTGAAGTCGCTGCTGTCCTATCGCTACACCTCGGCGACCAGCTGATCGAAAGCGCGCCTGGCGCCGGCGCCGGGTACGGCCAGCAAGACAAGGAATCTGGTCACGACGGTGCCTGAGCGGGCGTCACGCGGGGGATGCCGCCTCTAGGGTGGCGGCGACGCGTCCGTCTTCCTTGAAGCCAAAAACACGACTCAGTCGCGAGACGCGTGTGCAGTGTGTCTGACTTGTTCAGTATGGCCCGCAGCCAGAAGCCAGGATATCGGGACATTTCCGACATCGCGCAGGACATACCGGCGATAAGTCTTTGGCAATATCCGCCACAGCGCACGTCAACTCATTCTGTTTCCTCCCGTCGCGCGCCGCCGGGCGCGTCACCGCAACGCTGTCGCTGCATCGTCGCGTATGCCATGTGCTCCTGCGGCTGAGTTTTGCCAGGCGCGTGTCGCGCAGACTGCACGCTCTTCATCGCCCTGCTGCCGGTTAGGTTCATCGCCACGATCAGCTAAAGTAGCGCGATGACAATCGAACTGAAGCCCGGCGGCTTGCTGATCGCCATCGAAGGCATCGACGGCGCCGGCAAGACCACGCTCGCCCGCCGCCTGGCCGCCACCCTGGACGCGGCCGGCGCGCGTGTCGTGCTGAGCAAGGAGCCCACCAACGGCCCATGGGGCACCCAGTTGCGCCAGTCCGCCGCCACCGGCCGCCTGAGTGCAGAGGAAGAAGCCGAGCTGCTCATCCGCGACCGCCACGAACACGTGGACACCTTGATCGCGCCCGCGCTGGCACGCGGCGACATCGTCATCCTGGACCGCTACTTTCCCTCGATGGTGGCCTACCAGGGCGCGGCCGGTCTGCCGCTGGACGAACTCCTGGAGCGCAACGCCTTCGCGCCGCGCCCGGACGTACTGCTGCTGCTCGACCTGCCCCCACCCACCGGCCTGGCCCGGATCCGCGCCCGTGGCGATGCGCCCAACCACTTCGAAACCCAGGACAACCTGGAACGCTGCCGCACGATTTTTGCCGCGCTGGACTTGCCCGGCAAACACGTGGTGGACGCCAGCGCCGATGCCGACAGCGTGCTGCGCCAGGCCCACGGCCTCATCGTGGCCGCATTGGCCGACCGACTGAGCGGCGATGCACACACAGACACCGGCAAGGCCGCGCTGGAACTGCTCTCGGCCGGCCGCCCGGCCTGAGTGCTGCACCTCGCATGGCGCGATCAACATCGCGCGATGCGCGTGCCATGGTGCACGCCACTTGAAGCGGCGACCGAACGGGGCGAGCAGCCTTCAAAGTGAGCGTGGATAGCACGCTCAAAAACCGGAGCGCGACGCACCCTCCGGCTTACAAAACGCTAGGCACGCTAACGTACGTTGGGACAGATGGCGGCAGGCAACGCGCCATCGTGCCTGGTAACCAGTTGATGCAAAGATTCCACACCGCGTCGCGTGCCCGAACCGCAGCAACGTCAACTGTGATTGCCACGTCTGCGTGGATCGAAGATGGTGCCGACACCCGGATTCGAACTGGGGACCTACCGCTTACAAGGCGGTTGCTCTACCAACTGAGCTATGCCGGCGAAGGCAGGCGCGTTGCGCGCCGGTGCGCATTCTAGCGCAGCGCGGCGCAATCTAGCGAACGCTGACGGGCGGCACCGGCAGCCCCTTGCAGGGCGTTGGTGGCCGCACTGGTGCGGACATCGATCCACCACCGCGATTGCCCGTTGCCGCTGGGCACCAATTGCGCCGGGAATCCTGCGCCGACCAGGCTGGCCTGGCGCCGCTCGGCGCGCTCGCGGCTCTGGTACTGGCCCAGCGCCACGGTGTTGTCCTCGCCCTGCGCGATCACGTAGTAGTCGCCTATCCCGGCCGCGGCAATGCGCTTGACCAGGGCCTGCGCGGCCGCGCGATCGCCCACGTTGGGCAACATCACCCGAAACGTGCTGATGCCGGCGTCCTTGTCCTCGCGCACGCTGGCGCGGCTGGCCTGCCCACGCACGCGCGCCAGCGCGGCCTCGGCATCGGCGCGTGCCGCAAAAGGTCCCAGGCTGGCGCAGCGCTCCGCGGCAGGCGGGGATGGAGCGGGCGATGGTTGTGCCGCCGTCGCGGCGACGCCTTTGGCCGGTTTCGCCGCGGCATTCGCCGCTGCCGACGTCTCAGCTGCACCGCGCGGCGCTTGCGCTGCGGCAGTGGTGGCCGATGTCGGCGCTGCAGACGTTGGCGCGGCGGGACCGGCAACTGCCGGCGTGGTCGGCGTGGGTACCGATGCAGGCCCGGATGCTGTCGATGGCGATGGCGCCGGTGCTGTCGACGCACTCTCTGCCGCAGACCCCGACCCCGTGCGCGCTGCAGCCGGCAGCCCAGGCCCGCCAGCACCGGTCACCGTCGGCAGTAGTTCCAGCCGCGCCACACCGGTCGGCTGCAGCGGCGCCGGCGGTGGTGCCGGTGGCGGCTGCAAGGCCCACCACAACGCCACCCCGGCATTGAGGACGATCAAGACGACGATGAGCGCGCGGACATACATGCGCCGATTCTACGGGGACGCCGCAGCGGTCGCCCACGTCGCCAGACCGTCCAGCACCAGGGCCGCGCGGAACGAGGCATCGGGCAGCAGCGGCAGCAACGGCGGCGCGCCACCGCCATGCACCAGCAGCCGCACCGGAACGCCCAGGTTGCGTTGGGCGTGCTGCAGGCTGCGCTCGATCAGCGCCACCGCCGCGCCATCGCAGCCGGAGGTCAGGGCATCATCGGTGTCGACGGCCAGCTCGACGTAATCGCCGCCGCTGGCCGGCAGTTGCACCGCGCGCGCATGCAGCGCTTCGCGCATGGTGGTCGGCGAGGCGGCGATGCGGCCGCCGTGATGCAGGCCATCGGCGCCGAGCACGTCGATGGTCAGTGCGGTGCCCACGCCGGCCACCAGCACCGGCGCATCGCCCCGCGCACCCAGCAACGCCAGAAAGCGGTCCACGCCGAAGCGGCTCGGGTCGGCATAAGCAATCCGGACGCCGGCGCATTCGGCGGTGGTCCGCACGATGCGCACCTGCGTAAAGCGCTCCTGCAGGCAGGCGATCATGCGTTGCGTCAATGCCGGCGCGGCCACGCTGGCAACATACGCAATACGCCCGGACGGCAGCGCCGCCAGCGCCGCCGCGTCCATCGCCTCGGCGCCATGCGCCCACGCCTGCACCTGGCCGGCACGGTTGCCGTGCAGTGGCGCGTACTTGAAGCGCGAATTTCCCAGGTCGAACAACCACTCGCTCATGCAGGTCTCACGCTCACTTCTCCGGAGTGGAACAGGCGCACTGTCTCGCCCAGTTGCACCCGCAACGCGCCGTCGGCCGCCAGGCCGAGCGCGACGCCACGATGGTGGGTGCCGGCTTCCTCGACTTGCACCGTACGCCCGTGCAAGACATCCAGGTCTGCATAACGCCCCAGGAACGGCGCCAGCCCCTGCGCCTCGAACAGGTCCAGTGCCGGCAGCAACCCGGACAGCACCGCTGCCGTCACCTGGTCGCGCGACACCGGGCCGCCGGCCAGGGTATCCAGGTCGATCCAGGGCTGGTCGATGCTGGCCGCTGCGGTCGCCGGCATGTGCACGTTCAAGCCCAGCCCGATCACTGCACGCGCGTTGCCGGCCATCTCGCCGCCGCCTTCGATCAACAGGCCGCCCAGCTTGCGCTGCCGCGCCAGCAGATCGTTGGGCCACTTCAGCCCGACATCGGCAAACCCGCAACCACGCAAGGCTTCGGCCACTGCGACCCCCACGGCCAAGCTCAGGCCTGCGAGTTGGCCCAGCCCGCCATTGAAACGGCGCGACGCCGACAGATAAATGTGCGCGCCCAGCGGCGAGGTCCATTGACGCCCGCGCCGGCCGCGTCCGCCGGTCTGACGCTCGGCAAGCAGCACCGCCACGCCCTGTTTGGGCGCCGGCTGCGCCAGCAGGCTGGTGTTGGTGGATTCCAGCGTCCAGGCCACATCCAGCGCCGCCAGCCCAGCTGCCGCACCGGGGGCCATGCCGGCGCGAATACGCGCCGCGTCCAGCAGATCCAAGGGCGTGGCCAGGCGATAGCCGTCACCGGCCCGCCCTTCGATGTCGACGCCGGCCGCACGCAGATTCTGGATGCGCTTCCACACCGCCGCGCGGGTCAGCCCGGCATCGCGCGCCAACGCATCGCCGGACAACCGGCCACCGGCGAGTTTGGCCAGCAACGCACGGTCATCCACGGCTGCGGCGGGCGATGCGGCGTGAGGTGGCAACGGCGCGGGCTGCAGCACCCGGAAGAAATGCCTGCGCGACGCGGCCGGCGCGCCGCCGAGGCAACGCGTGTGATGCAGCATCGACAGCCCAGACCAGGCGTGCGGTGGGCTCGGTGACCGACCGCACCGGGCATGCGCCCTGCGGCTGACCGGCGCGCGCGCCCGACCAATCTCCCGCAGCGCCGGCGCCGCACTGCCGGCCGCCGGCGCCTTTCATCTCACAGTGCATTGCGCGCAAAGTCCCCGAATCCATCCGCCAAAGTATGCGCCAAGCCCTCCCGGGCGCCCAGCGCGGCTTGCGTGAGGGAGTGAAAAGCGCGTTATGATCGGCGACTCACGCCGCTTGCCCTGGATGTGGACGATGCGCCGAATCACGGTTTGCCTGCTCCTGTTGTTGGCTCCGCTTGCCGCCCTGGCATCGGACCAGCTGATCGACGGCGATCATGACAGCTGCATCAGCACCAACTCGGCCGCGCGCGGCAGGACACCGGCGCCCGAAGCCGCACCGGCACGCAACAGCCCGCACAAGGCCACGCCGTCCACCGGCGGCGGCGGTGGCAGCGATGGCGATTCGTTATTCCCGCGCATGCGCACGATGCCGCGCTGGCACAGTTTCCTGCCGGGTATGTTCCGCTGATCCAGTGGTTGATGCGCTGGCTGCGCCGGCCGCCTCCAGACATTGCTGATGCGCTGTGGCAGCGGCTGTGCGGCAGTTGCGCCTGGGTCGCCGCGCTCGATCCACTCCGCCAGCAACGCCTGCGCGCATTGACCGCGCAGTTCCTGCAGCAGAAGACCATTTCGCCTGTCGACGGGCTGCAGCTGCAACCGAACGATCAACTCGTGCTGGCCGCGACCTGCTGCCTGCCGCTGCTGGAAATCGGCGCCGCCGGTTGGCGCGGCTGGTCGCAGCTGATCGTGTACCCGGATGCGTTTCGCGTGCAGCGCACCCACATGGATGCGGCCGGGGTGATGCATGCCTGGGACGACACCCTGATCGGCGAAGCCTGGGAGCAAGGTCCGTTGATCGTCAGCTGGGCCGATGTGCAAGCCGACCTGGACGACCCGCAGGCAGGCTTCAACGTGCTCGTGCATGAGATGGCGCACAAGCTCGATGCACTGGATGGCGCGCTCGACGGCACACCGCCCCTGCCGCGCGATGCGCAACGCGCCTGGGCGCGCGATTTCCAGCATGCCTACGATCTGTTTTGCCAACGCGTCGATGCGGGTCAGGACACCGAGATCGATCCGTATGCCGCCGAAGCCCCGGAGGAATTCTTCGCAGTGGTCAGCGAATATCATTTCTCCGCACCGCGCGTGCTTTTGCGCACGATGCCGCAGGTCGCCTTGCACCTGGAACGGTTTTACGGGCGCTCACCGTTTGCAGATTCAATGCAACGTTGATGCGCCGCGTCGCGGAGCGGCGTGCGGTATCGCACTTGGCAGGAGCAACCTGCAGCCGTCGCCCGAAGCAGACGCCGCGGGATCGACACAAGCCGGCTGTCGATACCACGCACGGTGCGATCGCTCGCCATGCACACTCACACCAATCCAAGATCGCGTGGCTTGGCACCTGGGAACACCCGCTCCAACTGCGCTGGCGACAGCCCCCACAGACGGCCGAGCATTCCGCCGAACAGGCTGCGGTAGTTGTTGAGCACCGGGTAATCGCGGTTTTGCAGCAGCTGCGCCTGTTCGACCGCCACCTGCTCGCCAGCGATGCGGCCGCCGCGCACGCCACCGCCCAGCACCCAGTACGTTGTGCCATGGCCATGATCGGTGCCCTTGCTGCCATTCTCGCGGAAGGTGCGGCCGAATTCGGAGATGACCACCACCACGGTATCGTTCCAGGCCGGGCCCAACGCATCGGCATAGGCAGCCAGCCCTTCGCCGAGATTGCGCAGGTTGTTGGCCAGGCCACCTTCCACACTGCCCTGGTTGGCATGCGTGTCCCAGCCACCGACGTCGACGAACCCCAGGCGATAGCGCTCGCGCATCAGGGTCGCCATGCGCCGGGTTTCATCGGCAAACGTGCGTGCACTGGCGGCGCCACGGCCGGCTTGCTCCATCTCTTCGCGCAACTGCGCGGTGACCTGCTGACGCAATGCCAGACCATCGCGCGCAGCGGCGGCCAGCGGCGTGCTGTCGTACATCTGCGACAGGATCTGCGCCTGCCGTGCATCCAGCCCGCCTTTGCCGATACTCCGCAACGACACGTTGGGTAAATCGCCACCGCCCTGGAACGTCAGCGGCAACGAATCGGTGAACGCGATGGCCGGCACGCCACTGAGCACGCCAGACAGGCGCGCCATGAACCCGGAGCGGTAATCGCGGTGCTTGCCGGCCTGGCCGGATTCGATATCGTCCTGGGTTTCGAAGTGGCTGCGCGATAGATCGTCGGTGCCGGCAAACGGCACGAAGGCCACTTGCTTGCGTTCCCACAGTGGCAGCAGCGTCTGGCCTACCACCGGGTTGAGACCCCACTGCGCATCCAGCGCCAGGGCACTGTTTGGATTGGCGGCATCTGGCCGCGCAATCGCCAGGCTCGGCCGCGACTGGTAATAAAAATCGCTGCCATGCGGTACCAGCAGATTATTGCTGTCGTAGCCGCCACGCAAAAACACCACCAGCATGCGCGCGCTATCGCGTGGCGCAGCGAACAGACGGCCGGCCCACGGCATGCTTGCAGCGGCGGCAGAGGCAAGCAGAAATTGACGTCGTTGCATGGTGTACTCCCGCGGCATTGAGCGCCTGGCATTCGTTGGATCGCTGGATCGGTTGTTGTTGCATCTGCGAACGTGACGCGTGGGCCTTGAATCGCCAGATCCGACTCGGCGCCATGGCCTTAGCGATAATTGAAGTCTGGCGACGACAGCAAGAACCCATTCCATTCGGCAGGCGAGCGCGCCTGCTCCAGCGCCTGCCGTGTGGCGGCCGACAGCGATGGCGCCAACCAGCGGTACGACGGGCGCGTATCGATCTGCACCGGCGCAGGAATCGGCGTCTGGTCGTCGCCCTCCAGACGAAACAACTGCTTCGGTGCGCCGCCGATCGAACGCGCCACCTCGAACCTGCGTGCCAGCTGCCCGGAACTGGTCCAGGCCTGCGACTGCAGCGACCAACCATCGGGCGTGATGCGACCAAACAACGGCTCACCCAGCTGCTGCACCCAACTGGCCATTGGCGCGGCATTGATCACCGGTTGACCCTCGTACGCCACCCGCATCGCCGACACCACGAACCGGTTCGGGTCCTTGAACTTGCGCGGTTGCGCCTGCGCAAACTCCGGCGACGCCAGCATGGTCTGCATGACCTTGGCGATATCGCCATCGCTGTGCTGGAAGGTATTGGCCATGCGCGTCACCAGCGCCGCAGGCGGGGCGTCGCTGACGAAGTACTCGGCCAGACGCTGCGAAATGAAATGCGCACAGGCCGGCTGGCGCACCAACACCTGCACGGCGTGTTCGATCTCATCCAGCCCACCGCTGGCAATGCGCTGGCCAAGCAGTATCTTGTCGCCGGGTTGGTGACGCGCCGGATTGAATTCGAACAGACCCTTGCGCACGACCTGCGCCTGCCCTGGCGCTGCAGGCGGCAACGGCGGCGCGCCATTGGCCTTGATCGGCACCAGGCCCGCGCCGGTGAGGATCAGCGCCAGTTGCTGCACATCCTGCTGGCCGTAGCCGCCGTGCACGCCCAGCGTATGCAGTTCCATCAACTCGCGTGCGTAGTTTTCGTTGACCTTGCCCTTGGCGTTCTTGGCGTTGTCCAGGTATTCCAGCATCGCCGGGCTTTCCAGCGTGGCCATCACCAGGTCGGCGAACTTGCCGGTGGCATTGGGGCGGATCGCATTTTCCATGTAGTCGGCCGCCATCCACTTCACCCGGGCCTTGTCGGCATACACGCTGAAATGATTGAGCCAGAACCACACCAGTTGCTCGCGCAGTTGATCCGGCGCGTACACCGCGCGCAACAGTTGCGCCTGCCGCGCCTGCACCAGCATCTGACCACCGCGCGCCTGCCATTCCTTGCGCAAGGCAACCTTCTCATCGCCATCGGGCATGGATTGCAGGCGGACCTTGTCGGCTTCGTACTGGGTCAGCAATGCCACCAGCGGGGTATGCAATGCGTCGAAGCGCTGCAGCTGCGCGCCTACCGCCGCGGGCAACGCAGCGTCGTCGCTGGGCTGCAACAAGAACGCACCAAAGCGCTTGGGGCCCAGCCGTGTCAGCTGCGTCGCGCTGCTGGCATCAACCCCATAGGTGGCCCGCTGCAGCCAGCGCATCTGCGATGGTGTCAGCGGCGTTTCGGCAGCCGTGCAGGTGAGCGCGTACAGGCTGCCGATCAACAGCGGCAGCACACGCCATCCTCGCGTGCGCCGCACGTGCGCGACGCGCGCATCCACGCCTACGGCCTGGCCAACTTGCTCGAACATGCAGCCCCTCCATCGCAACGGCTTGCCCGCCCAGTATGGGTAAGCCAACGCGTGAGGCGTTAAACGGTTGTCGGAACGCCAGCGCACATTGGCCACGGGTTCATCGGCCCTGCGGCGGTCACAATCCAGGCGGCAGGGTCACATCGAAGCGGGCACCGCCCAGTTCCTGCGAGCGCACCACCTGCAGCTCGCCGCGATAGCCCTTGATCAGGTCCTGCACGATCGACATGCCGATGCCATGCCCTTGCACACGCTCGTCGCCACGCACACCGCGCTGCAGAATCTTGGCCACGTCTTCCGGCGCGATGCCGGGGCCATCGTCTTCCACCGACAGAATCAGCCCGGCACGACGGCTACCGGTGGTGGGTCCCGGTTTTGCGGTCAGCAGCACCCGGCTGCGCGCCCACTTGAAGCCGTTTTCCAGCAAATTTCCAAGCAGTTCCTGCAAATCGCCCGGCTCGCCGTGAAAGCGTGCTTCGGGCGAAATATCGAATTCGCACAACACGCCTTTGACCGAATACACCTTCTCGAGGCCACGCACGATTTCTTCGGCGGTCGGTTCGATGGGCAATGGTGCCGCGAACAATTTGTGCCCGCTGGAAGCCGCACGCGCCAGCTGGTACGACACCAAATCGTTCATGCGGCGCAGCTGCACATCCATCTCTTCGTGCAGGTCGCGCTCGGACGCACCGCTATCGAGTTGTGTGCGCAAGACGGCAATGGGCGTCTTGAGGCTATGCGCAAGATCGGCCAGCGTGTTGCGCTGACGCTCCAGGTTGTCGCGCTCACTTTCGATGAAGGCATTGATGCTGTCGGTCAGCGGCTCCAGTTCGCGTGGATGCTGCTCGCTCATGCGCTGGATCTCGCCGCGCTGCACCTTGGTCAACTCGTTGATGACCCGCCGCAGCGGACGCAGGCTCCATTGCAGAATGAAGGCTTGCAGTACCAGCAACACCACACCGGCGCTGCCAAGGTAGAACCACACTGCACCACGGAACACGCGCAGCTGCGCACCCATCGAGCGCGCGTCCTCCATCACGTAGATGGTGTACGGAATCTCGCCGCCGTGCTCGCGTTCGACATAGCTCACGCCCAGCCCGTAGCGATACAGCTGGCCCAGGCTGCCGTCGATCTGGGTCATTTCCAGCGGGCCGATGAATTCTTCCTGGCGCGGCTCCAGCATGCGGCCATGCGGAATGTTCGGGCCTTCGGCCGACATCGAGGTCCAGCTTTCGTCCGGGCGTACAACTTCAACGTAGAGCCCGCCGCCAGGCACATCGAAGCGCGGATCGGGCGGTTGCCCGCCGATGTACAGCGACCCGTCGCGTACGAAATCGATATTGGCCGCATACGCGGAGGCGTAGTTCTTGAGCCGCTCACGCAGGTTCTTCTCAGCGGTGTCGGCAAACGCCACGTCCAGCGCGTAACCCGCCAGTGCCAGGAACGCCACCAGGCTGAGGCTGGCGGCCAGCAGCTGGCGGGCCTGCAATGAGCGCGGCCGCCAGCGTCTATACCACTTGGAGCGGCCCGGCACTTGGTCTTCCTGCTCGCTGACGCGCTGACTCAGCCTTCGGTACGCGGAATGGCGAAGCGATAACCGCGGCCACGCACGGTCTCGATCGGCTTGAGTTCGCCATCGGGGTCGAGCTTCTTGCGCAGGCGACCGATGAATACTTCCAGCACGTTCGAATCGCGGTCGAAGTCCTGCTGGTAGATGTGCTCGGTGAGATCGGCCTTGGAGACCAGTTCGCCGGCATGCATCATCAGGTACTCGAGCACCTTGTACTCGTAGCTGGTCAGATCGACGTTGGCGCCGTTGACGCTTACCGTCTGTGCCGCCAGGTCCAGCGCGACCGGGCCACATTCCAGCGTGGGCTTGCTCCAGCCAGCAGCACGCCGCAGCAGCGCGTTGACGCGCGCCAGCAACTCTTCGACATGGAACGGCTTGACCAGATAATCGTCGGCACCCTGCTTGAGGCCTTCGACCTTGTCCTGCCAGCTCGAGCGCGCGGTCAGGATCAGCACCGGAAACTTCTTGCCTTCATCGCGCAGGGCCTTGATCAGCTCCATCCCTGACATCTTGGGCAAGCCAAGATCGATGATGCCGACGTCGAATGGCACTTCGCGGCCCATGTAGAGACCTTCTTCGCCGTCCTGTGCAGCGTCGACCGCAAAGCCTTCGCGCTTCAGACGCGCCGCAAGGGTTTCGCGCAGCGGAGCTTCGTCTTCGACCAAAAGGATACGCATGCACTCTCCCTAGTTACGTTGTCGGCCAGCGGCCGGGGAATTTATAAGACTGAACGCAGAACTATCTACGTTCAGTGGTTATCGTCGCGTGGTGGCGCGTCGGGCGGCGGCAAGTTACGCGCAGGCGCAGCCTGCGTCTGCTCCGGCTCATACACGGTGTGCACGCGCCCATCTTTCATGTACTTGACCCGATTGAGATTGCCGCCATCGAACGGCACACGCTCGGCACCCAGGATCTGTCCACCGGTAGACCGCTGCACATGCCGAATGGTGTCCGACAGCGTGCGGCTATTGCCGCGTGCCGAGGGCGGCATCGCCTCGCGTCCGCTCTGCACCATCGGATAGCCCTGGCCCCAGGCCGACGGCGCGGCCATGGCAACCCAGAGGGCAACCAGAGCGACTTGGCGAGCGCGGCAGTGCATTTGGGTCACAAACAAATCCTAGCGGGTTGTTCAGAAACATTCAAAATTCGTGAAATCGACCACGCATACCTGAGGGTCGAGCGTCGGAATCGAGCCAAATTCTTGATTTTTCGGGGTGAATCCGATCTGAACTTTTTAGCTTCACGTTAACGGCATTCAGTGAAATGAATGCCGATCAGAGTGGCCGACACGGCGAGCACGCGGTATTACGGACGCGCCTGCTGCGGCAGCCACCGAAACGCTCGGAGATCCAGGCAGCCCGTTCAGGAATGCAAGCGGTGGGCCAACGTCAGGCAACCACGCGCCAGGACCGGGTGTCGGTGCGCTCCAGGGCCTGCTCGACCAGTTCCCAACCGGCGCCCGGGCGATGGGCGCCCTCGCTCAGGACCTGCCGGAACGCCCTGCCTCCAGGCTGACCATGAAACAGACCGAGGACGTGCCGGGTCATGTGCTTCAAGGCCAGACCCTGTGCCAGTTGGGATTCCACGTACGGCTGATAGGCGCGCAGCAAGGACTCGCGCGATTGCTCGGGCCGCTGGTTCAAGGCTGCATCCAGACAATGCAGGACGTACGGGTCATGGTAGGCGGCGCGGCCGAGCATGACGCCGTCGGCGTGCTGCAGATGCGCCATGGCCGTGTCCACGGCCACGATGCCACCGTTGAGCACGACCGGCAGACCGGGCCGCTCCTGCTTGAGCCGGTAAGCCCAGTCGTACCGCAGCGGCGGCACTTCGCGGTTTTCCTTCGGCGACAAGCCCTTGAGCCAGGCGTTCCGGGCATGCACCACCACCATGGCCGCGCCGGCTGCGACCACCTGGTCGACAAAGCGGGCAAACAGCGTGTAGTCGTCATCGTCGTCCACGCCCAGGCGGCACTTGACGGTGATCGGCACGTGGGTGGCCGCGCACATGGCCGCGACGCACTCGGCCACCAGCGCCGGCTCGCGCATCAGGCAGGCGCCGAAACGCCCGGCCTGCACACGGTCGGAGGGGCAACCGCAGTTGAGATTGATCTCATCAAAGCCCCACTCCTGCGCAATCGCCGCCGCCTGCGCGAGCAAGGCGGGATCGCTGCCGCCCAGCTGCAGCGCCAGCGGATGTTCCACCGCATCGAAGCCGATCAAGCGGGCGCGATCGCCGTGGATCACCGCGTTGGCGTGCACCATCTCGGTGTACAGGCGCGCGGACGGCGCCAACAGGCGGTGGAAGACCCGGCAATGGCGGTCGGTCCAATCCATCATCGGAGCGACGGACAGGCGCAGGGAGGCGGCGTAGCGATCGGCGGAAGCGGTCATCGACGAAGTGGCCGCAGCGAGCAGCCATTAGAATGCGAAGCAGGATCAACAGCTTACACGGGCGTCGATGAATCTGCGGCGGTGCGGAGTGGGCGGCTGGAGCGGCTGCTTTGGGACTTAGCTGCAGGATCGCCTACTCGTTGCGCCACGGGATCGCCCCCTATCAGCTGGCCGGCGACGAGCATGACGCGCGATTGCGAGTGGCGCTGGTGACGCGCTTGGGCGGCCAGCACCACGGGTGCGTTTTACTGTCGGAAACGGCAACAGCGCCGAAGATCGCGTTGACGCTGTTTTAGTTTCCCTCGCTCGCCAAGTGCGGGCGGTAACGGAGGCAGCGCTGCAGGATGCGCGGTGCCTGTCTGCGTTCGCCTCTGCGGCGAACGCCTTGCATCGTCAGTGACGAGCGGAGCTTTCCAGGTCCGGTGCCGCGGTGACCGCTGCGCCCGGACGAACCCGGAACTTACGGGTTACGGACACCGACACGCTCTTCGGCGCTCAGCGGCTTGCCCAGTGCATGGTAGGAGGCAACCAGCGTGATCAGGGCAGTGCCCATGACCGTGTAGAAGCTCCACGACTTGGCCAGCACATGCACCTGGCCGAACACCAGCGCAACCACGGCAGCGGCAGTGCACAGCACCATGGCCAGCAGCGACATCAGGAAGGGAATGGAGGGATCGAGCTTCATGGTCCGGGGGTTCCAAGGTGCGATGCGATAGCTGCAGCATCGGCGTTCCCGGCGCTTTCTTGAACTGTTTTCTGCGATTTTTTCCAGGCGATTTAAAGCAAGTCAGCAAGTACTCAGTTTTCTGTCAAAGCCTTGGCGCACAAGGGTTTGCGCGTCAGAAAAATCCTGACGCAATGGCGAAGATTTCACCGCCACTGTCAGAGATCCAGCGCGGCCGTGGCGGAAAACCGACGGCGCTGCAAGGCGCAGTTTGGGGGTACCAGACAGCGGTTCTGAGTGCTGCAATGGATGCGGCGATCCCGATCGACGCCGTCGACATGGCAGGTGCAGCAAGAGCTGGAGGATATGCAGCGACCGGGGGGCGCAGCGTGCACCCACAAGCGTGGCGTCTTCGCGAGAGCCGGGGCGTTGCGACAAGAGCGCGTGTGACTACAACCTGCTGCACGGCCGTTGGCCACGAGCAGCCGCCCGTTGCTTCTAGTGAGTGAAGCGCAACCACGGACGCATCGCGGCCGATGCGGCACGCTGTCAGGGGCGCGCCTGGCAGGCAAGACTGGCGCGCTCAGCGCGCCGGCACGGTGGCAAATTCGCCGCGTTGTAGCTTGGTCACATCGTTGCCCTGCCCGTCCTTGAGGCTGAGATCCGCGCCCTTGGCGGCGAGGTCCTTGAGCACGTCGGTGCGCTGGAACAACGCGGCATACATCGCAGCGGTCTGGCCGGCGTTGTTGCGCTGGTCCGGCGCGCAATCGGCCTGCATCAGGCGCTTGGCGATGCCCAGCTCGCCCTTGAAGATGGCGCCCATCAGTGCGGTGTTGCCGCGCTTGTCCTGCGCACAGGGATCGGCGCCGGCGCTCAGCAATTGCTCCACCGCCGGCCGCTGGCCGTGGTATGCGGCCAGGATCAGGGCCGTATAGCCCTTCTCGTCACGGGTATTGAGGTCGTAATGCGAACGGATGAATTCGGCCAGCATCTCCTGGCGGCCCTCACGCGCGGCGTCGAAGAAATACTCGCGCAGTTGCAGCTTGATCTGCTCAGGCGTGGCAGTGGCAGTGGCCGTTGCGCTGGCAGCAGATGCAGATGCAGATGCAGGCGACGCAGCGTTGGCAATCGCAGACACGCTGCCAAGCATCAGAAACAACAGGGTGCGCATAGGGATCTCCCGAAGTAAAGACGACACCGCGGCGCAGGCCGCGATGTCGTCGGGCGGATCAGTCCTGCAGGCTGGAGGCCAACTGCTTGACCCGCGCCAAATCGCCCTTGGCCACGCGGGTGACGCCGGTACCGTACTCGGGGTCGGCCTTGTACAGGAACGACAGCATCAGGTGCTTGCTTTCGGGGTCGGTGGTGGCCAGCGACTCACCGAAGCTCTGCACCAGATCGGCACGGTCCTTCTTGCTGTAGGAGCGATACAACTCGCCGGCCTGCTTGAAGTTCTGCTCGCGGGTGATCTTGGCCTGCTGGGTGGTGCCCGACAGCGGCAGCTCGCTGTAGCGCGCAGCGGTGTCCTGCGGACGCGGCTCCAGGCGGCTCGGCTCGTAGTTCACCACACTGGTGGTCTGGCCGATGTTGCCTTGCCCATCCTGATTGCCGTTGTTGACCGCTACACGCGGGCGATTGACCGGCAGGCTCAGCCCATTGGCACCGATGCGATACAGCTGGGTGTCGGCGTAGGAAAAGATACGGCCCTGCAACAGGCGGTCTTCCGAAGGTTCGATACCCGGCACCAGATTGGCCGGCGCCATGGCCACCTGCTCGGTTTCCTGGAAGAAATTATCGACGTTCTTGTTCAACACCATCTGGCCGACCTTCTGCTCCGGCACGTCCGGCCAGATCTTGGTGGCGTCAAGCGGGTCGAAATCGAACTTGGCCAGGTCTTCCGGCTTGAGCACCTGCACGTACAAATCCCATTTCGGGTAATCACCCTTCTTGATCGCAGCGACCAGATCGTTGGTCAGGTGGCTGTAGTCCTTGGCCTGCACCGCGGCGACCTGCTTGGGATCGAGGTTCTTGATGCCCTGCAGCGTCTTCCAATGGAACTTGACGTAGTGCACTTCACCCTGCGCGTTGACCAGCTTGTAGGCGTGTACGCCATTGCCGTCCATGAAGCGATAGCCGGCCGGCGTGCCCTCGTTGGAGTACAGCAGGGTCAGCGTGCGCGTGGCTTCTGGCACGTGCGAGAAGAAATCGAAGCGACGCGAATCGTCATCCAGATTGGTGCGCGGGTCCGGCTTGAACGCGTGCACCATGTCGGGGAACTTGATCGCATCGCGAATGAAGAAGGTGGGGAAGTTGTTGCCGACCAGATCCCAATTGCCTTCGCTGGTATAGAACTTGGTAGCGAAACCATGCGGGTCGCGCAGCGTCTCCGGCGAATGGTTGCCATGAACCACGGAAGAAAAGCGCACGAACACCGGAGTTTTTTCGCCGGCGCTGAAGACCTTGGCCTTGGTCAGGCTGGAGAGATCGGCAGTGGCGGTGAACTCGCCTTTGACGCCGGTGCCGCGCGCATGCACCACGCGCTCGGGAATGCGTTCGCGATCGAAACGCTGCAGCTTCTGGATCAGCTGCACGTCCTGCAGCAGCGTCGGGCCGGTGGCACCGGCTGTCTGCGAATTCTGGTTATCGCCGACCTTGGCCCCATTGTCGCGGGTCAGAACGGATTGGGCGAAGACCGGCGGAGCGATCAACGTCGGGGCTAGCAGGGCTAGCACCATGAGGTGTCCAGGGCGCATGGCGTCAGCTCGTTTGAGGAGGCTGAATCATCGCTAGCAGGCCGGAGCGTGAGAAGTCGTTAGTTATGATCGCTTCGATAGGGGAAGATGATGATGACTGCGTTGCGTGATATGCATCGCCAAACTCGCGAGCGGTACATAGCAAATAACCGCATTATCAAGCGCTACGTGCGTCATTGCGTTTTTTTGCGAGACCTGAGTTTCAATCGCGCGCAGCCAATGTTGCGCTGCAGGATCATGCGCAGTGTGGATGACGCGAGTGGCCCATTGCGCATCGCGCGATGCAGGACTGGGCCACGTCTGCAGCGCCGATTATGCAGAGCCGCGGCACGAGATCCTCCAACGCTGCAGCTACACCATTGCGCGTATGCCGATGCGGTACGACTGGCCATGCTCCCTGTGTAGCTGCACAGCGCGGCGCTGGCTTGCATCGCGCAACATCCGAACCGGCGCGCTACATCCGTATCGGCTGCGCCATCACCGTCGCACGCGAGATTGCACATTGCGATGATGATGGCACTGGCATCGCCAGGCGATCTTCAACGCCCGATCACCCGCTTGAACGGCGGCAAGGCATCGATGATGCGTTTACCGTAGCGACGGGTGAGCAGGCGCGAGTCGAGGATGATCACGCGGCCGTGGTCGCTGGAGCTGCGGATCAGGCGGCCGGCGAATTGGGTGAGCGTGCGCAACGCATGCGGGATGGCGATCAGGTTGAAGGCGTTGTGCCCGCGGCTTTCCAGCCATTCGCTCAAGGTGGAGGTTTGCGGATCGGTGGGCACGGCGAACGGCACTTGGGTGATGACCACGGTGGTGCAGGCTTCACCGGGCAGATCCAGGCCTTCGCCGAAGGAATTGAGGCCGAACAATACCGAGCCTTCGCCGGCGCCGATGCGGCGCAAATGTTCGGTGATCAGTTGCGACTTGTTGCCTTCGCCCTGCACCAGCACGCGATTGCGTTGCGCCAACGGCATCAGGTCGGCCACCTTTTCCATCTTCCAGCGCGAAGTGAACAACACGATGCTGCCCTTGGCGTTCCAATCCAGTTCGCGCACCAGATACTTGGCCACTTCCTTGGGATGGCCTTCGCGGTCGTCGGGAGTGACCGGAAAATTGGGGACGATCAATTCGGCCTGGTTGGGCAGGTCGAACGGCGAGGCCAGCGATGCCATTTCGGCGTGATCGGGCAAGCCATTGTCGATGGCGAAGGATTGGAAATCGCCGCCACCGGTCAGCGTGGCCGAGGTCATCACCACCGAATCTACCTCGTTCCAGATCATCGTGCGCAGCACCTGCGCGGCCGACACCGGCGAGCAATGGCAGATCAGGTCGCCATCGCGCGAGAGGGTGATCCAGCGCGCCATCGGCGGCTGACCTTCCTTGTCTTCGCGGCGCCAGCCACTCCACAGATTGTGTTGCTGCTCGGCCATCTCCAGCGCCAGGCCGAGACTGCGCTGCAGACGTTCGCGCGCGGAATCGTCCTGTTTTCCCTTGGCAATGGCGCTGTGTGCGGCATGCACCCAGTTGAACAGTGCGCGGGTTTCTTCGCCAAGCTCTTCGATGGCCGGGCCCCACTGCGGCGGCAACTTGCCATTGGCCGCGCGCCACAGCGGATCGCGCTCGCCGGGCTCGGGCTTCCACACGCGTTCGACCTCGGCGTGGAAGGCCTTGAGCAGTTTGGACACGCGCGCAGCCACCTCGATGGCTTCGTTGGGCAGCAAGTTGCCCAGCTTGTCCTTGTCCACTGCGCGATAAGCGGCCGCGATGAGGAGCTGCAGGCGCCCGGTGCGCCTGGCCATCTCATCCAGCGGCAGGTTCGCCGCGCCCTGGTCGATCGCCACGCCGGCGATGTGGTGGCCTTCGTCGAGTACCAGCAGCATGTCCGCTGGCGGGGCGATCAGCGGCTGGCCGTTTTCGGCATCGCCCAGCGACAGCGACGACAGCAGCAAGGCGTGGTTGGTGACCACGATCTGCGCCTCGCGTACATCGGTGCGCGCCTTGAGTACCGGACATTGCGCCGCGTAGCTGCAGCGGCGCCCCGCACAGCCGGAGGCCGGCGTGGTGATGCGCATGCGCAGCGGCACGGAGATCTGTTCCGGCGCATCGTCCAGATCGCCATTCCAGGTGCGGGCGGCGTAGGCCTTGGCCAACCGTTTGGCCAGATCCGCATCGACGGGGCTGAGCGGGCGGTCGTACAGCGCCTGCTCGTCTTCGAACATGGCGTTCTGACTGGTGTCGCCTTCCAGTTCGGCGGCATTGCGGGTGCACAGATAGCGGGTACGGCCCTTGGCCAGCGCCACGGTCGCTTCCAGTCCGGTGGCCTTGAGGAAGGCCGGGATGTCGCGTTCCACCAGCTGCGATTGCAGCGCCACGGTGCCGGTGCTGATGACCAGTTTTTTCTTGGTCGCCAGTGCGATCGGCACGCCGGCGGTGAGATAGCCCAGGCTCTTGCCCACGCCGGTGGGCGCCTCGGCGATGCCGATGCCGCCGGAGGTGGCCAGGGCACGGGAGACCAGGCCGATCATCTGGCTCTGTGCGCGCCGCGTGGCAAAGCCCGGCGTATTGGCCTGCAGCTTGGCGTAAGCGTCGCGGATGCTGGCCTTGATCGGGTCGGTCAGGCTGCGCTGGGTGGAAACGGGCGCCGACGGCGCGGCCGGTGGGGCAACTTCACTCATCGCGCTATTTTCGCACGGACCGGCGCAGTGACTGCGACCGGCGCGCCGCACGGCTGAACAGGTTGCCTGCTTGCGGCGGCCACCCGGCCATTCCCACGCCGGTGCGACAGACAGCTGCGCCGCCGAGGGCATGGTTCGATTCTCCGATCGTGGCCAAGCACCGGCCGCCTGCAGGCGCTCGCCGCCGGCGCGCCCCGGAAGGCGGCGCAGTGAATGCCGATGCACGAAACGCCGTTGTCTTTAACGCGTCGGCAGGATCGATGCGCGCTCAGTTCCGCTGCCGGCGTGCCGGCCACGCATGGCGCGCCCACACCAGGCCGATGGCCGCCATGGCCACGCCCATCAACAGCATGCCGGCGCCGACGCCATTGGGCCCGAAATGTTCGTACAACAGGCCGCCGCGATTGACCGCCGCCAGCGCCTGCGGATGCAGCAGCGTCCACACGCCCTGCCCGGCACAGACCAGTCCAACGACCACCAGCAAGATGGCTTTGAGCGGGATCACGGGCGCGGACCAGTGCCAGCCGGCAAACGCTGCAGGCTGGCCGCCAGCGTCCACACCAGTACGCCGATGCCGACGGCCTGCATGGCCATCAGCACGAAGTGGGCGATGCCGACCACCATGCTGATCTGGCGCACGTTGCCTTGCTGCAGCAACACCATCGGAATCGCCTGGACGGCGACCTCGGCGAACAGGCAGCCCAGCAGCAGCCAGAGCGCGGCCAGCCCCGCGCGCCGCAGCGGGCTATGCGGTACGCGCCACAACAGAGCCAGCCCGAGCAGCACCGCAATCAGCATCGGCACGCGCGACAGCAGGCTGGTGACCAGGGTCAGCAGGATCGCGGTGGCATCGGCGCTGCCCACGTCAGTCGGCACTGACCAGCACGGCCTCGCGCGCGCGCAGCGCGGCATAGACCGGGTCGGTGTCCGGGCGCACGCCATGCCACAGCGCGAAGCTCTCGGCAGCCTGTTCCACCAGCATGCCCAGTCCATCGATGGCGTACCGGCATTGCGCCGCGCGCGCCCAGGCCAGAAACGCAATGGCGGTGTCGCCGTAATTCAGATCGACCGCGGCCGTCAGGCTGTTGACCAGACCCAGTGGCAATGCAAACGCACCGGCATCGCGGTCGCGACCGGCCGCAGTGGCATTGACGATCAGTTCGAAGTCGCCCAGCTCGCGCAGGTCTTCGATGTAACGCGACGTCACCCGCGCAGGCTCGCCCAGCGCATCGCACAAGGCATCGGCGCGCTCGGGCGAGCGGTTCACCACCACCATTGCGGTGATGCCCGCCTCCAGCAGCGCCGGCGCCACACCGCGTGCAGCGCCACCGGCGCCCAGCAGCAGCACGCGGCGGCCACGCAGATCCAGGCCCTGGCGTTCGGTGAGATCGCGCACCAGGCCGGCGCCGTCGGTGTTGTCGCCCTGCCACTGGCCGTCGTTGCGCACCAACGTGTTCACCGCCCCGGCCAACCGGGCGCGATCGCTCAGGCTGCTGGCCAGCGCATAGGCGGCTTCCTTCAACGGCAGGGTGACGTTGGCGTCCTTGCCGCCCTCATCGGCGAAGCGTTGCAACGCGGCGCTGAAATCCTCTAGCGGCGCGTCGATGGCGGTGTACTCCAGCGCAATGCCGGTCTGCTTCCCGAACTCGGTGTGGATGGCCGGCGACAGCGAATGGGCGACGGGGTGACCGAACACGGCATAACGGGATACGGGCATGAAACGCTCTCTGGTTGACTAGACTGTGCGCGACTTGGAGCCGCTCTTGAGGCAGGAACACCGCATGCACTATCGATGGACGCTGCTTACGCTGGCGGCAAGTTTACTCTGCGTCCCGTCTGCTTCGGGGCTTGCTGAATTCGGTATCGAGGGCATGGGTGTGGTCTCCACGCCGGCCAACGAGGCGCGCGCCACGCTCAGCCCGGACGGGCAGCGCATCGTTTGGGCCAGCGACCGGGCCGGTGGCACCGGCGGCTGGGATCTGTGGCAGGCGCAGCTGCGCGGCGGGCGTTGGCAGGACGCGCAGCCGCTGCCGATCAATACCGCGCAGGACGAGACCACCCCATTGTTCAGTGCCGACGGCCACTGGCTGCTGTTCGCCTCCACCCGGCCCGGCGGCGCCGGCGGCAGCGACCTGTACCGTGCACCGGTGGATACGCAAGGCGCCGTGGGCCCGGTGCAATCGCTGGGCGCGGCGATCAACAGCGCCGGCAACGAGCGCGCACCGACGCTGTCGCTGGACGGCACACGCCTGTTGTTCGCCAGCGACGGTCATGGCGGTGCTGGCGGCATGGATCTGTTCGTCGCGCGCTGGGATGGGCAGGCGTTCACCACGCCGGTGGCCCCGGTCGACATCAATAGCGCAGCCGACGAGCTGGACGCAGCCTGGCTCGGCGACGGGCGCGCGTTGGTCTGGGCCCGGGGGAAGACCAATGGCCCCAGCCAGTTGCTGCTGGCCATCTGCAAGGACGGTCGTTTTGCCCAGGGCTTGCCGCTGCCACTGTCGTTCAACGGGCCGCAGGAGCGCACTTTTGGCGCGGTCGTGGATACCGCCAAGCCGGGCGAATTGCTGGTGACCGGCAGCGCCCGTGCGCCGCGCGCAGGGCAGTTGGACATCTACCGGATGAAGGCACCGGCAGCCGACGGCGATGCGAATTGCCGTTGAGGTGGATGGGTGCATAGGTCCGATCGAGACGATGTTGCCTGGGCATTCGCCGCAGAGCTGCTGATCACTTCCAATGCGGGGACAAGCAAACCGTGCGACGCGACGTGCTCATTCTTCGATAAACAGCCCGCGAACTGACTGGCGTTGTGCCTGCGCCGCTTGCGGGACCGTTGGCGGCATAGCTGCCGCCGTTGAACCACATGAATGGGTTCATGGCGTGTCCCGCGCGCGACGAGGACAGCGCACGCTCGACCGTCGAGGCGTTGTTGATGGGTCCAACAGGTCATCAGCCGACACAACGCTGCACCAATGCCATACAAACGTAGAACGCCAGCCACTCGGAGTGGGCGCGTATCCGTCGTCCACGGTGGTCTGCGGCTCTCTACTCTGCGCACCCGCACAATGCTCACTGGCCAGGTTCTGCTAGCCGATGTAAGGCGGGGCTGGCGCCATCAGCGCCGCGCTCAATACACATCGCGTCGATAACGGCCGGCCGCGGTCAGCGATTCCAATCGCGTGTCGCCGAGCAGTTCTCGCAAGGTTGCAGCGACCTCGCGCGCCATGCTGTCCAGACTGCCGCAGACGTAAATGACCGCGCCGCGGTCGATCCAGTGTCGCAGCGTGTCGCCGGCGTCGCGCAAGTGATGTTGCACATAGCGTTTTTGTGGTTGATCGCGCGAGAACACCCACTCCAGCTGCTGCAGATGCCCGCTCGCCTGCCAGGCCTGCAGCTCGTCGGCGAACAGGCGGTCGTGCGCCGCATGCCGTTCGCCGAACAACAACCAGTGCCCATGCACGCCGGCCAACTCGGCCTCGCGTAGCAGCGCGCGCAGGCCCGCAATGCCGGTGCCGTTACCGATCAAGACCATCGGCATTGTTTCGAGCCGATGAAACCCGGGATTGGTGCGCAACCGTGCGCGCACCGGCGTGCCGATCGCCGCATGGCAGATCAACCACCCCGAACCCAGACCGGGACTGCCATCGGCACGCGCCGTCAGCCGCACCACCACCATCGCGGTGCCGTCAGCCGGTACGCTGGCGAGCGAATAATCGCGTGTGGGCAGCCAGGCGCAAGCATCCAGCCAGGTCTGCGGATCAGGGCGATGGGCAAGCGGCGTTGCGGGCGGCTCGGGCAGGACGCGCTCGGCGGCAGCCTGCTGCAATGGCAGCAGCTGCGCATCCACGTGCACCAGTGCGTCCGGCGCCAGGCCCCATGCCGCCAGACAGGCGCGCACCTGTGCTTGGGCATGCGCAGGCTGCACTTCGAGGATGTCGCCGGCCTGCCACTGCGCATCGGCAGGCGGCTGCAGATCGACGCGCCAGATCGGCGCCCCCTCGCTGCGCGGATTCAGATGCATGCGCGAAGACAGGGTCCATTCGGTCAATTTGGGCCGTGCCAGCGGCGCCACGCGCATGGGTGCACCGGCGATCTGGCCCAGCTGCGTATGCCATTGCGCCAGCGCCTGCGGGTCGACGTTATCCAGTTCCACCGCAGGAAACAGCGCGCGTGCACCTTGCGCATCCAGCCACTGTTCGACACGCCGCGAGAACCCGCAGAACTGCGCATATTGGCGGTCTCCCAGCGCCAGCACCGCGTAGGTCAGGTGCGGCAATTGCAGGCGTTGCCGCAGCAGCCCACGCTCGAAACCGCGTGCCGCATCCGGTGGCTCGCCATCGCCAAACGTGCTGATCACAAACAGCGCATGCCCGGTGCGTTGTAGCGCCTGCGCATCCAGCTGCGCCAGCGAGCACACCTGCACCGGCAAGCCGGCGGCCTGCAGATGCCCGGCGGCCTGCCACGCCAGGCGCTCGGCAAAACCGCTCTGGCTGGCAAACGCAATCAACCACGGCGCCGCTTGCGAGGCCGGTGCTGCGTCTTGCAACACCTTGCGCGCAGCGCGCAGTTCGCGTTTTTTGCGGCGCCGATCCAGATACAGCATCCAGCCGGTGACGAAGAACACCGACATGCCCAGGCTGGCGAGCATCACCACGATGCGCCCGGGCAACCCGAAGAAACTGCCCGAATGCAGCGGGAACATGCTCGCCGCCAATTGCTGCCCGCGCGGCAGCAGCGCGTAGTCCAGGCGCTGCAGCAGTGCTCCGCTGTCCGGCGCGATATCAAGACTGTTGTAGGCGCGATCGTGAGCGGGATGGTCGGGCAAGAACCGCACATTCAACGGCTGCCCGGCGCGCGCGGGAATGCGCAGATCCAGGGCGGCGCTGCGCGTGGCGGGAATGCCATCGAGCGTGCGCTTCACGCGTGCAAGATCGACGGTGGCCGGGCGGTTATCGCCTTTGTCGCCGCGTATCGCAGGCAGGCCGCCAAGCAAGGCCATCATGCCATCGCGATACCAGGGGTAGGACCAGGTCAGCCCGGTCAGCGCGACCAGAAAATACACCAGCAAGCACCAGGTGCCGAACACCGCGTGCAGGCTCCACAAAAAACTGCGCCCCTGCCGCCGCCATTCCACCACCCACCAGGTGCGCGGGCTCCACCACCGTCGCGGCCAGCGCAGATACAGCCCAGATGCGCAGAAGAACAGCAAGATGAAGGCGCTCGCACCGGTGACCGCCTGCCCGCGTTTGCCGGCCGTCAGATTGCGGTGCAGGTCTTCGATGAAGGCAAACGCAGTACTCAGCCGCGGCGGCGCGACCCGCTCACCCGTATAGGGATCGAAATACACCCGGCCCGCGCCCTTGCCGGAGAGGCGCGCGGCAGACGGGCGCGCACCAGTGGGATCGATCAACAGGCGCGTCACCGTCTGTTTCTGCCCGGCACCGGCTGGCGCCAGATCGAGCCGTTGCAGCAACACATCCACCGGCAAGGGCTGCTCGCCCGCCGCATGCCGTTGCGCCAGTTGCGCAATGGCCGGATTGGCCATGCGCACGATCTCGTTTTCGAACGACATCGCCGCGCCGGTCAACCCCATTACCGACAGCACCAGCCCGGCAGTGATGCCGAGCAGCCAATGCAGCTGGAACAGGAGCGTCTTGATCAAGACCTGGACACGAAACAGGACGGCCGCCCATTGTAGATGAGAATGAGTCTCGCATCCGATCTGCATCGATAACGACGGCGTTCTATGGCTCGCTGCACGCCGCGCCCGGCAGCGGTCTGTCTGGTCTGACGCGTGCTGCCGCGCCGTCATCTGCCGCACATGGCGCGGTCATCGTTTGGACATCGCGCCTTGCCACCTTCCTCACTTCCCTTGGCAAGCGAGCTCTGCAATGTCCTTCCTCCTGCGCGGTTGTGTGGCCCTGGCAGTGTTGTGCACGACCTCCGTGGCGATGGCCGCCACCCGTTGTCCCAGCCTCTACGCGAATGGCACCCCGCCGAGCGTGGGCAGCAGCACGACCCGCGCCACCGAGGTCTGCCACACCGAATACGTGTTGCTGGCCTCGGGCGTGACCAAGGACCCGGTGTATTCGGCCGAGCACCTCACCGACCAACAGGTTGCCGGCGCCGAGGCGATCGGCCGGGTCGGCTCCTTCCACGACGAAACCGGCATCCCCGCCGCTGATCGCTCGAAAAGTTCCGACTACACCAATACCGGCTACGACCGCGGGCACATGACGCCGGCCGGCGATGCATCGACCGAAATTTCGGAAAAAGAAACATTTTCCATGGCCAATGTCGTCCCGCAGGACCACAAGCTCAACACCGGCGAGTGGGCGCACATCGAAGAGCAGGTGCGTCAGCTGGCCAAGCAGCACGGCGAGTTGTACGTGGTGACCGGCCCGGCGTTCGACAGCGGCACTGCAACGACGATCGGCACCGACAACGTCGCCGTCCCGACGTATGTGTGGAAGGCCATCTACGAACCGGGCGTGGGCGCGGGCGCGTATCTGTGCGTCAACGACAGCAGCATCAACTGCGACGTGGTGTCGATCGACGACCTGGTCGTGATGACCAACGTCGACCCGTTCCCCTCGCTCAGCGCCAGCGTGAAGTCGCAGGCGATCGCGTTGGTGCTGCCCTGAGATGAGAGACGGGATTTGGGATTTGCACCACTATCAGTTGCTGGCTCGGCGCTACGCCGTCACCAGGCGCGTTGCGCGGCTGACCCGGAAATTTCAAGCGTAGCGCGCCGGTCCTGTTGCGGCGTACGCAAGCCATACCATCAGAAGGTTTGAACGCTAGTGCATGGGAGCGACGTGCCGTCTTGCATCTGATGCAGGCGGCACGTCGACATCCCCGCGATCCAGCGGGCGCTGGTGCATCTGTCAGGCTAACGACCTGCCCATCGAACCAGGCCGCCCGCTCCGGATCCTACTGCGCGCAGGCGACTGCTTGGCCGACGCGAGCGGCCCTCATTCTTGCGCAACTGAGTGGCAGCGTCGTCGCACCGTGCTCGCGCTCAGCGTGTTTCGCGCAACCAGCGCGCCACTTGCGGCGCGAAATAGGTCAACACGCCATCGGCGCCGGCACGCTTGAAGGCCATCAATGCTTCGAGCACGCACTTGCGCTCGTCCAGCCAGCCGTTGGCTGACGCCGCCTTCAGCATCGCGTACTCGCCGCTGACCTGATACGCAAAGGTCGGCACGCGGAATTGATCCTTCACCCGGCGCACTACATCCAGATACGGCATGCCCGGCTTGACTATCACCATGTCCGCGCCTTCTTCCAAATCCAGTGCGATCTCGCGCAAGGCTTCATCGCCGTTGGCCGGGTCCATCTGGTAGGTGGTCTTGTCGGCCTTGCCCAGATTGCCGGCGCTGCCTACCGCATCGCGGAAGGGACCGTAGAACGCCGAGGCGTACTTGGCCGAATACGCCATGATCCGCACGTTGAGATGATCGTCGGCATCGAGCGCGCGGCGGATCGCACCGATGCGGCCATCCATCATGTCCGAAGGCGAAATGATGTCCACGCCCGCCTGCGCATGCGACAACGATTGCTTGACCAAGGCCTCGACCGTGATCTCGTTGAGCACATAACCCTTCGCGTCGATGATGCCGTCCTGGCCGTGGGTGGTGTACGGGTCCAGCGCCACGTCGGTCATGACGCCCAGCTCCGGGAAGCGCGACTTCAACGCCCGCACCGCGCGCTGCGCCAGGCCGTCCGGGTTCCAGGCTTCGGCCGCGTCCAGGCTCTTGCCGGCCGGGTCGATCACCGGGAACAGGTCGATCACCGGGATGCCCAGTTCCAGCGCGTTTTCCGCCTCGCGCAGCAGCTCGTCCAGCGACAGGCGTTCCACGCCGGGCATCGACGCGATCGGCGCGCGGCCAGGCAGTTCGTGTACGAACACTGGCCAGATCAGGTCATCGGTGGTCAGCGTGTTCTCGCGCATCAACCGACGCGAAAACCCATCGTGGCGCATGCGGCGGGGGCGATAGTGCGGGTGGGCCATGACAAGGCTCCTGTAGACAGCGCATCAGTTTACGCCCGCCATGATGCGCAGAACGCGCTGCGACGCAGTGTCGCAGCGCTGCAACGGCACGCGGGTTCTTGCTCGCTTTCTCTCAGCCACAGGTCGAGCAAGGCGCCGACGTCTGGCGATGCAGACCCTGCCGGACACGCGCGCACCCGACACATGCACACGCAGGTGCGCATCGCCGCCTTGTCGAGAGCCCGTTAGATAATGCCGCCGCCCAGGGTCAGGCGCATCACCCCGACCACGATCACCAGGCCGTTGAGCACCAAGCCGGTCTTGGCACGGCCACGGTTGCCTGCCGAGGTGAACAACAGCGCGATGGCGGCGATCAGCGCGCCCACCGCCGCGAACGGAATCAGGAACCAGTTGCCCCAACCCAGCAGCGGAATGAAGGCCAACACCATCCAGAGCAGCGCCACGATGCCCCACAACAGGCTGATCAGTCCCACGTGCCACCTCGTCTTGAAGAAAGCACGAGCTTACCGGCGCGGCCGTCCTCACGCCGTGGGCGGGTGGTCATCATGACCAATGGCGGTTTGGCGGCAGCCTCACACCGGCATGGCTAGGGTGCGCCAAAGTGCGGCGCGATTCAGTCCAGGCGCCGGATCATCGCTGCCACTACGCGGATTTCGTTACCCAGCTTTCATCACCCAAGGGGGGTCCACCATGCACAAGCAATCGCTGATCAGGAACGTCGCCATCGCCGCGGCGACCGCCGCCTTGCTGGCCGGTTGCGCCAGTAGCTCCAAGGTGATGCTGGGCCAGGCGCGCGCGCCGATCGACCCGGCGCAGGTGCAGGTGTATTCCAACGCCCCGGTCGGCTCGGTGGAAATCGCCCAGCTCGAATCGACCAGCGCCGCCGGCTTCGGCACCCAGGGCCAGACCGACGCTGCCGTGCAACGCCTCAAGCGCGAAGCCGCAAAGCTCGGCGCCAACGGCGTGGTCATCGTCGGCGTAGGCTCCGAACGCTCCGGCGGCGGCCTGTCGGTGGGCGGTGGCAGCTACGGCGGCCGCGTCGGCGGCGGCTTGGGGATCGGCATCCCCACCACCCAAAAGCGCGCGGCCGGAGTGGCGATCTGGGTGCCGGCGGGGGCACAGCAGCGTCCTGCACCGGACGTCTCCCCAGCGACGCGGTAAAGCCCGCAAAGAATCACCCGCATCACTGCGCCAGGGCGCGACGGAAGGCTGTTTGCGGCCTTTTATCGCGCCCTGTTTTTTTGAACTCCACGGAGCTGGTCAGCGCTTGGCCTGTTGCGCCGGAATGAACTGCGTCTCCACCGCCTTGGCCAGCTGATCCGGTGGCAGCAGGCCCTGGTCGAGCAGGAAGTTGTTGAAGGCCAGGCGGTCGAACTTTTTGCCCAGAGCCAGTTCGGTGCGCATGCGCAGTTCGAGGATGCGGGTGTAGCCGTAGAAGTAGCTGCCGGCCTGGCCGGGGGCGCGGACGGTGTAGCGGTCCAGTTCCTGGCGGGTCATGGCCGGCGAGAGGCCGACGTCGTCTTCCAGTACCTGGCGCGCGCGTTCGCGGTCGATCAGGCCCAGGTTGAGCATCGGGTCGAGCATGGCGCGGGCGGCGCGCAGCAGGCGGAACTGCAGGGCGATCAGCTGGCCGTCGAGCGGTTCGTACGGCACCATTTCTGCTTCGGCATACAGCGCCCAGCCTTCGACGTTGACCGAGTTGAAGGCGAACATGCTGCGCGCCAGCGAGACGCCGCGTTCGACCATGGCGGTGAACTGCAGCTCGTGGCCGGGGCGGCCTTCGTGAGCGCTGAGCGTCCAGGCGGCCGAGCCGAAGTTGAAGTCGTCGTATTGCTCTTTCTTGGCGCCATCGGCGGTCGGGTTGCCCAGCGGCAACACGAACTGGCCCTGCTGGCCGGTATTGCCGATCAACGGGGCCGGCAGGAAGTGCGGGGCCGGTTGCGCGGCGCTTTCGGCGGCGCTGCCCAGGCGCATCTGCATCGGGCGGTTAGGCACATCGACGATGCGCTGCTGGCGGATGATCGGGTCGATCTGATCGATCACGCCGCGGTAGTGGGTTTCCAACTGGTCGTCGGCGATCTTGTTGCCCTTGAGGGCGCGGATCACCTGCACATAATCGCCGCCCTGCACGCCCTTGGCCTTGGCCACCAGCGGCGCCAGTTGGCGCATGGCCGAACGGGTCTCCATGAACTCCAGTTGCGCGCGCTGGATCAGCTGCTGCGGCGCGATATCGATCCCGACCTGCTTGAGCTGGAAAGCGTAAAGCGGCTCGGGCAGGCGGGTGTCCTTGCGCGCCTTGGGTAGCACGGTGGCGCGGGTCCACGCGGCGTAGTCCTTCAGTTGCGTGGACATGGCCTTGAGCGCCTCGTCGGCGCCGGCGATCTTGTACTTGGCGAACAGCTCGCCAATACCGGCGACGTAGGTGTCCACATTGGCCAGCGCCTGCTCCACTTCGCGCTGGGTGGGCTGCAGCAACGCCTTGTTGCTCAGCTTTTCCTCGTAGCGCTGGCGCGCCAGCGTGGTGGTGGGCGTGCTTCCCGGTACCAAGCCGACGTAACGCTTGAGGCGATCCAGCGCCTTGGCGCGGCGCTCGGGCACGGTCTGGTCGGAGAGCAGACCGTTGAGACCACTGAAAACCGCCTCGGGAGCATCGCTCCAGGGCAACAGATACCGTTCGTTGAGCTCGCTGCCTTCGATGTTCTGCTCGGCCGCGCCGATCATGATCTGCAGGTCCTGGCGCACGTTGGCATCGCGCTCGGTGGTCAACTTCGTTTGCAGCGTGGCGCGCGCCTTGCGCATGGCATCGCGATAGCGCGCGGCGTTGTCCGGGCCGAGGTCGACGACCTGATCGTCGTAGCCGGGCACACCGAAGAAGCTGGCGTATTCGGGCTGGAACGGCGCCTGCGCATTGAGCAGGATCTGCGCATAGCCGTTGCTGGTCTGCACCCAGGCCGGGCTGGCGGTTTGTGTCGGCGCAGTCTTGCCGGTCTGTGCCTGCAACGGCAGCGAGGAACCGAGCGCCAGCGCAACGGCGAGAACGAGTGGCTTCATGAGGCAGATCCGCGAATTGAGTAGCGCGACCCTACCCATCTGCAGCGGCCGCGGCAATCTGCCTTAGGTCATGGCCGGCGGGGCGGCGGCGACGAGGCGGCAACAGGCAACACATCGATCCGGGCGCCATCGACGCCGGCGAAGGTCAATGTCCGGTAGGTCCAGCGACCCTGCCTGCGCGTGGCATCCACTTGCACACGGCCCTTGCCGCGCGGGCCGTGCAGCCCGACGCTGAAATGCGCTTCGCCAGTAGGACCGGAATAACGAATGCTGCCGTTGATCAAGACGTCTTCGTTGATTGGCATGCCCAGCCGTTGCACGACCTGCGCGTCGGTCTTGGCGATCTGCAGCGCGTCGCGATACACGGCGCTGGATTTCAACGCTGCAGTGATCACGTAGAGCACACCACCGATCAGCAACGCCAGGAGCACAGACAGCGCAATACCGATGCCAGGCACGGCCCACTTCCAGTGCCGGTTCCAAAGGTCGGCAGCACGCGGGCGTTGCGGTGCTGCTTGGGGAAGCGGCGGTGGCCGGGACATGGCACTCCTTGTGCAAACGCTGAGAACGCGAATGATCGGTACCGCCCATTGTGAGCGACGCACAGCAGTGGACAACGACTGCACAGCCGCCGGCGAGCGCAGGAGATGCTCAGAAGCGGCGCGCTACAGGTACGCTTCGGTTGCTGTGCGCCGCCCCCACCCAGCTGGCTCCTGTTGCTTGCGCCTGCTGGGCGCGCTCAGTCGTGCACCGGCATCAGGCAGCGCTGCAAGAACGCTTCGGCAGTCTTGTAACGATGCAGCGCCGTGGCACCCGACAACCCATGCTTCGCACCGGGATACGTCATCAATTCGAATGGGGTGCCGCGTTGCTGCAGCGCGCTCATCAGCGCGGTGGAATTGGTGAACAGCACATTGTCGTCGGCCATGCCGTGGATCAGCAGCAGCTTGGCGCGCAGGCCATCCAGATGCGTGGCGATGCGTGCCTCGCGGTAGCCTGCGGCGTTGCGAGCGGGCAGATCCATATAGCGCTCGGTGTAATGGGTGTCGTACAGGCCCCAATCGGTGACCGGTGCGCCGGCTACGCCGCAGGCATAGGCGTCGCTGTGCTTGGCCAGCAGCATCAAGGTCATATAGCCGCCGTTGGACCAGCCCTGCACGCCGATGCGCTTGGCATCCACCCAGGGCTGTTGCTTGAGCCAGGCCACGCCTTGCAACTGGTCGTCCACTTCCACCGTGCCCTGCCTGCCGTACAGCGCGCCACCGAACGCGCGCCCGCGCCGCGGCGTGCCACGGTTGTCCAGCGAAAACACCAGGTACCCGCGCTGGGCCAGGTATTGGTCGAACAAGGCATCGCCGCGGCTGGGCCAGGCATCGAGCACGGTCTGCGCCGCCGGGCCGCCGTACACGTAAACGATGACCGGGTAGCGCTTGGCCGGGTCGAACTTGTCGGGCTTGGTCAGCCGGTAATGCAGCGGTGTCTTGCCGTCCGCAGCGGTGAGCGTGCCGAATGCGATCGGGCGCTGCGCATCGCGGTAGTTGGCGTACGGATGCTGCGGATCGCTCAGATCGTTCTTCAGCAGCGTGGCGATCTTTTCGCCACTGGCGCGGAACAACTCGATCTGCGGCGGCGTGGTGGTGTTGGACCAGGTATCGACGTACACGCTGGCGTTATTTGCAAAACTGGCTGCGTGCGTGCCGTTGGTGACGGAACGCTTTTCGATCGCGCCGCCGGCCAGGGGGACGGCGTAAATATGGGTTTGGGTAGGCCCGTCCTTGCTGGCGGCGAAATACACGTTGCCGGCCTGTTCGTCGACGGCGAGCAGGGCATCGACTACCCAGTTGCCGGAAGTCAGTGGCGTCAACGTGCGGCCGTCTTCGGATGCAAGATACAAATGCGCGTAGCCGCTGCGTTCGGAGTTCCAGAGAAAGCGGCCGTCCTTGAGAAACCGCAGGTCGTTGCTGAGCGGCACCCAGGTGGGCGAGGTTTCGGTGATGAGCGTGCGCTGCACGCCGCTGGCCAGCGTGGTTTCGATCAGCTCAAGGGTTTTCTGATCGCGCGACTGCCGCTGGAAGGTCAGCCGCTGTGCATCGCGCCAATCCACGCGCGCCAGATAGATGTCCGGGTTCTTGCCCAGGTCGATCCAGCGCGGGGTGGCCTTGGCGCGCGGCGCGATCACACCTAGCTGCACCGCTACATTCGGCTGGCCGGCCTGCGGATAGCGCTGGCTGATCACTTCGGTGTGGTCGGCATACACCTCGGGGCGCTTTTGCACCGGCACCTGCGATTCGTCGATGCGCGCGAAGGCGATCGCCGAGTCGTCCGGCGCCCACCAATAGCCGGTATGGCGATCCATTTCTTCGTCGGCGACGAATTCGGCCACGCCATTGCCGATGGTCTCGCTACCATCGTGCGTGAGCTGCAGCGCGTTGCCGCTGGCCAACTCGATGACCCACACGTTGCGCGCGCGCACGAAGCTGACGAATCCACCCTTGGGCGAGAGTTTGGCGTCGGTGGCAAATCCCTCGCCGTGGGTGAGCTGGCGTACTGCCGCCGCACCGGTCTTGCGCAGGTCGTACAGATACAACTCGCCACCAAGCGGGAACAGCAGCGCGTGCGCATCCGGTGCCCATTGGTAATCGACGATGCCGGTGAACGCGGCGATGCGCTGGCGTTCACGGCGGGCCTTTTCGACATCGCTCAAGACCTCGGTGCCGGGCAGCACGACCTTGGAATCGACCAGCAGGCGCGTCTGGCCGCTGGCGATGTCGTATTCCCAAAGATCCAGCTGATTGCGATCGCTGTCCTTGCCACGCAGGAAGGTCACGCGCGAGCCATCCGGTGCCACCTTGGGCTTGATCAACGTGGGACCGGAAAGCGGCAATGGGCCGGTGATGGCCTCCAGGGTGAGTTTTTCGGCGTGGGCCATGGGAACGGTGCTGAGCATGAGGGCAAGGGCTACGAACAGGGCGCGCATCGATGATCCTGTCTGACGACTGCGCACAGGATGCGGCGGCGTTGTGGATTTGAGAAGCGCGGCAATGCGGGCGTTGGCCGCTCAGGCGTGCGCGCGTTGGGATTGATGGGGCCGGGGATGCGCATGCATCGCGAGATGTCTGTGGACGATGGGGACTAACGCGCCGCTACGTATGGCGAGGGAGCGCAATTGGGGTCGCTGTCAGTCTCCGGCGATGCCGTACCCTCACCCCAACCCCTCTCCCGTGGGAGAGGGGCGCATGCCGCCCCGTTGAAGTGCCGCGCGCGTTTGATGCGCGTGTACTGTTACGCATCCGCGCCCAAGACGTTGCTTCAACGCTTGCCGAACAGGTGCTTGCGCTCTTCATCGCTGAGCGGCTGGCCCGCATTGGGATTGACCTGCTCCTTGAGCGCGTAGGCGCGCTGGGTGGCGGGGCGGGCGGCGATGGCGTCGTGCCAGCGTTTCAGATGCGGGAAGGCCGAATAGTCCGGCTTGAGGTCGCCATACACTTCGATCCACGGATAGCTGGCCATGTCGGCGATGCCGTAGTCGTTGCCCGCCAGGAAGGCGTGGTCGGCCAGGCGCTTGTCGAGCACGCCATGCAGGCGACGCACCTCGGCGTTGTAGCGCTCGATCGCATAAGCAATCTTTTCCGGTGCGTAGACGTTGAAATGACCCATCTGGCCGCTCATCGGGCCCAGCCCGCCCATCTGCCAGAACAGCCATTCCAGTGCAGCGATCCGGCCGCGGGCATCGCGCGGCAGGAAGCGGCCGGTCTTCTCGGCCAGATACAGCAGGATCGCGCCGGACTCGAACACGCTCTGCGCACCGCCGCCATCGGCCGGTGCATGGTCGACAATGGCCGGCATCTTGTTGTTGGGCGAAATCTGCAGGAATGCCGGTTCGAATTGCTCGCCCTTGCCGATGTTGACCGGCTTGAGGGTGTACTGCAGCCCCGCCTCTTCCAGAAACAGCGTGACTTTGTGCCCGTTGGGCGTGGGCCAGTAGTACAGATCGATCATCGTGCGCTCCAGTCAAAGGTGGTCGTTGCGGCAGGCCTGACTCAAGGGCGGCTGCCTTGCGTGCAGGCGTCGGGCCGGCAACGCACTCGCACCTGACGAATCCGCTTGCTAGGTGCGCATCCAAGGCGTGTGCCCGCTACCTCAGTGCAATCGCATCTTGAGAGAGGTTGCCATCCAAGCGCGATGGTAAGGCCAAGCGTTTGCCTATGGCGGCATGACACACCTGGCTCGGTGGAACGATGTGTGACGCGACAGGGTCGCGGCCGATGCTGCAGTGCAAATTGACTTTGTTAAGGCTGCACTAACAAATGCTCGATTGTTCCGTCGACCTTTGCCTGCCCCCGTGGGGCCGGCCTTATCTTCTGTTTGGGGAAGCAATCACCGTGAGAGAGACTCGCACCCTGCCGCGCACGCGGCGCTTGACGTCTGCCCTGCTGTTCGCCTTGTCGACTCCGCTGGCCGCGCAGACCGCGCCGGCGCCGCAATCGGCATCCACTGTCCCAGGTTCCAGTCAGGCCGACCCCGCCACCCTCGATACCGTCCAGGTCAGCGGTATTCGCGGCAGCCTTACCTCGTCGATGAACGTCAAGCGCGATGCGCAAGGCATCGTCGACGGCATCGTGGCCGAAGACATCGGCAAATTCCCCGATACCAACCTGGCCGAGTCGTTGCAGCGCATCAGCGGTGTGTCGATCGACCGCTCGCTGGGCGAAGGCTCGCGCGTCACCGTGCGCGGCGTCGGCCCGGACTTCAACCTGGTGCTGTTGAACGGCCGCCAGATGCCGGGCGCCAGCATCGAAGAATCCAATGCCTCCAACTCGCGTGCGTTCGACTTCGCCAACCTGGCGTCCGAGTCGATCTCCGGCATCGAGGTGTTCAAGACCAGCCGTGCCAGCACGCCCACCGGCGGGATCGGCGCGACCATTAACATCAAGACCGCCCGGCCGCTGGATAACCCCGGCATGCATGCCAATGTGGGCCTCAAGGGCGTGCACGACTCCTCCAACGAGAACCTGCCCGGCCGCCTGCAGGGCGATTCGCTGACGCCGGAAATCTCCGGCATCTTCAGCAACACCTCGGCCGACGGACGCTTCGGCGTGTCGCTGAGCGGCAGCTACCAGGAACGCGACTTCGGCTACAGCCAGGTCGGCGTCCCCAATGGCTGGCGCGCATTCCGCGGCGATTCCACCGCCTACGGCACCATTCCGCAGCCGGGCGCACCGGGTTCGGAAAACATCGTCAACCGCCCCGGTCCGAACGATATCTATTCGGTGCCGCAGAACCTCAACTACCGCGTGGTCGGCGTCGAACGCCAGCGCACCAACGGCCAGCTGGTGCTGCAGTACAAGCCGCTGGACAACATCACCACCACGCTGGATTACACCTACTCGGAAAACAAGATCCAGCAGCAGCGCAACGAGATGTCGGTATGGTTCAACTACGGACCGTCCGCCAGCGCCTGGACCAAGGGACCGGTCGCAGGCCCGATCACCTATTCGGAAATCGTCAATCCGCCCACCAGCGATCTGGCCACCGCCGGGTCCAATGCGGCCACGCGCAACCAGAACAAGTCGCTGGGTTTCAACGTGGATTGGGCGGTGAACGACCAGTTCAAGCTCAACTTCGACATCCACCGCTCCACCGCCGAAGCCGGCGCGGACAGCCCGTACGGGTCGAGCAACTCGCTGGGCGTGTCCGGCTTCTACCGCGGCACCTCGGTGGTGGATTTCAGCAAGGATTTCCCGGTGCTGCAGCAGCAGCTGGGCTTCGGGCTGAACGGCCTGGACCCGTCGCGCACGCTGGTCACCGGCTCGGCGTTCCGCAACAGCTACATGAAGTCGGAAATCGATCAGGCGCAGGTCAACGGCGATTTCACCTTCGAAAACTATTCGCAGTTGAAGTTCGGCATCGGCAGCACCGAGGTCAAGAACCGCTCGGCGTTTTCCAACGTGCAGCGCGACACCTGGGGCGGCAACGGCACTGCGGCCGATTATCCGGACGACCTGTGGATTCCCAGCTCGTTCGCGCAGTACTTCGATGCGATCGACGGCAGCGGCAATCCGGCGCAGTTCAACCAGCTGTTCCTGTTCGATTTCGAGCGCGCGCGCCAGGCCGCCGCGCAAGCCGCTGGCGACGAGTCGCTGTACCGCATCTCGCCGGTGTTCACCACCGACCGCCGCGTGACCGAAAAATCCAAGAACGCCTACCTGCAATGGGGCAATAGCTGGGACGATCTGCGCGTGCCGATCAGCCTGGCGGCCGGCGTGCGTTACGAAGAAACCAAAGTGGAAGCGCGGGCGCTGGTGCCGGTGGCCGTGGGCATCGACTGGGTCGCCAACAACGAGCTGCCGATCCGGCTGGCCGACTCGGCGTTTTCCGGTGGCAGCGGCAAGTACGAATACTGGCTGCCCAGCCTGGACCTGAGCTTCAAGCTGCGCGAAGACCTGGTGCTGCGCGGCAGCTACGGCGAAACCATCGGCCGGCCCGGCTGGGGCGACATCCAGGGCGGGCAGACGCTCAACCAGATCGGCCGCATCGAAGGCGGCTCCGGCCAGGAAGGCAATCCGGGCCTGAAGCCATTGCTGTCGCACAACATCGACCTGTCGCTGGAGTGGTATTACGGCGAAGCGAGCTACGCCTCGGTGGGGTTCTTCCGCAAGAACATCGACAACTATGTCGGCGTCACCACCCGCAACGACACCTCGCTCGGCCTGCACACGCCGGTGGGCGGCGCCTACTGGAATCAGGCGCTGGCCAATGGCTGCGCCACCGCCGACCTGACCTGCATCCGCAACTACATCTTCCGCAACTTCGCCGGCCAGCCGGGCGTGGTCCGCGGAACCGACGACACCAATGGCAATGCCACCGGTACGATCAGCGGTCAGCCAGGCGACCCGGTCGCCAACTTCTCCATCACCGCGCCGGCCAACCAGCGCTCGGCCTCGCTGGATGGTTGGGAATTCAACGTGCAGCACATGTTCGGCCAGAGCGGCTTCGGCGTGTCGGCCAACTACACCAAGGTCGACTCCGGGTTGACCTACAACAACTACGTGATCGGCGAGCAGTTCGCGCTGGAAGGCTTGAGCGATTCGGCCAACCTGGTCGGTTTCTACGACAAGGGACAATGGCAGGTCCGTGCGGCCTACAACTGGCGCGACGAGTTCCTGGCCGCGCGTTTTGACGGCAGTGGCCTGCCCAACCCGGTCTACACCGAAGCCTATGGCCAGCTGGATCTGAGCATTGGCTACCAGTGGACCGAGAACCTGTCGCTGAGCCTGGAGGCGATCAACCTCACCAACGAGATACAGCGCCAGCACGGCCGGCAGAAGAACGAGATCATCTATGCCACCCAGACCGGCCCGCGCTACATGCTGGGCCTGCGCTACAAGTTCTGGTGATGCCGCTGGGCGATGCAGGACTGACTGCATCGCTACAGCAACCCACACGTTTCCCGGTAGCCTGGCTGCCGGGAAACGTACACGGCCGTTGCACCGCCCGGGGACGTGAAGGCATCCGGGGCTTGCCGTGCAATGGCGATTCGTTGAAGCATGGGCCACGCGCCCCCGCGTGCTGTGCCAATCCCCATGACCAATGCCGTGTTGTTGAACAATCTCGATCACCGCGATCTGCGGGTGATCACCGCGCACGGCGCCGCCTACGGCGATGACGTGATGTCGGCTGCGACCTTTCCGCAGGAATTTCGCCAGTTGCAGGCGCAATACCCCATCGTGTTCCATCGCAGCGGCGAGCGCAGTTTCCAGCCGCTGGCATTGCTGGGATTACGCCTGGGCGAGAACCTGTTCCTGGATGGCGCGCGTTGGGATGCGCCCTATGTTCCGCTGGCGATTCAACGCCAGCCGTTCCTGATCGGCGAACAGCCCGATGGGCCGATGGTGCATGTGGACCTGGACAGCCCACGCGTCAGCACCACCGAGGGCCAGTTGCTGTTTCGCGAACACGGCGGCACCACCGAATTTCTCGACCACATCAGCCAGGTGCTGCGCACGCTGCACGATGGCCTGGCGGCCAGCACGGCATTCGTCGAACGTGCGTTGCGTTACGACCTGCTCGAACCCTTCGTGTTCGAAGCCACCTTGAACAACGGCCTGGAATGCCGCCTGGCCGGGCTCTATGTCGTGCACGAAGAACGCCTGCGCGCACTCGATGAGGCGGCGCTGCTCGAACTGCACCGGCATGGCGATCTGGAACCGCTGTACATGGCGGTGGCCTCGATTGCGCAATTGCGCCATCTGCTCGAACGCATGAACCGCCGTCATGCCGGCTGAGCCACGCCCCATCCAAGAGCGTCACGGCCTGGACCGGCAACAGCTGGACCCGGCCATCCTTCGCTCCACCAGCCCGCTGGTGCTGCGCGGGCTGGTGCGCGACTGGCCGCTGGCCCGCGCCGGTGCCAGTTCTGCGCAGTCTGCTGCCGCCTACCTGCGTGGTTTCGACCGCGGCGAGGCGGTGGTGGCACAGGTTGGGCCACCGGAGATCGGTGGGCGCTTTTTCTACAACGCGGACATGAGCGGCTTCAATTTCCGCCCCGAACGCGTGCCGTTGGGCGTGGTGCTGGACACCTTGCTGCGCGACCTGGATAACGCGCAGCCACCGGCCATCTACGTCGGCTCCACCACGCTGGACACCTACCTGCCCGGCTTGCGCGCGCACAACCCGATCGCGCTGCCACAGGGCGAGCCGCTGGCCAGCATCTGGATCGGCAACCGCACCCGGATCGCCGCCCATCAGGACTTGCCCGACAACCTGGCCTGCGTGGTTGCCGGGCGCCGCCGTTTTACGCTGTTCCCGCCCGATCAGCTGGCCAATCTCTACATCGGCCCGCTGGATCTCACCCCGGCCGGGCAGCCGGTCAGCCTGGTGGATATCGCCGCACCGGACCTGCAGCGTTTCCCACGCTATGCGCAGGCGCTGGACCACGCCCTGGTCGCCGAGCTGGCGCCGGGCGATGCGCTGTTCATTCCCAGCATGTGGTGGCATCACGTCGAGGCACTGGAGAGCTTCAACGTGTTGGTGAATTTCTGGTGGCGGCAGAGCCCGGCCTACATGGATTCGCCGATGAACGCGCTGATGCTGGCGCTGCTGACCATCCGCGACCTGCCGGCCGAACAACGCGCCACCTGGCAGGAAGTGTTCCGCCACTATGTCTTCGAGTCCGACGACAGCACCGCCGCGCATCTGCCTGATGCCGCACGCGGCGTGCTGGCCCCGATGGACGACGCCAGTGCGCGCAGCCTGCGTGCGCGGCTGCTGCAACGCTTGAATCGCTGAGGATTTGACCATGCCCGACACCACGCCTTCGGACCCGCAACAGCGCCCGGTACGCCGCGTCGTCATCGCCGGTGGCGGCACGGCCGGCTGGATGGCGGCTGCAGCGCTGTCGAAACTGCTGGGCCGGCACCTGCAGATCACCCTGGTGGAGTCCGACGAGATCGGCACGGTGGGGGTGGGCGAAGCCACCATCCCCAGCCTGGTCACCTTCCACCGCTTGCTGGAAATCGACGAAGCCGCCTTCATGGCCGCCACCCAGGCCACCATCAAGCTCGGCATCGCCTTCGAACACTGGCGCGATGTGGACCAGCATTACATCCATTCCTTCGGGCATGCCGGAACCGACCACTGGAGCGCCGGGTTCCAGCATTTCTGGTTGAAGGGGCGCCAGCGCGGAGTGGCGCGCGACTTCGGCGACTACTGCCTGGAACTGCGTGCGGCGCAGGAAGGCCGCTTCGCGCACCTACCCAATGGCGGCATGAATTACGCCTACCATCTGGATGCCGGGCTGTACGCGCGCTTCCTGCGCCGCTTCAGCGAAGGCTTCGGCGTCACCCGCATCGAAGGCCGCATCGGCCAGGTGGAGACCGATGCGCAAAGCGGCTTTCTCACCGCACTGACGCTGCAGGACGGCACGCGGGTGGAAGGCGACCTGTTCCTGGATTGCACCGGCTTTGCCGGCCTGCTGATCGGCAAGACGCTGGGCGTGGACAGCGACGATTGGTCGCGCTGGTTGTTCGCCGACAGCGCGCTGGCGGTGCAGACCGAATCGGTGGGTCCGCCGGTGACCTACACCCGTTCGCGCGCCGACCAGGCCGGCTGGATGTGGCGCATTCCGCTGCAGCACCGGGTGGGGAACGGCATCGTGTATTCCAGCCGCTACATGGACCAGGATGGCGCCCGCGCGGTGCTGGAACGCAACCTCACCGGGCGCGCGCTGACCGAACCGCGGCCGCTGCGCTTCACGCCCAACCAGCGCCACCGCGTGTGGGAGAAGAACTGCGTGGCGCTGGGCCTGGCAAGCGGATTCCTGGAGCCGCTGGAATCGACCAACATCCATCTGATCCAGCGCGGCATCATCCGCCTGCTGCAGACCTTTCCGCAGGTCATCAACGCTGTCGACATCGCCGAGTACAACCGTCAGGCGGCCCAGGAGATCACCCACATCCGGGATTTCGTGATCCTGCACTACCACACCACCGATCGCCGCGACACGCCGTTCTGGCGCGACTGCGCGGCCATGGACATCCCCGATTCGCTGCGCCACCGGGTGGAGTTGTTCCGCCAGAGCGGGCGGGTCTTCCATCAGGCCAACGAGCTGTTCGCCGAGAACTCGTGGGTGCAGGTGATGCTGGGCCAGGGCGTGGTGCCGCAACAGCACCACCCGGTGGCCGACCTGATGGGCGATGCGGAGCTGGGCCGCTTTCTGGAGACCATCCGCGCCCGGGTGGAGGCGGCGCTGGTGCGGTTGCCTGCGCACGCGGACTTCCTGCAGCGCTACTGCCCTGCCCCGCCGCTGCCCGAACCGGCCGCGCGCGTGCCGGCCCCGCCGGTCATGGCGACCCCGGCGGGATAAATTTCGGCGATCTGCAGCGCAACCCTTGGCTTAGACCGCCCCAGCAATGCTAGATTGCGGCACTGCCGTCCATTGCGGGAACAATGGCCGGCGCTCGCCGCAGCAACGTTATCTTTCGCACTCGGGGTAAGGGGGACGCATGTTGGATCTGATACAGGGCCGTATGGCACTCCGGATCGCGCCGGTCATTTTGCTGGTGGGCCTGGCCGCCTGCTCCAAGCAGGAAGACAAGGCCGCCACCACCACGCCGGCGACCGGCGCCACACCGGCGGCAACGGCACCCACGCCGGCCACGGCGGTCTCGCCGCAGGTGCAGTCGATGGCTGCCGAACAATTGCGCGAATCGGCCACCAAAGCGCTGCAGGACAACCGCATGTACGCCCCGGCCGGCGACAACGCGGTGGAGTACTACCTGGCCTTGCGCGAGAAGCAGCCGCAGGATGCCACCGTCAATAGCGCACTGACCGATCTGCTTCCCTATACCCTGATCGCCGCCGAACAAGGCATCAGCCGCGAAGAATTTCCCGAAGCGCAGCGTTTGATCGCGTTGATCGAGAAGGTCGACCCGCAGGCACCGGCATTGCCGCGCCTGAAGAGCGGCCTGGAAACGGGCATGAAGACTGCTGCCAACCGCTCCGAGCAGGATGCCGAGCTGGCCAAGAAGCAGGTCGAGGACAAGGCCAAGCAGGCGGCCGAGCAGAAGCGTCTGGCCGAGCAGCAGAGCCGCGAGGCCGCCGCTGCCCAGCAGATTGCCGCCCAGCAGGAAGCGGCCCGCCAGCAGGCCGCCGAGGCCGAGCGCCAGGCCGCTGCGCGGCGTCAGGCCGAAGCGCCGGCACCCACACCGGCGGCACCGCGTCCGGCGCCGGCAGCCGCCGCTGCAGCCGCACCGGCCGCGCAGTCGCTGCGTCCGATCAGCACCCCGGCACCGCGCTACCCCGCCGAAGCCCTGCGCTCGGGGACCTCGGGCGAAGTGCTGGTGGAACTCACGGTCGGTACCGACGGCTCGATCACCGCCTCGCGCGTGCTGCGCGCCAACCCGCCGCGCGTGTTCGACCGCGAAGCCCTCAACGCGGTCAAGCGCTGGCGCTTCGAACCGGTGGCCGCACCGGTGACCACGCGGCGTACGCTGTCGTTCAATCCGGGCGATTGATGCCCGCGTCGTTGATGACATGGAAACGCAAAAGCCCGCAGCGATGCGGGCTTTTGCGTTGTGGCGGTGGTGCAGCGTTGCAGGGTGCCGCCGGAACTTGCCGCAAACAGCCGCCACCCAACACCCTCAGCCCGAAATCGCCAGACGCTCCTGGTGATACCGGCGCACTGCCGCATACCACAGCAGTGCCGCCACACCGAAGCCGGCCAACAGATACACCGCCCAGGTCTGCAGGTTGATGGTCTCGTGGCGGATCACCTTCAACAGCATCTGGTTCTGCGCCAGAAACGGCACCGCAAAATGCCACAGCTGCGTCTTCAGCGGATAGGCCATCAAGGCGTAGCCCGGCAGCATCGGCAGCAGCAGCAACCAGGTCATGTGCGCCTGCGCTTCCTTCATGCTCTTGGCCGCGGCGGCCAGATAGGTCAGCAGCGAAGTGCCGACAAACAGCATCGGTACCAGGATGAAGAGCATCTGCAGCATCGGCACGAAGCCGACGTTGAGCTGGCGGCCCAGGTTGGATGTGGAGAGCTGCGCGCTCAGCTTGAATGCCAGCAAGGTGAGCAACAGCGACACCATGCCGATCACGCAGGCCGCAGCGATCTTGCCGCTGACGATGGCGCTACGCGGCGCCGGCGTGGCCAGCAACGGCTCCAGCGACTGGCGTTCGCGCTCGCCGGCAGTGGCGTCCAGAATCAACGAGGCGCCGCCCAGAAACGAGGTGATCACCAGCAACACCGGCAGCAGCATCGCCATCATCTGGCCGCGCTTGGCTTCGGCAGTGGCCAGGTCTTGCGCGGCCACTTCCAGGGGCCTGGACACCTGCGCATCGATACCGCGCGCCAGCAGCCGCAATGCGCCGACCTGCTGGCTGTAGCCGGTGAGCGCGGCCTGCAGGCGCATGCTCGGCACATCGGCCTCGCGGCGGGTGCTGTCCTTGATGATCTCCACCAGCGCCGGCCGGCCTTCGCGCCAATCCTCGGCGTAGCTGTCGCTGATGCGCAGTGCCACATCCACATCCTGGTTGCGAATGGCCGCGGTCAGATCGGCTGGCGCATCCACGGCATTGAGCCCCTGCGCGGCCAGGAATCGCACCAGATTCGGTGCGTTGCTGCGCCCGAGCGTGGGGATCTCCAGCGGCTTGTCGATCTGCGTGCGCACGCGGCTTTCGCTCAACGCGCCCATGCCCAGGATCAGGATCGGGTACAGCAGCGGCGACAACAGCAACGCCAATGCCAGGGTGCGCCGGTCGCGCGAGATGTCGCGCAATTCCTTGCGCAGCACGGTCCACAGCGTGGACAACAACGATGTGGTGCTCATGCGTGCAGTCCCTCGTCCGAGCCGATCGCCTTGACGAAGGCGTCTTCCAGGTTGTGTTCACCGGTGGCAGCGCGCAGTTCGTCGGCGCTGCCGGCCGCCACCACCTTGCCCTTGGCGATGATGACGATGCGGTCGCACAGCGCGGCGACCTCTTGCATGATGTGGCTGGAAAAAATCACGCAGCGCCCCTCCGCACGCAGTTGTTGCAGGAAGCCGCGCATGGCGCGGGTGGTCATCACGTCCAGTCCGTTGGTGGGCTCGTCCAGGATCACGTTGCGTGGATCGTGCACCAATGCGCGCGCAATCGCGGTCTTGGTGCGCTGGCCCTGGCTGAAGCCTTCGGTCTGGCGGTCGAGAATATCGTCCATGTCCAACGCGCTGGCCAGCAGGTGCGTGCGCTGTGCGATCTGGCTGCGCGACAGGCCATGCAACTGGCCGAAGTAGGCGATGTTCTCGCGTGCGGTCAGGCGCTTGTAGACGCCGCGTGCGTCCGGCAACACCCCGAGTGCGCGGCGCACCGTCACCGGGTCGCGGGCGGCATCCACGCCATCGACCGTGACGCTGCCCTGGTCGGGCGTCATCAACGTGTAGAGCATGCGCAAGGTGGTGGTCTTGCCGGCGCCATTGGGGCCGAGCAGCCCGGTGATCTGGCCGTCGGCAGCGCTGAAGCTGACCCCGTCGACGGCTTTCACCAGACCGGTCTTGGTCTTGAACGACTTATGCAGGGTATCGACGACAATCATGCGAGCGCCTCCGTGGCGTGGTCGATGCGACTCATGGTTCCCATCCGTTGAACGAGGTGAAGGCAGGCACGGTGTTGAGGCTGGCAACGCAGGTGGTATCCAGCGCCTTGGCATCGGCGGTCTGCATGAACTGGCTCAGCACCTTGGGCATGCAGCCCAGCCGGAACACGCCATGCCCCTGCCCGGGCGCGATCACATGCCGGCCGTTGGGCAGCCCCTGCAGCACGCGCTCGGCGTAGCGTGGCGGCGTGACCGGGTCGAGCGCGCCGGAGAGCAGCAACACCGGCAAGGTGGAGCGGAACGGCGCGCTTGCGGCGGCCGGCGCCGGCTTGGACGGCCACACCTTGCACGGTGCGAAGAACATCTCGGCGACCTCGTTGCCCAGCAACGTGGTGTCCTGGTGTGCGGGTGGGTGATAACGCCCGGCATCTTCGCTGCACAACACCGACCATTGCATCAGGCGATTCATCTGATCGGACATGCCCGATGCGCTCATCTGCGCCAAGGCCATCAACGAGGCGTAACGGCCTGCGGCAGCTTCGTCCAGCACCAACGGCAGCAACGATGCGGTTTCCGGCGCATACGAGAAACCGAACGCCAGGCCGGCCACGGTGTCGGCAGTGACCTGCTCGTGGCGTAAGCCACCGGTGCGCGGGTCGCGGTAGTCCACCGCCACCGGCGCCTGCCGCAGCCGCTCGACCACCTGGCGCAACTGCGTGGCGGTATCGACCGGAAAGCGCCTGGCGCATGCTGGCTGCTGGCGGCATTGCGCAGACTGCAGCGCGATCGCATCTTCGAAGGTGCGCGCGAACTCGCCGCCGATCACCAGATCGTTCGGCGCCACGCCATCGATCACCACGCTGCGCGTGTGCTGCGGATAACGCGCGGCGTAGTGCTGCGCCACGCGCGTGCCGTACGAGGCACCGATCAGATTCAGCGTCTGCACGCCCAGCGCTACGCGGACCGCATCCAGATCGCCGATGGCCTCGCTGGTGGTGTAGTAGCGCGGGTCGGCGTCGTTGCGCAAACCGTCGGCACATCGGGCCGCATACGCAGTCAATTGCTCGGCGGAGGCCTGGCTGCTGTTCTCCAGCGCCAGCGGCTTGCCCGCCGCGTCGCGACACTCCAGTGGATGCGAACCGCCGGTGCCGCGCTGATCGACCAGAAAGATGTCGCGCTGCTTGCGCACTTCGTGCAGGCCCATGTCCACGATCGCCGCGACCTCAGTGGCCGATTGCCCCGGTCCACCGGCGATGAAGAACACCGGGTCCGGCGTGCTGCCGGCGCCGGCTTCGCTTTCCAGCCAGGCAATCTTCAACGCGATGCTGCGCCCGCTCGGCGCGGCCGGATTTTCAAGCACGCGCAGGCTCGCGCATTGCGCTTCGATGTTGCCGGCAGCACCACCAGCGCTCAGCGTGCACGGCGTGAACAGCAGCGTGCCGTAACGATTGCCCGCGGCAGTGCCGGGCGGCATTTTTGAGGCGGACTGCTGCGCAGTCGTACCCGGCGCTGTCGCGGTGGATTTTGCTGCAACGTCGTTTGCTGCGGCCGGCGCTGCGGCGCGCTGGCATCCGGCAGCCAGCATCGCCATCAGCACTGCCGCCACCATCGTGGATTGCTTGACCATCGTCATCCTGTCTCCTGGCATTGCCTGTCCCCCGACGCTGCATGCGGCCACACGTGACCGTTACTGCCCGTCTTCGTAAAGAAAAACGTGCTCGATCGATTCCCCAAACAGGCGTGCGATCCGAAACGCCAACGGCAGGCTGGGATCGTACTTGCCTGTTTCCAGCGCGTTGATCGTCTGCCGCGACACACCCAGCCGTTCGCCGAGTTCTCCTTGCGACCACCCATTGGCCTCGCGCAATTCGCGCACGCGGCTATTCATTCAAAACGACGCGCGTGGATGCTTTTGGTGATGCCGTAGATGGCGCACAGCAACGGAAACACCCACAGCATCGCCGCGCTCGCCGGAACATCGATCAGCGCGGCGGCCTGCAGAAATCCGGCCGTCATGTACGCACCGCTGACCAGGCCGGCGGCAATGGCGATCGCTTCCAGCTCGATCCGTCGTTGCATCTCGTCCGAATCGCGCACGTAACGCGCCACCGCACGAATAACCAGTACCACCAGCACCGCCGGCAGCAGGGCGATCAATACGCGCGCCCAGTGCGGCCCGACATGCCCGAGCAGATAGCGCCAGAACAGCATCACCAGCACGTACAACAGCATCGGGATGCCGAATTCGCGGTAGTACCGCCGCGCCAACGCCGGACGGGTGCTATCGCGCGGATTGCCGCGCGCCAGCCACATCGGCACCGACAGCAGCATGCATGAGCCACCAATACCGGCACTGACCCCGGCTAGGTAGTTGTTCAACGGCAGCACGTGCCACAGACCCAGCAGCCCAATGCCGAGGAAGACCAGCCCCACGCAGAACACCAGCAGCGCCTTGCGCTTGCAGCTAGTCATCGCACGACCTCGGCGAAGCCATGACGCGCTGCCCGATCGCTGCGCGCACGCCCGGCGACCGTGCGCACAGCGCATCGCGTTGCGCGGTGATGCCTGCAATCCATGTGCCTATGCTGCCGCCGCATCTCAGTCGCCTGTCAAGTACGCTTGACAGGCAAGATGCGCCCACTGGCGCTTGCTGTCAAGCACCCTTTACACATTCCAATGCGGTTTTTTTTTGCGTCCGCCGTCATTGCCTGGCCCAAGCGGCGAACACCCGTCGCGGGATGTCGGCAGGTAAGACAGACGACACACAGCCGCCGCAGCGTACGCACGGCACATCCGATGCCAAGCCGCGGCAGCAGCCGCGTTCGCATGGCGGCTGCCTAGCGATGTTGTTGGCCCCGCGACATCACTCCGCATGTCGGCAGTGGTCTGCCGCATATGCGTTAGGCTGCCGGCTGGCACTTCAGCAGGAGCGGCGATGCGTTCACATGTCTTGTTGGCAGCGGCGCTGTGCTGCGTGACGGCTTCTGCACCGGCGCAGCACGCAGCGCCGCGCACGATCCAGCTGGATCTGGCCACGGCGGTTGCGCCGATCGATCGTTTCTACGACCTGTCGGTTGGCTCGGATTTTCCCGGCACCTTGATTCGCAGCGACACGCAGGCGCATCTGCTGCCTGCCGTGCAAGAGTTGGGGTTTCGCTACATCCGCTTCCACGATGTCTTCCATGATGTGCTCGGCACCGTCAGACAGGTCGACGGCAAACTGGTGTACGACTGGACCAAGCTGGACCAGTTGTACGACGCACTGCTGGCCAAGCGCATTCGCCCCTTCGTCGAACTGGGCTTTACCCCAAGCGCGATGAAGACCTCCGAGCAGACGCTGTTCTACTGGAAGGGCAACACCTCGCATCCGGATCCTGCCAAGTGGAGGCAGTTGATCGATGCGTATGTGCGCCACATCCGCGCGCGCTACGGTGCCGAGGAAGTGCGCCGGTGGTATTTCGAAGTGTGGAACGAGCCCAATCTGAAGGATTTCTGGGAGAACGCCGACCAGCAGGCGTACTTCGATCTGTATGCGAACACGGCGCGCACCATCAAGGCGATCGACCCGCAACTGCGCGTCGGCGGTCCATCCACGGCAGGCGCCGCCTGGGTGCCCGAGTTACTGGCCTTTATCGCCACCAACAAGCTGCCGATCGATTTCGTCACGACACATACCTATGGCGTGGATGGCGGGTTTCTCGATGAAAACGGCAACCAGGACACCAAGCTGTCTGCGTCGCCGGATGCCATCGTCGGCGATGTGCGGCGCGTGCGCGCACAGATCCAGGCCTCGCCGTTTCCGGATCTGCCGCTGTACTTCACCGAGTGGAGCAGCAGCTATACGCCGCGCGATTTCGTCCACGACAGTTACATCAGCGCGCCGTACATCCTGACCAAGCTCAAGCAGGTGCAAGGCCTGGTGCAGGGCATGAGTTACTGGACCTATACCGATCTGTTCGAAGAACCCAGCCCACCGCCCACGCCCTTCCACGGCGGATTTGGGCTGATGAACCGCGAAGGCATTCGCAAGCCGGCCTGGTTCGCCTACAAATATTTGAATGCACTCAAGGGCCGCGATGTGCCGCTGAGCGACGCACACTCCCTCGCCGCAGTGGACGGCACGCGTGTCGCCGCGCTGGTGTGGGATTGGCAGCAGCCCGTGCAGGCGGTGAGCAATACGCCGTTCTACACCAAGCAGGTGCCCGCCACCGATAGCGCACCGTTGCAGATGCGCATGACCCACGTGCCTGCCGGCACCTACCAGTTGCAGGTGCGCAGGACCGGCTATCGGCGCAACGACCCCTTATCGCTGTATATCGACATGGGCATGCCCAAGGCGCTTGCGCCGCGTCAGTTGACGCAGTTGCAACAGGCCACGCGCGATGCGCCCGAACAGGACCGGCGTGTGCGTGTGGGCGCCGATGGCGTGGTTGCCATCGCGGTACCGATGCGCAGCAACGATGTGGTGCTGCTGACGCTGGAGCCGGCGGCGCACTGACTGCAAGCGCCAGGGTGCCGCGCATCAGGACGACGGGGCGCGACACGCCCATGCAGGCCGTCACGCGCGCCTGGACCATAACCGGCCGAGAGTGAGCGCAATGGTGTGTCGGCCGCGCTTACTTCAGATAGGTCTTGAGGATGGCCGTGATGTCATCCACTGCCAGCTCACGCTCACCCAATGCATCCGGCGCGGCCACGTGATGCTTCAGGTGCTCGCTGAGCAACTCGACCATCAAGCCCTGCGCCGCGCCGCGAAATGCGGCCACCTGGGTCAGCAACGCGGTGCAGTCCACGTCTTGCGCCAGGGCTTTTTCCAGCCCCTCCACCTGCCCGCGGATCCTGCGCACGCGCGCGATCAGTTTCGATTTGTCCTGATTGAGATGTGCCATGCCATATACCCCCTGGGGGTATTTAGGATACCCTCTGGGGGTACCTTAGCCAGAGCTACCGCCGATGTCGACCACGCACGCTGCGCCGCATTGCGCGCAGTCGCATACCTTTGCCAGCGCCAACCCGATCGCCGAGCGCAGCACCCGCAAGGCGGTGATCCTGACCGTGCTCATGATGGCGGTGGAGATCGTGGGCGGTTGGACGCTCAATTCCATGGCCCTGCTCGCCGACGGCTGGCATATGAGCTCGCACGCGTTGGCGCTGGGACTGGCGTTGTTCGCCTACCGCTTTGCGCGGCAGCATGCCGGCGATGTGCGCTTCACCTTCGGCACCTGGAAGGTGGAGGTGCTGCGCGGTTACACCAGCGCGGTCCTGTTGCTGGGGGTTGCCGCGCTGATGGCATTCCAGTCGGTGGAACGCTTGTTCACGCCCAAGCCCATCCAGTATCAGGAGGCCACCGTGATTGCGCTGATCGGCCTGCTGGTCAATCTGATCTGCGCATGGTGGTTGCGCGACTCGCATGGGCATGCGCACGGTCATCACCATGGTCACGTGCACGCGCATGACAGTCACGGACATGCGCACACGCACGAGGGTCATGGTCATGGCCAGGAGGCGCACAGCGATCTGAATCTGCGCGCGGCGTATCTGCACGTGGTGGCCGATGCCGCGACCTCGGTGCTCGCCATCGTGGCACTGGTGGCCGGCATGCACTGGGGCGTGACCTGGCTGGACCCGCTCATGGGCATCGTCGGCGCGGTGCTGGTCACCGCCTGGGCCTGGGGGCTGCTGCGCAGCACCGGCAGCGTGTTGCTGGATGCGGAGATGGACGCGCCGGTGGTGGCCGAAGTGAAACAGGTCATCGCCGAGCTTGGGCATGCGATCGACATCGCCGACCTGCATGTCTGGCGGGTCGGCAGCGAGCGTTATGCCTGCGTCGTCAGCCTGGTCACTGCAGCCGATATCGATGCGGAGCTGGTGCGCCGCGCACTGCAGATCCATGAAGAACTGGTGCATGTCACGGTGGAGCTGCAGCGCCCGGCGCTTCTGGACGCTGCCGGCTAAAACCGCAGCAACTTGGCGTCACACGCTGCAGGCCACAGCACGCCTGCAGACACAGGCGGCATCGACGCGCCGCCTGCATGCCACCTCAGACCTTGGGCGGCGTGGAGCTGACGTACTTCTCGCGGCGAATCTGCGCACTCGGCAGGCCGGCGGCTTTGAGCGCGTCCAGGCAGGTGTCCACCATGTCCGGGTTGCCGCACAGGTAGGCGATGTCGTGCGCGGCATCGGGCGCGAACTCGGCCAGGTGCTGCTGCACGTAGCCGTGCCGCACATCGGCATGCGGCTGCTCGGGCACTTCGCGCGAGAAGCACGGCACGTAGCGGAACTGCGGGTGCGCATCGGCAAACGCGCGGAAGTCGTCGCCGTACAGCAGCTCGGTCGGGGTGCGTGCGCCCTGCAGCAACACCACCTGCACACCGCGGGTGGCGATTGCCTCGGCCAGCAGCGGCAGCATCGAGCGGTACGGGGTGACGCCGGTGCCGGTGGCGATCAGCACGTAACGCTGGTTGTGATCGCCCGGCTGCAGGCAAAAGCGCCCGTAGGGGCCGCTTGCCTGCAACTGGTCGCCAATCTCCAGGCCTTCGAACAAGGCCGTGGCCGAGCCGCCGGGCACGAAGCTCACCGCAATCTCCACTGCCTCGCCCGGCCCCAGCGCATGATCGTGGATGGTCGCCAGCGAATAGCTGCGCTTGGTCGGCGTGCCATCGGCATGGTCGAAATGGATCTGGATGAACTGGCCGGGCTGGAAATCCAGCGGCTGGCCGTCGTCACGGACGAACTGGCAGTGGGCCACGGTGGGCGCAATCATGCGCCGGTCGACAAGCTTGAGGGGGAATTGAACGGGCACGAACGTATTTGGGACAGTCTGTGATCGGGGCAAGCCCCAACGGGCTTCTATAATAACGGGCTGCAACTCGCTGCGCCGTCACCCTGGCGCGAAGGACCCGGCTTGAATTCCCCATCTCCCCGTGCGCCCGCCCTGCGCGTGTGCGATCTGCGCAAGACCTACGACAACGGCACCCAGGCGCTCAAGGGCGTCTCGCTGGACGTGGCGCCAGGCGATTTCTTCGCCCTGCTCGGCCCCAACGGGGCGGGCAAGTCCACCTTGATCGGCATCATCAGCTCGCTGGTGAACCTGTCCGGCGGCCAGGTGGAAGTGTTCGGCACCGACCTGGTCGCCCACCGCAGCGATGCGATGCGCCTGATCGGCCTGGTGCCGCAGGAAATCAACTTCAACCTGTTCGAAAAGCCGTTCGACATCCTGGTCAATTACGCCGGCTTTTACGGCATGCCGCGCAGCCAGGCGCAGGCACTGGCCGAAGTGGAACTACGCCGCGCCCACCTGTGGGAGAAGGCCCAGGTGATGAGCCGCACGCTCTCCGGCGGCATGAAGCGCCGGCTGATGATTGCCCGCGCCATGATGACCCAGCCGCGCCTGCTGATCATGGATGAACCCACCGCCGGTGTGGATATCGAAATCCGCCGCGACATGTGGCGCGTGCTCAAGGACATCAACGCCGCCGGCACCACGATCATCCTGACCACGCATTACCTGGAAGAGGCCGAGCACCTGTGCCGCAACCTGGCCATCATCAATCACGGCCAGATCGTTACCCAGGGGCCGATGCGCGAACTGCTGGCCAAGCTCGACGTGGAAGGCTTCCTGTTCGATATCGACGGTGAGCTGCCCACGCAGTTGCCGGTGATCGAAGGCACCACGCTCACCGCCATCGACGGCCACACGCTGGATCTGGACATGCCGCGCGCGATGGACCTCAACCGCGTGTTCGCCGCGCTGGGCGACGCCGGTATCCGCGTGCGCTCGATGCGTACCAAGAGCAACCGGCTGGAAGAATTGTTCGTTCGTCTGACCGGGCCTGGCGAGACCGTCGCCGCCCCGGCTCCTGCCGCAACGGCGCCCGTGCGCCCGGCAGGCCACCCATGAGTCCTTCGGAGCCGTCGATGTCCGCCACGCCCGCCACACCCCGCCAACGCAACTGGATTGCGCTGGGCACCATCGTGCGCCGCGAAGTGCAGCGCATACTGCGCATCTGGGGCCAGACCCTGGTGCCGCCGGCCATCACCATGACGCTGTACTTTTTGATCTTCGGCGGGCTGATCGGCTCGCGCGTGGGCGAGATGGGCGGCTACAGCTACATGCAATTCATCGTGCCGGGCCTGGTGATGATGAGCGTGATCCAGAACAGCTACGGCAACATCTCTTCGAGCTTCTTCGGCGCCAAGTTCGGCCGCCACGTGGAGGAACTGCTGGTCAGCCCGATGCCCAACTGGGTGATCCTGTGGGGCTACGTGTCCGGCGCGGTGCTGCGCGGGGTGATGGTCGGGGCGATCGTGCTGATCATCGCGATGTTCTTCACCCCGGTGCGGATCCCGCATCCATTGGTCACGCTGACCACGGTGCTGCTGGGCGCGACCATCTTCTCGCTGGCCGGCTTCGTCAACGCGGTCTACGCCAAGAAGTTCGACGACGTGGCGATCGTGCCCACCTTCATCCTGACCCCGCTGACCTACCTGGGTGGCGTTTTCTACTCGGTAAAACTGCTACCCGGCTGGGCCGAAGCGGCCACCCACGCCAACCCGATCTTCTACATGGTCAACGCGTTCCGCTACGGCCTGCTCGGTAGCTCGGACGTGCCGATCTGGGTCGCCTACGCATTGATGCTGGGCTTTGTCGCCGTGCTCAGCGCGTTGGCGCTGTGGTTGCTGCGGCGGGGTGTGGGGCTGCGGAGCTGATGGCCATGCGCATCCTGATCCTGGGCGCCGGCGGCACCGGCGGGTATTTCGGCGGACGTCTGGCGCAGGCCGGCGTGGATGCCACCTTCCTGGTGCGCGAAGCGCGTGCGGCGCAGCTGCAGGCCGACGGCTTGCGCATCCGCAGCCCGCTGGGCGATGCCGATCTGCAGGTGGCGCATGTCACCGCGCAGGACTTGCCGGCATTGGTGGCGCAGCGGCCGTTCGATCTGGTGATCTTGAGCTGCAAGGCCTACGACCTGGACAGCGCGATCGAGGCGATTGCGCCGGCGGTGGGCGAGCACACCACGGTGTTGCCCATCCTCAACGGGCTGCGCCATTACGCGGCCCTGGACGAGCGCTTCGGCGCCGCGCGGGTACTGGGCGGGCTGTGCTTCATCAGCGCGACCAAGGGCGAGCACGGCGAGATTGTGCACCTGGGCAAGCCGGCGGCGATCACCTTCGGCGAGCGTAGCGGTGACGCACATTCGACCCGGGTGCAGGCATTTGCCGCCGCCTGCGCGCAGGCCAGCATCGACCACGTGGCCAGCACCCAGATCGCGCAGGAGCAGTGGAACAAGTACAGCTTCCTCACCGCACTGGCCGCGGCCACGTGCCTGATGCGTGCGCCGGTCGGCGCGATCGTGGCCACCGACGACGGCCGAGCGTTGATCAACGGCCTGTACAACGAATGCCTGTGGGCTGCCGATGCGGCCGGGCAATCGATTCCCGAGCCGGCACGCGCCAAAGCGTTGCAAACGCTGCTGCAGGTGGATTCGCCGCTCAAGGCCTCGATGCTGCGCGACCTGGAAGCCGGCCAGGACGTGGAAGCGGCGCAGATCGTCGGCGACATGCTGGCGCGCGTGCGCGAAACCGGGCGCAACGCGCCTCTGCTGATGGCGGCCAATGTGCACCTGCAGGCGTATCAAGTGTTGCGGCATAGTTGATCATGGCGGGCAACTGGGGCCGCCTGCGCGTGTGAGCCGTCTGCGCCATCCGCCCTTCGGGCACCTTCCCCCGCAGGCGGGGGAAGAGCGCGGGACAAAGGATGCGGGTCGCTACACGGCAATGGGCCAAAGGCCTGCATATCCATTCCACCGCGTTGCTCTGGGACGTCACTTCTCCCGCTCGCGGGAGAAGGTGGCGCAACGCGCCGGATGAGGGTGCGCCGGGTTGGCGTAGCCTTCGCGCTGCAACGACGCGGTGCACACGATGCTCTGCTTCCCATCGCCCACTTCGCCCCTGATGAAAGCGCTCAGCCACCTGTTTCGTGCCGGTCATTTCGTGATCCTGGCGTTCTTCGTGCTGTGCGCGGCGGGCCTGGTGACGATGGCCGGGCTGGAGTTGTGGCACGGCTTCACACCCGGCGGCGACATGGTGGTGCGCGACCGTTTCAACGTCGTGCTCGAAGCCATCGGCCTGCTGACAGTGGCGCTGGTCACGCTCGAACTTGGCCAGACCATCTTCGAAGAAGAGATCCTGCGCGACGTCAAGGTCAGCGGCCCGACGCGCGTGCGGCGGTATCTGTCGCGCTTTTTCGTCGTCATCGTGATCGCGCTGGCGATCGAAACGCTGGTGTCGATCTTCGAACTGATGCATGCCGACCCGGCCAAGCTGCCTTACGCGGCTGCCGTCGGCTCCTGCGCGGCACTGCTGCTGATTGCCTGGGGTGTGTTCGTCAAACTCAATCGCAGCGCCGAAGAGCTGGAACCGGAGGCGATGGAAGAAACCAAGCGCGAAGACCGCGAAGTACAGGAGTAAGCGCGCTCACGGCGGCGAGCACCACGTCGCGAGCGGTCGTCAGGCGGGTGTGGATGAAGCGCAGCAACCGCAGTGCACGTGATACATACCGCACCGAGCACTGGCTGCGCTCACATGGCGGCAACGCAGTCGTCTTATTCGCTGCTCTTAGCCGGCTGCCGGCAGCGGCGGCACCGCCGTCGGCTTGCCATCGGCATCGAGCGCAATCATCACGAACTGCCCGCGCGTGCACAGCTCGCGTGCGCCGCTGAGCAGGTCTTCGGCGATCAGTTCCACTTCCACCGTGATCGAGCTACGCCCCACCAACACCACGCGGGCGATGGTTTCCACCATCTGGCCCTGGCGGATCGGCAGCTTGAAATCCACCTGATCCGAACGCGCCGTCACCACGGTGCGGCGCGCATAGCGCGAGGCGGCCAGGAACGCGGCCTTGTCCATCCACGCCAGCGCCTGCCCACCGAACAGCGTGCCCAGATGGTTGGTGTGATTGGGAAACACGATCTCGGCCATGCGGGCTTCGGTCGGTGCAACGGGCGTGGAACTGGTCATGAAGAAGTGCCGTAAGAAGGAAGGATAGCCAGCCCGATCATCTGCGCAGCGGCGGCAGGAAGCTCAGGTCCAGGTGGTAGCGCACTGGCCGCTGCGGATCGACGAACACCCGCAGCGACTGCCCCTCGCGCAGGAACGGCTGCGGATCGGTCCACAGATTATCGCTGCGATACTCGGTCAAGGTGTCGTGCGTGCGGTCGTGGCGATGGGCCAGGATACGGAACGGGTGCACGCCGTTAACCTGCAAAGACGCATTGCGTTCAACGCACACAAAACGCGCCTCCACCACCGTGCCATGCCGGCGCAACCACGCAGCACGGCGCGCATGCCAGACGCGATAGCCGAGGATGCCACCACCCACACCGCCGAACGTCACGCCCAGCAGCAACAAGATCCAGCGCGCCTGATCCGGCAGCAGCGCCGCACCGGTCAACAAGCCCAACCCCGCCAGCAGGAAGCTCCAGGCGACGATGGTGACCGTGGTGTTCATTGCCGGGCACCTTGCATCGACCGGGCGCCCGTCGCCATCACAGGCCGCTGCGGACCGCCGCTTCCACCTGCGCCGGCGACTGAAAGCCGGGCAGACGCGCCACTTCACTGCCGTCGCGGTAGAGCGCCAGGGTCGGCGTCTGGCGCAGGCCCAGCTCGCGGAAGAAGTCCTCGCCCACCACTTCCAACTTGACCTTCAACAAGGCCACGCCATTGGCGGCATCGCTGGTGGCGAACTTGTCCAGCGACATGTCGAGCATGCGGCAGCCGGGGCAGTTATCTTTGTAGAAATCCACCAGCGCGCGCGGATGCGCAGCCAGGGTCTGGGTGTAGTGCTCAGGCGACGTGACGGTAATGGTCTGCATTGGGATCGTTCTTGCATTGGGCCAGAACCGTATCGGTCCAGGCGGCGATGGCCTGCGCGTCGCGCTGGCCGTGGGGCATCTGTTCGATGGTCAAACGGGGAAACGGGCTGTCGAAGAAGCGCGCGATTCGGTGCACCGCACCGCAGAAATACTCTTCGCCCCACTGCGTTTCGCCGGTGCCGAACACGGCAACGCGCGGTGGCTTGCCCAGCGTGTCGACCAGCTCGACGATGAAACGCTTCATCTCTGCCGGCGTACGGCCGCCGTTGTCGGTCCAACTACCAAGCAGAAACAACGCGTACTGTCCTGGCGCATGCGGCACCTGGGCCAGGGTCTGCATGTCGGTTTCCACCCAGGTCACCGCATGCCCAGCCGCTTCGCACTGTCGCGCGACACTGCGCGCCACATCGCGGGTGTTGCCGCTCAACGATGCCAGGGCGAGCAGGATGTTCATGGGGCGGGGATGGGGGAGTCGGGATTGGGGATTCGCAAAAGCCGCAACTGGTACGTCATTGAAAGTCCTTGATCGATGTGTCTTAGCGCAGTGCTGCTGTGACGAATCCCAAATCTCCAATGCCTAATCCCGGCGCTTCAACGAATCCCAAATCCCAAATCCCGGCTCCTCACAGATCGTCGAAGCCGTTATCCGAATTGGTCTTCTTGTACGAGGCATTGCGCATCTCGAAGAAGTCGGTCTTGGTTTCGGTGAAGTTGTCAGCGTAGGCCTTGATCCACGGCATCACGTTGTCGTTGGCGCCTTCGTACAGCTTCTCGATGCCGAGCATGCCGGCCATCTTGTTGGCGCGGTACTTCACGTAGCGGATCATCTCGTCCACGTCGATGCCGTCGATGCCGTCCAGCACTTCGGCGGTCCACTGGGTTTCCAGGTCGATCGCGTGCTCGAAGGCCTTGTGCACGTAGTCGGTAAGCTCGTCGCCCTGCAGCGCCTGGTTCTCGCCGATGATGGCGCGGATCAGCTCGCTGATGAACTTCGAATGCGCCAGTTCGTCGCGGTTGATGAAGCTGATGATCTTGCCGGTGCCGGTCATGCGGTTCTGGCGGACCAGATTGTAGAAATACGCAAAGCCGGAATAGAAGTTGATGCCTTCCAGGATCGAGGACTGGATCAGCGAACGGATCAGCGTTTCGGCCGTCTTCTCGCGCATGAAGTCTTCGTAGGCGCCCATGATCGGCGCGTTGCGCTTGATGATGGTCGGGTGCGTGCGCGCGATTTCGAACACGCGGTTCTGGTCGGCCAGGCCGGTGATCGAGGCCAGCACGTAGCTGTAGCTCTCGTTATGGATCACTTCCTGCTGGCCGATGATCGCGGCATTGGCATGCGCGGCCGGGTCGGTGATGTATTCGGCGACGTTGTAGATGAAGCGCGTCTGCGGCGAATCCAGCGTGGCCAGCAAGCCGATGATCGAGTCGTAGGCGTTCTTTTCGCGCGCCGACAGCTCGTTGTACTGGCGCGCATCGCCCTTCATGTCCACCTCGTCGGGGATCCAGAAGTTGGTCGACAGCTCCTTGTAGGCCCGATAGAAGGACGGGTACGGAATATCGTTCCAGTTGAGGATGCCCGAGGTCTGGCCGTTGATGATGCCGGTCGAACGGTTCGGGTTGCGCGGCTCAAGGATCTTGATGCGGTCGAGCGGTGTTGCGGACATGGGTTTCTACTCGTGTTTCAGGCGCCGCGCGTACAAACAAAAACGGCGGCGCAACAAATCAATCTGGAGGAAAGCCCCCTGAGTCAGGGGGCGCGCCGAAGGCGCGGGGTGTGGATACTTGTGAAGCAGGGTCCACGGTTCGCAACGCGAACCGTGGAAGCGAAGCGCGAATGCGCTTAGCTACTGCATGCGCTTTAGCTCGAACACCACTCGCACTCACTGATGTCGATGTCGTTGGAGCGCACGTAGTACGTGGTCTTCAACCCTTCGCGCCAGGCGGTCATGTGTAGGTCCAGCAGCGTGCTCGCACGGATGGTGCTGGGCACGTAGAAGTTGAAGCTGATCGACTGGTCCACGTGACGCTGGCGACGCGCGTTCTGGCGCACGCTGGCGAACTGATCGACCTTGTAGGCGCCCTTTTCGTAGTACGGCCAGGTCTCCAGCGACAGGCCGGGCGCGGCAACCGGGCGACGGAAGTCCTTCTTTTCTTCGTAGTAGAACGCGCTGTAGATCGGGTCGATCGAGGCGGTGGAACCGGCGATCTGCGCGGTGCTCATGTTCGGCGCCACCGCCAGCATCCACGCATTGCGCACACCATTGACCGCCACCTGCGCCGACAGCTCCAGCCACTGCGGGCTATTGTAGTCGCGTGCACGGAAGTACTCGCCGTTGTGCCAGTCGCTGCCGCGGAACACGCTGTAGGTGCCCTTTTCCTTGGCCAGCTCCATGCTCGCCTGGATGGTCAGGTAGTTGATGCGCTCGTACAGCTCGTCGCTGTAGTCCTCGGCTTCCTTGGCATTCCAGTGGATGGACTTCTGCGCCAGCAGATGATGCCAACCGAAGGTGCCAAGACCGATCGCGCGGTACTTCTGGTTGGTGATGGTGGCCTGCGGCACCGGCAACTGGTTCAGATCGATCACGTTGTCGAGCATGCGCACCTGGATCGGGATCAGGCGCTCCAGCACGTCGGCGCCCAGCAGATCGGCCTGGTCGGCCTGCACGGTGATCGCGCGGCCCAGGTTGATCGAGGACAGGTTGCACACGACGAAATCGCCCGCCTTCTTGGTGGTGACGATCTGATTGCCGCTGATGATCTCCTGCATCATCCGCGTCGGGCTCATGTTCTGCAGGATCTCGGTGCACAGGTTGGACGAATAGACCATGCCCTCGTGCTTGTTCGGGTTCTTGCGATTGACTTCATCGCGATAGAACATGAACGGGTTGCCGGTTTCCAGCTGGCTGACCATGATGCGCTTGAAGATTTCGATCGCCTTGACGGTCTTGCGCGTGATGCGCTCGTCGGCGACGACTTCTTCGTACTTGCGACGGAAGCTGCCGTTGGCGTCGCCCTTCTTCTCGTCATAGAAGTCCTGCAGGTACCAACCCTTGATCCGCTTCACTTCGTGCGGGTCGAACAGGTACCAGTCGCCGCGGCGCTCGACCGCTTCCATGAACAGGTCGGGGATGCACACCGAGGTGAACACGTCATGCGCGCGCAGGCGCTGGTCGCCGTTGTTCAGGCGCAGGTCCAGGAACGCTTCGATGTCGCGGTGGAAGATGTCCAGGTAGACCGCGATGGCGCCCTTGCGCTGGCCCAGCTGGTCCACCGACACGGCGGTGTTGTTGAGCTGCTTGATCCACGGCACCACGCCGCCGGACGAGTTGGACACGCCGCGGATCGCCGAACCCGACGAACGCACATAGCCCAGGTAGGCGCCGACGCCGCCGCCGTGCTTGGACACGCGCGCCACGTCAGTATTGGAGTCGTAGATGCCCTGCAGGCTGTCGTCGACGGTGTCGATGAAGCAGCTCGACAGCTGGCCGCCGACCTTGCCGGCATTGGCCAGGGTCGGGGTGGCCACCGTCATGTACAGGTTGGACAGCGCCCAGTAGGCCTCGCCCACCAGCTGCATGCGGCGCTCGCGGCTGCCCTTGCCGGTGCCGATCTCGTCCTGCATCAGGTACAGCGCGATCGTCAGCCAGCGCTCCTGCGGCAGTTCGAACACACCACGCGAGCTATCGGTGGCCAGGTAACGCGTGGCCAGCAGGTACAGGCCGTTGTAGGCGAACAGCTTGTCGCGCTCGGGCTCGATCATCTTGCCGGCTTCGATCAGCTCGTCCTTGGAATAGCGGCGCAGGATGTCGTTGGAATAGACATTGCGGTCGGCCAGGCTCTCCTGCAGGCCGACGAACGAGCCGTACTTCTGGCTGGCGTCGTAGAAACGGTTGCGGCTGGCGCGCTTGTACAGGCGGCGCAGATACAGACGCGCAGCGAAATGCTCCCACTCCGGGGTGGTCAGGTCGACGCGGGCTTCGGCCTCGCGGATCAGGTGGTCGACCAGGTCGTCGGCGTTGACGCTGTCCTTGCGCTCGACAAACCCGAACACCGAGCGCTTGTAATCGGCCACGTCCAGCTGCGGGAACTCGGCATGGATCTGGTCGATGGCGCGATTCAGGCGCTCCGGCTCGAACGGAATCTTGCGATTGCCCGCTTCTTTCGTGATCCAGGTGGAGACGTTTTGTTCTTCGATGGTCTGTGCGTGCATTGCAATGGCTTGGCGGGGAGGCGGCACGATGTCCGACGGGTCGGTCACTTCCGGCGCGCCGCAGGCGGGCGCGGCAACGCTGGCGGGAACGCTGGTGGGTGTTGCGGTACCGGCGGCGATCGCGGAAAGGGTGTCGTTGGTGGTCATGCGTCCTCCATGCGTAGGCACACGAACCTGCCGGAGCAGGCAACGACCGAGCGGCGTCCAGGGTGCATTGGCGACACAGGACGCACAGCGCGCAGGCCATGGCCTGCGGCGGCATCACCCACCAATTTCCCTCAACTCCCACGGCCGCCATCACGCGGTGTGCTGTCGCATGATGGTGTTCGGTGGCAACGCGCTGCCGTCATCGGGCCGGAAGCGACCGCGGCAATGCCGGGGCGCGTACAGGTCGCTGAGATGGGAGCCGCAGGCAATGTCGCACTTGCGCATCGCCTTCGTCTGATCGGTGCCACTTGGGGGCGGTCACCACCGAACCCCAAGATAGTGGGGTACCCCCAGGGGGTCAACACCAAATGTGCCCAAATTGCGCCGAGCGTTGCGGCACAACGGGCTGCGCTGACGAGCGGTCGCCTCGCGCGGCGGGAGGACGAATCCGACTGCGCAGGTCAAGTCGGGAGGGTCCTGATTCGCTCGCCGCACTCACCCGCCGTCGACACCAGGCGTGCTATCGGTCGCGTTTTTTTACCCGCCGGGCGACCCACGCGCCACCAGCCGTTCAGCGACCGCGCAAGCTCGCCGGTGATCGCTCAGATCTCGGTCGGCCCGAGATGGTGGCGCTTGCGGTAGCGGATCGACGACCACACCGAGGCGGCGATGAAGGCCACGCCGATCAGGCCGGTCAGCACTTCCGGCACGTGGTAGACGGTGCCCACCAGCATGATGATCGCCAGCACGCCGATGGCGTAATGGGCGCCGTGCTCCAGGAACACGAATTCGTCCAGGGTGCCCTTGTGCACCAGGTAGACGGTCATCGAGCGCACGAACATCGCGCCGATCGCCAGGCCCAGCATGATGATCACCACGTCGCGGGTGATGGCGAAGGCGCCGATCACACCGTCGAACGAGAACGAGGCATCCAGCACTTCCAGATACAGGAACGCGGCGATGCCCGAACGCTTGGCCGGGCCCATGCTGCCGTCTTCGCTCTCTTCGGCCTCGAACAACGCATCCACGCTGCCGACCAGCAGATACAGCAGGATGCCGCCCAGGCCTGCGAACAGCACGCTCTGGAAGATGGCCTCCGGCAGGAACAGCTTGGTGCCCAGCAGCACCGACACCGCCACGATCACCGACATCGCATCGGCCTTGCCCAGCTTGCCGACCAGCCGCTCCACCGGGCCCAGCCAGTGCAGCTTGCGTTCCTGGTCGAACAGGAAATTCAGGAACACCAGCAGCAGGAACATGCCACCGAAGGCGGCGATGGAAGGGTAGTTATCGGTCAGCACCTGGCTGTAGCGGTCCGGCTCCTTCAGCGCCATCTGCATCACCGGCACCAGGCCCATGCCGGTGGCCACCGACACGATCACGATCGGGAACACCAGGCGCATGCCGAACACGGCGATCAGGATGCCCACGGTCAGAAACAATTTCTGCCAGAACGCGTTCATGTGCTTGAGCACGCCGGCGTTGACCACCGCGTTGTCGAACGACAACGACACTTCCAGCACGCTCAGCACCAGGCACAGCCACAGCGCCTGCCAGATCCCCATCGATGAGGTATGGCCCCACCACGCAGCCAGGCCCAGGCAGATGGCGGTGACCACGAACGACATTCTGAAATCGCGAAACATTGACACTCCCAGGCGGGCCGAGACGACAGCCGGAGCAATGGGCCAGATCGAGGCCTGGCAGCCCGGCGTGCAGTGGAGGATGGGGGACCGCGGCGTGACGCAACGTCAGGCCGGGCGCGGCTCGCCTATTATAGGGAGTGTCACCGCCATCAGGGTCGCATCGTCCGGATCCGGGCGCACGCCAAAGCCCAGGCTCTGGCACATCGCCAGCATGGTGCGGTTCTCGCGCAGCACCTGGCCTTCGATCTGTTTGAGGCCCAGCCAGCGCGCGTACTCGATCATGATGCGCATCAGCTGCCAGCCGATGCCGTGGCCCTTGAGGTCCGAGCGGATCAGGATGCCGTACTCGCCGCGCTGGTAATCGGCATCGGCGTGCAGGCGCACCGCGCCGAGCATGTCGCCGGTCTTGGGGTCGATGGCCACCAGCGCGATGGAGCGGGCGTAATCGAGCTGGGTCAGCCGAGCAATGAATTCATGGCTGAAATGCTTGACCGACTGGAAGAAGCGCAGGCGCAGGTCTTCGTCGGTGACGCGGGCGAAGAAGGCGCGGAACAGCGCGTCGTCTTCCGGGCGCACCGGGCGCACCAGCGCATGGGTGCCATCGCCCAGGCCGATCTGGCGCTCCCATTCCTTGGGGTACGGGAAGATCGCAAAGCGCGGATGGCCGCGGCCCTTGTGCAGCTTGCGCGCCGGCGCCACCGCCACGCGGGCGGCCAGCGCAATCACCCCATCGCGGTCGGCCAGCAGCGGGTTGATGTCCAGCTCGGTGATTTCGGGGATGTCGGCGGCCAGCTGCGCCAGCTTGACCAGCACCAGCGCCACCGCACGCTCGTCGGCGGCCGGCACGTCGCGGTAGGCCTTGAGGATGCGCGAGACGCGGGTGCGGCCGATCAGTTCGTGGGCCAGGCGCAGATCCAGCGGCGGCAGGGCCAGCTCGCGGTCGTTGATGACTTCCACTGCGGTGCCGCCGCGCCCGAACACGATCGCCGGGCCGAACACCGGGTCGTCGGCGATGCCGGCGATCAGTTCGCGCGCCTTGGGCCGCAGCACCGTGGGCTGCACGATCACCCCTTCGATCACTGCATGGGGATGCGCGGCGCGCGCACGCGCCAGGATGCCGGTGGCCGCTTCGCGCACCGCCGCCACGCTGGACAGGTTCAGGCGCACGCCATCCACGTCGGACTTATGCGCGATCTCGCTGGACAACACTTTCAATGTCACGGTGCGGCCGACGGCCAGCAACGGGTCGGCCAGCAATGCGGCCTCGTTGGCGCTGGCGGCCACCTGCAGCGGTACGACCGGGATGCCGTAGGCGGCCAGCAGGCGGTTGGTGGCGACCGGGTCCAGCCAGCGCCGGCCGGCCGCCAGCGCCTCTTCCACCAGCGTGCGCGCGATGCCGGCATCCACGACGAAGTCTTCCGGCAGGCTGGGCGGGGTTTCCATCAGCGCCGCCTGCGCCTCGCGGTAGCGCACCAGGTGGGTGAAGCCACGCACCGCATCCGATTCGGTGGCATAGGTGGGCACGCGTGCGGCGTTGAGCGCGGCGATCGCCGCATCGTCCTGGCCCAGCCACACCGCAAACACCGGTTTGTCGCGCTGGTAGCGGTTGCGCTGGTCCAGCGCGCGGGTCAACGCCTTGGCCGCATCGGCCGAGGAGGTGAACGCGGTGGGCACATTGACCACCAGCAGCGCGTCGTTTTCCGGATCGTCCAGCAGCGCTTCGATCGCTGCGGCATAGCGCGCGCCGTCGGCGTCGACAATGATGTCGACCGGGTTGCTGCGCGACCAGCCTTCCGGCAGCGATTGATCGAGTTTTTCCAGCGTCTTGGGCGACAACTCGGCCAGGGTGCCGCCACGCAACACCAGCTGGTCCACCGCCAGCTGCCCCACCCCGCCGCCGTTGCTCAAAATGGCCAGGCGCCGGCCCGGGAAACTGCCGAGCCGGCCCAGCGTTTCGGCGGCGGCGAACAGCTCGTCCAGCGCGCCCACCCGCAACAGCCCGGCGCGTGCGAACGCCGCGCCGTACACCGCGTCCGAACCGGCCAGCGCCTGCGCGTGGGTGTCGGCATTGGGATTGATGCGGTACTGGCGGCCGGATTTGACCACCACGACGGGCTTGGCGCGCGCGGCGGCACGTGCGGCCGACATGAACTTGCGCGCATCGCCGATGCGTTCGACGTACAGCAGGATCGCGCGAGTGCGGTAGTCGGTGGCGAAGTAGTCGAGCAGATCGCCGAAATCCACGTCCAGCGTATCGCCCAGCGACACCACCGCCGAAAACCCGACCGAGCGCGCCACACCCCACTCCACCAGCGCGGCGGCAATGGCGCTGGATTCGGAAATCAACGCCAGGTCGCCGGCCTGCGGGCAATGCGCGGCGATGCTGGCATTGAGCCGCGCATGCGGGGCGATCACGCCCAGGCAGTGTGGGCCGAGGATGCGCATGCCCTTGGCGCGCGCGGCCGACTCCATGCGCGCGGCCGGCGAGCCGGGGCCGCTGCCCAGGCCGGCGGTGAGGATGATGGCGGCCGCCACACCACGCCGCGCGGCGATGGAGACGATGCGCGGCACGATGCGCGCCGGCGCTGTAATCACCACCAGGTCCGGTACCCACGGCAGATCGGTCAACCGCGCCACCGTGCGCACGCCATCGATCTCGCTATAGCGCGGGCTCACCCAACCGATCCGGCCGGGAAACCCGGCCGCGCGCAGGTTGCGCACCACCGCCCGCCCGGCCGAGCGCTCGCGCGGGCTGCCGCCCACCACCGCGACGGTGCTGGGACGAAAGACCTGCTGCAGGTGGTACGTACTCATCGGACGGGGGACGCGAATGCCATCGCGCTACGGTACACGCACTGGCGTTTCAGGGCATGGGGTGACGGATGCATGCGCACGTGCATGCATCCGTGATTACCCGAGCGCGAGGCCTCTACAACAGCGTGCCGCTCAAGATCAGCGCGGCGATGCTGAAATAGATCACCAGGCCAGTGACATCCACCAGCGTGGCGACGAAGGGCGCCGAGGCGCTGGCCGGGTCGAAGCCGAAGCGTTGCAACACGAACGGCAGCATCGAGCCGGACAGCGAACCGAAGGTGAGGATGCCGATCAGCGCCGCGCCGATGGTCAGCGCCACCATCTGCCAGTGCGGGCCATAGTCGTACAGGCCGGCGGTCTGCCAGATGGTGATGCGCACGATCGCCAGCACGCCCAGGATCGCGCCCAGGGTCAGGCCGGTGGGCAGTTCGCGCAGCGCCACTTTCCACCAGTCGCGCAGGCGGATTTCGCGCAGCGCCAGCGAGCGGATCAGCAGCGAGGTGGCCTGCGAGCCGGAATTGCCGCCCGAGCTCATGATCAGCGGGATGAACAAGGTCAGCACCACCGCCTTGGACAGCTCGTCCTCGAAGTGCTGCATCGCGCTGGCGGTGAGCATTTCGCCCAGAAACAGCACGCTCAGCCAGCCGGCGCGTTTCTTGATCATCTGGCCGAAGCCAATCTGCATGTACGGCTTGTCCAGCGCTTCCATGCCGCCGAACTTGTGCACGTCTTCGGTGGATTCGGCGATGAGCGCATCGAGCACATCGTCCACGGTGACGATGCCGAGCACGTGGCCGCGCGCATCCACCACCGGGATCGCCAGCAGGTCGTGGCGACGGATCAGCCGTGCCACTTCTTCCTGGTCCAGTGCCGGGTCCACGGTGACCGGGGGATTGACCTGCGCCACGTCCAGGATCGGCGCCTCCGACGCGCCGGTGATCAGGCGGCGCATGGTCACCACCTGCTGCAGCACGCGGGTGTGCGGGTCGAGCAGATAAATCGCGTAGACGGTCTCGCGGCTGCGCTCCACTTCGCGGATGTGCTGCAGGGTGCGGCCCACCGTCCAGTCCGACGGCACGGCCACGAACTCGGTGGTCATCAGCGCGCCGGCGGTGTTGGGCGGGTAGCGCATCAGCGCCTGGATCGACAGCCGCGCCTCGGCACTGAGCAGCCACAGCAGCGGCTGGCGCTGCTCGGCATCCAGGCCATGGAAGATATCGGTGGCGCGGTCGTCGGCCATCTGGCCAAGCAGCGTGGCGGCCTGCTCGGCCGGCAGCGACGCCACCAGCATGCTGGCATCGCGCAACTCCGGCTGTTCGAGCAATTTCACCGCGCGCAGCAAAGGCAATGCGGCCAGCACCTGCGCCGCGTCGTCGCGGTCGAGGGTGTTGAGATATTCCACCGCATCGGCCGTATTGAGTTCGGCCAGGGGTGCGGTCAGTGCATCGACGCCTTCGGCAAGGCGCAGGGTTTGGTCGTACATGGTGGTTCGCCTGGTGACGACCGTCGTCGATGACAGCCGGCGAACCTGGGCCTCAGGCGCGCGCCAGCTGGGTCATCGACCCGGGTCTAGGGTGACTGTCGCTGGACATGGGGAAGGGCTCCAAAGGTGCGTACCGACCGGTGATCCGGGCGATGGCGCGGCGCAGTCTGCGCGCCTGAGTCGGCTTGGTCAATGCCCTGCGCGCAGGCCGCTTAAAGCGCGTTATGCACGTTGAGACGAGATGCGTTGGCGGGCAGCGGTGCGGAGCGGGTGCTGCGTGGCCGGCTTGACTGCCGCCAAGGCCAGCGGCACGGCGCCCGCTGCGTGCCGCTGGCGGCCAACCCTCCGGGAAGCGCCCTGTGGCGTGCCGGCGCAGGGGGTTGCGCAGCGTTGCGGAAAGGCTGGGACGCTCGCGCGGCGATACGCCAATGCGTGCCGGGCAGGCGGGTTGCCAGGTGCCGATGCACCGCCGAGATGGCGCCGCGCAACCGCCTGTCGCCGCGCCGTGCTGACCGTCACAGTTCATTGCTACAGTCCGCTTCCCGCAGCGCCCGATGCGTTGCTCTTACGCGATGGCATCGGCCATCGCATCCACGCAGTGCGTTTTCCTTCCGGAGTTTGTGCATGCCCGTTTCAAGGTCGCTTCTGTTACGTCGCATCAGCCCGCTGTGCCTGTGCATCGCCGCCGGATGGGGCGCGGTGGGCATGGCGCAAACCGCACTGCCCGAGAGCACTCCGGTGCAGGCGCACGAGACCGCGCCGCACAGCGGGCACGAATGGGGCTATACCGGCCCGGAAGGTGCCGAGCATTGGGCCGAGCTGGCCAAGGAAAATGCGCTGTGCGGCAATGGCCAGCAGAACAGCCCCATCGACCTGAAAGGCGCCATCGACGCCAACCTGGGCACGCTGCTGTTGAGCTACAGCGCGGTGCCGCTGGTCGTGCGCAACACCGGCCATTCCATCCCGCTGGATCTGCACGACGGCGGCACCATGGCGATCGGCGGCAAGCAGTATCAAGCGTTGCAACTGCACTTCCATCACCCCAGCGAGCACCTGTTGAACGGCCGGCGTTTCCCGATGGAGGCGCATCTGGTGCACCAGGGCCCGGACGGCACGCTGGGCGTGCTGGCGATCTTCTTCGAAACCGGCAAGGCCAACCCGGCGTTCCAGCGGGTGCTCGACGCCATACCCAAGGACAAGGACCAGACCCGGCAGGTCACCAACGCAACGGTGAGTGCCGAGGCGTTTCTTCCGCCGAGCAATCAACGCAGCTTCTATCGCTACGAAGGCTCGCTGACCACGCCGCCGTGCAGCGAAACGGTGGACTGGGTGGTGCTCAGCCAGCCGGTGCAGGTGTCGGAGGCACAGATCAACGCGTTCGAACGCGTGTACCCGTTCAATGCGCGCCCGCTGCAGCCGCTGGATCGGCGTTTTCTGCTTAAAAGCCGCTGATTGCTCGCACGGAGTGTCGACCGCGTGCGGTGCCATGCACTGCATGCGCACTGACCGTGCAGGCGCAGGCGGTGCCGGACTGATCCGCGCGCACATCCGCAGATAGGTGCCGGGCCGCATCGCGCAGCGCGCGTCGTCGCCGTGCAGATGGCACACGCGTGCGCGCAGGCCAACGGGGCTGCGCGGCATAATGCGTGCCTCAATGGAGAGTACGCATGCATAGCGGTGGTCTGGAACTGGCCTTGGTGCTGATGCTGGCCGCCATCGTGGCAGTGCCGGTGTTCAAGCGCTTCGGCCTGGGTGCGGTGTTGGCCTACCTGGTCGCCGGCGTGGTGCTCGGGCCCGATGGCGTGGGCGTGGTGCAGGATGCCGAACGCATCAGCGGCGCGGCCGAGATCGGCGTGGTGATGTTGCTGTTCGTGATCGGGCTGGAACTGTCGCCGGCGCGCCTGAAGGTGATGCGCCATTCGGTGTTCGGCGCTGGCGCCACCCAGGTGCTGGTGACGGCGGTGATCCTGGGCGGTTTGTTGATGGCAGCCCAGCTGGGCTGGAAGAGCGCGTTGATCGTCGGCGTGGCGCTGGCGCTCTCCTCCACCGCGGTGGGGCTGCAATTGCTGGCCGAACGCAAGGCGCTGAGCAGCGACTACGGGCGGCTGGCGTTTGCCATCTTGCTGTTCCAGGATCTGATTGCGATCCCGTTGCTGGCGGCCATCCCGCTGCTCGGCGGCAGCAAGAATGCAACGCTTCAATGGCAGGACGTGGCCAAGGCGATGGCGGCCCTGGCGCTGGTGATCGTGTGCGGGCGCTTTGTGTTGCGTCACCTGTTCAACGTGGTGGCGCGTACGCGCATGCCGGAGGTGTTCACCGCCAGCGCCTTGCTGGTGGTGCTGGGCACCGCCTGGATCATGCAGGAGGCCGGATTGAGCGCCAGCCTGGGCGCCTTCATCGCCGGCGTGTTGCTGGCCGATTCGGAATTCCGCCACGAACTGGAATCGCAGATCGAACCGTTCGAAGGCTTGCTGCTGGGCCTGTTCTTCATCTCGGTGGGCATGGGGATCGATCTCCAGCGCGTGGCGGCCGAGCCGTGGTTGATCGCAGCAGGCGTGGCGATGTTGCTGGTGGTGAAGTTCTCGCTGCTGGTGGGTATCGGCAGCGTGGCCAAGCTACCGCTGCGCAGCAGCCTGATGCTGGGCAGCGTGCTGTGGCTGGGCGGCGAATTCGCCTTCGTGGTGTTCAACGAAGCCGACCGCGTGGGCCTGCTGGAGCCGGCCAATCACGACCGGCTGGTGGCCATCGTGGGCGTGTCGATGGCACTGACCCCGCTGTTGCTGCTCGGCATGCAGCGCATCCTCAACGGGCCGCTGCGCGTGCGCGCGCCCAAGCCTGATCGCCCGTACGACACCATCGATGCACAGACCCCCAAGGTGCTGGTCGCCGGCATGGGCCGCTTCGGCCAGGTGGTCGCGCGCCTGCTCACCGCACGGCATGTGCCGTTCGTCGCGCTGGAACACAACCCGGACACGGTGGAAGACCTGCGTCGGTTCGGCAGCCAGCTGTATTACGGCGACCCCACCCGCCCCGAGCTGCTGCGCGCTGCCGGTGCCGAGCGCATCAAGGTGTTCGTGATCGCGGTGGACGACCCGGACACCAACATCAAGACGGTGCGGCTGATCCGTCGCCTGTACCCGCAAGCCACCGTGCTGGCGCGTGCGCGCAACCGCCAACATGCCTGGAAACTGATGGACCTGGGCGCAGAACCGTTCCGCGAGGTCTTCGCCTCCAGCCTGGAGCTGAGCGAACGCGTCCTCACCTCGCTCGGCCTGGGCGAAGCCCTCGCACACGATCACGTCAAACGCTTCCGCCAGCACGACGAAGACCTGCTACGCCGCCAGCACCTGGTCTACGACGACGAAGCCAAGGTCATCCAGACCTCGCGCGATGCACGTGCCGACCTGATGAACCTGTTCGAAGCCGACGTCAAGGCGGATGTGGATGGGGAACCTGCACCCACCACGCAGGACCGCTGAGCTCTTCCGAAGGAACGCGCCCGCGCGCGAACAGGCGTTAACGGAAAGCCCGCCGCGCGCGGGCATGCTCCTACATTTGCAGCGAGTGCATGCCGCTCGCATCCTCAGCGGCGTGGCGTACGCGCTGCGGTTCTGCTCACCGATTTCTTCGCTGCACCGTTGCCCGCCGCAGTCTTGCTCACCGTCTTGGCGGCGGTTTTTGCGACCTTGCTGGTGGCGCGTTTGCGCACCGCTTTCTTGGCCGCGCTGCCAGACAACGTCGCCGCATCCTGCGAGGACTTCGCTGTAGCGGCGGACGCGCGTCTGGCAGACGCCCTGGTGACTTTCTTGGCCGGTGCCTTGCCGACCTTGCTTGCCGTCTTCCGGGTGGCGTTCTTCACCGGCGTCGCAGCACCAGCACGCGCTTCTGGGGGGCGGCGCGGCGGCGGTTTGCGGCCGGGCGTGAGGGCGCGCCAGGCGTGTCCGCCGTTCATGGCCAGCAATGCGTCGGCGGCCGAGGGGCCGGCGCTGCCGGCGGCGTAGTTAGGGAAGTCGCTGGGCGGTTGTTTCCATGCATCCAGGATCGGTTGCACGATGCGCCATGCGCCTTCCACCATCGCCGCATCCTGGAACAGGCCGGCCTCGCCGTTCATGCAGTCCTGCAGCAGGCGCTCGTAGCCCACCGTGTATTCCTTGGGGAACCAGTCGCGGTAGCGGAAGTCCATGCGCACCGGTGCCAGCGCCACCTGCGCGCCCGGGCGCTTGACGTCGAACTGCAGCGAGATGCCCTCGTCCGGCTGGATATGCAGCACCAGCCAGTCGGGACCGTAGCCGCCCACCTCGGTGCTGCGGAACGGCGCCAGCGGCGCGGGCTTGAAGCGGATCGCGATCTCGGTGGTACGTTCGCGCAGGCGTTTGCCAGTGCGCAGGTAGAACGGCACGCCGGCCCAGCGCCAGGTGTCTACCTGCAGTTTCATCGCCACATAGGTTTCGGTGTCCGAATCGTCGGGCACGGTGTCTTCTTCGCGATAGCCCGGCACCGCATTGCGATTGACCGCGCCGGAGGCATATTGCCCACGCACCACATCTTCGGGCCTGATCGGGCGCACCGCCTCGATCACTTCGGCGCGACGGCGATGCATCGCCTCGGTCGTGAACGCCGCCGGCGGTTCCATCGCAATCATCGCCAGCAACTGGAACAGATGGTTCGGCACCATGTCGCGCAGGCAGCCGGTAGCGTCGTAGAACCGCCCGCGCCCTTCCACGCCGATGGTTTCGGCCGCGGTGATCTGCACATGGTCGATGCGGTCGCGATTCCACACCGGCTCGAACAAGCCGTTGGCGAAACGGAACGCGAGAATGTTCTGCACGGTTTCCTTGCCCAGGAAATGATCGATGCGGAACACCTGATCTTCGTGCAGCACCTTGGCGACCGTGGCATTGAGATGCTGGGCGCTGGGCAGATCGTGGCCGAAGGGTTTTTCCACGATCACCCGGCGCCAGCCTTCGCCTTCGCGTTGCCTGACCAGGCCAGCCTCGCCCAGGTTGAGCAATACCGGCTCGAAGAAGCGCGCGGCGGTGGCCAGATAGAACAGCACATTGCCCTGCGTGCCGTAGCGCTTGTGCAACTTGTCCAGCACGCCGCCCAGCGATCGGTAGGCTCCCTGATCGGTGAAGTCGCCGCGCAGGTAATGCATGCGCTCGCGCAACCAGTCCCAGGTGGCGGTATCGAATTCGTCGGTCTGGAATTCGGCATCGCGACTGCTGAGCAGCTGCGTCATCGACTGCCCCATGTTGGTCCGCCACACGCGTTCGCTGATGTCGCCATGGTCCATGCCGACAATGGCGAACTCATCGCCCAGCGCACCGGAACGGCGCAGGTTGTACAGCGCCGGCATGACCAGGCGCTTGGTCAGATCGCCGCGTGCGCCGAACACCACGATGATGCACGGCGGTGTGGTTGCTTGCTCACTCATGGATGCGTTTCCTTTTCGCCCATGCGTCCATGCAGGCGCAATGCCGCATTGACCAGGGCCACGTGGGAATACCCTTGCGGGAAGTTGCCGAGCATGCGTTTGCTGCGCGGATCGTATTCTTCGGCGAGCAGACCGACGTCGTTGCAGAGCCCGAGCAGACGTTCGAGCAGCGCACGCGCCTGGTCGGTGCGGCCGAGCAATGCATAGTTTTCCACCAGCCAGAAACTACAGGCCAGGAAGGTGCCCTCGCCAGCCGGCAAACCGTCGGCGCTGTCGTCGGCGCGATAGCGCTCGACCAACCCGTCGATGGTCAGATCGCGCGCGATCGCATCGGCGGTGGCGGCGATGCGCGGATCGTCCGGCGGCAGAAAACCCACGATGGGGATCAGCAGCAGCGAAGCGTCCAGCCGGTCCGAGCCATAGCTCTGCACGAAGTGACCGTCCGGATGCACGCCTTTTTCCAGGACTTCGGCTCGAATCTCTTCGGCAATGCGGCTCCAGTGCGCGCGTTTTTCTGCGTCTGCATTGGTGATGCCATCGCGCGCGCCGCAGTCGAAGGCCAGCCAGGCCATCACCTTGGAATGCACGAAGTGGCGGCGCTCGTCGCGGATTTCCCAGATGCCCTCATCGGGTTCGCGCCACAGGGTTTCCAGCGTTTCCAGAATCTTTTCCAGCAGCGACGCAGACGATCCGTCGTCGTCGGACGGCAGGCCCACGCCCTTTTCGCGGGCGTAATGGAACGCGCCGATCAACTCGCCATACACATCGAGCTGGAACTGATCCACCGCGCCGTTGCCGATGCGCACCGGGCCGGAATGTTCATAGCCGGGCAGCCAGTGCGCTTCCCATTCCTGCAAGCGGCGCTCACCGGCAATGCCGTACAGCGCCTGCAATTGATCCGGCGAACCGGCAATGGTGCGTTGGACCCAATCGCGGAAGGCTGCCGCTTCGTCGCGGTACCCGGCCTGCAACAACGCGATCAGCGTGAACACCGAATCGCGCAGCCAGCAATAGCGGTAGTCCCAGTTGCGGGTACCGCCCAGGTGCTCGGGCAACGAGGCAGTGGGCGCGGCGACAATGCCGCCGGTGGGCAGATAACTCAGCCCCTTCAACACCACCAGCGAGCGGCGCACCTGCTCGGTCCACGGCCCGACATCGGTACAGCGGCGCGCCCAGCCGTGCCAGAACGCGGTGGTGCGTTGCAGCGCCTGTTCGGCGTCGATCAAGGGCGGCGTGGCTTGATGCGAGGCGCCGTGGCTGAGCAGAAACCAGGTGCTTTCGCCCTCACGCAGGGTGAAGTCGGTTTCGGTGCCCATGTCCTGGCCGCGCAGCGTTTGCGGCGAACGCAATGCAAGTTGGTCGGGGCCGGCGATGGCGCGGATGCCATCGACGATGCGCGTCACCCATGGCACCGTGCGGCCGTAGTTGAAGCGGAAGGTCAGGCGCATGTGCATCGGCACGCTGCCCTGCACGCAGCGCACGATACGCACCAGATGCTGATGGACTTCGCCGTTTTCGCTGGCGACCATGAAATCGATCAGTTCCACCGCGCCGCTGTCGGTGATCATGCGCGTGCACAGCACCAGGCTATCGTCCTGGTAGGCGCGCTCGCTGCGGAAGTCGGCAGCCGGCGACAACGCCCATTGCCCGTGTTGTTCCTCGCCCAGCAAGGCAGCGAACACCGCATCGGAATCGAAGCGTGGCAGGCACAGCCAGTCGATGGTGCCGCGATGGTCGACCAGGGCCGCGCTGTGGCAGTTGCCCAGCATTGCGTGGTCCTCGATACGCACGCTCATTGGTTGGGCGCTTCCTTCCGGCGAAAGAACGCGCAGTCTTGCATGGGCCGTGTCGGGATCAGGTTACGACTGCGCCGGTAAACCCAGCAGCGGTGGCACCGTGTGTTCCAGGCGGCGTACCAGTGCCGGGTGCATAGACGCATCCTCGTCGGGACGCTGCAGGCAGATCACCCGGCGGTGGCGTAGGTGCGCGGCGACGCTCCATGACCAGCACCACCTCTGCCTCCTGTAATAGCCCTGGGGTGACCTGCACTTGCGCATCGGCCGCCAGCCGGCCGATTGCGCCTGCACGCCGGGCCAGCGGCGAAGACGCGCTCGGCGGTGAGGCTGCGCAGGCGGGTGCGGCTGCACACGAACGGCACCCGCAGCGGTTACCCGACGCGCTGGTTCAGCGGCCTTCGCGCAGGAAGCGCGCCATCGAAGAGACGCCCGGCAGCGCGGGTTCGAACTGGCCGGCCACGTCGATGAAGCCGCGCATGATGGCGATTTCCCGCGGGGTACGGTTGAGCGCATCGCGGCGGTCGGCATCGGCACCGGCCCGCAGCAGGCGCTGCACCAGCAGCGGCAGGCCGTGCAGTGCAGCCAGATGCAGCGGGCCGAAGCCGCGCTGGTCGGCCACATCCAGCGAGACATCTTCGTCGAGCAGGCGTTCGACGCCGGCCAGCACCACCTGCTCGTCGCAGGAGGTACCCGGTTCGGCACGCGCGCCCAGCAACAGCAGCAACGGGCTGACCCGGCCACCGGCCAGGTAGTCCGGGTCGGCACCGGCCAGCAGCAAGGTATCCAGCAGGGCCAACAGGCGGTTCTTGTCGCGCGCGGTGAAGCCGTACAACGCCGCGCAATGCAGCGGCGCCAGCCCCTGATTGTCGGTGGCGTGCACGTCGGCCGCGGCGGTGAGCAGGCGCGCCACGATGTCCGGCAGGCCCAACGCGCAGGCCAGCATCAGCACGGTCACCCCGCCCGGCAGGCGGTGTTCGATCTGCGCACCGGCCTGCAGCAAGGCGGCCACGATCTCGGTCTGGCGCATGCTCACGGCCGCCGACAACGGCGTGGCGCCGCTGTTGGCCGCGCGCTGCGGATCGGCGCCGCGGCCGAGCAGATGCGTCACCACGCCAAGATGGCCACCACCGGCAGCACGCAGCAGTGCGGTGCAGCCTTGCGCGTCGACGGCGTCGACGGCGAGGCCGAGATCGATCAGGCGACGCACCGCATCGGTATCGCCGGTCATCGCGGCGGCCGGCACATCCGCTTCGCGCAGCGTGCGGCGCGGCAGCGACCAGATGCGCCAGTCCAGCCAGTCGGCCAGATCGCGGCGGCCGATCGACAGCGCCACGCCCAGCGGGGTCTGCCCGTCGGCAGCGCGCGCTTCCGGCGAGGCGCCCTGCTTGACCAGCAGTTTCAGCGAGGCATCGCGGCCCAGCGCGGTGGCCAGATGCAGCGCGGTCATGCCGTGGCTGTCGCGCGCTTCGCGGTCCACGCCATGTTCCAGCAACCACTGCTGCAGGCGCAGCCAGCCCAGCCGCACCGCCAGCGACAACGGCGGATCGCCGGCAGCCGACGGAGCGAAGGGGTCGGCGCCACGTTCGAGCAGTTCCAGCGCGAACTGTTCCAGCCCGCGCGATGCCGCATCGTGCTGCACGCAGGCACTCAGCAGCCGGGTCAGGCCACCGGCGCCTGCCGGCGAGACGCCATGCCGCAGCAACGCCTGCAGCGCCGGTACCGCCTCCACGCCGCGCGAGAGCAGCGCAAACATCGGGACATCGCCGCAGGCGTCGCGCACTTCGGCATCGGCGCCATGGCGCAGCAGCCAGTCGACCGCCTCGGCGTTCAAGGCCAGATGCGCATCGTGCAGCAGGCCGCCTAGTTCTTCCGGGGCGCATAGCCGCGCCAGCGCGACCAGACCGTCGCGCTGCCCGAGCTGCAGGCCTTCGCGCAGCAGCACCAGCGGCGGGCGATCGGGCAGCACGGCAACGCCAGGCGCCTCGCCCTGCGCGTCGCTGACCGCGGCCGGCAACGGGTAAGCGGGATCGAGCAGCTGCACGATCGCCCAACGTCCGGCCTCGGCGGCCACATCCACCGCGCGGCGACCGTGCGCATCCACGCTGTCGGCAGGTACCTGCAGGTCCAGCAGGCGGCGGATCAGCGCCGGCGACACATTGTCGGCGGCGCAGGCCAGCATCAACGCGTTGCGGCCGTCGCCATCGATGGCCAGCACATCGGCCTTGCGCGCGACCAGGCGTTCGAGCACGGCGCTGCGTGCCTGGCGCGCGGCATCCAGCCACGGCGTGCGGCCCAGCAGATCGCGCGCTTCCAGATTTGCTCCGGCCGACAACAGTGCCTCGACGATGTCGCCGTGGCCGGCCAGCGCGGCTTCGTGCAGCGCACTGCGACGCTGGCGATCGCGCGCATCCACACGCGCCTTGTGCTTGAGCAGCAACTGCACGCCGGCCGGGTCGTCTTCTTCGGTACCGGCTGCCGCCAGCAGCACCGGGGCGCCGCCCTCCGGTTCGGACTGCGCGCCGCGCTCCAGCAGGAATTTGGCCAGCCGCCAGTTGCCGACCTGACAGGCCATCGCCAACGGCGAATGGCCTTCGTTGTTGAGCGCGTCGAGCTCGGCGGCGGCATCGCGCAACAGCGCGGCCACGCCCGGGTCGGAACTGCGCACGGCGTGATGCAAGGGGGTGTTGCCGTCGTTGTCGCTGGCGCGCGGGTCGGCGCCATTGGCCAGCAAGGTCATCACCGCATCCGGGCGGCCGTGCCAGCTGTCGCGGGTGGCGGCCAGCAAGGGGGTCATGCCGCGATGCGGTTGATTGACGTCGACGCGGCGCACGATCAACTCACGCAGCAGGCGCAGATCCGGCAATACGGCCGCCAGCGCCGGCAGGCTGCGTTGATCGCGCCATTCCGGCAGCGGCAACGCCTGCGGGTCGGCACCGGCCTCGAGCAATTGCAGCGCGCGGTCCACCCGGCCACTGCGCGCGGCCTCGAAGAGTTCGGGCACCAGCTGATGCCGGGCCACCGGTTCCAGCGGGCGCGGTTCGGCGGCGGCTTCGGAGAAGAAATCGGCGGCCTGGCGCGTATGCGGCGCATCGCTGCGCATGGGTGCGGCGGTGCGTTGCAGCAGCAGATGGGCCACCGGCAGCAGCACACCGGCAGCCACCGCCAAGCCCCAGCGCAGGCCGCCGGACAACCAGCCCGGCCAGGCCAGCACCACGGCCAGGGTGCACACTGCCAGCACCAGTGCAGCCGCCAGCAGGCCGCGCCAGGCATGCAATTCCTGCGCGGCCAGCGCCTGCCAGCGTGGCGCCAGCGCGCCGCCGTCGCGTTCCACTTCGCCCCACAACGGCCAGGTCCGCCACAGCCCCAGCAAGGCCGCGCTGACTGCGACGCTCAGCGCCAGCGCGGCCGCCAGGCTGCCGCTGTCGCGCAGGGCGGTCAGCGGCCAGCTGATCAGCGCAGCCAGCGCCAGCAGGCCCACGCCCCAGATGGCCAGCAACGGCGGCAGCGCCTGCGCGACCGCGCGCGGCTGGCCCGGAACTGCGCGCGTCCCACGTGCCCACGACACCGCCAGCGCGAACGCCGGCTGCGCCAGCCACAAGCTCAGCGCAGCAACCACGCCGCCAATGCCACCGAGCAGGCAGAGCACCACGCCAGCCGCACCGGCCAGCGTTGCGGCGCGCATCCGTGCGCCACGCACAGGCTCAGTCATGGTCGCACTCGCCTGCGAGCACGATGGTCTTGGGCAATTGCAGATAGAAGCCGTGCTTGCCCAGCGCCTCGCGCACCGTGGCCGCGTCGGCCTGCGCCAGCCGGCGCTCCGGCGTCAACGCCACATCCAGCACGAACGTCAACGGCGCCAGCTGCGCCTGCACGGCGGCAGGAAGACCGGAGAAATCGTCACGTGTGGCGAGATAGACGAAGGTGTCCTGCTTGCGTTGGCTTTTATAGACGTAGGCGTGCATGCGCGCGTGGTCGCGCTCGGAAGAGAGATGTGTCGCGCCGATTGTGTCGCAATTGCGGCGACGGCGAAAGCGCGGCCTGTGCGAAAAATCCCAGCCGCGTCAGCGACATGACGGTGACGTTCAGTTGCGCCGTCCACGGGACCCACGCGCGCCATCGATATACTGACCGCACTTTTTGCCAGCCAGACCATCGTGAGCCAAGCGCAGCATTCGTCCCAGATGGCCCCGGTTGCCGTCACCGCGTTCACTTCCACCACCGCACTCGGTGCCGGGCTTGCCGCCCAGGCCGCCGCGTTGACCGCCCGACGCAGCGGCCTGCGTCGCAACGATTTCGGGCCGCAACCGCTGCTGCCCTGCTGGGTCGGGCGCGTCGATGGCGTTGAAGAGGTTGTGCTGCCCGATTCTCTGCACGCGTGGGATTGCCGCAACAACCGCCTGGCCTGGCTGGCCCTGCAGCAGGACGGGATGGCGCAGGCCGTGCAGGCCGCCGCGCAGCGCTACGGCGCCGAGCGGGTAGCGGTGATCATCGGCACCTCCACCTCCAGCATCGGCGCCAGCGAAGAAGCGTATACGCGGCTGGTCGACGACGCCGACGGCGCGCGCTTCCCCGAGGATCTGAATCGCCCGATCGTGCACACCCCGCATTCGCTGGGCGACTTCGTGCAGCACGCCACCGGCCTGCGTGGCCCGTGCGTGACCGTGGCCACGGCCTGTTCGTCCAGCGCCAAGGTGTTCGCCCAGGCGGCGCGGCTGATGGAGGCCGGCGTGATCGACGCGGCGCTGGTCGGCGGCGTGGACACCTTGTGCGGCAGCGTGCTGTTCGGCTTCAACTCGTTGCAGGTGGTGGCGCCGGAGATGTGCCAGCCGTTCGACGCGCGCCGGGTCGGCCTGAGCCTGGGCGAGGCCGGCGGCTTTGCGCTGCTCGAACGCCCGGCCGCCGCACCGGATGCCGCGCTGTGGCTGTACGGCTACGGCGAATCCAGCGACGCGCACCATATGTCGGCGCCGCATCCGCAAGGGCTGGGCGCGCAGCTGGCGATGCGCGGTGCGCTCGACCGCGCCGGTCTGGAGCCGGCCGCAGTGGGCTATCTGAATCTGCACGGCACCGCCACGCCGGCCAACGACAGCGTGGAAGCCGCCGCAGTGGCAGCGATCTTCCCCGGCACCTTGCACGCCAGTTCGACCAAGGCCTGGACCGGCCACACCCTGGGCGCGGCCGGCATCGTCGAATCGGTGATCGCACTGCTCGCGCTGCGCGACGAGGTGCTGCCCGGCACGCTCAACAGCGACATCCCCGACCCGGCCTGTGGCCCGCAAATCCGCTTCGACAACGCCCATGCCCGCATCGATTACGCCATGAACAACTCCTTCGGCTTTGGCGGCAACAACTGTTCGCTGCTGTTCGGGCGGGCCCGCTGATGCTGACCGCGACCATCGAAGGGATCGGCTTCTGGACCCAGGGTCTGCCCAACTGGGACGCTGCCAGCGCCTTCGCGCGCGGCGGCGCCCTGCAGGAAACCCCCGCCCGCCCGGCGCCGCAGCTGCTGGCCGCCAACGAACGCCGGCGTGCGCCGGATACGGTGGCCGTGTCGCTGGAAGCCGCGCTGGCCGCCTGTAACGCCGCAGGCCGCGACCCGGCCAGCCTGCCGTCGATCTTTACCTCGACCTACGGCGACTTGGCCATCTCCGACTACATGTGCACCACGCTGGCCAGCGATCCGTTGGCGATTTCGCCAACCAAGTTCCACAACTCGGTGCACAACGCCGCCGCCGGCTACTGGACCATCGGCGCCGGTGCGATGACCCCGGCCACGGCGATGAGCGCCAGCCTGGGCAGCTTTGCGCAAGGCCTGCTGGAAGCGCTGGTGCAACGCGCTGCCGGCGCCCAGGCCGTGCTGCTGGCCAGCTACGACGCCCGCTCGGTCGGGCCGCTCGGGCGCGTCGCCCCCAGCCAGGGGCTGCTGGGTAGCGCGCTGGTGCTGGGCGCCCCCGGCCAGGCCGGCAAGCCGCAACTGCACGCACATCTGGACGACGGCGCTCCCTCGCCCGGCGATGGCGCGCTGGCGCGCCACATCGCCGGCAATGCAATGGCGCCGATGCTGCCGCTGCTGGACCTGTTGGCCGGCAATGGCGGCAGCGTGGCGCTGTATGCCACGCCGGGCCGGGTGCTGCGCGTGGAGGTCCGGCAATGAGCCGGCAACCGCTGAGCCGCGAGGACACCGCCATCCTGGTGCCGGCCTTGAACGAGGCGCTGCGCATCCGCGAAGTGGTCGCCGACGCGCTGACCTATTGCGCGCACGTCATCGTGATCGACGACGGCTCCGACGACGGCACCGCCGAGTGCATCGCCGGCATGCCGGTCACGCTGATCCGTCACCCGCAGCGCATGGGCAAGGGCGCGGCACTGCGCAGTGGCTTTGCCGAAGCACAGCGGCTTGGCATGCGCGCGGTGATGACCATGGACGGCGATGGCCAGCACAAGGCGGCCGATTTCCCGCGCCTGCTGGCCGCCGCCAACCGCCACCCAGGCTGCGTGATCATCGGTGCGCGCATGCGCAAGCGCGCCACCCAGCCCACCATCCGCCGCATCGGCAATGATTTCGGCGACTGGGGCATTGCCTGGGGGTGCGGCTTCGGCCTGATCGACAGCCAAAGCGGCCAACGCTTGTATCCGGCCTCGGTGTTCACCCTGCCCAACGTGCCCGGCGAGGGCTTCGTGTTCGAAGCGCAGCTGCTGATTTCGGCCGCGCGCCAGGCTGGCGCGCGCGTGGTCGCCGTGCCGATCGAGACCCGCTACGCCGGTACCTCGCCTGGCACCTTCCGCAAGAGCCATTTCCGGCTGGTGCGCGACCTGTGGAATATCACCTCGCACGTGGTCAAACAGGTCTGGGCATACGGCCATGTGTGGCGCGAATATCGCCGCGTGCGCGCCAACCCGGTGATCGTTGACGATCCCGATGGCGAATTTGCTACTGTCCCCGCGGTCACCAAGAGCAATCACTCCTCATGAATGCACAGCGCGCCGATGTCGTGATCACCGGGGGCGGCCTGGCTGGCCTGAGCCTGGCCCTGCAACTGAAGCAGCGCGATCCGCAGCTTGCCATCACCGTGCTGGAACGGCGCGCGCATCCGGTCCGCGAGGCCGCGTTCAAGGTCGGCGAATCCACGGTGGAAATCGGCGCGCATTATTTTGCCGACGTACTGGGCCTGCGCGAGCATCTGGAGACCGAGCAGATCCGCAAGTTCGGTTTCCGGTTCTTCTTCTCCGACCAACGCCACGACATCGACCGCTGCACCGAACTGGGCGTGAGCAAGATCCTGCCCACGCCGTCGTGGCAGATCGACCGCGGCCGCTTCGAAAATTTTCTGGGCGAACGCGCGCGTGCCCAGGGCATTGCCTTCATCGACAGCTGCAGCGTCAAGGGCGTGGACCTGTCCGAAGACGACAGCGACCACGCCGTGCGCTTCGAACGCGACGGCACGCCAGGCACGCTGGGTGCGCGCTGGGTGGTGGATGCCAGCGGACGTGCCGGCCTGCTCAAGCGCAAGCTCGGTCTGGCGCAGAACAACGAGCACAACGCCAATGCAGTGTGGTGGCGCGTGGAAGGCCTGATCGACCCCAACGGCTGGTCGCAGGACAGCAGCTGGCTGCAACGCTGCACGCCGCCGGACCGCTGGCGTTCGACCAATCACATGTGCGGGCCCGGCTACTGGTTCTGGCTGATCCCACTGTCGTCGGGTGCGCATTCGCTGGGCATCGTCTGCGATGCAGACCTGCATCCGCTGGAGAGCATGAACACCCACGAGAAGGCGATGACCTGGCTGCGCACGCATCAGCCGCAGGTGGCCGCCACGCTCGACCAGGCCGATTACCGGTTGCAGGACTTTCTGTTCCTGCGCAACTTCTCGTATGGCTGCAAGCAGGTGTTCTCGTCGCAGCGCTGGGCACTGACCGGCGAAGCGGGCGTATTCCTGGACCCGTTCTATTCGCCGGGCAGCGACTTCATCGCCATCTCCAACACCTACATCTGCGAATTGATCGGCCGCGACCGCGCCGGCAAGTCGCTCAGCCCGTACGTGGAGCTGTACCAGCAGCTGTATTTCTCGTTCTACGAAAACACGCTGACGCTGTATCAGGATCAGTACGCGCTGTTCGGCGACGAGCAGGTGATGCCGGTCAAAGTGATCTGGGATTACACCTATTACTGGTCGTTGCTGGCACCGCTGTTCTGCAGCGGGCGCATCGCCCATCTCAGCCTGCTCTCGCGCATGAAGAACGACTTCCTGCACGCGCGCGACATGAACATGGCAATGCAGCAGGTGCTGCATGCATGGGGCGTGCGCAATACCGCCCAGGGCATCGCCGCCGGCAGCGGACGACTGCTGGACCAATACCTGATCGGCTGGTTCAACGAACTCAATGGCGCCTTGAACGACACACGCGACGATGATGCGTTTGTCGCACGCATCCACGGCAATGTCGCGCAGATGGCGGTCCTGGCGCGCGAGATCCTGCAACAGGCACGTCAACGCTACGCCGACCTGCCGGACTACGGTCTGGAGGCGTTGACTGCCGGCGCCGACGGCGAGGCTATTCTTACCGCAACCTGGTACGCCGACGCGGCGTGAGGCCTACAGAATTAGGTGTGCGCCATGAAACTTACCTGTTTCGCTATATCGATTGCGCTTAGCACACCGACTTATGCTGCGGAGATTGCCTCATGCTCAAATCCCGCAGGAAAAGGCTACTACGCCGAAACAGGCATCATCACGGCAAAAGACAGCGGCTGGAACGATGAAAGGATCACAGGCGGTCTGACCAAGCTCTCAAAGCAGGGGGACGATTACGATCTGATTTATGTAGATGTTCGCCAGGAGATAGTGTCAGCTCGTGAGGAAGGAGCACGGATAATGCTTCTGAGCCGAGGCATCAGTTCGTTATCCGTTCTGGTTGTTTATCCAGGGAAGACGGCCGAGGTTTACACCTTTCTCAAGACATCCTCAGGAAAGCTGGAATACATCCACACGCTTAGTCGTGCTGGTGATGAGGTCCTCATTACCAAGGCATCCGTGATGCGCGGGGAATGTCGCTACATCAACTTCGATGCAATTTAGGGCGGCTACCAAAACGTAGCGAGCAGTCGCCAGGTGGGCGTGGACGGCGCACAGGAACCGGAGTGTACGAGTTGTACATGAGGATTCCGAGCACCGGCCGCGCCCGCCTGGCGGCTGCGCAGTAGTTTTGGTAGTCGCCCTCAGCCCATCCCACCATTGACGCCGATCACCTGGCCATTGATGTAACCGGCCGCGTCCGAGCACAAAAAGGCGACCAGCGCGGCCACTTCATCGGGCTTGCCGACGCGGCCGGCCGGCACCAATTGCTTGATCACCTCCGGCGCGAAACTGTCGCCAACCATGTCGCTATCGATCACACCCGGCGCGACCACATTCACTGCGATACCGCGGCTGGCCATTTCGCGCGAGAGCGACTTGCTGGCGCCGTGCAACGCCGCCTTGGCGGCGGCGTAGTTGGTCTGCCCGCGGTTACCCAGCACGGCCGCCACCGACGACACGCTGACGATGCGGCCCCAACGCGTGCGCGCCATCGGCAGCAGCAACGGCTGGGTGACATTGAAAAAACCGTGCAGCGACACGTCGATGACGCGGTGCCACTGCTCGGCATTCATGCCTGCCATCGGCGCGTCGTCATGGATGCCCGCGTTGTTGACCACGATCTGGATCGGGCCAGCGTCCAGCAAGCTCTCCAGCGCCGCCGAACTTGCCTGCGCGTCGGCCACATCGAAGGCCACTGCCTGTGCGCTGCCGCCATCGGCCACGATCGCGGCAACCACCTCGTCCGCACGCACCAGGTGGCGGTTGGCGTGCACGATGACATGCCGGCCCTGCGCAGCCAGGTGGCGGCAGATCGCACCGCCAAGATCGCCGCTGCCGCCGGTAACAAGTGCGCGTCTTGCAGCTGAGTTCATAAGCCACGAACCATATGAGCAGAGAAGGAGCGTTATCGTAGATCAAGCTGCCCGTTGAAGGACGGACTCTTGGTACTTCTCGCGTATTTGCCTGACCATGCCGCAAATCCGATCGCTGCCGCTTGAGCGCTTTCGAATCCGGCTGGTAGCTTTCGAACACGGGCGGCGATGAACGAAACGAGATGAATGCAGTGAACTTGGCGGGCCTTGGCAAGCAAGGCGAGGACGCGATGAATGCATGGCTGCAGCTGCATGGCTTCAGCTATGTGGCCATTTGCCAAGCGCCAGACACCTTCGCGCCGTTGTTCGGCACAGCGGTCAAACGGCCGGATTTCCTGCTGCTGCTGGAGTCGATCGGCTTGATCGCCATCGACGTCAAGAACCGCAACAGGTACAAGAAAACCTGCTACAGCCTGCCCTATGAGGATGAACTCAGACGCGCGGTGGCGTTTGAGCGGCTGTTCCGCATTCCGGTCTGGTACGCCTATTTCAATCGCGAAGACGCTGGCCAGTCCTTCCATTGGATCAGCGCCTTAAAGGCACTCGAAGTCGGCGAAATCAAGACGCCGCACGATGGCAGTGCGGAATTCCTGTCGATCGGTCTGGAGCATTTCGAGCATCTGCACAGCGGCGGCGACATCGCGCGGCTGTATGCGCATCGCCTGCCCGGCGTCGGCAATCTGAGCGCGCTGATCGCGGCGAAGACACCCGTCAATCCCTGAGCGCAGGCCTCAGGCGGCGCCCAGCATCACGGTGGCGCGTCCTTCGGCGAGCAGTTCCCCGCGATGGGTCAGGCGGAAGCCGTATTGCTGGCTGTCCTCGCCCTGCATCAGCACCTGCGCCTCGCAATCGATGGCATCGGGCAGGTCGTCCAGATAGGCGAGGTGCAATTCCACGCTACGCAGCGCGACCAGCATGCCCGGGCGTACCGGCATGCCGGATTGGCGACCCAGCAATCCGCCATGCACGGCCATGGCCTGCGCGCCGTACTCGCACAGATGCAGCGCGCGCAAACGCCCGTTGCACCGCAGCGGATGCGTATCGCTGCGGTGTGCGTGACTGCGCAGCACAATGCGCAGTGCATCCCACTCAATCACTTCTTCCCACAGGCACATGCTGCCCTGGTGCGGAATCAGCGCAGCGATTGCGTCACGTCCCTGCATGCGGCTCTCCGTTCGCGGTGCGTTCCAGCGCCGGTTCGCGCGACACCAGCAAGGCCAGAATGAAATTGAACAACACGCCCAGCGCCACCGTGCTGCCGATGGCACGCAAGACCGGGATACTGGAAGCGGCCAACAGCGCAAACACCAGCAGTGTCATCAGGCTGCAGACGATCAACGCGTGCAGCGTGCGCAGCTGGTCGGCGTGATCGTCGCCGGCATGATCGAAGAACAGCGCGTAATCCAGGCCCAGACCGGCGGCCAGGATCAGCGCGATCAGATGGAACAGATTGAGCTCCACCCCGGTGCCGCGCAGGATCGCCAGGATCAGCACCGTGGTCAGCGCCATCGGTAGCAGCACCCGCACGATGCGGCGCGGGCTGCGCAATGCAATCGCCACGGTCACCGCCAGCAACAAGGCAGCCAGGACCAGCGCACCGAGCACGCGTCCGCGGTAGGCGGCCACCAGCGATTCGGAGGCGTCCTTCAGATCCAGCAATTGCGCGCCGCTGCCCTGCACGGCGGCCGCCAACACCGCCGGATCGCGCAGGCCGGTCAACGACACCAAAGCGGTGCTGCGATCGCCACGGCCGAGCAGCAGGCCACCGACCGACGTGGCCAGCGGCGAGCCGCTCAGATCCTTCGGCAGCAGCGGTGCGGCGCGCTTGGCGGCGTCCAGATCCTGCAGGAACGGCGCAAACGCATCGCTGCGGAATGGCGTGGTGGCCACGGCGCGCTCGGTCAGCGCGCGCGCCTGGGCGGCATCGGGCAATGCGGCCTGTCGCGCACGCTGGGTCTTGGCACTGGGCAGATAGCGTGCCGCCATGTCGTAACCGAGCAACACACCATCGCGCACCAGCGCATCCAGACGCGGGCGCAACTGCTCGCTGGCCTGCAATGCCGCTTCATCGCTGGCTGCCGGCAGCGCCAGCACGTAACGCACATCCGGCGCGCCCAGCTCCTGACGCAGATGGGTGTCCTGCGCCAAGGCCTTGGGTGGCACCGGGGTCAGCTTCGACAGATCGTTCTGCCAGAATTGCCCGGGCGCGAACACGATCACCGCAATGCCGATCACGGCCATCACCGCCAGGCTGATGCGTGGCCGCGGCAGGCGCGCAATGCCACGCCACAGCACCGCCAGCAGGCGCGAGTCCGCGTAGTCGCGCGGGGCCGGGTCGATCAAGGCCGGCAACAGCCAGCGCGTGGTGACCGCGGCGGTGGCAAGGCCGGCGATGGTGAACACCGCCAACTGCCGCAGGCCGTCCACGCCGGAAAACAGGAAGGTCACATAGGCAATGCAGGTAGAGACCACGCCGGTGGCCAGTGTTGGCCACAGGTGCCGTGCGTTCTCGCGCGGATCCAGACCGGGGCGCTGATGACTGAACAGGTGGATCGGGTAATCCTGCACCACGCCGATCAGCGTGAAGCCGAATGCCACGGTGATGCCATGCACGCCGTCGAACAGCAGCGCCACCGCACCCAGGCCGGCCAGACCGGCGCTGGCCAGCGGCAACACGCCAAGCACCGGAATCTTCCAGCTGCGGTAGGCCACCAGCAGCAGCAACACCAGGCCCACCGTATCCAGCGTGCCGATCCACTGCGCCTCGCCCTGCGTGCGCGCGGTGATTTCCACGGCGAATGCGCCCGGCCCGGTCAGCGTCAGCCGGGTGGCGGTGCCCTTGCTGACCTTCGCGAACGCCGCTTGCACGGCGTCGTAGGCCAGTTGCTGGCCGGTGGGGTCGAAGCCGGCCGCGCGGGTCTGCACGATCAACAGCGCCGAAGTGCCGGCGCGATCGAACCACACGTCATTGCGCGTGCGCGGCATCGCTGCCGGCCGCAGGGTTTCGGCCAGATGCAGGATTTCCATCGTGGGGTCGCGCGGCAGCAATGGCTCCACCATGGCCGCCGCCGGCGAGCCCAGATCCTGCACGCGCGCCTGCAACGCCGCTTCCAGCGTCGGCGCGTCGAGCGGGGTCTTGTCGAAGCTGTCGCTGAGCAGATAGCGGTACGGCAGCAAGCGCTTGGGAATCGCCTCCAACCCGGCATTGCCGCCATTGCTGACCAGTTCGAACAACGCCGGCTGCGCGGACAGCGCCTGGTGCAGTTGCTGCGACTGCTCGGCCAAGGTGACCGGATCGTTGTTGGACAACGCCATCAGCAGCAACCGCGATCCAGGGCCTTCGCCGAGTTCTTCGATCAGCAGTTTTTGCGCCGGCGTGCGCGGGGCGGGCATGAACTTGCGCAGATCGCCAGTGACCTTGAGCGTCTCGCTCAACCAGAATCCGGCCACCGCCAGCAGGGCCAGCCAAAACAGCGCCAGGCCGATGCGGCGGTTTGCGTTCAATTCAAGCGCCATGGCATGCATATCCTGCTGCAGCGGCCGAACGCCCGCCGGCCGCACGCGCGGCATCGGGCTGCAACGACGCGTTGTTTTTCCTGAGGGCGGGCATGAACTTGCGCAGATCGCCAGTGACCTTGAGCGTCTCGCTCAACCAGAATCCGGCCACTGCCAGCAAGGCCAGCCAAAACAGCGCCAGGCCGATGCGGCGGTTTGCGTTCAATTCAAGCGCCATGGCATGCATATCCTGCTGCAGCGGCCGAACGCCCGCCGGCCGCACGCGCGGCATCGGTCGTTATTGGCAACGTGCGGGTTTCAGCTGCGAAGGGTGTGATGTGTTTAGAGACGACCGGCGCAACCATCCCGCGCGCGGTCACGCGCCCGAACCGTGGCAGAGCGCGGTCAGCGCGGCGGCATCGGTCACGCCGGCGGCCGCGCGTGCGGCACCGGCCAGCAGGGTGCGCTGCATGTCGCCCTTGGCGGGCACGCTTTCGATACACCGCAGTTCGTCGTTGCCTCCGTACAGGCGCAATTCGTGCACCTGCTTGGCCACGGCAGCATCCTTGGGCTGCAGCGTCAGCTGCCAGGCCTGCGGCTGGCCCTGCCCACTGACGCGATAGTGCTGCTCCAGCAGCGCGCGGTCGCCGGACAGCAACGCGCCGAAGCCGGACTTCAAACCGGCCAGCTCGGGCACGCGGCTCAACGAGAAACGGCGTTGCGATTTGCCTTCGCGTTCTAGCACGCCTTCGTCGCCGGTCAGCGTGGTGGTTTCGTGGTACGGCGCACTGACCTCGCGCACCAGCGTCTGCGCGTCCGGGCGACGGTAGTGTCCTTCCACGCGCAACGGCGTCTTCAGCAAGGCCGAGCCGCGCAATTCGACGAATTCGGTGCTGACCGGTGCGGGGCGCGCCAGGCGCTGCAGCACCTGCCCGACGTCCAGCGTCTCAGGCGGTGCGGCGCATAGCGGTGCGGCGCTGAACAGCAGTATCAGCATCCACGGCAGGGTGCGGCACATCGGCATGGTGGGTGTTCCAGAAATCGTAGAAGTTGAACCAGTTGTACGGCGCGTAGCAGGTGTAATGTTCCAGCCTGGCAGCGTAATCGCGCATGAGTACCGCAAGCACCGGGGCGCGCTGACGACGCGGCACGTCCAGGCCTTCGCTGAAGGTTTCGAACGCCAGCTCGTAGTGATTGCCGCCGTGATACAGGCCGAACGCCAGCACCACCGGCACCTTGAGCGCCGCGGCGATCAACCACGGCGAGGTCGGGAACATCGCATTGCGGCCCAGGAACATCGCCGGCAGCGCCGGGTCGCCTTCGCGCGGACGATCGATCAGCAGCGCCACCAGCGCACCGGCATCGGTGGCTTCCTTGATCGCCATGACGATCGAGGTCGCGTCCATGCCGGCGTCGATGATGTTGGCGGCCAGCTGCGGGTTGAGCGCCCCCAGCAGGTCGGTCATGGCGCGGTTGTGCGCCTTGTCCAGCACCACCTTGACCTGCACGTCCGGGCGCTCGGTGGCCAGCACGCGCAGCGCATCGAAGCTGCCCAGGTGCGAGCCGAAGATCAGCACGCCGCGGCCGCGGTCCATTTGCGTATGCAGTTGATCCAGGCCGGTGATGTCCACGCGGAAGCGCTGCATCTGCCCGCACAGCATGTACACCCGGTCCAGGATGGTCGAGGCGAAGGTATGGATGTGCCGCGCCACATCGCGCAGCGTGGCCGGGTGGCCCAGCACCCGCCCCAGATAGGCACGCGAGGCGGCGCGCTCGGGGCCACGCACCAGCAGGAAGTACAGCGTGATCGGATACAGCAGCGCACGCCCCACCGCACGTCCGGCGTGCCGTGCAATGCCGCGGATCAGCCACAACGCAAAGCGCCCGCCACCTTCCGGACGCTGTTTCCAGTGCTTGCTCATGCCGCCGCCTCGGCCACCAGTTCGCCGCTGACCAGCAACGCCTCGGCGCGCTGCACGCGGAAGCGCCAGCGCGGGCCATCGCCTTCCAGCGTGACCGAGGCAGTCTGGCCGGGCAGCAAGGGCTGCACGAATTTCACCTGCGGCAGGCGCATGGCCGCGCGCGGACCATGCAGGGCTTCCACCGCCTGCAGCACATGGTCGAGCACGACTACGCCAGGCACCACGGGACGGCCCGGGAAATGTCCGGGCAGGCAGGGATGATCATGCGGCACAACGAAATCCATAAGCGCAGAACTCAGATCCTGGGTTGAAGCATTGCAGCCACGGCCTTGTGTGCCTGCTCGGTCAATTGTTGGCGATCCGGCGCATCCGGCCCGGTCACCGCGATCGGCGCACCGATCCGCACGCGGATGATGCCCGGCCTCACCCTGAACAGGCCATCGACCGGCAAGACCTTGCCGCAGCCATCCAGCGCCACCGGCACCACCTGCACGCCAGCATCGATAGCGGCCTGCAGTAGCCCGGCCTTGAATGGCAATAATGCGCCGGTACGGCTGCGGGTGCCTTCGGGAAACAGACACAACTGTTTGCCCTCGCGCAGCAATGCGGCCGCCTGGCGCCGCACCAGCGCCCCTGCCCTGCGGCTGTCGCGGTCCAAAAACAGCATGCCGGCGGCGCGCGCATACCAGTTCACGAACGGCACCTTGCGCATTTCTTCCTTGAGTAAAAAACGCAGCGGCACCGGCAAGGCATGGAACAGCGCGCAAATGTCGATGATCGACTGGTGGTTGCTCACGAACAGATAGTTCTTGGACCAATCCACCCGCTCGCGCCCTTCCACGATGACGGTGGCGCCCGCACCGCGGAACAGCACCGGCGCCCACATCCAGCTGCCCATGCGCAGCAGGCGGTCGGCGTCGCGCGTGATCGCCAGCGATGCCAATGCGTAGACGATGCCGCCAGCGGTAAAGGCCAGCGTGAACGCCAATTGCAACAGGTTGAACACAGCCCACGCCAAGCGCGACGGCATCCTTGCCAACGGCATTTTTGTCTTGTCCCCGAAAATATGCACGTCCGTCGCTGCCCCAGGCCACGCACTCAGCGCAGCAGATCGCGCCAGAAATCCGGCCCAAGCCGCGCCATCTGACGCAAGAAGTCTGGCAGATTACGATAGGGGCGCTGTGGAAACCAGCGGCCACGCAATAGATATTCCCCAACGAAGAAGCCGCCAATCACCCCATAGGCGAGCAGGTTGGCGAACAACGAGGCGCGCGCGTCGCTGATCGGCAGCGGCGAGGCATGACCCAGCTGCGCGAGCACGCCGCTGGGCTCGGCGCACAGACCCAGCACCAGATTGGCCAGGGTCAGACCGCACAGCAGCACTGCCCAGGCCAGCGTGAGGCGGCGCGTATAGCGGCGTTGTTCGGGCGTGATCAGCATGCCGGCCTGGCCGTACAGGCCCTCGACGATGCGCGTGACCAGCGGCGTGCGTCCGGCCCGCAGGCTGCGCCCGAAAAACCAGGCCACCCAACCGGTAAATACCACCGGCGGCGCCGCCAGCACCAACATCGCATACGGCGAATGCCACAGCGCGCCCAGCCCGGCAAGCAGCAACAGCGCCAACGCCCAGGCCCAGGGCCGGCGCGCAACCATCGGTTCGATCAACACCATCAGCACCAGCAAACCACCGGCGATGACGGCCAATTCCGGGCGGTGACTGGCATTGGCCCAATGCGCCAACGGCGAATACGCCACCGCCAGCAGAACGCCCAGCCCCAGCACCCACGCGGGTGCGTCGGGGGATGGCGCAGTTGGCAGATCAGACGGTCTTGTTGGCTTGGACATGCGCCGACAGTGCGCGCAGCGACGCGAAGATGCGACGGTTTTCGTCGTTGTCAGAGCGCAGCTGGAAGCCGTAGCGCTTGCTGATCGCCAGCGCCAGTTCCAGGGCGTCGATCGAGTCCAGCCCCAGCCCGGTATTGAACAGCGGCGCCTCCGGATCGATGTCGGCGGGTTGGACGTCTTCCAGGTTCAGACTTTCGACCAGGAGTTCGGCCAGTTCACGTTCGGCAGCGGTTTGCGAGGACATCCAGGATTTCCACAGGTCAGGGTCGGGCAACAAGAGTGAGAACAAGCAGGAGCAGCGCGGACGAGCATCGGCATGCATGAGCGTCGCGCCGGGCCGTAGTGTACGTTGCCGCCGCTGCCAATCCGAGCATCTGCCGCGCGGCTGGCCGGTGCCTGCACGTGACTGCCGGTCGTTCTTCACATATGAATCGGCGGGCCGCAAGCTGGCCGGGCCGCCGGTCAGGCTATCATGACTGCATGACGCTCGCCCGCCGCAGGTTCGTTCCAGGATGACTTCCACCGTTGTTCGCCTTACCCCGACCGCCATGCCGGCAGCCGGGCCGGCTCCCGGACCGGAGTGTCCGGATGTCCTGATCGTCGGCGGCGGCCCGGCTGGCTGCACCGCGGCCATCGCACTTGCCGAGCTCGGTTGGTCCGTGACCCTGCTCGAGAAGGCGCAGCACCCGCGCTTTCATATCGGCGAGTCCTTGCTGCCGATGAACATGCCGATTCTTGAACGCCTCGGCGTGCTGGAAGACGTGCGCGCCATCGGCGTGCTGAAGCGTGGGGCGGATTTTCCCAACGACAGCGGCGGCTACAACACGTTCCGTTTCTCCCACGCGCTCGATGCCAAGGCCGATTTCGCCTTTCAGGTGCCACGTGCGCAATTCGACCACGTGCTGTTCCAGCGTGCGCGTGTGGTGGGCGTGGATGCACGCGAGCAGGTCTGCGTGGAGCAGGTCGCATTCGACGGCGAACAACCGGTGCTGCAGGCACGCACGGCAGACGGTGGCGTGCAGCAGTTCCGCCCGCGCTATCTGCTCGATGCCAGCGGCCGCGACACCTTTCTGGGCAATCGCCTCAAGCTCAAACGCGCCAATGCAACGCATCAGTCGGCCGCGGTGTTCAGCCATTTCCGCGGCGTGACGCGACGCCCGGGCGAGGATGCCGGCAACATCAGCATCTACCGGCATGCGCACGGCTGGATGTGGCTGATTCCGCTGCCGGACGACATCATGAGCGTGGGCGCGGTCTGCTACCCGGAGTACATGAAGACCCGCAAGGGCGACAGCGAGGGCTTCTTGATGCGCACGCTGGCGCTCAATGCCGAGCTCAACGCGCGCATGCTCGGCGCCGAGCGCGTGGCGCCGGTGCATGCCACCGGCAATTACGCCTACGAATGCACGCGCATGGCCGGGCCGCGCTGGTTGATGCTGGGCGATGCCTACACTTTCGTCGACCCGATGTTTTCCTCTGGCGTGTTCCTGGCCATGCACAGCGCCGAACGTGGCGCGGCGATGGTGGATGCGGCACTGCGCGCACCGCAGTCGGAGGCGAAACTGCAGCGTGCCCTGCAGCGCGAACTGACGCGCGGTGTGGATGAATTCAAGTGGTTCATCTACCGCTTCACTTCGCCCACCATGCGCGCCTTGTTCGCGCACCCGCAAAACACCTGGCAGGTGGAACAGGCGGTGGTGGCAATGCTGGCCGGCGATGTCTTCGACGCCCCCAAAGTCCGCATCCGCCTGCGCGCCTTTCGCGCCCTGTACGCACTCACCACCTTGTCGATGATGCCGCGCGCCTGGCAGTCGTGGCGCCATCGCCGGCGTCAGGCCAAGCTCGGCTTCGACGGCGACACCTTGCAATGCGACACGCAACAACGAGACGCTCAATGACCGCTTCCCAGGCCCAGACCGCGCACGCCGTGCGCCATCCCCGGCTGCAGGTCGACTATGTCGACCAGACCGACCCTGCCGTGCTGCTGACCGACCCGCAGGTGCTGGCCGTGTTCGGCTTCGGCGATGCGGCGCCGCGCCTGCACGACCCGCGTTATCTGCGCGTGCCGCTGCAGCCGTACCAGGCCAGCGTGCTGGAAGTGTGGCGCACCGATGCGCCGGTGAGCAGCGGCCGCGATGGCAACATCGCCTGGTCCAGCGATGGGCACCTGCAGTTCGGCGTGATCGAGATCGACGAGCAGGATGTCGATATCGAAGAAGCCGCTGCCAGGGCATATGCGGAAATCACCGCCTTCGTCAGCAACGGCCAGACGCCGCGGTTGCTGCGGATCTGGAATTACCTCGACGCCATCACCCTGGGCAGCGGCGATCGCGAACGTTACCGGCAGTTCTGCGTGGGCCGTGCACGCGGGTTGGGCGCATTCGACACCGCGCAGTTGCCGGCGGCCACCGCCGTGGGCCGTTGCGATGCCGAGCGCATCATCCAGATCTACTGGCTGGCCGCCACCAATGCCGGCACGCCGCTGGAAAACCCGCGCCAGGTCAGTGCCTACCATTACCCGCGCCAGTACGGCCCGCAGCCGCCCAGTTTCGCCCGTGCCATGCTGCCACCGGCCGGCAGCGACATGCCGCTGCTGCTGTCAGGCACCGCTGCGGTGGTGGGCCACGCCTCGATGCATACCGGCCAATTGCTGGCGCAGCTGGAAGAAACCTTCGCCAACTTCGACGCCCTGCTCGGCGCCGCGCGTCAGCATGCACCGGCGTTACCGGCGCAGTTCGGCGCCGGCACCCGCCTGAAAGTCTATGTGCGCGAGCGCGACGACCTGCCCCGGGTTGCGCAGGCACTGGATGCCCGCTTCGGCGATGCGGTCCCGCGCCTGCTGCTGCACGCCGTGATCTGCCGCGATGAGCTGGCGGTGGAGATCGATGGGGTGCATGGGTGATGCCACGTGCCGCGGAGGCCATCTGCGGCGATCGATCGAGCAGCGCCCACGGATGGCGCGATGCGGGCTGACCTGATGCGAGCATTCGTGCCGCGCATCTGTGACCCCGCATCGAAGGCGCCACACAGGTGCCGATGAACGCCGACAACACCACCGCACAGATGACGACCAGCAAGGCGGCAACGCTCTGTGGCCTGCGTCGACCATGCCTGCCCGCGCGTTCTTCGCGCTGTGTCTGCGGCCATTCATCGCCACGCTGACTGCCGCGTCCATGACGCCTGCCGTTGCGCACACGTGGCAGGTCACGCTCAGCCGTTGAGCAATCCCAGCACCACATCGCGCGGCAGCTTGCCGGTTTCGTTGCGTGGCAGGGCGGCGACCTTGCGCAGGCGGCGCGGCAGGAAGACCGGGTCCACGCTGACGCGGAGCGCGGCCAGCACCTGGGCTTCGTCCAGGGTGGGGGCGACCACCAGCGCGGCGATGCGGCCGACCGCCTGGCCGGGGTCGGGCGCGAGCTGCACGATGGTCCCGTCGATGACGCCGGGAATGGCGAGCAAGCGCCGTGTCAGATCGGCCAGCGATGCGCGCTTTCCGGCGATTTCCAGCAGGTCGGCCTGGCGGCCGCGCACCTGGAAGCGGCCGTCGTCGGCCACGTCCATCATGTCGGCCAACAGCACCGGCGTGGCCAGATGCGGCGCATGCACCAGCGTGCCAGAGGCCTGCGTTTCCAGGCGCACGCCGGGCAGAGGCGTCCACGCCGCTTCCAGCGCCGTACGGCGCACGGCGAACACGCAGGTTTCGGTGGAGCCGAACATCTCGCGCACCTCACCGCCAAAACGCGCTTCGGCGGCAGCGGCGATCTCCGGCGCCAGCGGCGCGGTGGCCGACACGATGCCGGCCAGCGGCGGCAGCGCCACGCCGGATTCGACCAACGCACGCAGATGCACCGGTGTGGTCACCAAGACACGCGGCGCGGGAATATCGGCCAGTGCACGTGCCACGTCATCCGGAAAGAACGGGCGCCCGGCGTGCACCGCCAGCGTGGTCACCATCGGCAGCAGCACCGACAACTCCATGCCGTACATGTGCTGCGGCGGCACGGTGGCGACCACGTGCGGGACGGCATCGGTGTGCGTCCACAGACTTTGCAGCGCGACCAGATCCTGGCGCGTGCTGGTCAAAAAACTGCCCCATGTCTTGGGGTTGGGTTGCGGGCTGCCCGTGCTGCCGGAGGTGAAACCGATCGCCACCAGCGCATCGTCGGCCAGCTGCGGAATCGGGCCCTGAGCCTGCGGCAACTCGGCCGGCAGCTGCCAGTACCGCGGCGGCGCCAGCTCCAGCGCCAGGTCGCCCAGACAATACGTATCGGCGTAACGCGCCTGCACTTCGCCCACGACTGCCGGCGCGCGCGAGGACGGCAGCAGCGAGACCTGCCCGCGCAGCGCACATGCATAGAACGCCACCATGAAACGATAGCGGTCCTCGCACAGATTCACCGCATGGCGGCCCGCGGGCAGCTGCTGCGCCAGGCCGTGCACGTGCGCGATGAAGGTCGCCAGATCGACCGACTGCCCCGCGCGCCAGGCCAGCGGCCGGTCGGGCGCACCAACAGCCATCGGATGGGAAATAGCGGGGGCAGGCAGGCTGGACATGGAAACCGACGGTCGCAAAAGCGCGCTAGCTTGGCCGCCACCTGCGCCGCTGGCAAGTCAGGGGTTTTCCTCTGCGACGCGCGAAGTGGATCGCCGCCGGGGTGTGGCATGCGGGTGGCCGGGCCAGTTGGTGTGCGACGCGCGCCTTGTGCGGCATGGCACATCATCGTCGCTGCACGCGGCAAGTCTTCACCAGTGCGTGGTTGCGCTGGGCAGTGCGATACGCCGACGGGCTGCAGGTGTGCAGGGCACTCGTGCGGCGCCTCTGCGCAGGTGCGCTTCCATACGAGATTTTCGTTGCGTTCGTCGGCGCGTGTGCCAGTTGAGCGCGTGGCGTTACCAGTGCCGTGGCGTTGAAGGATTCATTTGCGCTGTCGTGTCGTGCAGCGCCGATGCCGCGCACCGCTCTCATCTGCGAGTGCATGCTTGCGCAGCGCCGGCCCATGGTCGCGCCCGCTCATTGCGCGCTTACAGGTGCTACCGGGCGCTGCATGCAGCCACGCACGCATGACCTGTGGCCCAAGCCTGCTGCGAAGGCGAACTGCTAGGCTTGCGCGCTCTCCTTTGCGTCCAGCCGTGTCCGATGCCTAGATTGTTGCCGTTGACCCTTCTGCTGCTGGCCACCACTGCGCATGCGCAGTCTGCCGCCCCGCTCACCATCGAACAAGCGATGGCCGACCCGGACTGGATCGGGCCGGCGGTGGACCAGGCCTGGTGGCAATGGGACGGCAAACAGGTGCAATACCTGCTCAAGCGCGATGGCAGCCCGGTGCGCGACACCTATCGCCAGGGCACCGGCGGCGGCACCGCCGAGCGTGTGGCCGATACCGCGCGCGCCGGCCTGGATGCGGCAAACCCCAGTTACGATGCCACCCGCCAGCGCATGCTGTTCGCACGTAACGGCGACATCTTCCTGCGCGATCTGCGCACAGGTGCGCTGACCCAGCTGACCCGCAGCAACGAGACCGAATCGCGTCCGCAGTTCGCCAGCGACGGCGGTGCGATCTGGCGCGCGGGCAACAATTGGTACCACTGGCGCGCCGACGGCGGCACTGCGCAGGTGGCGGTGGTCAAGGCCGAGCGCGACCCCAACGCCGCTCCCAAGGCCGATGTGCTGCGCGAGCAGCAACTGGCGACGCTGGCCACCTTGCGCCGCGACAAGGAGCAACGCGACGCGCTGCGCACGCAGGAAGACGCCTGGCGCCGCGCCGATGCCACGCGTGCGGCGGCGCCGGTGTATCTGGGCGATGAGGTGGAGATCGTCGACAGCGCGTTGTCGCCGGACGGCCGCCATCTGTTGGTGGTCACACAGGCCAAGAACGCCGACGAAGGTCAGGCCGGCAAGATGCCCAGATACGTGACCGAATCCGGTTACGAAGAATTCCAGGAAGTGCGCACCCGTGTCGGCCGCAACGCCCCGGCAGCGCATGCGCTGTGGCTGGTGGATGTTGGCGCGGGCACGGCCAGATCGCTGTCGTTCGACCCACTCCCCGGCATCGCCACCGATCCGCTGGCGGCCTTGCGCAAAGCCGCCAAGCGCGACCCCCTGAAGGGCAACCGCGCGGTGCGCGTGGAAAGCGATGGCGACGGCAGCGGGCCGGCCGTGCACTGGAGCGATGACGGCCGCAACGTGGCGGTGGAAATTCGCGCGGTGGACAACAAGGACCGCTGGATCGCCAGCGTGGACCTGGACAACGCCAGGCTGCAGCCGCGTCACCGTTTGAGCGATAGCGCGTGGATCAACTGGGACTTCAACGATTTCGGCTGGCTGCCCGACAACCGTACGCTGTGGCTGCTGTCGGAAGAATCCGGCTATTCGCAGCTGTACACCGTGGAAGGCAACGGCAAACCGCGCCAACGCACGCGCGGCAAGTGGGAAGTGTCGATGCCGGTGCCCAGCGCCGACGGCGGCGGCATGTTCTTCCTGTGCAACCAGAAATGGCCGGGCGATTACGAAGTCTGCAAGCTCGATCTGCGCAACGATCAGCTCACCGAGATCACGGCGTTGAACGGTGTGGAAGGTTTCAGCCTCTCGCCCAACGGGCAGCAGTTGCTGGTGCGTTACTCCGGCAGCTATCTGCCGACCCAACTGGCCGTGGTACCGGCCACAGGCGGTCAGGCCACCGTGCTCACCGATACCCGCACGGCAGCCTTCAAGGCGCAGCCGTGGATTGCGCCGCAGTACGTGCAAATCCCGTCCAAACACGGTGCCGGCACGGTCTGGGGCAAGTATTACGGCCCCAAGACGCCCGAGCCGGGCAAGCAGTATCCGATCGTGATGTTCGTGCACGGCGCCGGGTATCTGCAGAACGTCTCCGAGCGCTACACCCCGTATTTCCGCGAGCAGATGTTCCACAACCTGCTGGTGCAGCAGGGCTACATCGTGCTGGACCTGGACTATCGCGCCTCCGAAGGCTACGGCCGCGATTGGCGCACGGCGATCTATCGCAACATGGGCCACCCCGAGCTAGAAGATTATCTGGATGGCCTGGACTGGCTGGTCGCCACCAAGCAGGGCGATCGCGCACGCGCCGGCATCTATGGCGGCTCGTACGGCGGCTTCATGACCTACATGGCGCTGTTCCGCAGCCCTGGCACGTTCAAGGCCGGGGCGGCGCTGCGCCCGGTCGGCGACTGGATGCAGTACAACCACGAGTACACCTCCAACATCCTCAACACGCCCGAGCTCGATCCGGAGGCCTACAAGATCTCCTCGCCGATCAATTACGCCGAGGGCTTGCGCGACCACCTGCTGATCGCCCACGGCATGATCGACGACAACGTGTTCTTCAAGGATTCGGTGGACATGACGCAGAAGTTGATCGAGCTGCACAAGGACAACTGGCAGGTGGCGCCGTATCCGCTGGAGCGCCACGGCTTTACGCGCGCCGATTCGTGGCTGGACGAGTACAAGCGCATCCTCGAGCTGTTCAATGAGCAGGTGAAGCCTTAGAGCATGTCAGGTACTTTAAGGTGAGTGCGAAGCGTCCTGTGGCGCGTCGAGACAGGGCGTGCGCCTTGCCCACGGGTTGGCCGCCAGCGGCACGGAGCGGGCGCCGCGCCTCTTGCATGCAGATGCCGGGGTCAGGCCATCTCGCAGTCACGATGCGCCCTCACCAACCGCGCAGAACGTGACCGATCCGGCCAATCGCAGCGACGCTGCGATCAGGATCAACGATGCGGCACGTGCGCGGGCAAAACCAACACCGGCGTCTGGGTTGCTTCGCACTCACCTGTTGCTACGCCAGTGGCTCTAAGCTTGGCGCAGGACCGGTAACGCGCCATCGCTGCACGCGTGCTGCTGCACCGGTCCGCCACATGACCGGTGCGCCGCCGGCATGATGGCGCTTCCACTCACCACGGGCGCAGGGAAGGGAGACGCGATGGGCCTGTGGGACCGTTTGTTTGGACGCAAGAGCACTGCGGCAAACACGCCGCGCACGGCACCGACGGCTGCGCCTGTCGCTGCCGCAGACGTGTCGGAAGCGGCGGCCGAGATCGATCCCGCACTGCAACCGGCGCTGAGCGCGTTTCAGCGCGGCGACCATGTGGCTGCCTACAACGCTGCGCAGACGCAGCGCCACCTTGGTGCCGATGCGCAGCGCCTGTGCGCGCTGTCGTTGAGCGCGCTGGACCGCTATCGCGAGGCCTACCCGTACTGGCTGGCGCTGTACGCGCTGGAGCCCACCGCACACAACGCACTGCAGCTGGCAACCACCTCGGTGATGTGCAACGAGATCGCCCAGGGCGAGCAGTGGTTGCTGACCTTCGACGATCTCAATGCGCAGGAGCGGTCCACCTCGCCGGCGACCGCGCGTACCAGCTTCCTCACCGCGCTCACCCGCGCCGGCCACGGGGCGCACGCGCTGCCGCACCTGGAATGGCTGCGCGAGGCATACGCTGGCATGTCCATTACCGACAGCCATTTCCTGTACGTGCGCGGGCTGCCGTTTCTCGAAGCCTTTCTTGAGCGCAGCACGCCGTTGTTGCGCCAATGCCTGCCAGCCGACGCAGTGCCCGAGTGGTACGCGCACCTGCAACCTGCGCTGGATCCGCCCGGGCAGGCGATGGTGGCCGCCCACATCGCATCGCTGCAATGAGCGCCGTCCGGCCAGCATCGGCGCGCCAGCGCGGTGGTTTCGTCACTCCGCTGGCTGGGGTTTCCCTGTTGCTGGGGGCGGTCAGCGTGCTGGCCAATCTGATGCAGATCGCAATGATCGCACTGGCGCCAGGTGCGGCATCGCTAGGGCTGTCCGAAGGCATCACCCTGCCCCCCTCCTGGCAATGGCTGATCGATCACGCGCTGTCATTATTGGTGGCCGGCGTGGTGCTCTCGGCTGCGTTCTGCTGGTTGAGTTGGGCGCTGCTGCAGCGGCGCGAGTGGGCAAGGCGTGGCTTCGTGGCGGTGTTGCTGGTGACCGGGCTGCTCAATTTCGGCGGACTGGCGTTGATCGGGCCCTTGTTCGACGGCGTGCAGACGCTGCTGCCCGCCGATGTGCTGCAAAGCCCGGAGTGGCCGCAGATGCAGGCACGTTTGCAGGCCACCCAGCAAATGGCACTGGTCCTCACCGGCCTGGGTGCGCTGGCGATCGGCTGCGTCCACGCAGCATTGGCATGGCGGCTATGCACGCCCGCTGTCCGCGCGGAGTTTTCGCAAGCTGAGTGACTTGATAGCCGGTAAGGACGCTGCAGCCTGCAGCAGTTCAGCTGCCTTGCAACGAAATACGCCTCGCTCGCCAGTTGCGCATCGAAAACTGAGAGCGTGCGTGTGCGGTTGCCCGGCTGTCTTCAAGCCCAGCTCGAATGCACGGCGCCCGCATCGCTCGCGGCACACGCCGTGAACCCATCCTTGCGGCAAGGACACTGCACCACACGTTGGTCGGCAGTTTATGAAGTAGCTCCTGATACGGAAACGGCGCTGTAGAACAAGCGAGTCTCGCCCCTCGGTAGCACTGGCATACGACCATCTCGACTGGTCATTGCCCAGCGGTGATCACTGCGCCGTCATCCCGCATCGCAATGCGACAAACGGGCGCGCTTGCGCGGGATGCACCGCGCGGAGTGCACGGCTTAGAATTGGGACATGAACGAATTCGACCGTGTACGCGATTATCTGACCGACCTGCAGGACCGCATCTGCGCCGCTGTAGAAGCTGCCGACGGTAAGGCACGCTTCGCCGAGGACCTTTGGAAGCGCGAGGAAGGCGGCGGTGGCCGTACCCGCATCCTCCGCGACGGCGCGGTGTTCGAGCAGGCCGGCATCGGTTTTTCGGATGTGTCCGGTACGCGCCTGCCGCCGTCGGCCAGTGCGCACCGGCCCGAGCTTGCCGGTGCGACCTGGCGTGCATGCGGCGTCTCGTTGGTGTTTCATCCGCACAACCCGTATATCCCGACCACGCACATGAACGTGCGCTACTTCCGCGCCGAGCGCGATGGCGAGGTGGTGGCCGCCTGGTTTGGCGGTGGCTTCGACCTGACTCCGTTCTATCCCTTCGATGAGGATGTGCAACACTGGCACCGCGTTGCACAGGCGCTGTGCGAGCCGTTTGGCCAAGAGCGCTATGCCGCGCACAAGCGTTGGTGCGACGAATACTTTTTCCTGCGCCACCGCAATGAAACGCGTGGCGTGGGCGGGCTGTTCTTCGACGATCTGGGTCAGGATTTCGAGCGCGACTTCGCCTACCAGCGCGCAGTGGGCGATGGCTTTCTGGATGCGTACATATCAATCGTGCAGCGGCGCAAGGACACACCCTACGGCGAGCGCGAACGCGAGTTTCAGCTGTACCGTCGTGGGCGCTACGTGGAATTCAATCTGGTCTACGACCGCGGCACCCTCTTTGGATTGCAGAGCGGTGGGCGCGCCGAGAGCATCCTGATGAGTTTGCCGCCGCGGGTGCGTTGGGAGTACGGCTTCACGCCGGAGCCGGGCAGCGCCGAAGCGCGGCTGGCCGATTACCTGATTCCACGCGACTGGCTGGGTTGATCGAAACGCCGCCGTAAGGCGTGGCGTGTTGGCGGACGTCCACGCAGGCGGTGGCATTGGCGGGCACGTTACAGCGGGTCGCGAGCAAGCGCGTTGCCTGCTGACGGCTCGATCCACTGTGCATCACCGGTGCGCCACGCTGCCTGGAGACAGAGGCCGCACAGGCGCGGATCGCATGACTGCGACGGCGCCCTGGTCCTTGGCAGAATGAAACTCGCCCACCAGCGCCGGTAGCGGTAGCGTGCATGGCAAACACGCGCAAACGCGACAACCGTAAATCGATAGATGAATACGCGCGCGGCCCGCCCATAAACTGAATGAGCAGCATGGCCTCGTACCGCCGTCGCAGCACGCCCTCTGCATCGCCGCACCCGACGATTGAGCGGGCATTTACGCTGCAACGCGGCATGCACTGGGGCTTGGCGCCAAGCGAACGCGTTGCCTGCGCGGGGGCTTGGAGTGGTGTCGCTACACGCCACGCGCCTGCGCATACCGGAGGCACCTGCAGCATCGCCGTTAACGCTGTAGCGCTTGCGCATAGTGGGAGCACATAAATAAAAAGCCCCGCAGACCAGGGGGAGGTCGGCGGGGCCAGGGAACGGAAACTTGGGGAGGAGTTTCCGCTCCGAGATCTGCTCCAGGGGATGGGAGAGATCTACCGACAGGCGTTGCGCCCGTCGAGGGATATAACAACATTTTCTACATTGATGGATCGTGAAGATAACTGTTAAAAAAATGTAGAATTTAGGGGGTATTCATTCCATTAACTCAGCTGAATTCACATTATGTTTGGAACGGATTATTGCTGATCTGCGTATTCAGCATATCGCAGCCATTCACCGCATCAATGCGCTTGGTCCCAGTTATCGCCAACGCCCGAATCCACCACCAACGGCACGCGTAATTCGGCTGCGCCCGCCATGCGCGTGGTGACCTCGCTCAGTAGCGTATCGACGAAATTAATATCGGCTTCGAACACCAGTTCGTCGTGCACCTGCAAGATCATCTTCGCGCGTTGCGCGTGGTCGGCGATCCAGCCGTCCACGTTGACCATGGCGCGCTTGATGATATCTGCGGCGGTGCCCTGCATCGGCGCGTTGATGGCGGCGCGCTCGGCACCGGCACGCTGGCCCTGGCTGCCGGCATTGATGAAGTCCAGATACAGCCGGCGCCCGAACACCGTTTCCACGTAGCCCTTGTCGCGCGCCTGCTGGCGGGTGGTTTCCATGAAGTCGCGCACGCCCGGGTAACGGCTGAAGTACAGCGCGATGTAGTCCTGCGCCTCGCCGCGGCCGATACCGAGCTGACGGGCCAGGCCGAAGGCGCTCATGCCGTACATCAGGCCGAAGTTGATGGCCTTGGCGGCGCGGCGCTCATCGCCGCTGACGGTGTCGATGGTGCGGCCGAACACTTCGGCGGCGGTGGCGCGGTGGACGTCGGCGCCGGATTCGAACGCGCCCACCAGTCCGGGGTCGCCGGACAGGTGCGCCATGATGCGCAGCTCGATCTGCGAATAGTCGCAGGCGATCAGCTTGCGTCCGGCCGGGGCGACGAAGGCGCGGCGGATGCGACGACCGTCTTCGGTGCGGATCGGGATGTTCTGCAGGTTCGGATCGGACGAGGACAGCCGCCCGGTGGCGGCGCCGGCCTGGTGGTAGCTGGTGTGCACGCGCCCGGACTGCGGGTGGATCATCTCCGGCAGCTTGTCGGTGTAGGTGCTGCGCAGCTTGGCCAGGCCACGGTATTCCAGGATGACCCGCGGCAGCTCGTGCTGGTCGGCGATGGCTTCCAGTGCTTCTTCGTTGGTCGAGGGCTGGCCCTTGGGCGTCTTGACCACGGCGGGGAGCTTGAGTTCGTCGAACAGCAAGGCCTGCAGCTGCTTGGGCGAATCCAGGTTGAAGCTGCGCCCGGCCAGCTCGGTGGCTTTCTGCTGGGCAGCGAGCATGCGCTTGGACAGGTCCGCACTCTGGCGGCGCAGTTCGGCCGCATCCACGCACACACCGTTGGCTTCGATGCGGGCCAGCACGTCCACCAGCGGCATTTCGATGTCGCGGTAGACGCGCTCCAGGCCCGGTTCGCTGGCCAGCCGGGGGCCGAGCACGCGATGCAGGCGCAAGGTGATGTCGGCGTCCTCGGCGGCGTAGCGGGTGGCGTCTTCCAGGCTGATCTGGGCGAACGGGATCTGCTTGGCGCCCTTGCCGCAGACGTCTTCGTACTTGACGGTGTCGTAGCCGAGATAGCGCTTGGCCAGGCTGTCCATGTCGTGGCGGGCACTGCCGGAATTGAGCACGAAGCTCTCCAGCAGGGTGTCGTCGGCATAGCCGGCCAGCGCCACGCCATGCCGGCGCATCACGTGCAGGTCGTACTTGCCGTGCTGGCCGAGCTTGCGCACGGCCGGGTCGGTGAGCAGTGGCGCCAGTTGCGCCAATGCCTGGGTGCGGTCGAGTTGGGCCGGCGCACCGGGGAAGTGATGACCGAACGGCAGGTACGCCGCCTGGCCGGGCTCGGCCGCCACGCTCAGGCCGATCAAATCGGCTTGCAGCGGGTCCAGGCTGTCGGTTTCGGTATCGAAGGCGAACTGCCCGGCGGCACGCAGCCGCGCGATCCAGCTGTCGAGCTGCTCCTGGGTCAGGATGGTCTCGTACTGGCCGGGCGCCGACAGCGACGGATCGAGATCCACCGCGGCGTTGACGGGGCCGGAGACGAAGCCGGTGCCGCGCGCGCGGCCAGGCTCGGTGCGCGCAGTGGCAGCAGCAGCGCCCAGCGCCACCGGCTCGGCCAGCAGGCCCGCCTGGGCGGCCGCACCACCGAGTTCGCGCAGCGCCTGGGTGAAGCCGTAGCGGGCGTACAGCACCGCCAGCGCCTCGGCGTTGGGCTCGCGCAGGTCCAGCGCGCGCGGGCCGCTGGCCAGGGTGACATCGGTCTTGATGGTCACCAGCTCACGGTTGAGCGGCAGGCGTGGCAATGCGGCGCGCAGGTTGTCGCCGATCTTGCCCTTGATCTTGTCGGCGTTGGCGATGACGCCATCGAGCGAGTCGTATTCGGCCAGCCATTTGGCGGCGGTCTTGGGGCCGCACTTTTCCACGCCGGGCACGTTGTCGACGGTGTCGCCCATCAACGCCAGCAGGTCGACGATCTGATCGGGCCGCACGCCGAACTTGGCGATCACCGCCGCGTCCGAATCCATGCGGCTGCCGCTCATGGTGTTGACCAGTTCGATGCCCTGACGCACCAGCTGGGCGAAGTCCTTGTCGCCGGTGGAGATGGTGACCTGCAAGCCATCGGCGGCGCCCTGCAGCGCCAGCGTGCCGATCACATCGTCCGCTTCCACGCCATCGATGCGCAGGATGTCGATGCCCAACGCATGCACGATGTCGCACATCGGCTGCACCTGCGCGCGCAGGTCCTCGGGCATCGGGGGGCGGTTGGCCTTGTAGTCGGCATACAAGTCATCGCGAAATGTCTTGCCAGGCGCGTCCACCACGAACGCGACATAGGCCGGGCGCTCCTTCAAGGTGGCGCGCAGCATGTTGACCACGCCGAACAACGCACCGGTGGGCTCGCCCTGGGCATTGGTCAGCGGCGGAAGCGCGTGGAACGCGCGATACAGGTAACTGGACCCGTCGATCAGGACTAATCTGCTCATCGGGCGATTCTACGCTGCACGCCCAGGGCACACCGCGCCAGCGCATACTGGCTGGCGATCAACACGGATAACGACAATGAACAAAGCACGTCTTTTGCTGCTGCCGTTACTGCTGCTCGGCGGCTGTGCCACCGGCGGCGGCGACCGCGCCGGTGGCGATATCCCGGCTGGCGCCGATGTCACCAGCAAGACCATGGGCAACGGCGACAAGGTCGACGAATACCGCGTCAACGGTCAGCTGGAGATGGTGCGGGTGACGCCGGCGCGCGGGGCGCCCTACTTCCTGTACGACCGCGACCATGACGGGCATACCGACGCGGAAAAGGACAAGGTCAACAAGGTGTATTGGCAGCTCTATAGCTGGTGATTGGGGAGTTGGGATGCGGGATTCGTGGGGCATGCGTCGGGCGTTGAAACGCCCGGTGGCGTTGCGTTTTTGATCTGCGCTTCGTTGCCTTGACCGAATTCCCGCCGTGCCTGGAGATGTCCCCTTGCGCACAGCGTGCCGCACACCCGCGTGGTGTGCTTGCGGTAGCGCTGATGATGGGCTGCCGGCATGCAGCCGTGCCCGGCGCTCTTTCACACGATTGGGCGCTACTCAACCGTGTTCACGATTGCTGGGCGCACCGCTCAGGTGCCCTGCCTGTCCAGCGCAACCGCTGCTCGGCGTTCCCTGCCCGGCGGGACACCAAGTGCGCGGGTTTCTTGCCTGGCGATGCGGCTCAGGTTTCTTCCAGCGGGCCGGTGACGCGTTGCAGTTCGTCGATGCCGGCCGGGGCCAGCTCCTTCATCAGCGCCAGGAAATCGCAGCCGACCAGGCGTTGGGCGCGGCGCAGCAGCATCGGCACCGGGCTGGATGGTTCGTGCCGGGCGTAATAGGCGCAGATCTCTTCCAGCCGCCGCTTCACATCCTCGGGGCCGGCGATCTCGTCGTTGCGGCGGGTGGCACTGGTTGCCGTGGCGGCGGCGTGGCCCTCGCCGGCAGCCTGCTCGCCATCTTCGGTGACCGCAAGGACGCCCTGCCGCGCTTGCCAATGCGGCAGTACGAAGCGCTCCAGATCGCGCAGGTCGGTCAGCAGCGGCCGCAGGTCCGGCGCAGCGGTGCCGACGCGCTCGCTCAGCAGCGCATCGATCGCGCGCGCCTGCCGCAGCGCCTCGGCAATGGCCTGGGCGGAGGTGGCCAGCGTTTCCGGCACGCAGTCCTGGCAGCAGGCTTCGATTTCGGCCAGGCTGGGGCCGCTCTGGCCGTCGGGCAGCTTGATGCTGCCGTTGGCCACGCGCAGATCGCGCAGGCTGAAGCGACCCAGCCGCGGTGACTGCACGAACGCGGTGGTGCGCAGCGCACTGAGCAGGCCCATCGGGTCGCTGAGGCCGACCAGCGCATTGATGCGCGAGGTGGGGTCGTTGTCGTCGTCGGCATCCAGCTGCGGATGCACGCTGTCCCAATGACGCTCGAGCAGGCCGTGGATCAACGCCAGCGCATCGGCCCAGCCCGGCAGGCCGCGCAGGCGCAGCCAGGCGGCGCCGAGCTTGCCGGCCACGCGCAGGTCGCGGCTGCGCCGGCTCAGTTCCAGCGCCAGCGCCTGCACCTTGTCCCAGTCCGGTTCTTCGGCGGCGATGACGCTCTCGCCCAGCGAGCGCTCGGCGCGGACCGCCGATTCGCGCTCCAGGCGCAGGAACTCCGGGTCGTATTCCAGATCCGGTCCGGCCGGGGCGTCGTCGCCGAGCGGCGCCAGCAGGGTCTCCAGGGAACTGTCGTCTTGCATGGCACGGCCTCCATCGGGGAAGCCGCCGCGGTGAGCGGCGGCAGGCAGGTCACTCGGGATTGCAGACGGCATCCGGGTCGCCGGCGTCGCAGGCCGGCTGCTGGTCGTCGGGCAACCGCAGGCCGGGGCGGACCAGGCCGAAGGCGCGGTACGGGGTACCGCTGGCCGACAGGTCCACGAAGGCCACGGTGCGGCTGGCCGAACTCTGCGCACGGCCGGCAAACGCCGAGGCCGGCACATTGAAGCCGGAGCCGCCGGCCAGATCGAGCAGGCTGCCGTCGACCGTCGTGGCGTTGAAATACGCCGGCGGCGCGCCGATCGCCGCCACGGTCTGGGTGCCGGTGCCGATCACATAGATCGGGTTCTGCTGCGTACCGATCTGGCCGGTGGCGGCAAAGGTGCCGGTGCCGTTGCGCAGCGGCGCACGGCCGTCCTGGAACAGATTGCCGCGGACCGACAGGAACATCGCGCTGTTGCCGGCATCCACGCTGTAGCTGCTGCCATTGGCCAGCACCAGCAGCAGGTCGCCGCCGTTGGTGAAGCTGAACCCATTGCTGGCGACGAAGTCGCCCAGGCGTACGACACGGTTGTCGACGAAACCGGCCGCATCGCCCAGCACCACCGCGCCGCCTGCGCTACCGCTGAGCAGGCCGGCGGTGATCGAACTGCCGGCGCGCTGGCGGATGCCGGCAGCGGCCTGCAACCAGCTGGTGGCGCCGCTGAGCTGGCCGCTCAGCTGCAGCTCGCCGCCGCTGCGCAGGCGCAGCGAGGGGCCGCCGTCGACGCGGCCGCTGACCAGCAGCGAGCGATTGCTGACCAGATTCAGGCCTTGCGCGCTGAAGTCGCCGAGCGCGTCGATGGCGTTGCCACTGCCGGTGAGCGTGACCGCCCCGGCGGCATTGCCGCCGAGCTGACCGGCGCGCAGGTTGCCGGCGTTCTGGGTGATCGCCCCGCCGCTGCTCAAGGCCACGCTGGCGCCTTCAACGTCGTGACCGAGTGCCACGCCGGTGCCGCCGCGCAGGGCGATGGCGTTGGCGCTGAGCGCGCCAGCGGTGGTGAGCTGGCCACCGGCCTGCAGACGCAGGGCATCGCTGGCTTGCGCAGTCGCCGCCAGGTCGTTGCGATCGACGATGGCGATGCTGCTGCCGCGCGCCTGCACCGTGCCCTGGAAATCGTTACCGGCCGCATCCAGCACGATCGCACCGGTGCCGGCATCGAGCACGCTGTTGCCCGCCACGGTCAGCGCGCCTTGCTGGGTAATGCCGGCAGCGGTGGCCGCAGGCACGGCGATCGCCTGGGCAACGATCGTGTTGGCCTGGGCCGTTGCTGCACTCCCGCTGCGTGCCACCAGCGCACCGCCGACGCGCCCCTGGCCCAGATCCAGGCCGGCGCCGCTGGCGACATCCAGTGCATCGACCTCCAGATTGCCCAAGACCAGCGCATTGCGATCGCGCACGCTGGCCGCGCCGCCGCTCAGGCTCACCGCCGCCTGGAAATCGTTGTCGGCATCGGTCAATGCAATGGCAGCGCCACTGCTGTTGATGCGGGTACTGCCGGTCACGGTCAACGCGCCGCTCTGGGTGACGGCGCCGCCATTGCTGGCCGCATCCAGATCGCCATTGACCAGGCCAACGCCCAGATTCAGCGCGCCGCTGTTACGGACCTGCAGGTTGCCGGTGTTGAGCGTGCCCAGGGTCAAGCCATTGGCATCGCGCACGCTGCTGGCCCCGCCGCTCAGGGTGAGCAGGCCCTGGAAGTCGTTGCCCGCCGCCTCCAGGGTGATGGCGCCGCTGCCGGCATCGACCGTGGTGTCGCCTGCGACGAGCAACGCGCCACCGGTCTGGGTGATGGCGGCGTTGGTGCTGTTCAAGCGCAGCGCGTTGCCTGCCGTGAGCGTGTTGCTCAGCGCGATGCCATTGGCGCCGGTCAGTTGCACCGTGCCACCGCGCAAGGCGCCGGCAGAGCGCAAGGTACCGCCGTTGGCTGTCAGCGTCAGGGCGCCGGTGCCGGTATCGATCTGGCTGGCCGGCAGGTTCAAGTCACCGCCGGCGACCAGCGAGATCGCCGCGTTGCCACCGCTGCGCACCGCAGCGATGCTGAGGTCGTTGCGATCCTGCACGGCGATGGCATTGCCGGTGAGCGCAACCGCGCCGACGAAGTCGTTGTTGGCATCGGTCAAGGCGATGTCGCCGCTGCCGGCATTCAAGCTGGATGCACCGCCGACCGACAAACCGCCGCTCTGGGTGATCGCTGCATTGCCGCTGGTGCCGTTCAACGCGCCACGCACCACCCCGTTACCGAGATGCAGTGCGCCACTGCTGTTGGCGGTGAGTGCATTGGTGGACAGCGTGCCGAAACTGAGCGCGTTGCCGGCGATCTGCACGTCGCCTGCCGTGAGATTGACCACGCCGTTGAAGGTGTTGCCCGCGGTATTGAGCGTGACGTTGCCACTGCCTGCATTGACGGTGGTGGTGGTGCCAACGTCGAGTGCCGCGGCGGTCTGCGTGATCGCGGTGTTGTTGCTGCTCAGCGACAGCGCGCCTGTGGTGGTGATGGTGTGGCCGATGGTGAGACCGTCGCGTGCGGACAGGGTGACGTTGCGGCCGCGCAAGTCGCCGCCGGTGCTCATGCTGCCGCCATTGGCGATCAGGGCAAGATCGGCGGTGCCGGTGTCCAGGTCCTGCGCGGAGAGGTTCAGTGCGCCGCCGGCGGTCAACGCGATGGTGCCGTTGGCACCGGCGTTCAAGGCATTGATGGTGAGGTTGCCGCGATCGGCCACCGTGATGCCGGTGCCGGTGAGACGGATGCCGGCGCCAAAGCGGTTGCTGCCGTTGTTGAGCGCGATGCTGGCGCTACCGGCATCGACGGTGCTGGTGCCCACCACGTCGAGTGCGCCGGCGTTCTGCACGATGGCGGCGTTGGTGCTGCGCAGGGCGAGCGTGTTGGCGGTGACGGTGTGGCCCAGAGTCAGGCCGTCGCGTCCGAACAGCGTCACGTTGTTGCCACCCAGGGCTGCGGCCGTGCTCAGTGCGCCGCCGTTCGATGCCAGGGTCAGGTTGCTGTTGCCGACCGCGATAGCCTGCGACGGCAGGCTCAAGGTACCGCCGGCGGTCACTGCAACACTGCCGTTGCCGGTGCTGGTCAATGCGGCGAGGCTGAGGTTGTCGCCATCGATCACGCCAATGCCGTTGCCGGTCAGGCTGACGCTGGTCAAATTATTGCCGGCTTGCAGCAACGAGATCGCACCGGTGCCCGCATCGACCGTGGTGGCGCCGCTGACCAGCAGTGCGCCGCCGCTTTGCGTAATGGCGGCATTGCTGCTGGCAAGCGACAACGTGCGCGCGGTGATGTTCTGGCTCAAGGCCAAGCCGCTGTTGGCGCGCAGGCTCACTTCGTCGCCAAGCAGTGCGGCAGACAGGCTCAGGCTGTTGGCGATCAGGTTGATATCGCCGCTGCCGTTGTTCAACGTCGTGCCTGGCAGGATCAGATTGCCGCCGGCGGTCAGCGCGATCGTGCCGCCGTTGTTGCTGGTCAACGCCGAGAGCGTGAGATCGTTGCTGTCGCGCACCGCGATGCCGGCGCCGGTCAGGCTCATGCTGCCCTGGAAATCGTTGCTGCTCTCGATCAGCGCGATGGCGCCGCTGCCGGCGTTGAGGGTGGCGCTGCCATCGACGATCAGCCCGCCGGCCTGGCCGATGGCGCCATTGCCGCTGCTCGCAGCAAGGGTGCCGGCAACGCGGCCGCTTCCCAGGTTCAATGCGCCATTGCTGGTGGCGGTGAGGTTGGCGATGTTCAGCGTTCCCAGCGTCAACGTGCTGCTGTCGCGGATCGACACCTCGTTGCCGGTCAGGCTCACTGCACCGCCGAAGTGATTGCCGGCACTGCCCAACGCGATCGCGCCGGAGCCGGTGTTGAAGCTGGAGGTCGAACCGATGCGCAAGGCGCCTGCGGTCTGATTGATCGCACCGTTGCTGGTGGACACCACCAAGGTGCTGCTGTCGATGCTGGTCGCCAACGTCAGTGCGTTGGCGCTGAACAGCGAGACCGCATTGCCGGCGAGATCGCCGCCCAATGTCAGCGTGCCGTTTTCTGCGCGCAGCGTCAGGTCATCGCTGCTGGTCAATCCGCTGCCGGGCAGCGTGAGCGAGTTGCGTGCGGTGAGCGCGATGGTGCCGGCGCCACCGTTGTTGAGCGACACCACGCTGAGATCGTTCGCATCGACCACCGCGATATTGCGTCCGGTCAGTGCAAGGTCGTTCCTGAAGTCGTTATTGCGTGCGAGCGAAATGGCGCCGTTGCCGGCATCGACGGTGGCAAGGCCGCCGACGTCGAGCACCCCTGCATTCTGGAAGATCGCGTTGGTGGTGGCAGTCAGGCCCAGGCTGCCACTGGCGGTGACGTTGTGATTGAGCACGATGCCATCGCGGCCGCTCAGGCTCACATTGCCGCCATTCAAGCTGCCGTTCGTGCTCACTACGCCGCCATTGGCGATCAGGCTGAGCGCGCCGGTGCCGGTGCTGAGGTTTTGCGTGGGCAGCGTGAGCGCGCCGCCGGCTGTCAGGGCGATGGCGCCATTGGTGCCGTTGCTGATCGAGGAGATGCGCAGATCGTCACGATCGACCACGCTGATGCCGGTGCCGGTGAGGCTGACGCCGCTGCGGAAATCGTTGCTGCCGTCGGTCAGCGCAATGGCGCCGCTGCCGGCATTGAGGGTGGTGGCGGCATCGACGATCAGTCCGCCAGCCTGGCCGATGGCGCCATTGCCGCTGCTCGCAGCCAGGGTGCCGGCAACGCGGCCGCTGCCCAGGTTCAATCCGCCGTTGCTGGTGGCAGTGAGGTTGCCGGTGTTGAGCGTGCCCAGCGTCAGCGCACCGCTGTCGCTGATCGACACGCCGTTGCCGGTCAGGCTCACTGCGCCGCCGAAGTGATTGCCGGCGCTGCCCAGTGCCAGCGCACCGGTGCCGGCGTTGAAGCTGGAGGTCGAACCGATGCGCAAGGCGCCTGCGGTCTGGTTGATCGCGCCGTTGTTGGTGGACACCGACAAGGTGCTGCTGTCGATGCTGGTCGCCAGCGTCAGTGCGTTGGCGCTGAACAGTGACACCGCATTGCCGACCAGATTGCCGCCCAATGTGAGGGTGCCGCTGTCTGCGCGCAGCGTCAGGTTGTCGGTGCTGGTCAATCCGCTGGCAGGCAGCGTGAGCGAGTTGCGTGCGGTGAGTGCGATGGCGCCGGCGCCCCCGTTGTTGAGCGAGACCACGCTGAGATCGTTCGCATCGGCCACTGCGATATTGCGGCCGGTCAATGCAATGCCGTTCTTGAAGTCGTTATCGCCTGTGAGCGAAACGGCGCCGTTGCCGGCATTGACGGTGGCCAGCCCGCCAACGTCGAGCACGCCCGCGTTCTGAGTGATTGCGGCGTTGGTGGCAGTCAGGTCCAGGATGCCGCCGGCGGTGACGTTGTGATTGAGCGCCACGCCATCGCGCGCGCTCAGGCTGACGTTGCCACCGCTCAAGGTGCCAAGCGTACTCAAGGCACCGCCATTGGCGATCAGGCTGAGCGCGCCGGTGCCGGTGGAAAGATTCTGCGTGGGCAGCGTGAGCGCGCCGCCGGCTGTCAGGGCGATGGCGCCATTGGTGCCGTTGCTGATCGAGGCGACGCTTAGATCGTCGCGATCGACCACGCTGATGCCGGTGCCGGTGAGGCTGACGCTGCTGCGGAAATCGTTGCTGCCGTCGGTCAGCGCGATGGCGCCGTTGCCGGCGTTGAGGGTGGCGCTGCCATCGACGATCAGTCCGGCGCTCTGGCTGATGGCGCCATTGCCACTGGTTGCATTCAGGGTGCCGCGGACGCTGCCGCTGCCCAGGTTCAACGCACCATTGCCGGTGGCGGTGAGGCTGCCGGTATTCAGCGCACCCAGCGTCAGCGCGCCAGTGTCGGCGATGCGCGTGTCGCCGCCGGTCAGCGTCACCACGCCCTGGAAATCGTTGGTCGCTTCATCCAGTTCGATGGCGCCGGTTCCGGCATTGACGGTGCTGGTGCCGGTGGCGGTCACGCTGCCGGCGGCCTGGGTGATCGCGCTGTTGGTGGTGGTCAATGCCAGCGTGCCGCTTGCAGTGACGTCATGCCCCAGAGTCATGCCGGCAGTGCCGGTGAGGTCCACGTTCGTGCCGGCCAACGCGGCGCGCGTGGTGAGGCTGCCGCCACTGGAAAGGGTGAGGTTGGCGCTGCCGGTGTTGATCGCCGTTGCCGGCAAGGTCAATGCACCGCTGGCACGCAGCGACAGCGCGCTGTTGTTGCCAAGATTCAGGGTGCCGATGGCCAGATTGCCGGCAGCGTTCAACGAGATGCCGCGACCGGTGGCGCTGACCAGATCGCCAAAGGCGTTGCCGCTGTTGTTCAGGGTGATCGCACCGGTGCCGGCAGTGAGGTTGCTGGTGCCGACGATGGTCAGGAAGTTACCGGCCGACTGGGTGATCGCGCCGTTGTTGCTGGTGGCGAGCAAGGCACCGCCCACCCGGCCGCTGCCCAGGTTCAACGCGCCGTTGCTGATGGCGGTGAGATCGTTGACGTTCACCGCACCCAGTGTCAGCGCGCCGCTGTCGCTGATGCGCGTGTTGCCGCCGGTCAGCGCCACCACGCCCTGGAAGTCGTTGCCTGCGCCGTCCAGCGTGATGGCACCGGTTCCGGCATTGATGGTGCTGGTGCCGGTGGTGGCCACGCTGCCGGCGGTCTGGGTGACCGCGTTGTTGGTGGCGGTCAACTTCAGCGTGCCGCTTGCCGTGACGTCATGCGCCAGCGCGATGCCGCCGCGACCGGTGAGGTCCACGTTCGTCCCGGTCAGCGTGGCGCGCGTGCTGAGGCTGCCGCCGCTGGACAGGGTGAGGTTGGCGCTGCCGGTGTTGATCGCCGTTGTCGGCAAGGTCAATGCGCCGGTGGCACTCAACGACAGCGCACTGTTGCTGTCGAGGTTCAACGTGCCGATCGAGAGATTGCCTGCCGCGTTCACGGCAATGCCGTTGCCGCTGGCGCTGAACAGGCCACCGAAGGTGTTGCCGCCGTTGGTCAGCGAAAGCGCACTGCCGGACTGCAGGAATTGGCTGGTGCCCGTCACCGCCAGCGCACCGGATTGGGACAACGCGACCGTGTTGGTCAGGCTGAGGTTGCCGCCTACATCCAGGTTGCCGAGGCCGCTGATCTTGTTGGCGCCGCTGAAGGTGGCACTGCCACCGATAAAGCCACCCAGGCTGCCGGCGGTGTAGATGCCGGTCTGTTGCACGCCGCGACCGGTGCTCAGGGTGATCGCCCCGGTGCCGGCATCGATGCTGCCGCCGCCGGCGACGTCGAAGCTGCCACCGCCGGAGGCGATGAGCGACACGCTGCCGTCGGGGCCATTGGACAGCGACGCCGCACGAATGGTGCCGCTGTTGTTGATGAGTCGATCGAAGATGCCTTGCGCCGCGCGCGCCTGCAGCTGGATCGCGCCGCCTGGCGCGCTCAGGGTGCCGGAATTGTCCACCGCTTCGGTCGCCAGACTCAGCTGCAGCGGCTTGTCGATCAGCACGCCGAAGCCGCCGCTTTCGAACGTCAGCGTGGCTGCGTCGGCACCGGCGAGCGTGATGTTGCCGGCGGTGGCGGTGATGGTGCCGCTGTTGGACGCCCGGCCGCCGATCAACACGGCCGACCCGGCAGCGGCGTTGATGGTGCCGCTGTTGATGACCTGCGCCACGGTCGTGCCGCCGGCATCCAGGCTGTAGTCGCCGCTCATGAACTTGGACACGGTGGTGCCCAGCGTACTGACCACCAGGCCGCCGACATTGATGTTGGCGGTGTTGCCGATCAATACGCCGTTGCTGTTGAGCAGGAACACCTGCCCATTGGCGTTGATGTTGCCGTAGATCTGCGTCGGGTTGCCGCTCTGCACCAGGTTGAGCACCACCGAACTGGCGCTGGGCTGGTTGAAGATCATCGTCGCCGACGAGCCGATGTCGAACGCCGACCAGGTCAGCGCCATGCGCGAGGAGGTCTGGTCGACGGTCCGGCTGCTGCCGTTGACGGCATTGATGGTGCCGGTGCCGCCGGCGATGCTGCCGCCGGTCGGCAGCTGGTTGGCCGCCACCTGGGCCAGGCCGCTGACCGGCATGGCCATCAGGGCAGCTGCCAGCGCAACGGCCAGCGGGCAGTGACGCAACGGGAGCGTGCGCGGCGAGGTCGCGGTATGGATGGTGGCGTGCATGCGCAGATCCCTCAGAAAGTGAAGCCGAAACGCGTGTAGATGCGGGCGTCGTCGCGTCCGTCGGAGGCGTCGCGCGCACCGGTCGGAAGCGCGGCGCTGATGCGCCACTCGAAATTGGCGTACTGCGGCAAGCGGAAGGTCAGGCCCACGCCGGCGGCATCGAAACTGGCCGGCGCCAGGCGGCCATTGGCGGCGAACACGCGGGCGTGGTCGGCGAAAACATCCAGCTCCAGCAATTCGCGCCAGGGCCGGCCATTGAACGGCGATGCGGCATCGGCAAAACCGTGGGCATCGATGTGGTATTCGAGCGCGGTGTAATACCCGCGGTCGCCCAATGCATCGGAGACCGGATAGGCGCGCACGCTGTCGGGCCCACCGACAGCGAACTGCTCCATCGGGGTCAGCGTGTCGTCGCTGTATTGGCCGTTGAACTTGAAGTACAGCCGCTGCGTGCGGGTGAGGTATTGCAGGCGCGTGTAGGCCAGCCGCGCGATGGTGAAATAGCTGTCGCGACCGGGGCTGATCTGGTCCACCGGCGCCGAGCGGTCGCGCAAGGATTGCCGCACGCTCCCCTGCAGCAGATCCACACCGCGCCAGCGCAGGTCGGTGCGCCGCAACGACAGACCCAGTTCGGCGACATCGAACTGCTGGTCGGACAACTGCATGCCCAGCGCGCTGAGCTTGGATTGCTCGCGCAGATAGCGCGCCGAGCCCTGCAGCTGCAGCGTTTCGGTGTTGATGAATTTCCAGTCGGCGCCGGTGTAGACGATGGAGGTCGGCCCCTTCAGGCCAAGCCGGGCGAACACGCCGTTGCGCACTTCCAGTTCGCTGCGGCTGGCGCCGATCACCGCGCTTAGGCCGGACACGCTGCCGATCGGCAGGCCATAGGACAGCGCGCCGATCTGGCTCTGCCGCGGCGCCAGCGAATAGGCGTAGTTGGCGGCGAACACATCGCCCAGGCCAAGCGGGCTATTCCAGGTGATGCCGGCCTGGGCGCGATAACGGCCGGTCAGCTCGGTGCCGTAGTTGTTGCCGCCCAGGGTGATCACGTACGGGCGGGCGGCCTCGCTGGCGACCAGCACCACGTCGGTCTCGCCTTCCTTCTGGCCTGGCTGCAGCACCGACGACACCGACACGCCCGGCAGATCGCGCGCATACAACAGCGCGGTGTCCACGTCCTGCTTGCGTAGCGGGCGGCCCTGCAGCTGGCGCAGCGGCGCCGACAACGCATTGCCGCGGTAGCGTGCGGCGCCCTGCACGCTGATCTGGCCGATGCGCCCTTCCAGCACGCGGATTTCGATCAGTTGGTCGGGGCCCGGCGTCTGCGCCGGCAGATAGGCTGTGCTGACGATGAAGCCGGCCTGCCGGTAAGCGCGGGTGACCGCATCGGCGACCGCCTGCAGTTGATCGAAGCGCAATGCCACCACCGGCTGGCCCTGGGCCAGCTCGGCGAAGGCAGCGTCGGCCACGGCCTGCATGCGGGCCGGGTCGATGCCGGCTTCCGGGTAGTGGCCCACATCGCGCACGCGAAAGCCGCGCACCTGCACGGTGACCGCCTCGGTCCGGTCCCTCATGGCCGGCACCGCCGCTGCCGACTGCGCAGCAGCCGTGGCATCGGTCGGCGACTGCGCCCACCCAGGTGCGGCCAGCAGTAGGCACGCGGACACCGCCGCGGCCAGACACGTCATACGCATACGTCCATTTCCCCTGAGACCATCCGGTGTTGCGCATGGCCGACGTGTCCCGCTGCACACGCAGGCGCCACGGCGGCGACTGCACGGCGATCGGCGTGTCTGACCTCGCCCCTTGCTGAACGTCGATCAAACCCCGACGTACATTTATGCAATGTTAGCAAGATTATTGCGATGAGCATCACGATTATGAAGACCGCTGCCACCTGACTGCGCAGTTTGCGTGCGACCGGATGCGCCGACAGCGGGCCCGGCCGGGCATCAGGCGAACTCGGCAAGGCGTTGCGCAGGGTCACCCCCTGGGTCTGGCGGGCGGCGTCCAGTACGCGCCGACGGCGTGCGCGGTACTGCTCGCGGTCGAGTTGGCCCTGCTGATGCGCCAACGCCAGCGCCTGCAGCTGCGCATTGGCCGGGTGCGCAGCGGCAGCGGTGGGCGACGGCGGGGCGGCGCTCACGGCAGCTCCCGCAGCACGCGCAGGCCCACGTCCGGTTGCGCCGAGCCGTTGTCGGCACGGCTGGCCTGCACCGTGCAATCGGACCAGTAGCTGGAAAAACTTCCGCCGCGCGCCTGCACGCCTGTTCCGGTCGATACCCATTCCCAGACATTGCCGGTGAGATTGATCAGGCCCCAGGGATTGGCATCGCGCCCGCGTGCCGACACCGGTGCGCGCGCGGCATCGCCGGCACTGGCGTTGGGCGGCACGCAATTGCTGTCTTCGGCCTGCCGCCAGTTGCTGGCCGCCTGCGCGGCATGCAGCCACTCGGCATCGCTGGGCAGCCGGTACCGCCAGCCGCCGCTGCCGATGGTGAGCCAGCGCAGATAGGCGCGCGCCAGGGTCAGGCTGATATTGCGCACCGGCGCGCGCGCCAGCTCCGGGGTGGCGGCGGCCTGGGCGGTACAGCGGCCGGTGGCCTGGCAGAACAGGTTGAAATCGGCCACCGCCACTTCGCCGCGCGACAACGCGTACGGCTTGCCGCCAGCGATGGCCGGGATCACCACCAGCATCGGCCCGCGGGTCTGCCCGAGTGTGTCGAAGCACGCCGCGGCACGCCCGGCCAGGCCGGCGCAGGGATCCGGGCCGGTGGGCACCGGCGGCAGGCTGTCGGTATCGTCCGCGTTGGCGGGCAATGCCGCAGCGGCGGGGTCGCGCGCAGTCGTTGGGGTGGCGGCGGGCTTGGCAGCGGATTTGCCGCGCGCCGGTCTTGCGCCGGCGGCCGGCGCAGCTGTCTCGGTGGCGCCGCCCGGCGGCACGCTGGCGTCGGCCGGCGCATCGGCGGCGGGCGCGCGTTGCAGACGGGCCGACAACGAGCCTTCCGGCAATTGGCCGGCCGCCTTCATCTGCGCTTCCAATTGCGCCAGCGCGGTGGCGTCGGTGCGATAGAGCGTTTGCAGGCGCCCGGCGAGTTGCTGGCGTTCGCCGGGCGCCAGCGTGCCCGCGGTCATCACTGCGGCGGCCACCGCATAACGGGTTTGCGCGCTGCGCAGTTCGTCGCGCTGGCCAAGTGTCTGCAGCCCTTGCCTCAGCAGGTCGGCCGCCTGGGCGTATCGCCCGTGTGCGAACGCATCGCCGGCGGTGTTGCGATACACCTGCGAGAGCAGTTGCGGGCCTTCGCTGCGCAACAACGGATGGTCCGGTTGCAGGGTGCGGATGCGCGCCAGCGCATCGCGGGTCTTGCCCAGATCGTTGGCGGCGGCGGCGCGGCGCAGCGACTCGATCCGCGCGGCCAGTTCGGACTCGGCGCTTTCGCGTGCCAACGCTTGTTCGAGCTGGTGCTCCAGCGTCTGCAGGCGTGTGCGCTGGGCCAGCAGGCCGGCCGATTGCGGGGCCACGCCCAGGCCGACATCCACCAGCGCCTGCGCGCCAGCCAGCTGTGCGGGGTCGCTTTGTGCGGCAACCGCCGTGCTGATGGCCTCGGCCAGCGCGCTGCCCTGGCTGCTGCGCTCGGCCGCCGGCAGTGCGGCCAGTGCGGCGTCGATACGCGCGCGCCAGGCCGGGTCGGTGCTGGGGTTGGCCAGATCGGCAGCCAGTGCCTTGCGCGCGCTGTCGGCATCGCGCGGCGCGGCGGCAACCGGCGTGCGTTTGGCTTGCTGCTCGGCTACGCCGACCTCGGCGCTGCGCAATTGCAGGCGCAACGAGTCCGGAAACGCTGCGCGCGCCTGTTCTACTTCGGTCCGCGCGGTGGTGAGTTGCCCGGCCGCCACCGCCTGCGCGATGGCCGCGTCCAGGCGTACTTCCAGTGCGGAATGGCGCAGCAGGCTGCTGCCCGGATCGATGCGGCGCACCTGGTCGAGCGTGGCCAGTGCGTTGTCGGGCCGGGTGCGGAACAACAGCCCGGCATCGAGCTGGCGATTGAGCGTGGTGTCGAGCGCGTTGAGGCGTTGGTTCTTTTCGCGCTCGATGGCCTGGCGACGCGCATCCAGCGCGGGCGAATACAGCCGCAACCGGTCGCGCAAGGCGAACACCTGCAACGCGCCGCGGTAATCGTCGCGGCCGTTGGCCGGATTCCACAGCGCGTCCAGGCGACGCAGCAGGAAATCTTCGATGAGGTCGCTGCGGTCCATCAGCACGCGCCGGCGGTCGTCTGCGCTCAGGCTGGACAGCGCCTGCATGACCTGGGTTTCGTCGCGGTACTGCTGCGGGTCCTGCGCACCGAAGCGTGCGATGACCTCATCCAGATGGCGCTGATGCAGATAACGCGATGCGCCCCACCCGCCCACGCCGACCAGCGCGAGCGCGGTGGCGCCATAGCCGATCAACGGCAGCGCGCGCTCGCGCAGCGGCACCTGGCGCAGGCCGTCGAGCAGTTGGTCCACGCGCGTGAGCCGTTGCGCAGCAGGGAATGCCACGGCCGCGCACAACGTGGCGTACTGGCGACGGGTCAGGCCCGGCACCGGCGGCGGGCGGCGGCCTTCGCGCAGCGCCACTTCGGCACTGAGTTTGTCGAATGGGTGCTTGCCGGTCAGCAATTCGAAACACACGCAGCCCAGCGCGTACAGATCGTCGGCCGGAGTGGGCGCCTGTCCGCGGATCATTTCCAGGCTGGCATAGGCCGGCGTCAATGCACCCAGCGTGGCCGCATCGAACACGGTCTGTTCACCGGCGACATCGGCCGCATGCTTGCCGGCGCGTGCGATGCCGAAATCGAACACCTTGGCCACGCCATCGCGGGTGACCATGACGTTGCCGGGCTTGAAATCCGAATGCACGATGCCGGCCGCGTGCGCGCGCATCAGCGCCCGGCCCATGCCCTCGATCAGCGGCCAGGCCTGCTTGAGCGGCATGCCGTTGTAGGCCTGTTCGCGGATCAGCGTTTTCAGGTCGCAGCCGTCGATGTATTCCATGGTCATGAAGACCAGGGTGCGATCCTTGTCGAAGTCGTACACGCGCACGATGTTGTCGTGGGCCAGCTTCTGCGAGCGGCGCGCTTCGCGCTGCAGGGCGACCAGTGCGTCGGGATGGCGGCGGAATTCGTCGCTGAGCACCTTGACCGCCAGCCACGGGTCGCGGTCGCGTGCTTCCACCTTGCGTTCGTCGCGGGCCAGATACACCACCCCCATGCCGCCGCGGCCGAGTTCGCGTTCGAGCTGGAAGCGGCCCTTGAGCAGGCTGCCGACACCGGCATGATCGCCACCGGCGGCTTCGGCCAGGTGCTGCCAGCTGGACAGACTGGCGGTACCGGCCGTGCCGGTGCCGGTGCCGGTCTGCGTGCCGAGGTGGGTGGGCGTGCCCAGCCCCAGGCTGGTGAGGCTGGGCGCATCGCCGGGCAGGGGCTGCGCCGGTTGCACGCGGGTGATGTCGTCTTCGACCACGCGCGCCGGGCCGGGTCGTGGCATCACCACGGTGGCATCGTCGTCGACCATCGTTGGCGTGGGTGTTGGCTGCTGCGTTGGCGCAGGCGCAGGCGCAATCGCACGATCGCGCAACGCATCCAGCCGGCTCATCAGCGTGGTCACGGTGGCATCGTCGAGCAGGTGCTGGCGTTGCAGCGTCCACAGCGTTTCCACCCCGGCACGGTATTCGGCCTCCGGTACCGCGGCGCGCTTGCCCAGCGCGGCCAGGACGGCATTGAGGTCGAGCGCGCCGCGGCGCATGGCGGTGACCAGTTCGGTCAGGGTGGCGGTGTCTTCGTGCATGCACTTACTCCTGCAGGCGGACGACGACGGCGGTGACGTTGTCGCGTGCCGCCCTCCCCATCGCCAATTCGAACAGACGCGCCAGCAGCGCGCGTGGATCGCCGAAGCGATGGCATTCGGCATCCAGCTCCGGGTCCGGGATTTCCTTGTTGATGCCGTCGCTGCACAGCAGAAACTGCGTGCCCGGCAGGCTCGGCGTCAGCACCCAATCGACGAACAGCGGCTCTTGCGCACCCACCGCGCGCGTGAGCACGCCGGCCGCCGCGGCGCTGGCGTGTGCGCTGCCGAACTGGGTGACATCGTCGCGCACGCCGTGCACGTGGTCGCGGGTGAGCTGGCGCAGCGGGCCGCCATGCTGCGCGTAGATGCGGCTGTCGCCGACCCAGCCGCACAGCATGAAATCCGGGTCGTGCACCAGCACCACCACGGTGGTGGCGATCATGTCCACGCGGCGCTCGCGCGCAACCTGCAGCAGCTCGCGATTGATCTGCGCCAGGGTGTCGTCGATGGCATCCAGGAAATCGCACAGGTCGGCCGGGCGCACCAATGCGCTCAGCCGCTGCACCAGCAGCTGGCTGGCGTAATCGCCGGCGCTGTGGCCACCCAGGCCATCGGCCACCACCCAGAGGCCGGCGTCTTCGCGCAGCAGCAAGGCATCTTCGTTGAGCCGGCGCACCTTGCCGGTCTCGGTGTGCCCGGCCGATTGGTAGGGCGCGCTCATCGGGTCACCTCGGTGATGTCCTGCTCGGCCAGCAACCACTCCAGATACATCTGGGCGGCGGGCAGCCCGTCGATCGATTGCGCGGCCGCGCCCAACCGCCACCACAGCGATTGGCCGGGCGCCGGTACATGCGTGCTGGAAGGCGCGGCCGGCACGCCGAGCGCGCGCAGCGCGGCATCGAATCCGGCCGCATCGGTGCGTGCGCGCAAGCTGCGGCCCAGGCACGCAGCCACCGCGCCGAACCATGCCGCCGACGGCAGGCACAGGTGCGGCAACGGCATTGCCACGGTCAGCGGAAAACAGCGCCCCACGCGGTCTTCGCCCGGGCCGAGCAGGCCGGCCCAGGCCTGCGCGCCGCACACGCCCGGCCCCAACGCAAACGCGCGCAGGCCGCTGTTGCGATACGCGCCAGGCCAGTGCTGCCCGAGTTGCTGGCGCGCCGTGTCCAGGCAGTTGGCGAACTGCAGGTCCCACGGCTGCACGAAGCTGGCCGGCAGGCGCCGCTGCACGAAGTCGCCCACGCCGGGCAACTTGCCGTGGAAACCGAGTGGTTCGTGCGCCGGCATGCTCATCGGCCGCACGCGAAGTGCTGGACGTCGCTGTCCAGAAACGGGTGGCGCAGGTTGCCGGCACGCAGCGGCACCTGCACGTCGTGGCCGCCAAGCGCGAAGCGGGCGACAAAGCGCAGGTCCGACGGGTTTTCCAGGTGCCCGGCCTGCAGCGCGCGGAACAGCGCCCAATCGCCCTGGTAGTCCAGCGTACCCAGCGCCACGCCATCGGCGCCGAAGGCGGCGATGGACACATGCCCCGGCACCGGGCCGGGCCAGATCATCGGCATGCTTTGCGCCGCGCCGGGCTGGTAGTCGTAGCGCTGGCCTTCGATATCCAGCGTCAGCCGGGTCACGCCTTCGCCCAACGTGGGCGCCAGCACGGTAAAGCCGATCTGCGGCGTGGGCCCGCCGCGAAAATATTTCTGCCGGATCCGCTGCGCCAGTTGCAGTTGCACCGGCAGACCGGGCGCGCCGGTGACCGCGTCCGGGCCATCCTTCCAGCGCCATTGCGGGGACTGGGTGTCCAGCAGCGGTTTGACGGTGCCGGTATACAGCGCATCCAGACGGCCGCCGCTACCGAACAACTCGCCGAAATTCTGCAGCGGGATCTCCACCTGCGCCTGCGGATCGAACGGGTAGCGGCCGCGCACGAAATCCGTGCACACCTCGCCCACCGATTGCCTGACCTGCGCATCCAGCGCGGCGCGTGCGCCCTGGGTCATCAAGGTGGCGCTGCTGCCGGCCAGGCTCTGCAGCCAGTCGGTCACCGGCGGTGGCAGTTGCGCCATTTCCTGCCGGGCCAATGCCAGTTGCGCGTTAGCCGCCGCGGCATCGCCGCCGCCCTGGGAAATCACCAGCAATTGCCTGCCAAGCTGATCGAGCACGCTCAGCAGATGGTCCAGCGGGGTGCTGCCAGGCGCGCCGGCGGCCAAGGCGTTGAGCGCCAGAAAATGCTCGCTGATCGCCGCACCCGGTGTTGGCACTGCAGCTGCGCCACCCTCGGCGGGCGTGGCCAGCGCGGCGCTCATCGCCGCCCCGCCGGGGAGTTTGGCCGCGGCGGCAGTCACCTTGGTGCCTGCCGAGTTGGCGGCAGCCGCCAGCGCGCGCTGCGCGGGGTCTGCCGGTGGTGCGCGGTCCATTGCCTGGGTGTGCTCGCCGACCACGCCCAGCAGCAGCCGCAGTGGCGAACTGGGCCCGGCCAGCTTGGCGGCCGTGGCGCTGGCACCGGCCAGATCGGCCGACGGGCGCAGTTGCAGATCGGCCAGCAACGCATCCCAGTAATGGATGTAATCGGCCGTGTAGCGCTGCCCCACTTCGCGCACCAGCGTGGCCTTGGCGGACGCATCCAGCGCCGCACCGCCGAAGACCCAATCGTCGCGGCCGAAGCGTTCCACCGCCTGGCCGATGCCATCGCGTTGCAACGCGGCGAATACCGGCTGGGTGTACAGCGCCGGCACCGGGGTGGACAACGCCGTGCCACTGCGGCGCACGAAGGTGTCGGCCAGCAGGCCCAGCGCTTTATCCAGCCGCAACGGCGTGCCGTCCGGCGGGGTCAGCAACAGGTTGCCGTAGATCAGTGTCGATAGGTCGGCGGCGCGCAGGCTGGCGCGCGCCTGGGCGATGCGCTGATTGTCCAGCGACAGCGCACGCACGCGCGTGGGCGAATCGAGCACGGCCTGCAGATGCGCACCCAGCGCCTGCTGCAATGCCGGCTCGCGCGGGAACAATTTTGCCGCTTCGATGGCGGCCAGCGCGCTGAGTTGCGCCGGGTCCAGATGCTGCGGCTGGCCCAGCATCAGATAGCCCTTGAGCGTGTAGTACAGCGCCTGCGGTGCCTGTGCGTTATCGACCAGACCGGTGCGCAGGCGCACCGCCAAGGCCGGCAACAAGGTGGCGTTGAGCTGACGCAGGTAGCCGGCCTGCACTTGCTCGCCCACCGCCTGGCCCTGGAACAACCCCATGCGCAACGACCACGGCGCGCCGGCGCGATACTGCTGCGCCACCTTCACCACCGCCTGCGTGGCATCGGCTTGCTGCAGGGTGCGCGCGACGTACTCGGGCATGCCGGTGGCGGCATTGGGATCGGGCACTGCCGGCCGCGCGTCCAGTGCAGCGCGTACCTGATGCAGGTACGCACGGTTGCCCACGTAGCTGAGCCCCAGCCCGGCCAGCACTGCGCCGGTGAGCAGCGCCACACCCGCGTACGCGGCGGCCTGCAACCACGCCCTGCGGCGCTGCCGGGTGGGCGGGGTATTGGCCAGGCCGGATTCGCGCAGCACCACCTCGCGCAGCAGCCGCTCGACGAAAAAGGTGCGCCGTTGCGCGCCCGGCGCCTGCACGCGTGCTTCTTCCAGGCCGAAGGTGCGCGCCACCGCGCCCATCATGCGGTCGATCGGCGTGCCGTCCTGCGTGCCAGAGGTGAAATACACCCCGCGCAGCAACGGTGCCGGGCCATACGCATTGCCGGCGAAGGTGCCTTCGACGAATTGCCGCGCACGCTCGCCGAGTGCGGCAACCTGTTGCGGAAACGACAGGATCGCCGCACGCCGCAGACGGTCGCGTTCCAGGTGCAGGCGTTCGAACAGGCGCGCGCTCAGCTGCTGCTGCAGCACGCCGAACTCGTCGGCGAACCTGCGCGCCGCCTGCCCGTCCAGGGTCTGCGCCAGCGCAAACGTCATGCCCCACACCTGGTTGCGCTGCGCCGGCGTCAGATCGTCGAAGAACTCGCCAAAGCCGCCGATCAGATCGCACTTGGTGAAGATCAGATACACCGGCACGCTGGCCTGCAACTGCTCGGCCAGTTCGTCCAGGCGGCGGCGGATCGCCTGCATGTGGGTGTCGCGCTCGGCATCGTCGAGCAGCAACAGGTCCGACATGCTCATCGTCACCAACACGCCGTTGAGCGGGCGGCGTGGGCGATAGCGTCGCAGCAGGCGCAGGAAATCGCGCCACGCGCCGGCATCCACCGCCTGGTCCGAATCCTGCGTGGTATAGCGCCCGGCGGTGTCCAGCAACACCGCTTCGTCGGTGAACCACCATTCGCAATCGCGGGTGCCGCCGACGCCGCGCAACGCCGCATCGCCCATGCGCGCAGCCAGCGGAAACTGCAGGCCCGAATGCTGCAGCAAGGTGCTCTTGCCCGAACCGGGCGGGCCGATCAGCGCATACCACGGCAGCGTGTACAGATCGGCGCCGCCGCGCCGCTTGCGTAGCAACTGGATCGCCTGCTGGAAGCGCGCCTGCAGCTGCGCGCGTTCCTGCCCGCTGCGCAGCTCGCGGTCGTCGTCGCGGCCCGGCGCCGCCAGCGCGCTGGACAAGTTCGCCGCACGTGCCTGCGTGCGCCAGCGGCGCAGCGCCAGCACGCCCACCCACGCCACCACCAGCAACACGATCGCCAGCAGCCGCGCCGCCACGCTGCTCAGCGGGCTCCAGCCGGCCAGCGCCACATACGGCCCACCCACCCACAGCAGCACCGACAGCAGGCACAGCGCCAGCAGGCCAACCACTACCGTTGCGCTCAGCTTGGACAACAGCGTCTTCATCGTCATTCCCCAGGCTGGAACAGGATCTCCACGCGGCGATTGCGCGCGCGGTTGGCCGGCAATTGCACTGGCCGTGCGATCGGTTGCGAATCGCCAGCGCCGATGGCGTCCACCCGCCCCGGCGTACTCAGCTGCGCCTGCAACACCTGCGCAAGCGCCTGCGCACGTGCGGCCGACAAGGCGTAGTTGTCCTGGAAGCGCAGCGAGCGCACCGGCACGTCGTCGGTGTGCCCGACCACGATCACCCGCCCCGGCAATTGCTCGATGGCCGCTGCAATCTGCGCGATCAAGCCGCGCTGCTGCGGCTCCACCTCCACCCCGCCGGAGGCGAACATCGCCGCGCTGCTCAGGCGCACGCGCGTCTGCCCGTCGGCCTGTTCGTCCACGCGCAGCAGGCCGGCGCGTTCCTGCGCGGAGAGCAACTGCTTGAGCCGCACCGGCGGCGGCGGCACGGGCGCAGCGTCCGGCGGCGTGGCCGGCGCAATGCCCCATTGGGCAGCCTGCGCACTGATCGGTGCGGACAGGCTGTTCAAACGCGCCTGCAACCACACGAACGTCACCACCACCACGCTCACCCCCAGCAACGCAGCCGCCCACACCGGCAGATAACGGCCCAGCCGGCGGCGGTCTTCCACCCCGCGCCAACGCGGGGCCAGGCTGTCCGGCGCCGGGCCGCGCGCCGCACGGATGCGGCGATAGACATCGTCCTGGATGGCCGCCAGCGTCACCATGCCGCCGGACTCGATCTGGTAGCGGCCGACAAACCCCAGCGCCAGGCACAGGTACATCAGCTCGATCAAGTCCAGATGCCGTGGCACATCGGCGCACAAGCGCTCCAGGATCTGGAAGAACTTGGCGCCGCCGTACGATTCGCTGTGGAAAGTCACCAGCAAGGTCTTCTGCGACCAGCCGCTGCGCTCGCCCCACGGCGCATTGAGCACCGCTTCGTCCAGCAGCGCGCACAGCACGTAGCGCGCGGCGGTGACCGCCTCCACCGGCGCGCCGCCATCGCGTGCACGTTGTTCGAAGCGGCGCACCTGCGCCATCACCTGCTCGCGCAGGCGGGCCACATCGGGCGATTGCGCGCTGTGGCGCAACTGCACCGCCAACAGCAGCAGCGGCGTGGCCGCCTGCACCAACGGGTTGACGCTGCGGCCCAGCAGTTCGCTGATGTCGGTATCTTCGCTGGGCACGCCGCTGCCCTCGGCGGCCGGCAGCGGTGCGGCGTAGGCAGGCGCCAGATCGGCAACAGGTCGGCTCATGCTCAGCTCCGGATCGCCCACAGTTGCAGGTCCAGCCCGGCGAATTCGCTGCCGAAGTGGAATGCGATACCGCCGGAGGTCTTCAGCGTTCGCCACAACGCTGCGCTCTTGTCGAATTCGAAATACAGATAGCCGGCGTGATACGGAATCTGTCGCGGCGCCACCGGCATGGGCGTGGCCACGATGCCGGGCAACTGCAGATTGACCAGATCGCGAATCTGCTCCACCGGCCCGATCTTGGCGTGCGCGGGCAATTGCCGGCGCAACTCTTCGCTGGGCATGTCGGCCTTGGCCGCGAGCACGAACGCTGCGCTGTCGAGCAGGCCCGGGTCCGGCACCATCGCCACCCACACGCCGAACTTGCGCGCCTGGATCGGCAGCGGCGTGGCGGTCTGTTCCAGCACTGCGCTCAGGCTGCTGCGCAGGGCGCCGATCACCGGCTCGAAACTGTCCTGCTGCGAATCGTGCCGATAGGCGGGCCATGCAGGGGGGCGCTTGCCGGCAGCGGTGAACGTGCTCAATTCACCGGCCAGCGCCACCAGGGCACGGAACAGCTCTTCCGGATGCGCCAATGGCGCGGCGGCCCAATGCGCCATCTGCGGCTGCCAACGGTTGACCAGCTGCAGCAACAGAAAGTCTGCGATATCGGCAGCACCGCCGCGATCGGTCAGCGTCACGCGCGATGCCAGCGCCTCCCCGCGCTGATGCAACAGGCCGAGCAATTCGGTGAGAAACGTGGTCAAGCGCGGCGCCGCCTGGCACACCATCGCGCTGGGAATGAAATGCGGGTCCAGCACCACCTGGCGGTCGGCGCGCGTCTCGATGATGCGCGCCACCGCGATGCGGTCCAGCCCTTCCAACGGCTGCGAGTGCGGCAACAACCGCGTGCTCAACCCGCCGACTTCCATCAACACCGCTTCGCTGGTGCTACCGGAGGCGTCGTTGCTCTCGGTCTCGCGCACGCGGTAGCGAAACAGCTGATCGGCCGGCGATTCCGGGCGCCCCAGTTCGGGTTGCGCCGGCACCCGCAGCGGCACGGTGAGATAGACGATCTGGTCGCGGCAAGTGGGCTCGACCTCCAGCGCCACCGGCAGCGGGTCGTCGCCCGGCATGGCGAAGGGCGTGCCATCGGCGAAGACACCACGCGCACGCCGCAGGCCCAGCTTGCCGACCGCCAGCAGATCGGTCTCCCATTCCAGCTCGCTCACGCCCCAGGCATGCGGCCGCAACCGCGCCGCACGCAGGTCGACGTAGCGCTCCAGGTAGCGTTCCTGCTGCTGCAGATGCTGCGGGCGCAGGAACAGCCCTTCGCTCCACACGACCTTGTTGTTCTGCATGATCCACTCGCTGAGAAAAGGTCGGCCACCGATGCAGCGCACAGGCGTCCACACCGCGTTGCATGCGACTGCCAGGCATGCCTGCAGGAACGCCTGCGCGCTGCGTTGTCGGGTGCATTGAGCTGCGTTGCACGCGGCACGCCCGGCGGTCATTGCCGACGCAAGCGCCGCACCGCCGATGCGTGTCGGTGGAGCGATTCTGCGGCGCACCCAAGGTGGTCACCCGTCAAAACGTCTCAGGCACCGTGCCCTGTCGGACAGGCGCCAACGCCTGCGCCGATGCCGTCAGCCGGTCACGTTGCGGTCATTGGGCGAGACGTTGGGCTATGGGGCGCTGGCCGTGAGAGCAGGCCTGCGGTGTCGATGCGGCAGGCGCATCGCGGAGCGGCCAACAAGACCTCGCGAGTCGTCTGGTCGGCCTGGATGGTGCGTAGGCACCGGCCTGGCGATTGCGCGGAGACGGGTTGGCCGACCATCGGCATGTTGCCGCTCACCTTCCTATTGAGCGCCACTGGCCTCGGCAGCGATGCCATCGAGCGTTGCGACCTGCTCGGCCGACAGGCTTAGCTCGGCGGATGCGAAGTTCTCGCGCAGGTGCGGCACCGACGATGTTCCCGCGATGACCAGGATGTTGGACGAGCGCTGCAGCAGCCATGCAAGTGCAACCTGCTTCGGCGTCGCGCCTACCTGCCTGGCAACGCCCGACAGCAGCTCCGACTGCAGGGGCGAAAAGCCGCCGAGCGGAAAGAACGGAACATAGGCCACACCCTGTTGCGCGAGCATCTCGATGAAGGCGTCGTCGTCGCGCTTGACCAGGTTGTACTGGTTTTGAACGCAAACGATGCTGGCCAGTGTTTGCGCTTGTTCGAACTGTCGCGCAGTGACGTTGCTCAAGCCGATGTGGCGTACGAGGCCCTCGCGTTGCAGCTCGGCCAGGCACGCGACCGGTTCGGCGATCGAACGCTCGTCGGTGTCCATTGCCGTGCCCAGCCTCACGTTGACCACGTCCAGTGTCTCCAGGCCGAGGCTCTGCAGGTTTTCATGCACCTGCCGCCTCAGACTTGCAGGCGACACATCGATATTCCACGAAGCATCGGGGCCGCGGCTGAAACCGATCTTGGTCACGATGACCAGATCGCTGCGATAGGGATGCAGTGCTTCGCGGATGAGTGCGTTGGACACATCGGGTCCGTAGAACTGCGCGGTGTCGATGTGGTTGGCGCCCAGGGCGATTGCTTCGCGCAACACCGACAAGGCCGATGCCTTGTCGCGCGGCGGTCCCCAGACATGCGGTCCGGGCAACTGCATGGTTCCGTAACCCATCCGCTTGATGGCAAGGGTGGTGCCGGGCAGGGTCAATGTGCCGCCAAGGGGCTTGCCGTTGTTCATGGGAATCCTTTTGGTGTGTGTGCCAAACCGCCGCGTGTGTTGGGACACGCCGAGATTGCGACGGGATCTTTCGCGTGGCTTGAAGAAGCAAGAAGCAACGCCGGACGTGCGCCGCGGCGACTGCGTGGCCGCTGCCGCGGCGCAAGGGAACTGTACGTAGGCCGCCCTTGTGCGACAATCCGGTACAAAGCGGACGGGCCGTACGGATTGCCGAACAATGAGCGGTCACCTGGCAGACATGGAGGCTTTCGTGCGCGTGGCGCGCGCGGGAGGGTTTCGAGAAGCCGCCAAGAGCGCGGGTGTGAGCGCATCGACCTATAGCGATGCGATCAAGCGCATGGAGGCATCGCTCGGCGTGCGGCTGTTCAACCGCACCACACGCAGCGTGGTGCTCACCGATGCAGGCAATGCGTTGTTGGCACGCATCGCGCCCGCCTTGCTTGAACTGGAGAACGCCAGGGAGGTGGTCAGCGCCTTTCGTGATACGCCGACCGGCACGCTGCGGCTGAACGTGCCGGTCAGTGCCGCGCGCCTGGTGCTGCCGAGGATCCTGCCGGCGTTTATGGCGGCGTACCCGGACATCACGCTGGAGATCCTGACCGAAGAAAGTTTTGTCGACGTGATCGCCGCACGCTGCGACGCCGGTATCCGCTATGGCGAACGGCTGCAGCAGGACATGGTGGCCATCCCGATCGGCCCGCGCGTGCAACGCATCGCAACGGCGGCTGCGCCAGGCTACCTGGACCGGCGCGGACGCCCCACCCACCCGCGGGAACTCGTTGCCCACGACTGCATCCGCGGGCGCTTCCCAAGCGGCGTCATTGCAGAGTGGGAGTTCGAGCGCGACGGTGAAGTGGTCACCATCGTTCCACAGGGGCAATTGCTGGTGGAGATCGGCGGCGGGATCGAGCTGGCGATCCAGGCGGCGATCGCCGGAAGCGGCATCCTGCATCTGTTCGAACAATGGCTGCAGCCGCAGTTCGACGCAGGTGCGCTTGAACCCATCCTGCGCCCGTGGTGGCAGCCATTCCAGGGCCCGTACCTGTACTACCCCAATCGCACCCTCACACCGCCGGCGCTGCGCGCATTCATCGAGTTCGTCAAGACTCTGCCTGACTAGCGCGCTGGCAACGCCGCCGGTGTGCCCGTGCAGACGGGATGCGATTGGATGAAGCGTTCTAGGTCCCGCGCCCCGCCGGCTGCCGCCGTGCCGATTTCAGGCGCGCCAGTTGCGCTTCGTAGGCACGCGCGAACTCATCGCCGAACAGGCGACGGAAGCATTCGTCCGGGTCGCTGCGTAGCTGCTCGAAGTTGTCGCGGTAACGCTCCCAGTAACGCCCCTTGCCACCGAAACTCAGGCGCTTGCCGCCGGCGTCGGCTTCCTGCTCCAGGCGGTCCGGGCTGAAGTGGAACAGCATGGCGTCGAAGGCCGCGCGCATGCCGGCCAGCATCGCCATCTGATGGCAGCGGATATCGTCGAAGGCATCTTCGAACGCTGGCACGCCGGACAGAAACGACGCGCTTGGCGGTGCGAGCAACTTCTGCAGCGCATCTTCGGCGGTGGCGGCGAACTTGAGCGGATTGTTCTCCGAGCGCTGGATCACCGTGACCGGCAGCCGGAAAGTGTTCTTGATCTCTGCGCGTGCACGCAGCACGTCCATGACGCCGTCGACCACGATGGCGAAGATGCGATCCAGCTCCGGCGGCACCGTCGTTGCCGCCGATGCTGCGGCTGCAACCGGCGCCGCCGGCGGCGTGAATGGCGAAGCCACCGGCGCGGCCATGGGCGATACCGCAGGCAATGGCGCGGGTGGCGCAAAATCGCCAAGCGTCATGTCCCAGTTTTCCGGCAAGGTGGCACGTGCATCGGGACTGGCCGGCGGACGGAAATGGTCGTGGCGGGCGTTGCTCTGATTCCACGCGCTGGGGCTGGCATCGCGCGCCGGCGCAGGCAACGGGTCGAGCAGGCGCAACGGATCCAGCTCGCGGGGTGCGCCGCTCAGCAGCAATTCGTCCAACACTGCGTCCACCGCAGGCCGCGCCGCAGGCGGCGTGCCGAACTCCAGCAGATCGAAGCCCGCTGTGGCGGAGGGGGCACGCAACGTCGACGGCGGTGGCGCAACCTGGGTGCGGTCGTCCATCGCATCTGGCAGCGGGTCAAACACCGGTGTTGCCGGCGATGCTGCAGCCAACGCCTGCACCTGCACCTGGATCTCGAAGCTGTCCAGCTGCAGGCGGTCGCCATCGCTGAGCGCGGACGGGTCCGCACGCGTCAGCGCAGTGCCGTTGAGCGACATGCCGTTGGTGCTGCGGTCTTCGATGAAATACATCCCGTTGAGGAAGCGCACCACCGCATGCGTGCGCGAGACACCGGGCGCGGCCAGGACCCAATCGCTTTCGTCGGAGCGGCCGATGCTGCCGCCGGTGCCGGCAAAGCGCTTCTGCGCGCTGGCACCGAACTGCGCGGCCTGCGCGCCGCTGACGGTGAGGATCAACTGCGAACTGGACACGCCATGGACTCCTGCATACGGTGATCGGAAGGTGCAACTGGCATGCGTGTATGTCGGCAGAAACCGCTGCGTGCGTCATTGCCGGTGGAGGGCATGCGGCAAACGGATATCGCCTGCGCTGGAGCACAGTCGCAAATGCTGATCGCCGTGCGCGCCCGCGCTGTCGGTTCGGCACCGAGGCTTCTTCTGGTGCTGCAGCTTGGCATGTGTGCCGCATCCAACCATGCTTTGGAACACCAGCTGCGTCTCGCGCAGTTGGCGCCGATGCCGTGCCCACGATGTACCGCGCGCGGGTCGCCAATTCGACAATTAGTCAACTTCATGGCGCCCCCACACTGGTCAGCAACTCCATGGCATGCGCTGCATAGCCGCTGCGCCGCGCCTCCAGCTGCGCCGGCTCGCGCGCGGCCAGCAGGGTGATGGCGGCGGCCACCGCGCGCGCCGTGAGATGGTCGGCCGGCGGCACCGGCGTGGTCTGTTGCGGCGGCGCCAGGCTGCCGCCGGACCAGGCCACTGCCGCAGCCAGCCACGCACCCAGGGAGACATAGTCGCCGGCATGCGCAAATGCCTGCGCGGCGCGACGATGCGCCTCGCTGGGCTCGCGCACCCACTTCTCGGCCAGTGCCGCGCCGGCACGGTCTTCCTCGTCCAGGGTTTCGCCGCGCATGCATTGGCACAGCCAAGCCACCGCGTAGCGCTTGGGCAGCAGGCGCGCGAGCAGCTTGATGGCATCTTCGCCATGACCGCTGGCCAGCAGCGCGCTGACCGCCGCCTGCGGCGTGATCGGCGTACTAAGCTGTGCGCAGGCCGGCGCAGACAGCTGCATCTGCAGACAGGCCTGCGCCAGCGAGAGCGTGGGCGCGCTCATCCGATCATGATCAGGCCGCCGCCGACCTGCACCAAGGCGTCGGCCTTGATGCTGACCAACGGGCCCTTGAGCGTGGCCGAGGCACCGGCTTCGGCGCTAAGCATGCCGCCGGAGGTCAGTTTGAGCGTGGCATCGCCAGCCACCTCGGTGGCCGGCGATTTGGCCTGCAGCTGGGCATTGGCCAACAGCTTGATGGCCGTGGAGGTGATCTTGGCTTCCGAGCTGGCATCGACCAGGATCTTGATGCCGCTCAACACGATCTCGCCGTTGTGTTTCATCACCAGCCGCGCGCTGCCGGTCACCAACTCGATCTCTTCGCCGGCTTTCAGCAGCAGCTTCTTGCCGACCTCCACGCTGTCGTTGTTGTCGATCCGCGCACGACGGTCGTGCTTGACCGCCAGTACCCGATCGTTGTCGATGGTACTGGTGTGGTCGTGCTGCACCTCTTCGCGCAAATCGCGCTGCGCGCGCAGGTAGAGTTCTTCCGCGCCGGCCTTGTCGTCGAAACGCAACTCGTTGAAATCGGCAGCGCCGCCCAGCAGGCTGCGGCTGCGCACGCCGCTTTGGGTCTTGTTATCGGGCAAGGCAAACGGCGGCGCATGGTCGCCGTTGTAGACGCTGCCCACGATCAACGGGCGGTCCGGGTCGCCTTCCAGAAAGCTCACCACCACTTCCTGCCCCACGCGCGGCAGGCTCATTGCGCCCCAGCCCTTACCCGCCCACATCGAAGCCACACGCACCCAGCACGACGGCGCGGCATGCGGGCGTGCCGCAGTGGCCCAGTGAAAGGTCACCTGCACGCGGCCATGCGCATCCACCGCAATGTCCTCGTCGGTGTCGCCGGTCACCACCGCCGTCTGCAGGCCGGCAATGGTCGGCGTTGCGGTGCGTTGCAGGCTACGGAACGGCAGCCGGCTTTCCATCACCTGCACGCTGCTGGAAAACGGCGGCTCGCCGCTGCTGTGTTCGGGCGCGGCCAGCGTGGTGTGCGCCGACAGCACCAGATATTCCTGATTGAGTTCGGCGCGCGGAAACCCGCGCAAGCGAAACAAGGCACCGACCATCAGGCCGCAGGCATTGGTGGTGGCTGCATGGCTGGCGCGCTGCACGTTGTGCGCCTCGGTGCGCACCTGCATGTAGCGACGACCGTCGGCCTGAACGGTATGCGCGCCGGGGTAGTCGAAGGCGATCAGACCATCGACGGTGTGCAACTGTTCGCCGCCGGCATCGGCATCGGCGGCCAGCGATGCACGCGGCTGCAGCGGGTCGTAGTCGGTGCTGCCATGCTGGCTGGAATGTACGCCGCGCGCACTGCGCCAATGGCTCACCACCGAGCGCATCAGGCGCCGGTCATCGGTTCCCGGCGGCACATAGGGCAGGCTGTCCACGCCGTTTTTCGTTGCATGCGCACCCAGTGCATCGGCCAGCACCAACGTATGCGCACTGCGGGTATGGGTGAAGTAGTAGTAGATGCCTTCGCGTTCCAGCAGCCGGCTGATGAAGCTGAAATCGTCCTCGCGGTATTGCACGCAGTAGGTGCGCTTGGCGTACTGCGCGCTCAACTGCTGCTGCACATCGCCGTAGCCGATCTCGCCCAGCACGCTGGTGACGATCTCCGGCACGCTCATGTCCTGATAGATGCGGCAATCGCGGCGCTGGGTCAGCAGCCAGGGTTTGGGCACCACCTGCAGTTCAAGCACCGCGTAATCGAGCGTATCGACCACGGCGTAGCCGTTGTGCGCGCAACTGGCCACCATGCCGTGATACCAGCGCTGTTCGCCCTCGCCATCGGCCAGTTGCACCGCCACTGGCGTGCCAAGCAGATCACGCAGGTTGGGCTGCAGTTCGGTGCACAACGCATCGATGCGGTAGTCGAACAGCTGCCCCAACGCTTCGCTGGCCTGCATGCGATGCAGCAGCAGGCGCTCGCCAAGGTCGGAGTGCAGCGTGATGGTGCGCGGCATCGAAGCATCCACAGGTGATGGGGCAACGCACGTTGCGCTGACCGGCGGCGCCGCGTTGCGCCCGCGCGTGCAACGGCAGACGGCTAAAGGCACGGCAACTGTCACGCGCATGCTCACATGCGTGCGTGCAGCAAAGCCGACATTTCGTCTCAGGCCGGCCCAGGCGTGCGCGCGGTCACGACCCAGCCGTGCACCGGCTGGCCACGTTCGCTGCGCAGCACGTCCAGTTCCAACGCGATCGGCTGCAAACCGGCGCCTTGCAATGCGGCGCGCACGTGCGCATGGCTGTGCCGATAGCGCCCGCTGGCATCGAGTTCGACCCGGTCGTCCGGCTCGTCCAGCGCTTCGACCGTGAACCCCAGCACGCCCCCTGGCGTGAGCGCGCCGGCAGCGGCAGCGAGCACTGGCTGCAGCGCGCCGAAGTACACCAAGGTGTCGGCCGAGCCGATCACATCCCACTGCGCGTGCTGCGCGTGCAGGTATGCGGTGAGTTCGGCCACGTCGAGCCGATCGTAGCCACCGCGTTGGCGTGCCTTGGCGACCATGCCAGGCGACAGGTCCACGCCCACCAGTTGACATGCATACGGGCGCCACAGCGGCGCACACAGCCCGGTCCCGCAGCCGGCATCGAGCATGCGCAGGCCCGCATGCGGTGGCGCAAGGCAGGCCGCCAGTGCCTCGGTCAGCCGTTGCGGCGCGCGGTACTCCAGGTGATGCAGCAACTGTTTGTCGAAACTGTCGGCAAAGCCATCGAACAGTTCACGCACATAGGTATCGCCGGCACGCGGCGGCGGCTCGGCGCCGCCACAGGCCGCCAGCATATGCGTTGCCACCGGGTTGCCCGGCTCAAGCGTGAGCCAGTCGCGATACACCGTTTGCGCCTGCGCATGCTCGCCCAACAGGTAGAGCCCGGTGCCCAGCGCCTCGCGGGCGTGCAGGTGGTCCGGTGCCAGCGTGCAGGCCTGCTGCAGGCACTGCACCGATTGCTGCAGATGCTCGGCGGCCTGCGCGTTGTTGCGCAGGAACAGGCCGAGCAGGTAATGCGCATGCGCGGACTGCGGATAGGTGTGCAACAGCGCCGCGTAGGTGACGAAGGCTTCTTCGCTGCGCCGCTGCGCTTCCAGCACCGCTGCCAGATTCGCCAGTGCATCGGCATGTGCAGGCGCCAGCGCCAGTGCGCGGCGATAGCAGTGTTCGGCATCGCGCAGGCGGCCGCATTCGCGGTGCACGTTGCCCAGGTTGTTGCAGGCATCCGGTTGCGCGGGCGCCAGCGTCAACGCCTGGGTGATGGAGGCCACTGCCGCGGCGCTGTTGCCGCGCTGATGCAACAGGATGCCCTGGTAATGCAGCGCGTCGGCATGCCCGGGCTGATCGTCCAGCAGCTGCGTGTACAGCTGCGCGGCATGTTCGAGTTGGCCACTGCGGTGCGCGGCGATCGCCTGCTGCAGTGGCTCGGTATGTGGCTGGGGCGCAGTTTGCATGAGCTTCTCCAAGGACACGGCAACCGGTGGTGCAGGTACGAATGTGAGCGCGGAATGGCAGGGCGTCATGTCTGCAACGAGCCGCCAACAGCACGACCGTGGTGCCGATGCGCCGGGGCGGCCACCGCCTGGCATCGCCGCGGGCGCCGGCAGGCTTGAGTACCGGCGCATGCGCGCCACGGGCAGACAACTGGCGGCGGCCTGCCACCGGCCACCAGCCGCCACGCAGTACTCACCCGATCAGCACGGTGAAGCAGCCCAGGGTGATCACCCCGCCATGCGCGGTGCTGTCGCCCAGTCGCGCGGCAGGCTGACCTGCGATCAACACGGTCGGTGCGCCGGCCACGATGCTGTCCGGCAGGCCGACGCATACGGCCATATCGCCCAGCCGCGCCGCCGGCAGGCCGCCGATCAATACCGTTGGCGCGCCGGGGCTGACGATCGGCCCGCCCACATGCGGCACCACCCCGGTCACCATGGGGCAGACATGCAAATCGGTCAGGCGCGCGGCAGGTTGCATCGGCAAGCTTCGGTCGTGGCCATGCACGGCACTATCCCGCCAGGCCGCAGCGGTCACCCGACAATTCGTCTCAGCGCTGCGCCACCGAGGTGGTGGTCTGTGCCTCGCTGGTATCCACCGGCGGCGTCGCCAACGCCAGGGTCTGGCGCGCCGCGCGCAGGGGCTGGTCTGCATTGCCGAAAATGCCGGTAAGAATCTGCAGGGCCTGCTGCGCGTGGTCGCGCGCCGCCACGGTCTGGCCCAGCCTGCGCTCGGCTTCGGACATGCCGCGCAGGATCTCGGCCGTTTGCGGATGCGCGCGCCCCAGCACACGCTCCGAGGCAGCAAGCGCGGCGCGCTGTTCGGCCAGCGATGCTTCCACCTGGCCGTCGTCCAGCAGCCAGAACGCATGGTTGCTGCGATAGGCGATGGTGGCCGGTGCATCGTTGCCGAAGGCCGCGCGTGCGCGCTCCAGCGTCCTGCGGTAGTACGGCCCGGCTTCGGCCAGCTTGCCCTGCTGGCGCAACGCGCCGGCCAGGTTGCCTTCGACCATCAAGGTGTCGGCGGCACTCTCGCCATACAACGCGCGTGCGACCTGCAGCAGCGGGACGAGTTCGGCTTCGGCACCGGCAAAGTCGCGCTGCATCAGCAGGAACACTGCCAGGCTGTTGCGCATCGACACCACCAATGGATGCTCGGGCCCATGCATGGCCATGCGCTCGCGCAACAGGCTGCGCTGCAAGGCGATCGCCGGTACCAGCTGGCCGTTATCGGCCAGCATGGCGGCGTAGCTGTTGCCGGCGTCGATACGCTGGTCCGCGCTGCTGGAGGCATTGGTCAGCGCGGCGACATAGGCATGCCGGCTCTCTGCCAACGCATCGCGCATGCGGCCCTGTTCGCGCAGGGCCCACGCCAACCAGGCACGCAGCTCGTTGCCCATGGCCTGCTGTTGCGCATCGCCGCGTGCTGCCTGCGCAATGCCCTGGCGCAAGACGCGCTCGGCGTCGCCTGGTTTGCCGTCGCCAGTGAGCGCCTGGCCCAGCATGGACGTGGCCTTCAAGGCCGGCAGGCTGCCCGCACCGGCAGTCTGCTGCGCCAGGGTCTGTGCGATGCGCAGATGCTCCACGGCCTGCGCAAAATTGGCCAGCGCAATGAGCGTGCGGCCCAGCGTCAGTTCCACCTGGGTGCGCGCATCGGGCTGGTCGGCCAGTTCGCGCGCCGCACGCTGCGAGGCCTGCTGCAGCACGCGCAGCATCAGGGTCTTGTCCAGGTCGCGCGCCACGCCAGGGTCCACGCTGGACAACACCGAACTCATGAAATCGCCGGTGACCTGCGCACGTTGCGCATCGCGCGCGGCCTGCTGCAGCGACCACAGCGTGGCCCCCAGCCCGGCGACCACGGCAATCGCAGCGAGGCCGGCGGCGACGACGCCGCTGCGATGACGCTGGGTGAACTTGCGCAGCCGCAGCCAGCGGCTCGCCTGTAGGGCGCGCGGCGGGTAGCCGTCCAGCCAGCGATGCAGATCGTCCAGCAATGCGGACACCGATGCGTAGCGCGCGCCCGGCTGCGGTTCCAGCGCGCGCAATACGATCGCATCCAGCCCGTCGCGCAGCTGCTCGTGTAGTTTCTGGTAGGTGGTCGCGCGCGCCGCGCAGATGCGTGCACGCGCATCGGCCGGCACTGTTGCCAGCCGCTGCGACGGCGGCTGCGGCACCCCGTCGCGCCCGGCCACCGGCGCCAGCCCGCAACTCAATTCGTAGAACATCGCTGCCAAGGCATAGATATCGCTGCGTGCATCCACATCCGGCGCGCCGCGTGCCTGCTCCGGGCTCATGTAACCCGGCGTGCCGCGATCGTGCGCGTAGGTCATCCCCGGGTTGGTCGCATCGATGGCGATGCCGAAGTCGATCACCCCTGGCATCGGCCGCCCGTCGATCTCGCTGACCAGTACGTTGCTGGGTTTGAGGTCGCGATGGATCACGCCCTTCTGATGCGCGTGCTGGACCGCCTCGCTGACACGCAGCATCAGCAACACGCGCGCATGCAGCGACAGGCGGTGTTGGTCGCACCACCAGGTGATCGGCTCGCCGCGCAGGTATTCCATCACCAGGTACGGCTGGCCGTGGGCATCGGTGCCCACGTCGTGGATCTGCGCGATCGCCGGGTGCACCATCTGCGCCAGCAGCCGGCACTCGAATTCGAACAGTGCACGGCCCTGCGCATCCAGCGCATCGGCGGCCACCAGCTTGATCGCCACCTCGCGCTCGTACGCGCCATCGGCACGGTGGCCCAGATACACCTGGCCCATGCCGCCGGCGCCGATCAGGCGATCGATCGCCCAGGCACCGAAGCGCGTGCCGGCCGGCAGTTCCGGTAACGGCGCACGCAATGCGGCGGCGGCCTGTTTCAACGGCGCCCGCACGCGCAAGGTGGCCTGCGATTCCACTGCCAGCATCGCCAGCAATTGGTCGCGCACGCTGGCGTCGTCGCCGGCCTGCGCGCGCGCAAATGCCTCGCGCTCGGCGGCAGGCAACTGGCAGGCCTGATGAAACAAGGCTTCCAGACGTTGCCACGCGGTGGCGGCCAGGCTCACAGCTGCGCCGCCAGCCACACCCTGGCAAAGCGCAGATCGCGCTCCAGCGTCGGCACCGACACCTCCAGCTGTTCGGCGGCCTCGGCCACGCTGAAGCCCACCAGCTCGGTCAATGCGAATGCACGGGCCTTGCGCTCGTCCACCTGGGCCAGCTTGTCGAAGGCATCGGCCACCAGCGTCAATGCCTCCGGCCGTGCGGCGCCGTCGGACAGGCTGAGGGTCAGCGTCACCGCCTGCCCCAACCGCTTGGCGCTGGCCTGCTGGCGCGCCAGGTCCACCAACAGGTGGCGCATCTGCAGCGCAGCCACCGAATAGAAGTGCGCCCGCGAACGAAAACCCTGCTGGCCCTGTTCCAGCCGCATCCACGCCTCGTGCACCAGCTCGGTCGCCTGCAAGCCAGCGCGCCCGTCGCGACGCAGCTCGCGCATGGCGGTGGCGCGCAGCACGTCATAGACCTGACGCGCCAAGGCGTCGCCCGCGCCGGGTTCGTCGCGCTGCCAGGCCTGCAACAACTCGGTGATCGGCAGCTCGGACATCCAAGCCCATCTCGCCTGCGTGGACACGCAGTATCCCGCATTGGCACCGACGCGGAACACGCCGCCGGTAATCATTCGGCCCCCGATCACCGTGCCCCGACAGCGCGGAGCAGCCCAGGCAGGTAGCAAGGTGCCGCCGGCAGCCGGGTCCGCCTCAGGTACGCCCAGCCTGTCGCCGGCAGGGCGCGGCCCCAGGACGCGGCGGTCTCGGGTCGCGGCGGCTGCATGGGCAGGCACGGGCCTGGGGCCGGCCGTGCGTGCCCGCCGCCACGTCATCGGCAGCCAACGCGTCACCGCCACGTCATACGACGCCGCTAGCCTGCGCCCCTGCAATCGGCCGGAGGTCGGGGTGTCGGCACATCCAAAGCGCGCCTGGGCACGTCTGTTCACCGAGCATGGCCCGGTGCTGCGTGGCTTCTTCGTGCGCCGCGGGGCGAACGAGGACGCCGAAGACCTGGTCCAGGAAACCTATCTGCGCCTGCTGCGTGCGCATCAGCAGCCGGGCCAGGCCATCGCCAACCCGGAAGCGTATCTGTACACGGTGGCGGTCAATCTGGCGCGCGAGCAGGCGGTGCGGCGCAAGCAGGCGCCGCTGCGTATCGAGGACATGGAACGGTTCGCGCAACGGCTGGTGGCCGGTGACGATGTCGAAGACAGCGCCCAGCGGCAACAGCGCCAGCAACGCCTGCAGACCGTGCTGGCGGGACTGCCCGAACGCGTGCGCGCGGTGCTGGTGATGCAGTACCGCGATGGCCTGAGCTACAAGCAGATCGCCGAACGCCTGGGTGTGTCTTCGCACATGGTCAAGAAATACGTGGTGCGTGGCCTGTCGGCCTGTCGACAGGCCTTGGCCGACGAGGGAGCGCAATGGTGGTGAGCGTCGCGTCGCTGGCGGCGCGCCGCCTGACCGAGGAAGCGGCGCACTGGCATGCGCTGCAACGCATGCAGCCGCTGGATGCAGACCAGCAGGCGCGCTTCATGGATTGGCTGACCGCCTCGCCGGCGCATGTGCGCGAATACCTGGCAGTGACGCAGGTGGCCGGTGCGCTCGGTGAGGCGTTGGATGCGATGGCGCTGGATGTCGACACGCTGCTGCAGGCCGACCGCCAACACGACACCGGGACGGCGCGCAACGTGATCGCACTGCCGTTGCCGCCACGGCGCACCGTCGCTGCGAGGGGAACCGCTCGCCCGCAGTCGGCGGCACGCCGGCCGCACTGGCATGTCGGTCTGGCCGCCATGCTCGGTCTGCTGACGGTGCTCGGCAGCTGGGCCTGGCCGCGCACCTCGACCTATGCGACGGCGCATGGCGAACAACGCCGCGTGCAACTGGCCGACCGCAGCGTGGTGTTCCTCAATGCGGACACGCGCATCCAGGCCACCATGACGCCGTGGTCGCGCCGCCTGCAGTTGCTGCAGGGCCAGGCCAGCTTCGCTGTCGCAGCGGACCGGCGCCCGCTGCAGGTCCGGGCGCTGGACCTGCGCGTGGAAGACATCGGCACCGCGTTCGACATTGCGCTGCATGGGCAGCAGGCACGCATCGACGTGTCTGCCGGTCGCGTGCATGTCTGGCGCGCCGACCGCCCGGCGCAGCCGATGCTGGCCAATCTTGGCGCAGGACAAAGCGCGCGCATCGACGAGGCCGGCCAGGTCGCATTGAGCAATGAAGATGTCGCCACCATGCATGCATGGCAGCAGCAGCGCATCGTGTTCCGCGACGAACCGTTGCGCAACGTGGCCGAAGACTTCAATCGCCTCAATCGCATCCAGCTGCACATCGACGATGCGCGCGCCGGCGCAATGCGCCTGACCGGCAATCTGCGTAGCGACGACCTCGCCGGCCTGCGCGCGTTTCTCGCACGGCAGCCCGGTCTGCGGCTCGAACAACACGCCGATGCGCTGCACATCGTCGGCGGTGCACCACCGGCGACCACCGACCGGTAGCGCACGCGGCCGACGCGACCGACCCGCTGGCGCTGACGTGCGCGCAGAAATCGCACGGCAGGCACCACGGCATTGCCCGACGTGTGCTTGCCATTGGCCGGCACGCCGCGGTGTCGCACGGCCATGCCTGTTTGCATCGGGTGTTTGCGCCAACGCATCTGCGCAGCGAATGGCTGGCATCCGGATCGGCGCATTCGATCTAGGCGCACGCGTTGCGCTGCATGGTGCCGCGTAACGCAACGATCGACGCGATCGGCGATCGGAGGGGCAACGTGCTTTTTCCCGCGCACCACCGCTCTGCGCGTAGCCACGGCACGCGCACGCCATCGCCCTTGCACGTGTCACAGAAAATTCATCGAAAAACGGTGCCCGACTCGGCTCGTCGCACCTCGTAGAGGGGGTAGTCGCCGCAGCGATCCGCGTGGATCGGTGCGACGCCCCTCTCCCTCTGCCTGGAAGTAATGATGCGCTGCTGCCTGTTCCTGTCCGTTGCCCTCGCCCTGCATGCCGGCGCTGCCGGCGCCCAGACGCCACCCGTCGCAGTCGACGCCATTCCCGCACAACCGCTGGCGCGCGCGCTCAATACGCTGTCGCGCCAGACCGGCCTGCAGTTCGTCTATGCGGCCAGCGTTGGCGCCGAGCAACAGAGTCGCGGCACCAGCGCCGGCGCCGCGCCAGAGCAGGCCTTGCAGCAACTGCTGCAAGGCACCGGATTGCGCTATCGCTACCTGACGCCGACCACGGTGACCATCGAGCCGGCCGAGACGGTGAGCGATGCGCCCGCGGCAACGCCGCCTGCCGCAGCCACCACCGCCACCCCGGCCGCCGCCGGCGCACCGGTGCGCGAACTGGACAGCATCCAGGTGCTGGGCAGCTATGCCGGCAGTCTCAGTGCCGCGCTGCGCGAGAAGCGCTATGCCGACAGCGTGGTGGACGTGATCGCCGCCGAAGACATCGGCAAGCTGCCGGCGCAGAACGTGGCCGAAGCCCTGCAGCGCGTGCCAGGCGTGTCGATCGTGCGCGACCGCGGCGAAGGCGTGTACGTGCGCGTGCGCGGCCTGGGCCCCAACTTCCAGGTGACCACGCTCAACGGCCAGACCATGGCGGTCAACGAGAACGTGCGCACTTCCGGCCAGACCGGCCGCCAGTTTCGCTACGACACCTTGCCGGCGGAACTGGTCTCCGGCCTGGACGTGATCAAGAGCCCCACCGCCGATCTGGATGAAGGCGCCATCGGCGGCATCGTCAATGTGCGCACCTTCCGCCCGCTGGAATTGGGCAAGACCTTGCTCAACACCTCGCTGGAATCCAGCCAGGCGCAACGCACGCATGCCAACGACCCGCGCGTGTCCGGCCTGTTCAACTGGGTCAATACCGAGGGCACCTTCGGCATGCTGGTGTCCGGTGCGTATGCCCAGCGCAGCCTGCGCCAGGACCGCGTCAACGAAGTGAGCTGGGATTACTACCCCAACGGCGTGCCGGGTGCGCCGGGTGCGTCCTACCTGCCCACCGGCCTGCGCCCGACGCTGGAACTGGAACAGCGCGAGCGCACCGGCGTGGCCGCCTCGCTGCAATGGCGCCCCAGCGCCGCCTGGGAAACCAATCTGGACCTGCTGTATGCCAAGCAGACGGTGCACTACGACGAATACAGCCTGGGCGTGGGCTTCGACGGCGTTGCCAAGATGAGCAACCTGCAAGTGGACCACGGCGGCGTGACCGGCTTCGACTATCGCAATGGCCAGGTGCAGGTGTCGCGCGAAACCTCCGGCATCACCGACGACAACCGCAGCGCGCGCCTGTCCAGCACCTGGAATGGCGATCTGTGGACACTCGGTGCGGTGGCCTTCCATTCGCAGGCACACAGCTACGACTCCGACCCGATTCGCCGCACGCGCCTGCGCAGCGGGACCAACCTGTCGATGCGGGTGGAGATGCCGCAGGCCGACGACGACAACGTGCCCAACTGGAGCTTCACCAATGGCTTCGATCCGACCAATCCGGCCAGCGTCAGCGGACGACGGCTGGAATGGCGCGAGATCGATGCGCGCGACAAGGAAGACGCACTGCAGCTGGACGCCAAGCGCACGCTCGGCGATGGCTGGCTGCGCGACATCAAGTTCGGCGCCAAGTACCGCGAGCGCTCGCGCACCTACGACCGTGCCGACCTGCTGCTCAACCGCATCGCCGGCGTACGTTTTCCGGGCAGCTATTTCACCGCGCTGCCGGTGAGCGACATGCTGGTCGACGGCAAGGGCACACTGCCGCGGCAGTGGCTGGCGCCGATCGAGGCGCCGTTCTGGGGCGACTGGCCCACCGCCACCGACCTCAGCGGCACGCCCAATAGTGCCGACCTGCAGAATTCCTACGAGGTGCGCGAGAAGATCGGCTCGGCATATGCGATGACCGACTTCGGCGGCGCGCTGGCCGGGCGCGATCTGCGCGGCAATCTCGGCGTGCGCCTGGTGCGCACCGAGCAGACCACCGATGGCCATGCCGATCTCGACGGTGCCGCCCAGCCGGTGCATTTCGAGCGCAGCTATACCAACGCGTTGCCCTCGTTCAACGCCGCCTGGGACGTGCGCGAGGACATGGTGCTGCGGACCTCCGCGGCCAAGGTGATCACTCGCCCGGATCTCACCGACCTCTCGTCCAAGCTGACCTTCAACTCCAGTGGCGAAGTGCTGACCGCCAGCGGCGGCAACCCGGCGCTACGGCCGTTCGAGGCCTGGCAGTACGACCTGACCTTCGAGTGGTACATCGACGGCACCTCGGCGCTGACTGGCGGTGTGTTCTACAAGGACATCTCCAGCTTCATCCAGACCCAGCTGTCCTACCTGGACTACCAGGGCCAGACCTATCTGCTCTCGTCCAAGACCAACGGCAGCCAGGCCAGCGTCAAGGGCGTGGAGCTGGCCTACCAGCAGGTGTTCACCGGCCTGCCGGCGCCGCTGGACGGCCTGGGCATGCAGCTCAACTACACCTTCACCGACAGCCAGGCGACCTACCGCGACGGCACGCGCCGCTTCACCGACAGCCTGGAAGGCGTGGCCAGGAACACCTACAACGCCGTGCTGTTCTACGAGAAGGGCCCGCTGATGGCGCGCGCCAGCTACAGCTGGAGCGACAACATCGTCAACGCGGTGGGCACGGCCAATGTCGCCACGCTCAACAGCGATGCCTTCGGCAGCCTGGACGCGAACGTGGCCTGGAAGGTCAACGACACCCTGTCGGTGTTCGTCAACGCCATCAATCTCACCGGTCAGGTGCAGCGGCAATACGTCGGCGATCACCTGTTCGGCGGCTACACCGACTACGGCCGGACCTGGTCGCTGGGTCTGCGCGCGCGGTTCTAAGCGCGCCTGCATGCGCGGCTGACGGTCGTCGCCCTCGCGCGCGGCCGTCACTGTGCTGCGCCGTTCTTTTCGCCCCACCGTTTCATTCGCACTGGATTTGCCGATGCTTCTGCGTTTTTGCCGCCGCGCCACCGCCCTGCTCGGACTCGCGCTCGTACCGCTCTGCCCTGCACACGCCACCGATGCGGCGCCCGACACGCTGGAAAAGGTGGTGATCCTCAAACGCCATGGCGTGCGTGCGGCGATGTCCAGCCCCGAACAGCTGGGCCGCTATTCGCTGCATCCATGGCCGCATTTTGCCGTGCCGGCCGGTCACCTCACCGCCAACGGTGCGCATCTGGAGCGCCTGTTCGGCGACTACTACCACGCCCGCTACACCGCGCTTGGTCTGTTGATCGGCGACGGCTGCAGCCAGGCTTATTACTGGGCAAACCGCACCCAACGCACCATTGCCTCGGCGCAAGCGCTGGCCAGCACGTTGACGCCCGGCTGCGCCAACCCCGTCCATCACGTGCCGACCGGCACTTCCGATGTGCTGTTCGATGGCACCGCTGCGCTGCGTCAGCCCGAAGCGCGTGCGCGCATGCAGGCCGCCATCGCCGGCCGCATCGGCGGCGACGCCCACGCCTGGAACGCCGCACAGGCCGATGCGATCGACACGCTCGAACTTCTGCTGCTGCAATGCGCGCAACGTCCCTGCCCGCCGCAGGCTGCGCCCGGCAAGCTGCGGCTGACCACGGTGCCGGCCGGGCTGGATGATGCCGGCCCGTCGATTCCCGGTATCGATGGCCCGGCTACCGCCGCTTCAGGCATCACCGAAAGCCTGCTGATGGGCTGGGCCGATGGACAGGACTTCGCTGCGCTGGGCTGGCAAGGCCTGGACGAAACCACGCTGTTGCGCGTGTTCGCCCCGCACCAGGCCGAATTCGCCCTGCGTCTGCGCACGCCCACCGTCGCCCGCCTGGCCAGCACGCCACTAGCCGCACGCCTGCTGGCAACCCTGCAGCAAGGTAGCGATGCACACGCCGCGGCCGACGCCATCGGCGGCGATGCGCGTCTGGTGGTGGTGTCCGGCCACGACGGCACCCTGACCCTGCTGGCCGGCATGTTCGATCTGCATTGGCAGTTGCCCGGTTACCAACCGGACCAGACCGTGCCCGGTGGCGCGCTGGTGTTCGAGCGCTGGCGGCGTGCCGACGGTGAGCGCGTCATCCGCCTGCGCTACACCGCGCAGAGCCTGACGCAGCTGCGCGAACGCGTGCCATTGACGCTGCAGGCACCGCCGCCGAGCGCGGCCATCTTCATTCCCGGCTGCAGCACTGCTACGCCGGCGTACGACTGCCCATTGCCGCAGTTCGCCCGCATCGTCCAGGCCGCACTCGACCCGCTCGCCATGGACCACTGATCCCCTCCACGCGGCGCGCTGGGCCCAACGCGTCGCGTCCATCCGCTGTTACCCAACCGCACGAGGTCATCATGCTTCAGCATCTGCGTTCTCTGCTCAGCGTCGGAATCGGTGTGACCCTGGCCTGCGCCGGTGTCGCCCACGCCCAATCCAGCGTCGGCGTCCTCGACGTGCTCACCTACAACGTCGCTGGCCTGCCGGAGGGCATCTCCAGCAGCAACCCCGCCACCAATACGCCGCTGCTGGCACCGAAACTGGCGCCGTATGCGCTGGTTCACGTGCAGGAAGACTTCAACTACCACGCGGCGCTCTACGCCGGCGACAACCATCCCTACCGCACGCCCACCAGTGGCGGCGCCGCCATCGGCGATGGCCTCAACACGCTGAGCAACTATCCCTTCAACGACTTCACCCGGGTCACATGGGACAAGTGCAACGGCACCGACTGCCTCACGCCGAAGGGCTTCAGCTACATGCAGCTGCGGCTGGACAACGGCGTGCTGCTGGACGTTTACAACGCCCATCCAAATGCCGGTACCGAAACTGCCGACCTGGCCGCCCGCCGCGCCAACATCAGCCAGTTGTCGCAATTCATCGGCACCTGGTCGGCCGGCAACGCGGCGTTGGTGATGATGGACTCCAACACCCGCTACACCCGCAGCGAAGACAACATCCGCGAGCTGATCGCCAGCAACAACCTGATCGATCCGTGGGTGGAACTGATCAAGGGCACCGCCCCGGCCGCCGGCGCCGCGCCGCTGCTGTGCGGCACGCCGCCGACCAACACCTGCGAGGTGGTGGACAAGATCCTGTACCGCGCCGCGCCGCAGCTGACCCTGGCCGCCAATCGCTACCAGCTCGACCCAGGCAACTTCTACGACAGCGCCGGCAAGCCGCTGTCGGATCACTATCCGCTGTACACGCAGTTCGGCTGGGCGGTGGGCACCGACGTGCGCACCAGCGACAGCTTCGGCGGACCGCATGGCGTACCGTTCAACGACGTGGCCGGCGGCGCGCACCAGCGCCAGCTGCGCAGTGTCACCCTGCGCGGTGCCGAACGCCTGGATGCAGTGGCCGCCAGCCTGGACAACGGCGCCACGCTCGCTCACGGCGGCAGCGGCGGCACCGCCACCACCCTGGCCCTGCGCAGCGGCGAAACGCTGACCGCGGCCACCGTCACGCTCGGTCAGTACAACGGCCGCACCCGGCTGTTCTCGCTCAGCCTGACCACCAACCAGGGCCGCAGCATCGCCGCCGGCACCCCGACCAGCGAGCGCTACACCCTCACTGCTCCCACCGGCTGGCATATCGCCGGCTTCACCGGCCGCGCCGGCGATGCCATCGACAAGCTTGGGGTGATTTACCGGAAGAATTGAGCGAACGGGCGTACTGCTGCAACGGAGCGGCGTCGGTCTGGCGCCGCTTTTCTTGTCTGCGGCAATCACGACGAGGCTTCGGCCGGCATCCTCGCAGCGCGCGATGGCGTACTTCTGCAACGCTCCGCAATTGCGTACCGCCTAAAATCCCGTACTCCATGCGTGCACGGGCTTTCAACTTCGTGCAGTTCCGGCGCCACTTCCAAGATCAAACAGCACCGCAGATGCCGGCGCTTTCGGGACAGATCCGCGCTGACGCTCGGCAGTAGTTGCGCGGCAAGGTAACGGGTTTCAGCCGGTTGCGAAGATCGAGAATGGTGGTTCTGTCTGCAGCGGGCTCCAGGTCATCTCGCTAGGCAAGACGCTCTAGTGCGATCAGCCGCAGCGTTGCGGCGATGGACGATCGGGAACGGCATGACTGCGTATTGGCAAGAATCCAACGATGAACTCGATTGTCCATCCTTCGCGGGCTGAGTTGGCGATACTGTTGTGAGTACCAGCGCGCGCGGCTGCAAGCGCCAACTTTCTTGCGCATCACTTTGATCAACCACGAGCGACGCTCCGTGCGACGCCGCGCGCAAGGGCTTCCCTGCGCGCAGCAAGGCAGGCCATCGCGCTCAACGCTTTGCCGCCTCGCAGAGCTTGCGATTGAACCAGGTGGACCTGGCAATGGGCAGGTACGCATCCCAGTCGCTTGGCGGTAGCATCGTGCTGTCCTTGTCCATCTCCGCCTGGAACGAGGCCTCGTCGCGGCTGCGACCGGCCATGGTCTGGTCCAGTGCCGCCAGGCACTCTTGCGGACGGTTCAGGCGCAGCAGGGTGAGCGCGCGGTCGTTGGCGAAGCGGTCGCGATCGAGCCAGTTGAAAAACTCGCCGCACTCGCCCGCGAACGCCTGCATGCCGGCGAGTGCTTCGGCATAGCGCTTGCCGCGATAGTCGCGCAGGTACGCCTCACGTCGTCGGCTGCTGGCCGCGGAGGTGCAGCCGGCAGGCAACTTCAGATAGTCGCCTTCGAAGCTGGCGCGCATGCCGCAGTAGTCGCGGCAGCTGTCTTGCGTCAGTGCGGCGATGCTGAAGCCACCGGCCACCGGCTTGAACGCGAGCTTGCAAGGCGTGTCGCTGGCATCGCGCACTTCCGCCTTGTCGCCTTGCAGCGTGCCCTCCAGCGAACAGGTGTGGCCGTTGGCGCCCACGGCGAGAATCTCGAAGTGGCGCGCCCCACCCTTGTCGCTGACCTGCAGGCTGCCCCAACCTTGCTTGGTGCCGTATTCGCCGGGCGTCGGGCCGGCCGCCATCGCGCCGAACGCCGCCAGCCACACCAGCATCCCGCTCCATCCATATCGCCGTGCCATTGCTTCGTCCTGTGTTCGGTTAAGCGGCAAGTGTGCGGCATCGCGGCTACGCCAGGCCACTCAGGTGTAGGCCATCAAGCCCAGCAAATCCAGCGCGCCATGCGCCAGGATCGCCGGCCACAGCCGCCCGCGTCGGGCCACCCACCAGCCCAGGATCAGCCCGAACATCAAGATATTGATGGCGCCAATCGGACCCTGATACAGGTGATACGAGGCGCGGACCGCCACGCTGACATTCACCGCAACTGCAGGGCCATAGCGCGGCTCCAGCGCGCGGATCACGTAACCGCACACCAATACTTCCTCGAAGATCGGATTGATCAGCGAGATCGCCAGCACAGCCGCGATCGATAGCCGCCCGGCGACCATCGCATCGAATGGATTCGTGTTGCTCCCCGAGCTCCAGTTCAACAGCGTCAGTGGATAGGTGAGCAACAGACACACCGCCAGCAAGCCGAGTCCCGCCGCCAAGTCGCGTAGTTGCCACTGCAGCCCGACCGACTGCGGCCTCCATCCGCGGAACCACAGCACTGGCAGCAAGATCGCCAGAACGAGCAGTTCGTAGACCACCATGCCCCACAGGCTAGCGTCGGAGAAGACCGGCTCTATGGCATCGCGCGCCACCGCCGAAAGGCTGGACCAGATCAGCAGACCGAAGGCGATCGTTACCACGATCAGCAACTCGCACCATTTGGAAAAAGCCCCTTCACGTCCTTGCATCGATCTTCCTTGTCGTGCCTTGATTGCAGATGCGCGACTTGAACACCCTTGCTAGCGACAGGCCTGCACGACCGCTCGCTCAAGAGCATGCATGAAATCCGGATCGCCACGCATCGTAGTATCGGCGCGGGCGCTGTCGCGCACATGGGTGGCGCGCATACACGCCTCCGGGCTCGGCTGGCGCTCGTAGCTGATCAGGCGTAAGCCCAGGTTTGACTCCTGGCCCGTGGCAGACACCGTGTTCGGGCCAGCCTGCGTCGCCGCAACCGTTGCGGTCGGAGCCGGCCCGGCTTGCTTGTTCCAACGCTTCTGCTCGGCGCCGTCGGCGCACGGCGTGGACTGGTAAACGGTCCCCAGCTTTGCATCGCTGCACTTGTAGGCCGACTGCGCCGCTGCCGGTAACGACAACACGCACATCACCACCGCAAGACTTATTTTCATTTACGCCCCCCAAACGGCATAGCTTACCGATAGCGGAGAACGAAGGTTGTCTCTTGGAGCACGCGTTCTCTTCTTCAGTGACGAAGATGGATAAAGCGCGCCTGGCGGCTTGTTAGAGACCGGCTTGGACCGGCTTGGACCGCCATGAACCCGGCACATTGCCGATGACAGCGCCAAGCAGACGCACAGTGCTCGCTGACCGATGTCGCATGCAGCCCTTTTTTTTTGCGCCGGACACAACTCTGGCCGGCGATGGAAGTGCAAAGAACTGCAGTTTCCGCCGACGCGCAAGCACAGCGGCCATAGACGCATCTTTTTGCGGGCATTCAGCGGCTCGTCGGCATCTCAAGTCGCTGTTGTCGACCGATAGGTTAGCCTGGCCCGGTTACCCCGGCTTTGTGATACCAGTTACCTATTTTGCACTTTCGTTCGTTCCGGCACATTGCTGACAAATGGTTTTCAGAACGTCACAATGATTGGACAGTGATCTGATATGTCGTCGAGCGGGTTGATGCTTTTAGAAAAGTTGGCCACTGCGGGAGCAATATTAAGCACTTCAACATTGGTCGCAACATTGCTTCCGGAGATTGCATAATCGTACGTCTTGGAAACTCCAATCTTAGCGTTATGCGTGTCTCCATTAAAAGCAACATTGAAATAATTAAGATCGGAACCACTCTCTTGCATGGCGAGGATGAGACCTGCGGGCTCACAATTCAGATCTCCCATTAACACAAACGAGCCGTTGTGCAGCTGATGCAGTGCCTCGGCTACCCACCCAACTAAAAAGGCCGCCTTCCCGCTAGCATTGGCATGGTAAACATACAAACTTATCCCGTTCAAAGCCCCCAGACACGCAACATGACGCTTGCTTTGCTTCGTGAATTCACCTCCGCCTTTTTTCCAAGGCGAAGTCCCGAAAACGTCCCTGAAGCTTGGAGGATTAAAGCGCATCAATACACTTTCATCGAGGTCATCATCGATAGCTGCATAGCCAAGCTGAGCCTTGGTCCCCTTTGCGGTCCGCTTAGCAGTGACTACTTGCTTGTTGATGGCCACACCTCCAAGCTCAAGGTCGCTTGTAACTTCACATAGGACAGCAAATTCTGCGTTGTGCAGATGGAAAGCCTCAGCGACAACTTGCTCCATTATTTTTTGCTTGCTGCCTGGCGTTCCAGTACCAAGCCGCTGGACATTCCAGAATAGGATCCTCATTGCAGGCACCCTGTCTTTAAAAAATTCGACTGATAGCAAAGCCACCGCCTTCTGCCACTGGTGTCAATCATCACAGTTCTCCAATCCGATTAGGCGTCACCAAATCCCGAAAATCTGGGGAAACAAAGAATTCGACAAAATCGCATCGATCATTCGTTCCGTTTCACTACCGCGGCAAACCGAATCATCACTAGTTCCATCAGCGCATCGTCATGCTTGAAAATAATCCTGTAACGCTCCTGGACCGGGAGACGGGGTCAGATTCACTTCTAAACCGAACCTGATCCGATTTTTTATTAAATTGTTCCTAACGCTGTTCCCGAGCACGCTCGCGCTTGTTGCCGATGGCTTGGATCGTCGAGGAAGTGGCGGCGATGAAGAATGCAGCTTCGCAGTTCTGCAGTTCTTCGTTTTTGCCTGCACCGGTCTAGCTCGGAATTCATATGCTCTGCGCTCCTTTTAGTTCTTATCGGGCATTACGGAAATCTTGGCCGCGCACCCGACAATTCCAAAAGTTCAGTTCTTCCTCGCCTCAATGACAGACTTGTAATAGATGTTTTCGCGCAGCTGGGTATAGGCCCGAATTTCTTCCCCGTCGTTTGTCCAGACCGTCCTGTTGATGTGGGGTGGCTTCATGTTGATGGTCCGCCCATTCGTGTAGTGTGCGTCTACGTAGGGTTCCTCCCCATTTTTCAAGCCCTTGTGCCGGCGAGCGTAGAGGAATTCCCCCAACCACGATTGAGTCGGGAGCAGCGTCCGCAGGCGTTCGGTAGCGATCTGCGGGCACCTGAATGTCTTAGCGTAGATGTTCTGTCGATAGTCCTCCGCACCGTCGAAGCAGTCCACCAGGAAATTCCACATATAGGCTCGCTGTGGCCCGCCTTGTGCGAGAAACGTCCGGGCGACGTCCCCCCAATTTTGAGTAGCACCTCAGTTTGGAGTCCAATTCCCTACCCCAAGGAGATTGGACGTGAAGAAGCGTTTTTCTGAAGAACAGATCATCGGCTTCCTGCGCGAAGCTGATGCCGGTGTGGCGATCAAGGATCTGTGCCGGCGGCATGGCTTCAGCGAGGCCTCGTATTACCTGTGGCGCAGCAAGTTCGGCGGAATGAGCGTGCCCGACGCCAAGCGGCTCAAGGATCTTGAGGCCGAGAACGCGCGGCTAAAGAAGTTGCTGGCCGAGCAGTTGTTCGAGAACGACCTGATCAAGGATGCGTTGCGAAAAAAGTGGTGAGCGCACCGGCGCGTCGTGCGCTGGTGCGCGAGTGGATCGGGCGTGGTGCCAGCGAGCGTCGCGCCTTGGCGGCGATCGGCATGAGCGCCAGCGCGCTGCGCTATTGCCCACGCCAAGACCGCAATGGCGAACTGCGCGAGCGCATTCTTGCGTTGGCGCATCGCCATCGCCGCTACGGCGTGGGGATGATCTATCTCAAGCTGCGACAGGAAGAACGCCTGGTGAACTACAAGCGCGTGGAGCGGTTGTATCGCGAGCAGCAGCTACAAGTGCGGCGCCGCAAGCGCAAGAAGGTGCCGGTTGGCGAGCGTCAGCCGCTGCTGCGGCCAGCGCAGGCCAACCAGGTGTGGTCGATGGACTTCGTGTTCGACCGCTCCGCCGACGGCCGAGTGATCAAGTGTCTGGTGATCGTGGACGACGCAACGCACGAAGCGGTCGCCATCGAGGTGGAACGCGCGATCTCCGGGCACGGCGTTGCGCGCGTGCTGGATCGGTTGGCACACAGTCGCGGTTTACCGAAGGTGATCCGCACCGACAACGGCAAGGAGTTTTGCGGCAAAGCGATGGTCGTCTGGGCACATGCCCGTGGTGTGCAACTACGGCTAATCCAACCCGGCAAGCCAAATCAAAACGCCTATGTTGAATCGTTCAACGGCCGACTACGCGACGAATGCCTCAACGAGCACTGGTTCCCGACGTTGCTGCACGCGCGCACCGAGATCGAACGCTGGCGACGCGAATACAACGAGGACCGACCGAAGAAAGCAATTGGCGGCATGACGCCGTCCGCTTATGCCCAACATCTGGCAAACACCGATATCATCAACCCCGGACTCTAAACCCGACCGCTACTCAGGGCGGGGGGACGTCGCGGGTGGAACGGTACTGGACTGACTTGGCGTAGTAAACGGCCGCCACCTCGCCGAATCGCTGGACCAGCAGAAGCCACTGTATCGCGTGCGTGAACTCGCCATGGGCGCGGGTGAAAAGATCGCGAAACATGATCTTCGCCCCCACTACATCGTTGAAATCAGCAGGGCTAATCTGGCCATTGAGAATGACCACTTTCCTACTGAACCCGTAATAGGATGCATATTTTCCAAGCGCACAGGAGAAGGCGCCGAGACGGCGATAATTGACGCCATCGCGCTGTACCTCACGGAACTTTGCGTATTCCGTGCCCAGCTCAAAGGACAGGTCCTTGACCGCCGACGCAAGCGCTTCGTTGTCGGAAAGGAAACTGGCCATGCGCGCGAAGACGAGCATGTCCCTCATCCGCTGCGTCGCTTCGATCTGGACACCATCGACAACCTGGAAATTCTCATCCAGGAACAACACCATTTCCAATTCCGATGCATCACTGATCTTCATCGAAGTCCTCTCTTTGGATTCTGTCCGTGCGCGCCTGCGCCTGTCAGTGGAACAGGTACGAGAAGCCGTCTGGATTCGTGCTCATTCCTACGCCTCCGATGGATGCCTGGTGTGCAAGCCGCCCCAGGAATTCCCTCGACATCGCCGGCAACATCGAATTCGTCAAAATCGCATCGATCATCCGCCCACCCGATTCGCTTTCGGTGCACCGCGATACCACTAGCTCCACCACCGCATCGTCGTACTCGAACGGAATCCTGTAGCGCTCCTCGATGCGCTTCTTGATGCGGTTCAACTGCAGTCGCACGATCTGCCCGAGCATGTCGTTGCTCAGCGGGTAATACGGAATCGCCACCAGCCGCCCGAGCAATGCCGGCGGAAACACCTTCAACAACGGCTCGCGGATGGCCTTGGCCATGGCTTCCGGGTCGGGTATCAGCTCCGGGTCCTTGCACAGGCTGGCGATCAGGTCGGTGCCCGCGTTGCTGGTGAGGATGATCAAGGTATTGCGGAAGTCGATGCGGCGGCCTTCGCCGTCTTCCATCCAGCCCTTGTCGAAGACCTGGAAGAACAGTTCGTGCACGTCCGGGTGGGCTTTTTCCACTTCGTCCAGCAACACGACCGAGTACGGCTTGCGTCGCACCGCTTCGGTGAGCACGCCGCCTTCGCCGTAGCCCACATAGCCCGGCGGTGCGCCCTTGAGCGAGGAGACGGTGTGCGCTTCCTGGTACTCGCTCATGTTGATGGTGATCAGGTTTTGTTCGCCGCCGTACAAGGTTTCGGCCAGGGCGAGTGCGGTTTCGGTCTTGCCCACGCCGGAGGTGCCGGCCAGCAGGAACACGCCGATCGGTTTGTCCGGGTTGTCCAGACCGGCGCGGCTGGTCTGGATGCGCTTGGCGATCATTTCCATGGCGTGGTCCTGGCCGATCACGCGCTTGGCCAGCAGCTCGGGCAGGCGCAGCACGGTGTCGATCTCGTTGCGCGCCATGCGCCCGACCGGGATGCCGGTCCAGTCGGCGACCACGGCGGCGACCGCCTGGTAATCGACCGTGGGCAGGATCAGCGGCGATTCGCCCTGGAGTGCGGCCAGTTCGGCCTGTACCAGTTGCAGGCGTGCTAACAGCGTGTCGCGATCCACCTGCACCGGTGCCTCGAGCACGGCGAGATCGCCAGGCGCACGCTGTTCGGCCTCCGCTTCCAGCGCACTGCCGGTGCCTTCCACCGGCGCATTGGCGCCTCGCAGTTGCGCGCGTAGCGACAACAGCTCATCGACCAACGCCTTTTCGGCAACCCAGCGCTGTTCCAGCTCGTGCAGGCGGCCGTGCTCGCTTTGCAGCAGGCTGGCGCAAGCTGCAGCACGCTCATCCACCACGATGCCAATCGCACGCTCGCGTTCGATGATGGCGTGCTCGGTCTCCAGCGATTCGATGCGGCGGCGACTGTCGTCCACTTCCGCAGGCGTAGCGTGCAGGCTCACCGCCACGCGCGCGCAGGCGGTGTCGAGCAGGCTCACCGATTTGTCCGGCAGCTGCCGCGCCGGGATGTAGCGGTGACTGAGCTTGACCGCCGCTTCCAGCGCTTCGTCGAGGATCTGCACACGGTGGTGCTGTTCCATCATCAAAGCGACGCCGCGCATCATGCGCACTGCCTTGGCTTCGTCCGGCTCGTCCACCTGCACGGCCTGGAAGCGCCGCGTCAGCGCGGGGTCTTTTTCGATGTACTTCTTGTACTCGGCAAACGTGGTCGCCCCCACGGTGCGCAAGGTGCCACGCGCCAGTGCGGGCTTGAGCAGGTTGGCCGCATCGCCGGTACCGGCCGCGCCACCGGCGCCGACCAGGGTGTGGGTTTCGTCGACAAACAAAATGATCGGCTTGGGGCTGGCCTGCACTTCGTCGATGACTGCGCGCAGGCGTTGCTCGAATTCGCCCTTCATGCTGGCGCCGGCCTGCAGCAGGCCCACATCCAGCGTGCGCAGCTGCACGTCCTTCAACGCGGGTGGCACATCGCCGCGCGCGATGCGTTGCGCGAAGCCTTCCACCACCGCGGTCTTGCCGACACCGGTCTCGCCAACCAGGATCGGGTTGTTCTGGCGGCGGCGCATCAGGATATCGACCACCTGGCGGATCTCGTCGTCGCGGCCGATGATCGGGTCCAGCTTGCCCTCGCGTGCCTGTGCGGTGAGATCGGTGGTGAATTTCTTCAGTGCTTCCTGCTTTCCCAGTGCGGCCGGCGCGATGGCGCCGCTAGCCTCCCCAGGTGCAGCGGTCTGACCGAGTGAGAAACCATCGCTGGGCAGCAAACCATCTTCCGGCGAGCCGGCCACGATCTGCGCAAAGTCTTCGCTGAGTACCGCGGGCTTGAGCTTGTCGAACTCCTTGGAGATCGCCAGTAATGCATTACGCAAACCGCGCACGCTCAGAATGCCAACCACCAGATAGCCGGTGCGCACCTGCGCTTCACCAAAACTCAGTGAGGCATACACCCAACCGCGCTCCACCGCTTCTTCGACATTGGCCGACAGGTCGGTGACGGCAGTGGAACCGCGCGGCAAGGCGTCCAGGGCCGACGTGACATCACGCGCCAGCGTGGAGGGGTTGAGCTGAAAGTGTTTGATGATGCGGTGCAGGTCCGAGTCCTGCAGCTGCAGCAACTGATGCAGCCAATGCACCAGCTCCACATACGGGTTGCCGCGCAGCTTGCAGAACACGGTGGCGCTTTCGATGCCGCGGTAGGCCAGCGGATTGAGCTTGCCGAACAGGGCACTGCGGGAGATCTCGGCCATGGTGCGTCCTTCGAAGTCGGTACGTTACGTGTGAGCGAAAGGTAGAGCGGTGTGCGTCAGCCCGATGGGCGCAGCAGCACCTCGTCGGCGTCGGCAATGCTCCAGGCGCGACGGCCGAGCCAGGTATCCAGGCCCAGCCGGCTATTGCGCGCCAGGTGCGGCGTGGGGACCTCGTCGGCCTTGAGCAACAGCTGCAGTTCCCAGCCAAATTCGTCGCCCAGATAACTGCGCACCGCAGCGGTGAGTTGCCTGAGCGCCTGGCCGCCCGGAAGAAAGCGTTGAAACGCCAGGCGCGGCAGCGGCCCCAGGCAGATGCGCACGCGTTGCTGGGCGCCACGCACGTGTGCGCCCACCACGCTGTCCACGCCCAGCCGCGCGTTGCGCGGACCCAGACCAAGTTGCAGGTGCGCATCGGCCGGCAGGCGCATCCATTCGGCGATGAATTCCTGTACCTGCACCGGCCATTCGAACAACTGCTGCAGCAGTGCCCGCAAGCCTTCCGGCGTGCGCGTGGCGGTGCCAAGACGGCCGGCGTAGTAACGACGTGCATCGTCCGGCAACGCGTCGCGGTCGCGCAGATGCGGGCTGGCGATGCCGACCAGTGCATCCAGCCAGGCACGGAACTGGTCGCTCGCCGGGCGCTCGGCCTGCACGCTGGGCTGTGCCTGCGCCCAGGCGCGGTAGAACAGGCTCAGCATGCGGTGGTGGAACACATCGGCAAATGCGGCAAAGGTGCCGTCCTTGGCTTGCTGCGCACGCTCGATGGCGTATTCGGTCAGGTGCAAGGGCAATGGTGCATTGGGACCGAACAGGCCTAAAAACAGACCGTACAGCGCGGCAGGCTGATCGTGCGTTGCCGGTGTGTAGCGGTGCAGCGCATGGGGTGCGAATGCCAGTGATGGCGCATGCCGCAGCCGCAGCACATCGTCGCTGGCGCGCGTCGATTCACCCAGGCGTGGCTGCAGCGGATGGCAGCGCTCGATCGCGCGCAAGGCAGCGAACGGGCTGAAATCCTGTGGCCGGGTCTGCATCGCCTGGGCCAGCGCCGCAGCCGCGGCGCTCACAGGCGTGGGCGCGTGCCGGGCTGGGCTGGCCATCGGGCCACCTCGTTGCGTTCGGTGGTGCGCAGCACGGTTTCGGTGAAGGAATTCACCGAGACATAGCGCGCGAAGAAGTGCCGCAGCACCGAGGCCAGCAGGAAGGCGCCGGTGCCTTCGAAGGCGGCGTCCTCGCAGGTCAACGTGATCTCCAGGCCGCGGCCGAAGGTGATCGGGCCAGGCACCGGGATGCGCCGCACGATCGGTGTGCCGCTCACCTGCTTGACGCCTTCGATCTGCCGCTGCGCGGATGCGTCGAACGGGTCGCAGTACAAGGTGAGGATCTCGCGTAGCGCAGCGGCGCCGTCGGGGCCGTCTTCGAAGAGCGAGAGATAATTGAGCTGCAATTGGCTGAGCAGGCGCCACGCAGTCTGCCCATCCGACAACGCCGGGCGCGGCTTGGTCGGCCCGGCCACGCAGCGCACGCTCTGGACCGGCACGCCGCTGTCCATGGTGAAATCGGTGGTGCCCTTGCCTACCGGCATATGCAGCGGCAGATCGCGGTTGCTGCACCACAGTTGCAGCCCAAGCTGGCGCAGGCGCGTGCTGTGCGGCTGATCGTCGGCATCGACCAGGCTGACGAACACTTCGCTGCCTACATAACTCGACCGCGCGCCATCGCGGCGCTGGCGGGCCGATAGCATGCGCGGTTCGCGGCGCATGCTGTAGAACGCGCCATGCCGCGCATGCCAGGTGCGTGCGTCGCCACCATAGAACGGCGCGAAGCGTTGCTCCGGCTCCTGACGATCGCCGAAGCCTTCCACTTCGCCCAAATGATGGATCTCGAAATCCATCGGCCGGGTGCGGTCGGCCAGCACGTGGTATTCGTGCAGGCCGGCGTGCAGATGGATGCGATCGGCACGCCGTGGGAACAGATTGATTGCCGGGGTGCAGAACAATTTGAAATGCTCGGCGCCCACTGCCGCAGCCAGGCTGGGCAGGCTGCGTTGCAGCAACACCACCACCTCGAAGCTGCTGCCGTGCAACCGCCGCAATGGCGCGCGTAGCCCGGTGAGTTCTGCGAACAGAAAGCGCTCCGGACAGGCGAAGTATTCCTGCAGCAGACGGTAGCCACTGAATGAACGGCCGTCGTAGGGAATCAATGCATCGTCGTCGGCAAAGCCGCGCATCTGCACGGCATCGGCGCCCAGCGTCATCTCCAGCGTGCCACCGCTGGCATCGCTGCCACGCACCACCATGGCGGTGGTATCGGCATGCAGCTGCTCGTACAACCGCTTGGGCAAGCCGTCGGCGCCGGCCAGGAATAGCGGCAGCCGATCCAGCGCCAGCGCGTGCGTCTGCGCGCCACCCACCAGCTCAAAGCGCAGCCGCACGCCGGCACGCACCACGCGCCCGGGCGGCAAGGCGATGCCGGCAGCCGCCACTGCGGCCGGCGATTCAAGATACTTGGCCTCGGCCAGCTGCAACGGCCACAAGCTCACTGCATGCGCGGTGCGAAATTCGCAGGCGGTGCGCTCGCCCGGGCCGACCAGGCTGCGCAGCGCGCTTTGCCGCGGCACCACCACGCCTGCTGCCAGCCCGCTGTCTTTCAGATCCGGCTGCAACTGCACCACCGCCATCGACGGCAACGGTGCCAGATAATGCGGGTAGACCATCTCCAGCAGGTGCTGGGTGAACACCGGGTATTGCGCGTCCAGCTTGAGTTGCACGCGCGCGGCCAGGAACGCGAAGCCTTCCAGCAACCGCTCGACATACGGGTCGGCACATTCGAACGCGTCCAGACCGAGCCGTCCGGCGATCTTGGGATACTCGCGCGCGAACTCGGCGCCCATGTCGCGCACGTGCTGCAATTCGCGGGTGTAGTACGGCAGCAGGCGCGGGTCCATGGCGTCAGCCGTGCCCTTCGACGACATCGAGCCGCCCGGTTTCCAGGTCCAGCGCGGTCTTCAGATACAGATTCAACGGCAGCGGTTGCGCCCACATCTCCGATTCGATGGTGAACAGCAGCGAGCGCCGGTCCATGCGTGCGGCATCGGCATGCACACTGACGCGCAGCGTCTCGGGTATCAGCCGCGGTTCGAAGGCCAGAATCGCCTCGCGGATGCGCTGTTGCAGCGCTGCCGCATCGATGCCGGCCACTGCAACACCGGCCAGGTCCGGGATGCCGTAATTCAGCACCGAGCTGCGCACCTGCGGGTGCGCTTCCAGCGGGCGGCTGGTTTCCAGATTTACGGCATTGAGCAACCACGACAGATCGCGGATCACGCATTCGCGCAGGCGCGTGGCCGAGATCACGCGTTGCTCGCGGCTCTCTTCGCGCTGGCTGGGCGCGGCATCGGTGAGCCGGTCCAGTAGCGAAGGCTGCAAGCGTTCGGTAGTGGTGAGTTCGGCCATTGAAATCAGTCCGCGTCGAACTGCACGTCACGCACATCGAGCAGCGCAATCTCGTGCGACTCTGTGCTCCACATGCGCTGGCCCAGGCCGATTTCGCCCTGCGTGCCGTGGGTCCATTCGGTGCGGCGCGCCAATTGCAGCTCGCCGGCATCCAGGTGCTCGCTGCCGGGGTAACGCACCGGCAGGTAGCCGAAGGCCTGGCCGCCGTTGCGCCATAGCACGCTCACCGGCGCCCACACGGTGTCGCGCAGATCCAGCGGCGCTTGCATGCGCAGCTGCTGGATCTGACTGAGCGGGGCCCAGGCATAGCCGCTGTCGAGCATGAGCTCGATGCAGGGTCCGAAACGGGTATCGGCATCTGCAAGCCACTGGAAGCGTTCGCCATCGAGCACGCCGGCACTGGTGGGTGCCCGTTCGAAGGCCTGCGCCCGCAACGCCGCAGCTTGTTCGCCATGGCCCTGCGCCGCCAGTTGCAGCGCCTGCAGATGCATTGCCAGCCACTCGGCCGGTTCGCCAATCACATGCGGTAGCCGCGTGCCGGCAAACACCTCGGCGCGCGTCTGTTCGCCCTGCAGCACTGCAAGGTACGTCTGCACCAAGGGCAGCGTGGCGGCATCCAGTTCAGCGCAGGCGCGCAGCTGATCTGCGGCGCGCGACCACTGCCCGAGGACGGCCAGCAACTGAAACAGGAACACGCGCTGCGCTGCATCGGCCGGTTGCCGGCGCACCTGCTGGATCAGTTGCTGCAACGCCTGCGCCGGCTCGCCTTGGGCAAGCAGGGTCTGTGCGGTGGCATCCATCGCGTGGCTCCTTGTCGAAGAAGGTGGCGGTGCCGTGCGCGGCACCGCCCGTCATTGCATTGCCGCCATCGGAGGCAGCCAACGTCACAGCGCCAACATCCGATCCGCTGGGCGGCGCGGCGCGAGCGTCTACCCGCGTGCCGCACTGCCTCGCCAAACGGCCCTGCGTGGCGAAGGCGTTGTGGTTGCCTGCGTTCGTGTTAGGCCTTGGCCACACCCTGGATGTCGTAGGTGAATTCCTTCGCGCCACCCTGGGCGGCACCCTTGTCGTCCTGCGGCTGGAAGCCGTACTTGAACTTGCCGAAGTGCAGCGTCACGTTTTCGGTCAGGCGGTCTTCGCCGCCGGAACCGCCGGTCGACAACGAGGTAATCAGCACGCCTTCGCTCAATTCCAGGGTGAGAAAGTCGCTCTGCTCGCCGGTGGCGTTGGTGACGTACAGCCAGGCGTTTTCCACACGTGCCCCGGTGCATACCGCATCGAGCAATGCGTTGGAGCAACCATCCACGTACTTGGTGATGGAGATGTCCTGGATATGCGCCTTGCCACCGCTGGCCGAGCCGCCACCGGTGTGCAGGTCGCCGGAATTGCTCGCGCCCCACGACCAGGCCAGGATCGGAATTTCGCCCTTGTGCTTCTTGTGGTTGGACGCGCCTTCGATCTTGACCTTGCCGCTGCCGAACTTGATGTGCATGTCGAACGCCATGGAACTGCTCCTTCAATGAGAGTGACAACACGAGGTGGCGCGACGCGCATTCGCGTCGTGCCCGTGACGCGAATGCGTCGGATCAGGCCTTGGCGGCCGAGGGAAGGCGCGAGACCAACCGCAACGACACGGTCAGGCCCTCCAGCTGGTAATGCGGCTTGAGGAAGAACTTGGAGCTGTAATAGCCCGGCGCGCCTTCCACTTCTTCCACCACCACCTCGGCGGCAGCCAGCGGCTTGCGCGCCTTGGTTTCTTCGCTTGAGTTGGACGGGTCGCCGTCGATGTACTGGGTGACCCAACGCGTCAGCCAGCTCTGCATCTGTTCGCGATCGGAGAACGAACCGATCTTGTCGCGCACGATGCACTTGAGGTAATGCGCAAAGCGGCAGCACGCGAACATGTAGGGCAGGCGCGCGCCCAACGCTGCGTTGGCGGTGGCATCCGGGTCGTCGTATTCGTCGGGCTTGTTGAGCGACTGCGCGCTGATGAAGGCGGCCATGTCCGAGTTCTTGCGATGCACCAGCGGCATCAGACCCATCTTGTCCAATTCGGCAGAGCGGCGGTCGGTGATCGCCACTTCGGTCGGGCACTTCATGTCCACGCCACCGTCGTCGGTGGGAAAGGTGTGGGTGGGCAAGCCTTCCACTGCGCCGCCGGATTCGATACCGCGAATGCGCGAGCACCAGCCGTACTGCTTGAACGAGCGATTGATGTTCACTGCCATCGCATAGGCAGCGTTCTGCCAGGTGTACTTGGACGAGTCAGCGCCGGCAGTGTCTTCTTCGAAATCGAATTCATCCACCGGGCTGGTGGCCGCGCCGTAAGGCAGACGCGACAGCGTGCGCGGCATGGCCAGGCCGATGTACTTGGAATCTTCCGATTCGCGCAGCGAGCGCCATGCGGCGTAATCGGGCGTGGAGAAAATCTTCGCCAGGTCGCGCGGGTTGGAGAGCTCGCTCCAGTTGTCCATGCCCATCAACTTGGGCGCGGCCGCGGCAATGAACGGTGCATGCGCGGCAGCAGCCACCTGCGCCATGCCGTTGAGCAGTTCCACATCCGGCGGGCTTTGGTCGAAATAGTAATCGCCGACCAGGCAGCCATACGGTTCGCCACCGAGCTGGCCGTATTCCTGCTCGTAGACCTTCTTGAAGATGGGGCTCTGGTCCCAGGCGGTGCCCTTGTAGCGCTTGAGCACCTTGCCCAGTTCCTTCTTGCTGATGTTCAGCACGCGGATCTTGAGCTGCTGGTCGGTCTCGGTGTTGTTGACCAGATAATGCAGGCCGCGCCAGGCGCCTTCGAGCTGCTGCAGATCGGCGTGATGCAGGATGTGGTTGAGCTGCTCGGTGAGGGCGCGATCGATCTCGGCGATATAGGCCTTGATGGTCTGCGACACGTCTTCGCTGACCACATCGCTGCGGTTGAGCACCTGCTCGGCCAGCGTGCGCACGGCCGATTCCACTTCTTCCTTGGCGCGTTCGCTCTTGGGGCGGAACTCGCGATTGAGCAGCGCGGCAAAGTCGCCCTGTTCGGTTGTTTCGGTGCTACTGGTGGCCAGTGCGGCTTCGGTCGCGGACATGGCGTCAGGCTCCTTCCGGTTCGGAGGCAGGCTTGGCGGCCGACACCAGCGACTGCAGCAACGCCGGGTCGCGGATGGCGTTGGCAATCAGCTGCTCTGCACCGGCCTTGCCGTCCATGTAGGTGTCCAGGTTGGCCAGCTGCGTGCGCGCTTCCAGCAGCTTGGCCAGCGGCGCAACCTTGCGCGCGATGGCGGCCGGCGAAAAATCGTCCATGCTTTCGAAGGTGATATCCACCGCCAGCTCGCCTTCGCCGGTGAGCGTGTTGGGCACCTTGAATTGCGCGCGCGGCCGCATCGACTGCAGGCGGCTGTCGAAGTTGTCGACGTCGATCTCCAGTGCCTTGCGCTCATCCAGCGAGGGCAGCTCACCGGCATTGGCGCCGGACAGATCGGACATCACCCCCATCACGAACGGAATCTGCACCTTCTTCTGCGCGCCGTAGACCTCCACGTCGTATTCGATCTGCACCCGTGGCGCCCGATTGCGGGCAATGAACTTCTGACTGCTGGCCATGCCTGATCTCCGATTGAGCTTGCCCGTTGCGCCAGCGTGCGGTGCACGTGCGCTTCCATGTGGCTTGGATGTCGCCGGCCCGGCGGAATGCCTGCAGCCTGCGTGCGACGCCGCTGCCGCGGGCTAGCCCGCAACCGCCGCGCACCACGCGGACCGAAGCGGCGGGCCGTGCGATGACGCTTCCTCAGCGCTGCGGCGAGGATAGAAATGCGCCCGTGGGCTCACCCGACAAATCGTCTCAATCGCCGCGATCGTGCGCAGGCAGGCACCGATGCGTGATCCAGCGCCGACTTTGTGAAAGAGGCGTGATGGGTTGGCGCTGCTTTTCTCGGTTGACCAGGGGACAGGCCCCGGGGAGTGGGCCGCAGGCAGCATCCGCATGAGCAGCACCGGTTACTACAGCGCCATCGTTCCGCACGTATCCACGGCCGGGGAGGCACACACGCCGCTGATGATCGACCTGCTGGCGTATATCGAGCAGCACATCGGCGAGGCGGAGTTGGGCACCGAGTCGTTGCAGCACGCGTTCGCGTTATCGCGCGCATCGCTGTACCGCCTGTTCCAGTCGCGCGGCGGCGTGGCCAGCTATATCCGCGAGCAGCGGCTAAGCACCGCGCACCGCTACCTGCAGGCCTATCCGGACTGCAGCCTGACCTGGTTGCTCTACGAAATGGGCTTTGCGTCCGAGCGTCAGTTTCAGCGCGCGTTTCAGCAGCGCTTCGGCATGCCGCCCATGCAGTGGCGTCGCCAGTGCCGCGCTGCGCCGCATCTTCCTGCGCCACGGCGTGGTCACTACGTGCCGATGTGGCGCTTCATGCGCGAACTGAGCCAGCACGTACAACCCGAGTACGCATCCATGCGTAGCGGCGCGGCCACACCCACGCACGGCTCTCCGCTGGTGCATACCGAAGCACTGCGCCGGCTCGCCCGACCGGTCCGGCGCTTTGCGGCACAACTGGAGCCGATGGAGAGCGAAGTACCTTGAGTTGCGTAGGAGCGCGCCTGGGCACGAGGTGCATGACCTGGGCGCCACATCGCGCCCAGGTACGCGCCCAGGTGAGGCAAGGCACTGGCATCGGCATCAGCGAATGACCAGTACCGGAATCGCACTGTGGGTCAGCACTTCCACCGTCTGGCTGCCGAGCAGCATGCGCTGCATCCCGCGGCGGCCGTGCGAGGTCATGATGATCAGATCGCTGTTGCAGTCCTTGGCGGTCTGCACGATGCCCTCGGCCGCGAAACGATCCAGCACATGCCGCGGCGTGGCCTTGATGTTGGCAGCGGCGGCCAACTCCAGCGCCGGGCGCAGGATCTTTTCGGCGGCCGCTTCGCGCTCTTTGCGGTATTCGGGGCTGGCCTCGTAGCCCACGCTCCAGCCCATTGCGTCGTACATGCCCATCGCCCACGGCTCGGACACGGTGACGATATCCACTTTCGCACCGGTCGCCTTGGCCAGCTCCAGGCCTTGAAACAGGCCGCGATGCGACAGCTCGGACGCATCAATGGCGATCAGGATTCGTTTGTACATGATGACCTCCCGGATGGACCGGCAGCGGCGCCGGCGATTTGAGATTGACAGCACTCAACAACGCAGACCTTGATACAAATCAATCTTGCACGTCACGGACTGTAGCGCTTCAAGCCGCTCATCTGGCTGACGAGCAACCATCACCTCGGCGCCAGTAACGCGCTCAAAACTGCCCTGTTTGCGTATGAGCTGCATTGCGCAGCGGCCACGTCCGCCTGACAGCTTCGGTCGCGGCGCTTCTTGGTTGCCTTCAGTCGGTGGGCGCTTCATCGGCAGCACCCCGGGGTACGCGCACGCGCGCCGGATTGCCCACGGCGGTCGCGCCGGCCGGCACATCGCGCGTGACCACCGCACCGGCACCGATCACTGCGTCGTCGCCGATGCTGACGCCCGGCAGGATGATCGCCCCGCCACCGATCCACACATTGCGCCCGACGCGAATCGGCCGTCCGAACTCCAGCCCGCTGGCGCGTCCGGCCGCATCGCGCGGATGATCGGCAGCGTAGAACTGCACGGCGGGCCCCACCTGCGTGCCTTCGCCGATATGCACCTGACAGATATCCAGAATCACGCAATTGAAATTGAGGAACACGCCCGCGCCCAGATGGATGTTGTAGCCGTAATCGCAATGAAATGGCGGCCGGATCACCGCACCGGCACCCACCTCGGCGAGCCGCTCGACCAGCAATGCATGCCGCTGTGTGGATGGCTGCGCGCCAGTGGCGTTGTAGCGCTCCATCCACGCCGCCGCCGCCGCTTGATCGGCCTGCAGTTGCGCATCGGTGGCGTTGTAGAGCTCGCCTGCCAGCATCTTCTGTTTTTCGGTTTGCATGCCGCCGGGTACCTGTGCAATGAACTGCTGACAGGGTGGCATGGATGCAGCGCGCTACGCATCGAGCGATGCACCAATAGCCCCGATTGCCGGCTCAAAGTGGCTTACAGAACCTCACGATCTGCCTATTCGCTAAAGCGATTGGCGCGCTCACCACCGGAAACCGCCAATGGGAGTTCGAGCACCGGCCTCACCCGCGAGGTGACTGTGTCGCCATTCCACCGCTTGTCGCATCCGTTGCAATGCCGCGGCGCCAGCATCGATACTCCAGGCCGTGCCCTTCCGGTGCGACCACGTTCAAGGATGACGTCATGACACGATTTGTAGCAGCCTGCGTTGCGTTCTTGCTGTGGGCATGCCTCAGCACACCTGCACACGCAACCACCTCACTTTCTTTTGAAGAGAGTGGCTACTCCATCCTGTTCGAAATCGGGCACGACACCCGACCAGTGATCGCCAGTCTTCGTTTCAATGCACCTGGCGACAGCGCGGGCATCTGGTTGCAAGGCAATTTCCAGGTCACGACGTTCGATACCAAACGCAGAATCCTGCGCCTGATTTACACAGGCGACGACACGCGCGTGCCGCCCTTTACCCTGGTCGTGCTCGCCAACAAGTCGACACTGGCCGTGAACGGCAAGCAGATCAACTCAAGCTTCAGCTGGGAAATGTAGGCGCGCAACAGCGCAGCGGAGGCGACGCTTCATCCATCGATCATCTGTCACGGATGGTCATGCGATCTCGCTCGACGTGCAGCAGCGGTCGGCTCTGCTTGCCGCACGCACAATGCAACGGCACGACGCCCTCGCCTGCTGAACAACGCGCAATCGCTGACGAGTGCCGAGCCGCCTACACCACAGTCAGATTGGCGTAGGCCATCACCAGCCACTTGGCGCCGACCTCGTCGAACTGCACCTGCACGCGCGCATGCGCGCCAGCGCCTTCGTAATCGACCACCACGCCGCCGCCGAACTTGGGGTGTTCGACGTTGGCGCCGAGCTTGATCGACGCGATCTCCACGATGCCATGCACCGGGCCGCCGCGCGCCGCGCCCAGCGATGCGGTGCGCGAGACCTGCACCTTCGGGCGTACTTCGTTGAGCAGGTCGCGCGGAATCTCGCGCAGGAAGCGCGAGGGCACGTTGTAGTTGTCCTGGCCGTGGATGCGGCGCGATTCGGCGTAGCACAGCACCAGCTTCTGCCGCGCGCGGGTGATGCCCACGTACGCCAGGCGACGCTCCTCTTCCAGTCGCCCGCTCTCTTCCAACGAGCGCGCGCTGGGGAACAGGCCGTCTTCCAGGCCGACCAGGAACACGATGGGGAATTCCAGGCCCTTGGCCGAATGCAGCGTCATCAACTGCACGCCTTCCTCGCCAGCCTGGGCCTGGCCTTCGCCTGCCTCCAGCGAGGCATAGGCCAGGAAGGCGACCAGCTCGGTCATGCCCTGGCTGTCTTCGTCGTCGGGGCGGGTGAAGCGCGAGGCGACCGACACCAGTTCGTCCAGGTTCTCGGTACGCGATTCCGAATCCAGCCCGCCACGGCTTTCCTTGGCCCAATGCTCGCGCAGGCCCGAGCGCATCAGCACATGGTCGATGCGTTCGGCCAGTTCCATCTGCCCGGTTTCGGCATGCAGCTGGCCGATCAGGCTGAGGAAGCTGGCCAGGGCATTGCGTGCGCGTGCGGCCAGCGTGTTCTGCTGCGTGCACAACATGGCCGCTTCCCATAACGACAACGCACTGGCACGCGCCAGCCGGCGCACCTCATCCAGCGTCCGGTCGCCAATGCCCCGCGTGGGCGTGTTGACCGCGCGTTCGAACGCCGCGTCGTCGCTGCGGTTGGTGAGCAGGCGCAAATAAGCCAACGCGTCCTTGATTTCGGCACGTTCGAAGAAGCGCATACCGCCATACACGCGGTACGGCAACTGCTCGGAAATCAGCGCTTCTTCCAGCGCGCGCGATTGCGCATTGCTGCGGTAGAGCACCGCCACTTCGCCATAACTGCCGCCGTCGCGCACCCACTGCCGTGCACGCTCGACCACATAACGCGCCTCGTCCACTTCGTTGTAGGCCGCATACAGATCGATCGGGTCGCCATCGCCGGAATCGGTCCACAGCTGCTTGCCGATGCGGTCCGGATTGTGCGCGATCACCGCATTGGCCGCGCCCAGGATATTGGCGCTGGAGCGGTAGTTCTGCTCCAGCCGCACGGTCTGCGCGCCGGGGAAATCTTTGAGAAAACGCTGGACATTCTCGACCTTGGCACCGCGCCAGCCGTAGATGGCCTGGTCGTCGTCACCCACCACGAATACATTGCCCGATTCGCCGGCCAGCACGCGCACGAAGGCGTACTGGATGGCGTTGGTGTCCTGGAACTCGTCGACCAGAATCTCGCGGAAGCGCGCACGGTAATGCGCCAGCAAGGCCGGGGTGTCGCGCAGCAGTTCGTGCGCGCGCAGCAGCAACTCGGCGAAATCCAGCAGCCCGGAGCGGTCGCAGCGTTCCTGATAAGCCGCATACACCTGCCGGCGCACTTCGGTCCAATCGTCGTTGGGCTCGGGCTGGATATGCTGCGGACGGCGGCCCTCATCCTTCTGCTCGTTGATCCACCAGCTCATCTGCTTGGGCGGATACTTGCTCTCGTCCAGCTCCAGCGCCTGCACCACGCGCTTGACCAACCGCAACTGGTCGTCGCTGTCCATGACCTGGAAGCCTTCCGGCAACCGCGCGTCCTGCCAATGCAGACGCAACAGGCGATGGGCCAGCCCGTGAAATGTACCGATCCACATCCCGCGGCTGCCATTGCGCAGCTGCAGGTCGGTGCGGTGACGCATTTCGCCGGCCGCCTTGTTGGTGAAGGTCACCGCGAAGATGCCGTGGTTGGGCACGCCCTGGACTTCGTTGAGCCAGGCGATGCGATGGATCAGCACGCGCGTCTTGCCGGAGCCGGCGCCGGCCAGCACGAGGTAATGCCCCGGCGGCGCAGAAACGGCCTCGCGCTGGGCGGGGTTTAAATGATCGAGCAAATGAGAGACATCCACCGGCGCATTTTACCGGTTGTGGCGTCGCTGCGGCTGAGATTGCGATGAAGCGGTTGGGATTGTGGTGATTGCTCGCCGGATAGACGCCCCTCTCCCTTCGGGGCGAGAAGGCAGGGCTTGCGCACCGACGGTGCGAGTGTCTTTGAGCGGCCGCGCCGCTGGCGCGGGCTGGGCGCGGAGCGGGGATTGGGGTGAGGGTACGGGGCGAAGCCACTACGAGTGATGGGTAACACGAGGCTTCGCTCGCACCCTCATCCGGCGCTTCGCGCCACCTTCTCCCAGCGGGAGAAGGGAACAACGCCCATCACGCCCCAGCAGCACCAGCACATCCCGCGCAATCGCCGCAGCCTGCTCGCGCAACTCCGGCACCGCCAGGCTTTCCCACAGCGTGCCGATGCGCAGGCTGCCGATCACCCGCAGCTGCGGCTGCGTACGTCCATCGGCATCGATCAGGCTGCCATCGGCAGTGGTGTCCACGCCGATCCCATGCGGCCCGGCCACGGCAATGCCCTGCCCCAGCAGTTGCTGCAGCAGCCGGTTGCGCATCGCCTGCACGCGCATTTCCACCCCAGTGGCATTGACCAGCGTCTGCACATCCAGCTGCAAGGCATGTCCGGCGTTGGCGGCGCTGGCGGCCCCGGCGCTCACGCGCACGCAAGCACCCACCTCGAAGGCCACGTCCAGCCGTGCGCGATGCACCTGCAGCTGCCCGCTTGCCTGCATGGCCTGCAGCTGCGCATGCACCGTTGCGGCGATGCGATGCCGATGCACGTCCCAGTAGCGCACCACATGCCGCAGAAAACGACGCTGATCGGCAACCGACAGCGTCTGCCATAACGCCTGGCTCAACGGCCGGATGCGCTCCATCACGCTCTGCCATGGCAGGCCCTGCGCGGCGGCGGCACGCGCGTGCTGGCGCAGTGTGCGCATGCGTGCGCGCAGCGGCATGGTCAGCAGCGGCTGTGGATCGAACAGCGCCACGCCGCCGTGCGCCTGCGGTAACGGCAACAAGCCATGCCGCGACACCACGTGCACGCTTGCCCGATGCGCCTGCGCTGCCAGCGTCATCACGGTATCGGCCATGCTCAAGCCCGAACCGACGATGCACACGGCCGCGTCCGGTGGCAGCGCTGCCACCGCCTCGGTCTCCCAGGCTTCGACACGCTGCGCGTGCGACAGCCCGGTGGCACCCCGCAGCGGCAGCGGTCGCAGCGCATTGCCCACTGCCAAGACCACCACGCTCGCCTGCAGCACCTGTCCATCGTCCAGCTGCAACAGTGCGCCACCGGCATTGGGCTGCAGCGCCTGCACGCGTGCGGGGTGGACGCGCAGCGTCGCCGGGCTGTGCGCACGCGCCGCCTGCAGGCGGTCGCGCAGATACGGCGCGTAGTGCCGACGCCCCACGAACTGCTGCGGCAACTGCGCATCGTCCAGTTCGGGGCAACAGGCGTTCGCGCGCAGGTAATCGACAAAGTCGTGGGGCAGTTCCGGCAGCGCACTCATGCGCGCAGCCGGCACATTGAGCAGGTGTTCGCCGCGCGCGGTGGAATACGCCACGCCTTCGCCAAGCGCCGCATGCGGCTCGATCATGACGATCTGCAACGGCGCTGCGGCCTGGCGCAGCAGCTGCAGCGCCACCAGCACACCGGACGCGCCACCACCGACGATGGCGATGACGGCATCGCCGGGATCACGCAGTGTATTCATGTCGACATTGTAGGCGATGCATGCGCAATACCCGCAGGCTGTCGCCGGCAGTGATTGTCTTCACGGCATCACAAGCGCGGTGTGTGTCAACGCCTCCACACGCCCTGCATGCCAGGCGCTTACGATTGGTTGATCAGCATCGGCACGCGCCCTTGGGGAATCTGCAACATGTCCATCACCCTGGTCAGGCTCATCCTCTACGTCCACGATGTGGCGGCAATCAAGGCGTTCTACCAGACCCACTTCGCGCTCCCGGTCACCGAGGAAATTGCCGACGAGTGGGTGGTGCTCGCAGCTGGCGGCATCGAGCTGGCGCTGCACCGGGTGGGCCAAGCCTACCGGCAGCGGCCATCGACGCATGCGCCGGCTCCTGTCGCGGATGCGACACACGCGACCACCAAACTGGTGTTTGCGATGACCAGCGATCTGGTCGCGCATCGTGCGCAACTGCAGCACGCAGGCGTGCATGTGGGCGAGCTCAAACGTTACCCCGGCTTTGCGTACCAGATGTACGACGGCCGCGACCCGGAGGGCAACGTCTTTCAGGTCATGCGCCTGGATTGACCCAGGCGCCCTACATCAACGCGTCGGCCAGCCGCGCAATGCCCTCGCGACTGCGGCGCCAGGCCGGGCGGCGACGCCACTGTTCCAACGTCAATTGCCGCGCGTTGGCCAGATAATCCTGCTCGATCTCACGCAACCGCTGCACCACCCCGGTGTCGTAGCAGAGCATGCCGATCTCGGCGTTGAGCGCGAACGAGCGGATGTCCAGATTGATCGAGCCCACCAGCGCGATGTCTTCATCCATGCTCAGGTGCTTGGCGTGCAGAAAGTGCGGGCGATACAGCGAAATCTTCACCCCGCAACGCAGCAGTTCTTCGAAATAGGCTTCCTGCGCCCACGCGGCCAGGCGTTGGTTGTTGTGCTCGGACAGGATCAGTTGCACGTCCACGCCCGAGACGGCGGCGATGCGCAATGCGCTCAGCAAGGCTTCGTCGGGGACGAAGTACGGCGTGACCAGTACCACCTTGCGCCGCGCCAGATGGATCACCGCATTGATCGCATCGCGCGCATTTTCGAACGGGTACGCCGGCCCGCTGGGCAGCAACTGCGTCGCGATATTGGCCTCGCACACCGGTGCATCGGGCCACACGTCCAGCCGCTCTCCGGTTTCGGTGAACCAGTCGCTGGCGAAGACCGCTTCCAGATGATTGACCACCGGCCCGCGCACGCGTGCCACCAATTCGCGATTGGGCACGCCATGGATGAAGCCGGCTTCGGCCAGGTTCTGCGAACCGACAAACGCCACCCGGTTGTCGAGCACCGCAATCTTGCGATGGTTGCGCAGATCCATGCGGCCGCTGCGACGCCAGCGCAGGCCGCCCGGCAGTACCGCCAGCACCTGCACGCCGCCGTCCTGCAGACGCTTGCGGTAACGGCGCAGGCCGCGCTTGGCGCCCACCGCATCTAGCAGCACGCGGCAACGCACGCCGCGCGCGCTGGCGCGTTCCAGCGCCGCCACCACCGCCTCGCCCACCGCATCGTCGAACATCAGGTAGTACAGCAGGTGCACACGTTTGTCGGCCGCGTCGATCGCCGCGATCAGGGCCTGCAACGACTGCGCGTAGTCGTCGAGCAATTCCACCGCGTTGCCCAGGGTGGGCATGAAATCACCCTCGCGTTCGATCAGCGGCACCACCTCGGCACTGCTGGTGTCTGCCTGCGGCATCCAGCGCAACGCATGCAAGGGCAGTTGTTGTTCGCGAATCACCTGAGAAGCGGTGGCTTGCCGCTCCACCCGCAGCCGCGACAACCATGGGTGGCCGAACAACAGGTACAGCGGCAGACCAACCACTGGCACAAAGCCGATCAACAGCAGCCAGCTGCGCGCGGCACCCGGCGTGGTGCGGGCGGGAATCCATAGCAGCGCGGCCAGGCGGATCGCCCAGTCCAGCGCCAGCAGCCAGGTACCTGTGACCCAATCGGGCAGCATCAGTGGTCCGTTTTCATCAGGAATCCGATTCTGACTTGGCCGCGCGCAAACGCAACGGCGGCGCACAGACAGGGGGGCAATAACGAAACGGCCCGCCCTGCGCATCGGCCGGCTGCACGCGTTCGGCGCAGACCTGCCGCAACGTCTGCACGAAGGACGACTGCATCCGGGTGGGATACCAGTCGCTGCGCGTGGTCATGCCGATCTGCCGGCGCAGCAACGGCCCGGCGCTACCGATCTCCTCGAGCAGGCCGGCGCGGCGCTCGAACAGGAACTGGTCGCGCGACATCAAGGTCAACCAGTCGCCTTCCAGCAGCAGGCCACGCACGGTCAATTCGGCGCCGCATTCGATGCGCACCGGCGGCGGCTCCAGCTGGTGGTCGCCGAACAGCTGCTCCCAGCGCGCGCGCACCGGCGTGCCGGCGGCAGCGATCACCCAGGGGTAATCGCGCAGTTGCGCAAACGCGTAGCCCTGCCCGGCCAAGGGGTGACCGCTACGCGCCACGATCACCGGTTCGTCGTCGAACAACGGCTCCTGCAGCACATCGCGCACCGGCAACGGGTCGCGCAGCGCACCGATCAACAGATCCAGGCCGCCCTCGCGCAGACGCGCCAGCAATTGCTCGTACGGGCCCTCGACCACCTGGACGCCGGCCCCCGGATGCGCGCGCGCAAACCGCGCCAGCACCTGCGGCAACAGGATGGCGCGCGCCAGCGGCATCACCCCCAGGGTGAGGCGCCCGGCGTGCTGGGAACGCAACGCGGCCACCTCGTCCAGCCCGGCGCGCAACTCGGCCAGCGCCAGCCGCACCTGCCGCAGCAGCCGCAGCGCCACCGGCGTGGGCTGCATGGTCTTGCCGCGGCGTACCGTCAGCGGCACTTCGATCACATCGGCCAGCGCTTGCACCGCGCGATAGATCGCCGGCTGCGAAACGCCGGCGCGCACCGCCGCCAACGCGTAACTGCCTGCCACATCCACCGCCACCAAGGCCTGCAGCTGGCCCAGCGACACCCGCCGCTCCAGGCCCGGGCGCGCCGGCAGGCGCAGCGCACGCCGCGCGACCCCGATCCCCCGAGCCAGATGCGCCAGCACCCGCTCGATACGCGGCACCAGCAACCCGGCAGCCTCGGTGGCCGACATGCCCCCTGGGTGCCGGTCGAACAGGCGCACGCCCAGTTGCTGCTCCAATCGCGCCACCGCCTGGGTCAGCGCCGGCTGCGACAGATTCACCCGCGGCGCCGCCGCGCTGATGCTTCCGGCCTGGTGCACCACGACCAGCGCGTAAAGGTGACGCAGATTTGGTTCCGGGATCGGCTGCATGCTCTAACTATAAGCAAAACCAATATGCATACCTCAAATGAATCTTGAGCCAGCTGGCTTCGGCCAGCCAGACTAGGCGCACTCTTAACGAGGATGGATGGATGAGCCAGGTCGTTACCCGGATCGAGCGGACGCCGTTGGCCATCGTCGACGCGCTGGCGCAGGCCGGCGTGGCCACCGCGCACGAAGCGCAGGGCCGCAGCGGCCTGCTGCACCATCGGCTACGTCCCATCTACGCCGGCTGCCGCATCGCCGGCACCGCGGTCACCGTGTCGATTCCGCCCGGCGACAACTGGATGATGCATGTGGCCATCGAGCAACTGCATGCAGGCGATGTACTGGTGGTCGCGCCCACCAGCGACTGTTGCGACGGCTACTTCGGCGACCTGCTGGCCACCTCGGCGCATGCGCGCGGATGTCGCGGCCTGATCATCGACGCCGGCGTGCGCGATGTGCGCGATCTCACTGCCATGCAGTTCCCCGCCTGGAGCCGCGCCATCTGCGCGCAGGGCACCATCAAGGAGACGCTCGGCTCGGTCAACGTGCCGCTGGTGTGCGCCGGGCAACTGATCCGGCCCGGCGATGTGGTGGTGGCCGACGACGATGGGGTCTGCGTGGTGCCGCGTGCCACCGCTGCCGAGGTGCTGACCGAGGCACAGGCGCGCCAGGCACGCGAGCTGCGCAAGCGCGAACGCCTGGCAAACGGCGAACTGGGCCTGGACATCTACGCGATGCGCGAACGTCTGGCCGCCAAAGGCCTGCGTTATGTCTGAGCGCGTGCGCGCGATGTGGATGCGCGGCGGCACCTCCAAGGGTGGATTCTTTCTGGCCGACGATCTGCCCGCCGACACCGCCGCGCGCGACGCGTTTTTACTGCGCGCCTACGGCTCGCCGGATGCGCGCCAGATCGACGGCATGGGCGGCGCCGACCCGCTGACGTCCAAGGTCGCCGTGGTGTCGCGCTCGACGCGTGCCGATGCCGACGTGGATTATCTGTTCCTGCAGGTCGCGGTGGAACACGCGCAGGTCAGCGATGCGCAGAACTGCGGCAACCTGCTGGCCGGCGTTGCCCCGTTCGCGCTGGAACGCGGCTTGCTGCCCGCACGCAACGGCCAGACCCAGGTGCGCATCTTCATGCGCAACACCGGTACCCTGGCCACCGCCACCGTGCAGACGCCCGGTGGCACGGTGCGGTACGACGGCGATGCCCGCATCGACGGCGTCCCCGGCACGGCCGCGCCGATCGCGCTGGCATTCGCCGATATCGCCGGCTCTTCGTGCGGCGCGCTGCTGCCGAGCGGGCATGCGGTGGACACGCTCGACGGCCTGCAGGTCACGCTGATCGACAACGGCATGCCCTGCGTGGTGCTACGCGCCAGCGATGTCGGCATCAGCGGTTACGAAGACCGCGCCACGCTCGACGCCGATGCTGCGCTCAGGGCGCGCCTGGAAACGCTGCGTCTGCAGGCAGGCCCGTTGATGCATCTGGGCGATGTAGGCACTGCCACAGTGCCGAAAATGATGCTGGTCGCCGCGCCGCGCGCCGGTGGTGCCATCAGCGTGCGCTCGTTCATCCCGCACCGCTGCCATGCCTCCATAGGCGTGCTGGGTGCGGTGACCGTCGCTACCGCCTGCCTGCTGCCCGGCTCGCCCGCCTACGCGCTGGCGCAGGTGCCTGGCGGGCGCAGCCAGCGGCTGGACGTCGAACACCCCAGCGGTGCGAGCAGTTGCCTGATCGAGCTCGATGCGCAGGGCAGCGTGGTCGGTGCCGCGGTGGTCCGCACGGCGCGCAAATTGTTCGATGGTGAGCTGTATGGCTGAACGTGCCGTTACATCGCCGAGCTGCCGCGGCCGCCATCGCAGCGGCACGTGTGCGTATGGACCGCCTGAGCAGGCCATCGACACGCAGCGCGTCGTGATCCGTGCCGATCTGCGCATCGGGACCGCCACATCCGTCGGGACCTGCAGCGTCCGTGCCCCCGGCCGCCCCACCTTGCGCGCAGGCAATCGCTGGCGCACCGCTTCCGCTGCAACGCACCCACCATCGCCATGATCATCGACTGCCACGGCCACTACACCACCGCGCCTGCCGCGCACGATGCGTTCCGCAAGGCGCAGATCGCGCATTACAACGATGCGCAAGCGCCTGTGCCGGTGTATCCGCACATCAGCGACGATGCGCTGCGCGAAAGTGTGGAGATGCACCAACTGCGCCTGCTGCGCGAGCGTGGTGCCGACATGACGATCTTTTCGCCACGCGCCAGCACCATGGCGCATCACATCGGCGACGAAGCCGTGAGCCAGGCGTGGACGCGCCACTGCAACGACCTGATTGCCCGCGTGGTACAGCTGTATCCGCAGACATTTATCGGCGTATGCCAGCTGCCGCAGTCGCCGGGCGTGCCGATCGCACACGCGATCGCCGAACTGGAACGTTGCGTCAACGAGCTGGGTTTCGTCGGCTGCAACCTCAATCCCGACCCGTCCGGCGGGCACTGGAACGGTGTGCCGCTGACCGACCGCGCCTGGTATACGTTCTTCGAAAAAATGGTCGAACTCGACGTCCCGGCGATGGTGCATGTCTCCGGCAGTTGCAATGCCAATTTCCATGCCACCGGCGCGCATTACCTCAATGCCGACACCACGGCCTTCATGCAGTTTCTCGAAGGCGATTTGTTCACCGATTTTCCGCAGCTGCGCTTCATCATTCCGCACGGCGGCGGTGCGGTGCCGTATCACTGGGGCCGTTTTCGCGGCCTGGCCGACATGCTGGGCAAGCCTGCGCTGTCAACGCATGTGATGGGCAATGTGTTCTTCGACACCTGCGTGTATCACCAACCCGGCATCGACCTGTTGTTCAAGGTGATCGACATCGACAACATCCTTTTTGGCTCGGAAATGGTCGGCGCAGTGCGCGGCATCGATCCGCAGACCGGCCACTATTTCGACGACACCAAACGCTACATCGATGCGCTGGCGATTTCCGATGCCGACAAGCACAAGGTGTTCGAGGGCAATGCGCGGCGGGTGTATCCACGGCTGGACGCACAATTGCGTGCGCGTGGGCTGTAGCCGTGTCCCCTTCTCCCGTCGGGACATTGTCCTCCTTTATGGGGGAGAAGGTGCCCGTAGGGCGGATGAGGGTACGGGCGAAGCCTCGTGCAGTCAGAATAATTGCGAGGCTTCGCCCCGTACCCTCACCCCAACCCCTCTCCCGAGGGGAGAGGGGCTTTATCACGCACCTTTGTTTCTCTTGGGCTTGGCTGGCAACCCGATAGTGGAAATCACACTGCCATCGGCACCTGCACGCATCAACACCATTCCCCAACCCCACAAACGCAAACACCCGCCTTGCGGCGGGTGTTTGCTTGAAAGCGGATCCAGCGATCAGTCGATCACTTGATCTTGCCTTCCTTGTACATCACGTGCTTACGCACGACCGGGTCGTACTTCATCATTTCCATCTTCCCCGGCGTGTTTTTCTTGTTCTTGTCCGTGGTGTAGAAGTGGCCGGTAGCGGCCGAGGAAATCATACGAATCTTGTCACGCTTGCCTTTTGCCATGACTGCTTACTCCTCAGACCTTTTCGCCGCGCGCACGCAGCTCTTTCAGAACGGCATCGATGCCGTTCTTGTCGATGGTGCGCAATGCATGCGCGGAAACACGGAGCTTCACCCAGCGGTTTTCGCTGGCAACCCAGAAGCGACGCTCGTGCAGGTTGGGCAGGAAGCGACGACGGGTTCTGTTGTTTGCGTGGGAGACGTTGTTACCCGTCTGCACACGCTTGCCGGACACTTGGCATACGCGGGACATTACGCACCTCGATAAATGAATTGCCACCCATAGCCTGGGGAGCGGCGGCCCCGACAGCGCAGGGCTGTCACGCAACGTTGGGAATCAAGAACTTACGCTGGAACAGGCCGGCAACCCCATTGCGCTGGGTACCGCCATCCGGAGCGATCCGGGCACAGCGAGCCGCGCATTATGCACGGCTTTCCTATGTGCCGCAAGCACTTACGCTACCTGCCCGGACGCGGTCGGCGGTGCACCCGGCAACGGTGCCAACGCGCGATCACCCGCCTCCGGCTTGCGCTGGCGCAGCGACCCGGCGCAGTTCCGCCCAGGCACCACGCGCCACCTGCCAGGCCGAGCGCAGAAACAAGAGCAGCAAGACCCCTGCGATCAGCAGGTCCGGCCAACCACTGCCGAACGCCCACACCGCTGCGCTGGCCGCCAGCACCGCCACGCCCTCGTAGACATCGTTGCGCGAGCAGGCCCAGGCCGATGCCAGGTTGATGTCGCCGCTACGGTAGGGCCACAACAGGCGCAGGCAGACCAGATTGGCGGCGAAGTTCAGCCCCGCCACCACTCCCATGCTCTGGAACAGCGGCAGCTGTGGGTGGGCCAGTTTCCAGCCGATCTCGGCTGCCACCGCCAGCGCCGCCAGCAGGATCATGCCGGCCTTGAGCAGGGCCACCCGCGCCTTGGCGGTCAGGCTGGCGCCAACCACAGCCAGGCTGAGTGCATAGGTGAGTGCATCGCCCAGATTGTCCAGGCTGCCGGACAGCAGCGAGGCCGCGCCGCTGTGCAGCGCGCCGGCCAACATCAGCGCAAAGCTGCCGGTATTGATCGTCAGCACCCACCACAGGACGCGCCGTTGGCGCGCCTGCATGGCGGCCACATCCAGGGTCTTGCCGCAGCCGCAGCAGGCATCGCTCATGGCGTGCTCCCGTGCGGCTGCGTGGGAAGCGATGCGACGCGTGGCGCCCGCTCCCGATGCAGCCAGCGATACAGCACCGGCAATACCAGCAGGGTGAGCAGGGTGGAGGAGACGATGCCGCCGATCACCACCGTGGCCAGCGGGCGCTGCACTTCGGCACCGGCACCGACGTTGAAGGCCATCGGCACAAAGCCCAGCGCGGCCACCAATGCGGTCATCAGCACCGGTCGCAGCCGCGCCAGCGCGCCTTCGCGCAATGCCTGCTCCAGCGGCATGCCCTCGGCGCGCAGGCTGCGCACGAAGGCGATCATCACCAGACCGTTGAGCACCGCCACCCCCGACAACGCGATAAAGCCCACGCCGGCGGAAATCGACAAGGCCAGCCCGCGCAGCGCCAACGCCACCACGCCGCCGGTCAGCGCCAGCGGCACGCCGCTAAACACCACCAGCGCATCGCGCAGCGAGCCGAACGACCAGTACAGCAGCGCGAAGATCAGCACCAAGGTGCCCGGCACCACCCAGGCCAGGCGCTGGCTGGCGGAGATCAGTTGATCGAAGGTGCCGCCGTAGCCGATCCAGTACCCGGTCGGCAGTTTGACCTGTGCCTTGACGCGCTGCTGCACCTCGGCCACGAAGCTCCCCAGATCGCGATCGCGCACGTTGGCCGTGATCACGATGCGGCGCTTGCCGTCTTCGCGGTTGATCTGGTTGGGCCCCAGCACGGTGTCGACCTTGGCGACCTCGCGCAGCGGCACGGTGGTCGGCTCGCCACTACGCCAGCCTGCCGCGCGGCTGGACTCGTCCGCATCGGCACGTTCGCCATCGCCACGCAGCGGGATCGGCAGATCGGCCAGCGCCGTCGGGTCCTGGCGCAGGGCTTCGGGCAGGCGCACCACGATGTCGAAGCGCCGGTCGCCTTCGAACAATTGCCCGGCCTCCTGCCCGCCTACGGCCGCCGCCACGGTGTCCTGCACCACGCCGGGATTGAGCCCGTAGCCGGCCAACGCGGCGCGATCGGGCACCACCGCCAGCATCGGCAAACCGGTGGCCTGTTCCAGACTCACATCGGCCGCACCGGGCACCGCGCCGGCGATTTCCTGCACGCGCTGCCCGAGCTGGACCAACGTGTCCAGATCGTCGCCATAGACCTTGATCGCCACATCCGCACGCACACCGGAGATCAGCTCGTTCATGCGCATCTGGATCGGCTGGGTGAACTCGTAATTGTTGCCGGGCAGCTGCTTCACCGCCTCCTCGATCTCGGCCAGCAACTGCGCCTTGGGCTTGCGCGGATCCGGCCACTGCGCACGCGGATGCATGATCAGGAAGGTATCGGCGACCGATGGCGGCATCGGGTCGGTGGCCACTTCGGCGGTGCCGAGTTTGCCGAACACATGCGCCACCTCCGGAAACTGCTTGATGCGTTTTTCCAGCGTGGATTGCATGGTGATGGCCTGCTCCAGGCTGGTGCCGGGAATGCGCAGGGCATGCAGCGCAATATCGCCTTCGTCCAGATTGGGGATGAACTCGCTGCCCAGGCGCGTGGCCAGCACCGCGCACAGCGCCACCGTTGCAAACGCTGTAATGCCGACCCACCGGCCGTGGCGCAGCGCACGTTCGAGCAATGGCGCGTAGACGCCGCGCGCCCAGCGCATTGCGCGGTTGTCGTGCTCGGCCACCTTGCCGCCGAGCAGCAACGCGATCGCTGCCGGCACGAAGGTCAGCGACAGCAGCATCGCGCCGGTCAGCGCCAGCACCACGGTGATCGCCATCGGGTGGAACATCTTGCCTTCGATGCCGGTGAGCGCGAACACCGGCAGATACACCGCGGTGATGATGCCCAGGCCGAACAGACTGGGGCGGATCACCTCGGCAGTGGCTTCGGCAGTGAGCGCGAAGCGCTCATCGCGTTCGAGCACGCGCCCCAGCCGGCGTTGCGCTTCGCCGAAGCGGCGCAGGCAGTTCTCTACGATGATCACCGCGCCATCGACGATCAGGCCGAAATCCAGCGCACCCAGGCTCATCAAATTGCCGGACACGCCACCACGCACCATGCCGGTGAGCGTGAACAGCATCGCCAGCGGAATCACTGCGGCCGTGATCAGCGCTGCGCGCACGTTGCCCAGCAACAGGAACAACACCACGATCACCAGCAATGCGCCTTCGATCAGGTTCTTGGCGACGGTGACGATGGTGCGGTCCACCAGCGCGGTGCGGTCGTACACCGGCACCGCCTGTACGCCGGCCGGCAGGCTGGCATTGGCCACCTCCAGCCGCTGCGCTGCGGCCTGCGCCACGGTGCGGCTATTGGCACCGACCAGCATGAACACCGTGCCGAGCACCACTTCGCTGCCGTCCTGGGTGGCGGCACCGGTGCGCAACTCACGGCCCTCGCCCACCTGCGCCACATCGCGCACGCGGATCGGCACGCCGGCGCGCCGATCCAGCACGATGGCGCCGATCTGCGCGATGTCGTCCACCTGCCCCGGCACCCGCACCAGAAACTGCTGGCCGTTGCGTTCGATATAGCCGGCGCCGATGTTGCGGTTGTTGGACTCGACCGCCTGGGCAACGTCGTCCAGCGTGAAACCCAGCGCAACCAGGCGCGCCGGATCGGGCGTGATATGGATCTGCCGCGCATACCCGCCGATGGTGTTGACCTCGGTCACGCCCGGCACATTGCGCAGCTGCGGGCGCACCACCCAATCCTGCAAGGTTCGCAGATCGGTCGCCGTCCATGCGGTGCCATCGGGCTTGCGCGCATGCGGCTTGGCCTCGACCGTGTACATGAAGATCTCGCCCAGGCCGGTAGCAATCGGTCCCAGCTGCGGCTCCAGATCGGCAGGCAAGTGCGACTTGACCTGCTGCAGACGCTCGGCCACCTGTTGCCGCGCGAAATACAGATCGGTGCCATCGGCGAACACCGCTGTGACCTGCGACAAGCCATAGCGCGACAGCGAGCGGGTGGATTCCAGACCCGGCAAGCCCGCCAGCACTGTCTCCAACGGAAACGTCACCCGCTGCTCGGATTCCAGCGGCGAATAGCCCGGCGCTGCGGTATTGACCTGCACCTGCACGTTGGTGATGTCCGGTGTTGCATCGATCGGCAAGCGCGAAAAACTCCACGCCCCGATCGTAATCAGCACACCGGTCAACGCCAGCATCAACCACCGCTGCGCGATCGCAAAGCGAATGATGTTGGTCAGCATGACACGCTCCTCCGTGCACACCCGGCACCGCGCCGCGCCGGTCGTTGCCCTCGCCCTGCCCCCGATCGAGAGCACCGCTTCCCTACCGCGCAGCCGCGCAACACGCCGAACAAACCACCACCCACACAGCAGCGCTGCTGCTGCTGCTGTTGCTGCTGCTGTTGCTGCTGCTGTTGCTGCTGCTGTTGCTGCTGCTGTTGCTGCTGCTGTTGCTGCTGCTGTTGCTGCTGCTGTTGCTGCTGTTGCTGTTGTTGTTGTTTGCTTTCGGGGCCCCATACCGCAGCGGCAAGGCCGGCAGATACAACCCGCAGGGCGGCGCGCATGGATGCGCGACGTTTTTGTAAGGGACAGGGACGTCCCTTACAAAAATTTCTGCCGGCCTTGCGAACCCGCAGCGCCGCAGGCGCGGAGGGCGCGAGGACGGGGTGTGCTTTCTTTTGGTTACTTTTCTTTGCACAAGCAAAGAAAAGTGACTCGCGCCCGAAGGGGCGCGAAAGCCTTTGCCCTAGCCCGAAGGGGCGCGAAAGCCTCTGCTCCAGCCCGAAGGGGCGCGAAAGCCTCTGCTCCAGCCCGAAGGGGCGCGAAAGCCTCTGCTCCAGCCCAAGAGGGCGCGAAGGCCTTGGACGTGGCACATTCCCCTGCACCAAACAAACGCCCCCACTCGACAACGCACTGCCACACAAACCAACGCGATCAATGATCATGCGAAGCCCCCGACTTTTCGATATCGGCCTTCACCAGATAACTCTGCTCCACCACCACCGCATCGCCCGGCGCCACGCCCGACACCACTTCCAACTGCTGCGCATCGCGCGCCCCCAGCTTCACCGGCCGCACTTCGTAGACATCGCCCACCCGTACAAACACCACGTCCCAGTCGCGGAACCGCTGCAACGCCCCCACCGGCACCACCATCGCTGCCGGCTGCTGCGCCACCGTCACCCGCGCCTTCACTGCAGAGCCCGGCCGCCACAAGCCATCGCTGTTGCGCAACACCGCGCGCGCCACGGTGCTCTGGCTCGCTGTCGCAGTGCCCGGCAATACGCGCTCCAACGTGGTCTGCGCCACCACGCCATCGCTGATGCGCGTGACCGTCACCGGCGCGCCGGCGGTGATATGCCCGGCGTCGGCGCCGAAGATGTGCAGATCCACCCACAAGGTGGACAGGTCGGCGATCTCGAACAAGGCCTGGCCTTCGCTGGCATTGCTGCCCAGGCTGGCATTACGCGCCAGCACGGTGCCGCTGATCGGTGCGCTCACCGAATAGGTGGTCAGGCTCAGATTGCTCTCCACCGTGGCCAGCACCTGACCGGCGCGTACCTGGTCGCCCACGTTGACGCGCAGGCTGCGTACCGGGCCGGGAAAACGCGCGGTCGCCTGTGCTTGCGCGCCTTCTGCCGGCGTCAGTAGCCCCTGCACTTCGTGCTGGTCGGCAATGCTGCCGGCGCCCACCGGCGCAACACGAATGCCGGCGTCCTGCGCGACTTTCGCCGCGATGGTGGTGCGGCCTTCATAGCTGGGATAGGCCCAGCGATGGGTCTTGCCCTGCACGGTGGCGCGCACCTCCACATCGAACGAATGCGGCTCGCTGACCGTGCTGTCGGCCAGCAGACTGCCGTCGTCGCGCGGCCGCAAGCGATGCACTTCATTGATACCGCCGAGCCGGGTCAGATGCACCTCCACCTTGCCGGCGGTGGCCGGCAATGGTTTGCCATCGCGGTACAGCCAGGCCTGGTACGTAGGCGGCGTGCCGTCTTCGGCGATGGCCAGCTCCACGCTGTCGCCGTCCTGGCTGAGCAACCGCCCGCCGTGCGTGCCGGTCTGGGCTTCATCAGCGTGCGCATCGGCGCCCGCCTCGCCTTCGGCGGCGTGCCCTGTGTGGTCTTCGTGCGCTGCGTCGCTGTTGCGGCTGCAGCCGCTGAGCACCAGCGCCAGCAGCAGCGGCGCAATCATGAAACGTGTCATCGAAGGCGGTCCTGGTTGGCGCCGACGCGCTGCGTCGGGCGAACGAATGGAAGTGGGTTGCGAAGAAGGTGCGCCTGGCGTGGGCAGCGTTTGGCGAGCGCTGGGTGCCGACATCGCTGCAGATGCGGCGATTCCGATAACGCCCTCACGCGCGGCATGAAAACGCAGTACCGAAACAGCAGTCATGGCGTCACCTGCGCGGCAGGCTCGCGCACGAACGGCTGCCCGGTCAGGCGCTGGATTTCGATCAGCGCCGTCTGTGCTTCCAGTGCGGCGGCCAGTTGCTGCTGGCGTGCATCGCTGCGTTGCGCCTGCAGCTGCGCCCAGTCCAGATAACTGGTGGCGCCGGCGCGATAGGCGCGCTCGGCGGCGGCATCGGCGCGTGCGAGCGCCGGCAGTACATCCTCGCGCATGCGCGTCACTTCCAGCTGTGCCGCGCGGTAGCGGCCATGCGCATCGGCCAGCGTGGCGTAGAGCACCGACGCCTGCGATTGACGTTCGATGTCCAGCAACGCCAGCTCCGCTTCGGCGGCGCGAATCTCCGGCTGCGCACGTGCAGCGCTGCCCAATGCCAGCCAGACGCTGCCAAGCAATGCAGTGGCGTCATTGCCTTCGAGCCGGCGCACGCCCACCTGCCAGTCCAGATCCGGGCGCGCCTGGCTGCGCGCCAGGCGTACGCGGGCTTCGCGCACGCGCTGCTCGCCGTTCAAGCGCGCCAGTTCCGGCGTGGCATCGAGCAGCTGCGCCAGCACCTCGAACTCGGGAATCGCCGGCAGCTGCAACGGGTCGCCGGTGATGGCGCCGAAGTCCGGCGTGCGCTCGCCCCACAACACCGCCAGCTGGCGGCGTGCGGCCAGCAGCTCCTGCTGCGCGCGATCGCGCTCCAGTTCTGCGCGCGCCTGCAGGGCTTGGGCGGTCAGCAGCACCGATTCGGGCGATGCGCCGGCCTGCAGCCGTTGGCGCGCAGCACTGACGGTGCGCTGGCGCTGGGCCAGCGTGTCCAGCGCCGCCGCGTGCCGCTGCGCGGCCATGCCGATGGCCAGGTAACGCCGCGCGACTTCGGCCAGCACATCCAGCCGGGCCAGGGCGCGTTGCGGTGCCAGCGCATCGAGACGTGCTTGCGCCAGGGTGCGGCGCGCGTCGAGCTTGCCGCCGCGTTCCAGCACGCCGGCCAGGGTGACGGTGAGTTCGGCCTGGTCCAGCGCGCGGGTGGGGCCGGTGCCGAACACGTTTTCCAGTTCGGCACCGATCCGCAACGGCGGACGCAGTGCGTCGCGCTCGGCGTCGGCGCTGAGGACCGCGCGTTGGCCATCGGCCAGGCGCAGATCGGGGTGCTGGCGGGCGACGCGTGCAATGGCGTCGTCCAGGGTCAGCACGGGTTTGGGCGGCAGGTCCTGCGCCTTGGCGCACGGCACCACCGCGAAGACGGCAAGCGCCGTCAGTCGCAACCACATGAGGGTGTCTCCGGAATCGGGATCGATGGACAGGCCGGCAGCTGCCGGCGATGCATCAGGCCGCGATCGGAGGACGCAATCCGGTCTCGCTCAGATGCGAGCGGTAGGCGGTGGTCAGCACGGGCGGCTGCCCGTGCGTGCGCGCAGGCAACGGGCCCCAGGCCAACGCCGGCAGCATGGCCGGGCTGTGCCCGTGGCAGTAGCCGCTGTGCATCAAGGCATGCAGCAAACCGGCACCGTCGCGTTCGCCGGCATCGCCTTCGTCGGCACCGTCATGGCCATGCGGTGCGGTGTCGTCCAGATGCGCCTGATCGTGCGCCAGCGCATGCACATCGCCCAGTGCGCAGGCGACCGGTGCAACCAGCACGCCCATGACCAGCACCAGCAACGCCATCAGGCGGAGCAACGGGTGCGACAGGCGGGCGCGAGGAAGCAGCATGGGCGCAGCGTATAGGGGCCGGGGTGGTTACACAATTGCACGGGGTGTTGCGTTGTTTGATGCGCTCGGTGGCTTTCAAAGCTCAGTGGTTCGAGCGCGCGGTGCCCTCGCCGCTCGCGGGACACGCCGTCAACCCGTCCATGGGGGCTCGATGGCGGCATCCATGCCGCAAGCGGCGAGGACACCGCACCAGACAGTTGGCTGGTGATTCTTACTGAAGAGCGAGAGCCACGTCCGGTGGTCTGCTGGTTGCTTGTTGAAAACGCTGCACACCAACGCGACTGGTCCTTGCCCGCCTACCGTCGTGGGGCCCTTGGCGGCATGGATGCCGCCACGGAGCCTACATGGACGCACTTGCGGCGTGTCCCGCGATGGTGGGCGGGCAAGGGCCCTGGAGTAAACGCGAAGACCTTGAGGGCGCGATGCCCTCACCGCACTAGAAGGTTGGCCGGCGGTCGGCAATGCGACCCAGCATCACGGCGCCGCGCGACCGGCCGATTTGGCGTCTATCGGGCGTGCCTTGCTCTCAGCGATAAAGGCGCGCACCTGCTGCTCCAGCACCGGCAAGGTGACCGAGCCCTGGCGCAGCACCACATCGTGGAAGGCCTTGATGTCGAAGCGGTCACCCAGCGCCTTTTCTGCCTCGGCGCGCAGCTTGACGATGGTGATCTCGCCCAGCTTGTAGCTCAGCGCCTGGCCTGGCCAGGAGATGTAGCGGTCCACTTCGGTGGTGACTTCGTGCTCGCTGAGCGCAGTGCGGTCGCGCAGATAGGCCAGTGCCTGCGCGCGGCTCCAGCCGTCATGGTGCACACCGGTGTCGATCACCAACCGGCAGGCGCGCCACATTTCGTAGGTGAGCCGGCCGAATTCTTCGTACGGGGTTTCGTAGATGCCCATCTCCTGGCCGAGCTTTTCGGTGTACAGCGCCCAGCCCTCGCCGTAGGCGGAAATGTAGTTCTCGCGCCGGAACGCCGGTTGCTCACCCTGCTCCAGCGCCAGCGACCCCTGCAGCGAATGACCCGGCGAGGACTCGTGCAACGTCAGCGCCGGCAAGTTGTACAGCGGCCGCGATGGCAGGTTGTAGGTGTTGACCCAGTAAGTGGTGGCGCCGCCGCGGCCGGCGGTCCAGAACGGGGCGATATCGTCGGGCACCGGCTTGATGGTGAAGCGCCCGCGCGGCAGCGTGCCGATGAACTTGCCCACCTGCCCGTCCACGCGCTTGGAAATCCATGCGGCGCGATCGAGCAACTCCTGCGGGGTCTTGGCGTAGAACTGCGGGTCGGTGCGCAGGAAGGCCAGGAACTGCGCGAAGCTGCCCTTGAAACCCACCTGCTGGATGATGGCGTTCATCTGGGTCTGGATGCGCGCCACTTCGTCCAGGCCGATCTGGTGGATCTGCTCGGGCGTCAGTTCCAGCGTGGTGTATTCGCGGATTTGCTGCCGGTAGAACGCCTTGCCGTCGGGCAGTGCTTCGGCCGCCAGCGTGGTGCGCGCCTTGGGCATGTAGTCGTTGCGGAAGAACGTCAGCAGCTTGCTGTACGCCGGAAGGACGGCGGTGCGCAACGCGGCCTTGGCCTGTTCGCGCAGTTGCGCCTGCTCGGCCGCCGGGATCTGCGCAGGCAGCTGCTTGAACGGCGCGTAGAAAGTGGATTCGGTGGGATCTTTGACATCGGCCACGGTGGCGATGGAGACATCGCGCCCGTCCAGCACGGCACGCGGCACGCTGAATCCGCGTGCCAGGCCGGCGCGCATGTTGACCGTCTGCTGGTCGAAATAGCGCGGTACATCGTTCAGGCGCGCGATGTAGGCGCGGTACTCGGCCGCGGTCTTCATCGGCCGCTGCGCCATGAAGCCCAGATTCGACCAGAACGAGCTATCCGAATTGAACGGCATTTCGTACAGGCGCAGGCGCACTTCGGCGGCCAGGTTTTCCACCTGCGGGCGGTAGATGGCGAAGTTGATCTGGTTGGCCGGCGAGAGCTGCTTCGGGTCGATGCCGTCGAGCTGCTTGAGTACGCCGTCCCATACCGCCAGACGCGCCTGCTGCGCGGCCGCGCTGACATCGGGCAGATGCGTGTTGTCGCCGGTGGTGTCGCTGTCTTCGTCGGCCTGGCCGGTCTCGGCCTGGCGCCAGGCCCACTCTTTCTCGTAGATCGCGCGAAAGCGTGCATCGGCCGGTGCCTCGGCGGTGAGCGTGGCCGGGGCCGGTGGCGTGGCGGCCTGCGCCGAGGGGGCGGCGAAGCCTGCGCCCAGCAGGGCGAGCGAGAGTGCGGCGGCGAGCGGAGAGGTCACGTGCGGAAGCCTGATCTGGAGCGAACGCCCGATCATGGCAGCACCCGGTCGTGCTGCCATGGGCCGGAAGTCCCAACACGGGCTGGTGCAGGGGCATGGCTGGAGTGTCGGTGCTGCCCTGTTATTGACGGGCGTGTCAGGGGGACTGCCCCCATCCGCCCTTCGGGCACCTTCCCCCGCAGGCGGGGGAAGGGACTTTTAGGTTTGTCAGGGAAGGACGAGACGCCCTTGGTGAGTGCGGTATCGCCCCCTCTCCCGCTTGCGGGAGAGGGTCGGGGTGAGGGCCGCTTGGGACCGGCCGACGCGGCTTCGGCTCAGCCCTTGCGCACCACCACCAGGTGCCGCTCGCCCTCCAGGCCGGGGACCTGCAGCGGGTGCACCTCGCCAACGGTCCAGCCGGCCGGCAATGCGGCGATTTCCTCGTGCGGGTACACACCCTTCATTGCCAACAGGCTGCCGCCCGGGCGCAACAGGTGGCCGCCGACGGCGATGATGCCGGCCAGCGTGTCCAGCGCGCGCGCGGTGAGGTGGTCGTAGGCGGCCGGCTCGTCCAGCGCTTCGGCACGGGATTCGGCCACGCGAGCGTTGCCCAACTCCAGATGGCGCAAGGCCTCGCGCATGAAGCGCGCCTTCTTGCCATTGCTTTCCACCAGCGTCACCTGCAGCTGCGGGCGGGTGATCGCCAGCGGGATGCCGGGCAAGCCGGGGCCGGTGCCAAGGTCGGCCAGGGTACCGCTGGCGATGTAGGGCTGCATGGCCAGCGAATCGAGCAGATGGCGGGTGACCATCTCGCGCGGGTCGCGCACGGCGGTGAGGTTGTAGGTCTTGTTCCAGCGCACCAGCAGGGCCAGGTAGCGCAGCAGCGGTGCGGCGAAGGCCGCATCCAGGGATTGGGCCTGCAGGCCGCGTTCGAGCGCGGCAGAGACATCGGGGGCGAGTGCGGCATCGTTCATGGCGCGATTATCGCAGCTGGGCTGGCGGGCATGCGCGCACCGATCTTTGCATCGCGGCTGGGAATGGCGTGGTTGCCTCGGCAGGCCGCTGCCCTGCCGCGTGCTGCCCGGCCGCGCCGTGGCTGGCTGTGCTGAACCACCGGCCGTGACGCTGCAACACGTGACACAAAACGGACATGCCGTGGCCACAGCATGGTCGTGTCTGCTTGCCTGCCGTTTGTCCATGCCTGTGATCGACCCGTCTGCCGCCTCACCCCTGCCTGATTGCGCTGCCACGCCGGCGCCACCGGATCCGAGCCGGCGGCGCATCCTCATTGCCGGCGCCAGCCTGGCCGCGGCGGGGCTGCTCAGCCCGTTCGCACGCGCCAGCGGCAGTGCCGATCCCTTCACGCTGGGCGTTGCGGCCGGCGACCCGTTGGCCGATGGCTTCGTACTCTGGACACGGCTGGCACCCCGCCCGCTGGACCCGGACGGACGCGGCGGCTTGCGCGCAGCGGTGCCGGTGCGCTGGCAGGTGGCCAGCGACCCGCAGATGCGCACCATCGTGCGCCAGGGCGAGACCGTCGCCAGCCCCGTCTGGGGCCACGCGGTGCACGTGGAGCTCACCGGTTTGGCGGCCGATCGTCCCTACTGGTATTGCTTTCAGGCCCTGGGTGCACGCAGCCCGATCGGCAGTGCGCGCACCCTGCCGGCGGCGCATCGGACGCCGGACGCAGCGCGGTTCGGGTTTGTCTCCTGCTCGCACTGGGAACTGGGGTATTTCAGTGCCTACCGCCACCTGGCCGCGGAACAGCCGGACCTGGTGTTCTTCCTCGGCGATTACATCTACGAGTACAGCAACCACGGCGAGGCGGCGCACAAGATCGTGCGCCCGCACGGCAGCGGCGAATGCCTGGATCTGGCCGGCTACCGCAACCGCTACGCGCTCTACCGCACCGACCCGGACCTGCAGGCGCTGCACGCCGGCAGCGCCTGCGTGGCGACCTGGGACGACCACGAGGTACAGAACGATTACGCCAATCGCTGGTCGCAGGACCCCTCGATTCCGGTCGATACCTTTCTGGCCCGGCGCGCTGCCGCCTACCGCGCCTTCTACGAACATTTCCCGCTGCGTGCGCGGCATCGCCCGCACGGCGCGGACATGCGCATCTACCGCTCCTTCGATTACGGCCAGCTGGCGCGTTTCTACGTACTCGATGGCCGCCAGTACCGCAGCGAGCAGCCCTGCCCGCAAGCCAATGGCTGGCGCGGCGGCCATGTGGTGGCCGACAGTTGCCGCCAGCGCACCGACCCGCAGCGCACCATGCTCGGCTGGGAGCAGGAGCGCTGGCTGCATGGCGGCTTCGCGCAGTCGCCCGCGCGCTGGAATGTCATTGCGCAGGATCTGCTGGTGGCACCGATGCGCCAGGCAGGGCGCGACGGCGTGGTCGGGCACTGGACCGATGGCTGGGACGGCTACCCGGCCACGCGCGAGCGCATGCTCGATGCGATTGCCAAAACGCGCCTGCGCAACCCGGTGTTCTGGGGCGGCGACATCCACTCGTATTGGGTCACCGACCTGAAGGCCGATCCGGCCGACGACGCGTCGGCAACGCTGGCTACCGAATTCGTCGGCACTTCGATCACCTCCGACGGCCAGAGCAACGACGAACTGCACGCGACCATGGCAGCCAACCCGCATGTGCACTACGTGGACGGGCAAACGCGCGGCTATGTGTCGGTGACGCTTACGCCGGGCCAGATGGAAACCCGGCTGCAGGGCATCTCCGATCGGCGCGACCGCAACGCCACGGTGTCGACCACCAAGCGCTTCGTGGTGGAGGACGGCAGACCCGGCGCAGTGGAGGCCTGAGCCGGGGCGGCAGCCGCGGACGCACTGCCCCGAGGCTGGTGCGCGCGGCATCCTGCTCGCGGCGCACTGTGCGGCCCATCGCGTTAACGCGCCCGGGGGCGGTCACGGACACGTGGCGGTAAGACGGCGGCGCTACACCTGCACGCAGCCGCAGCCGCCTGAAGGACACGCATGACCGTCTCCGATCCCGCCCGTCGCCGCATCCTGCAAGGCTTGGGTGCCGGTGTGTTGCTGCCGGCCACTGCCGCTTGGTCTGCGCGCAGCCTGGCCGCGCCGTCGGGACGACCCACCATCACCGACGGGGTGCAGAGCGGCGATGTGCTGGACGACCGCGCGATGCTGTGGAGCCGTGCCGACCGCCCGGCGCGGTTGCGGGTGGAATGGGACACCCGCCCAAGCCTGCGTCAGGCGCGGCGCGTGGACGGCACGATCGCATCGGCGGCGCACGACTTCACCGCACGTGCGGACCTGAGCGGCCTGCCACGCGACCAGGACATCTTCTATCGCGTGCGTTTCGAAGATGCCGACAGCGGTGTGTTGAGCGCGCCCGTCCACGGCCATCTGCGCAGCGCACCGCAGGCGCGTGGCGATGTGCGCTTTGTCTGGAGCGGCGACACGGTTGGCCAGGGCTTCGGCATCAACCCGGACATCGGCGGCATGCGCATCTACTCGGCGATGCGCGAGCGCAATCCGGATTTCTTCCTGCACAGCGGCGACACCATCTACGCCGACAGCCCGATCCCGGCCGAGCTGACGGTGGAAGACGGCAAGCGCTGGCGCAATCTCACCACCGCGGCCAAAAGCAAGGTGGCCGAGACGCTGGACGAATTTCGCGGCAACTACCGCTACAACCTGCTCGATGCGCACGTGCGCCGCTTCAATGCCGAGGTGCCGCAACTGTGGCAATGGGACGACCACGAAACCACCAATAATTGGTCGCCCGGCAAGCAACTGGATGCGCGCTATCAGGTACGCGACATCGACGTGCTGGCCAGGCGCGCCCGCCAGGCGTTCCTGGAATACGCGCCGATGCGCGGCGTGCGTGCCGACGGCAGCGGGCGTATCTACCGCAAGATTGCCTACGGCCCGTTGCTGGATGTGTTCGTGCTGGACATGCGCAGCTACCGCGGCGCCAACAGCGACAACCTGCAACCGCGGCCCGGTCCCGATGCCGCGTTTCTCGGGCCGGAGCAACTGGCGTGGTTGCAGCGCGAACTGGCCGGCTCGCGCGCGCAATGGAAGGTGATTGCCGCCGACATGCCGATCGGCCTGCAGGTGCCAGATGGCGAAGATGGAAACGGGCGCCCGCGCTGGGAGGCGATTGCCAATGGCGACCCCGGCGTGCCACGTGGCCGCGAACAGGAAATCGCCACGCTGTTGCGCTTCATCAGCCGCGCACGCATCCGCAATACGGTGTGGCTCACCGCCGACGTGCATTACTGCGCGGCGCACTACTATCACCCCGATCGCGCCGCGTTTCAGCAGTTCGAACCGTTCTGGGAATTTGTCGGCGGCCCGCTCAATGCCGGCAGTTTCGGGCCCAATGCACTGGATGCCACGTTCGGCCCGAGCGTGGTGTTTCAAAAAGCGCCACCTGCGCCCAACACCTCGCCGCTGGCCGGTTACCAGTTCTTTGGCGAAGTGGACATTGATGGCCGCAGCGGCGTCCTCACGGTGACGTTGCGCGACCTGGATAGGGTGGCGCAGTTCCGTCAACCGATTCTGCCGCACGGCGTGGCGTAGGAACGCGGCGGACGGATTACGCGCCCGCCAACGGATGGAACGCCAATGCGGCGCGGCACTCTGGAGTGGCCCACCATTCGTGCAGCTGCCAGTGTTCGGCCTGGCCAAGTTCCGGATCGCACCACTGCAGGCGCAGTGCGCCGTCGGGCGCGGGCGCATACGCAAGCCGGTGCAAGCCGAACGACAGGCCATGCCCATGGGCCTTGAGCAAGGCTTCCTTGGCGCACCACAGCCGGAAGAACAACGCGTGCTGTGCGTCCGGCGCCAGCGCAGCGAGCAAGGCGATTTCATCGCGATGGAAGAAGCGTTGCGCGATCTCCAGCACACGCGGGCGCGCACGAATGCGCTCCAGATCCACGCCCAGTCGCACGCCCTGGCCCAGCCCTACCAGCAGATAGTCGCCGCTGTGGCTCCAACCGGTATCGCGGTCGGGCAGCGCCGGCTGCAACGAGGGACGCCCGCGTGCATCGCGCTGCAATGGCACCACTGCCGGGTCGATGCCCAAGGCCGGGCCGAGCAACTGACGCGCCTGCGGCTCGCCACGCTCGCCGGGGCGGTGCGGGCGTAGCCACAGCTGCACCGGGCCAACCTGCCAGCTCGCATGCGCTGTCACGCGCCGTGCACCAAGCCGAACATTCGGCCACACCGTTCATCGCGCTCGACAGCTGCTTCACGCGCAGCTGCGTTGAATGGCGCCCATGCACCACTTCCGGTGCACGCGAACATGGAGATCAGCAACATGGGCATCATCATCTGGTTGATCGTCGGCGGCATCGTGGGTTGGCTGGCCAGCATCATCATGCGCCGCGACGCGCAGCAGGGCATCATCCTCAATGTGGTGGTGGGCATCGTGGGCGCACTGATCGCCGGTTTCCTGTTTGGTGGCGGCATCAACCAGGCCATTACGCTATGGACCTTCGTGTGGTCGCTGGTGGGTGCGGTGATCTTGCTGGCCATCGTCAATCTGGTGACCCGCGGCCGCCTGCGCTAACGCAGCGCCTCACACCGCTCTCGCGTCGCGCAACGCCCGGGCCTGCCCGGGCGTTGTCGTTTCAGCCTTTCGCGGCAATGCGATCGGCCGGGTGGTGCACGCCGTCTTCCACCGGCACGGCGATGTTCAACGCATACGGATTGACGCCTTCCAGGCAGCCGACGTTATAGCCGTATTCGTTGGGATTGGAGCGGCGCCGGTGATGGGTGTAGATGCCGCACACGCCGCAGAAATAATGCGCTGCGGTCTGCGTGTTGAATTGATACAGCTGCAGCACTTCCTCGCCCTGCACTACATGCAGGCCATCGAGGGTGACCGACGCGACGATGGCGCCGCGCCGGCGGCACATCGAGCAATCGCAGCGGCGTGGATCGAGCAGGCCATGCGGCAGATCCAGATCGATTTGCACTGCACCGCAGTGGCAACTCAGGCGATGCACCGGCCCCAGCGTGACATCGCCCACCTTGTGCGTGCTACGACGCAGATGCCGTTCGCTCATGCGCCGACCTCCGCCAGCCGCACCCACGCCGGCGCATGGTCACTGGGCCGCTCCCAGGTCCGCGGTTCGCGATCGATGCCCGATTCCACCGCGCGCGTGCGCAACGCGTCCGAGACCAGGGTCAGGTCGATACGCAAGCCCAGATTGCGGCGGAAACCGGCCTGGCGGTAATCCCACCAACTGAAGTGCTCGGCGTCCTGGTTGTGCAACCGGAATGCGTCGTGCAAGCCCAGCGCCAGCAGTTTGTCCAACGCGGCGCGCTCGTCGGTCGAGGTGAGGATGTGGTGCTCGTTCCACACCGTTGCATCGTGCACGTCGCGCGCGTCCGGGGCGATGTTGAAGTCGCCCAGCACCACCAGCTGCGGGTACCGCTGCAGCTCCTGCGCGATCCAGTCGTGCGCTGCGGCGAGCCAGCGCAACTTGTAGGCGTACTTGTCGGTGCCCACGTCCTGGCCATTGACCACATACAGATTGATGATGCGCACGCCATCCACCGTGGCGGCGATGACGCGCTGCTGCACATCGTCGAGCCCGGGGATGCCCATCTGCACGTCAACTGCCGGCGAGCGCGACAGGATCGCCACGCCGTTATAGGTTTTCTGCCCGCAGAACACGCTGCGGTAGCCCAGTGCCGCCAGCGCTGCATCGGGGAACTTGTGGTCTTCCAGCTTGGTTTCCTGGATGCCCACCACATCCGGCGCAAACGCGGCGAGCCACTGTTGCAGGTGCGGCAGGCGCACATTGAGCGAGTTGACGTTCCAGGAGGCAATCTTCATGGCGCGGACCGTGGTTCAAACCACCAATGGTACCGCGCCATGCGTCGCCCTCAGGACGGTGGAGCCCGGCGTGGCGGAACCGGGCTATTCCGCCACGCGCTGCCGTGCCGTGTGTGGGAAGGCGCGCGTGCCGGCCTGGCGTGCGCGTCTATGCGCTTGCCGCCGAACGTTGGCGAGCGGCCTGCGCCTACGCGCGGGCGCTGCCGGTCGGGCGACCGCCGCCCGTGAGCGAAGGCACGAGACGGGCACCTGCACCGGACAGCCGCCATCATTCAATCACTTGGCGTGAAGCAACCCGCCCGGTTGAAGTGGATAAGTTGGCCTGACCCCCATGACACCGCCAGCCATGCCGTCATCCGCCGCAGTCGCGTCGCCACCGCAGTCGCCTGCCTTCCCCGGCCTGAGCCTTGACGAGCGCGACATGCGCGACCGCCTGCGTCTGGCCGGCGTACTCACCCGTGCCGACCTCAGCCGTGGCACCGGAGTGTGCGCGCGCCACCGCGAACACGCGGCCACCTGGGCCAGGGCCGTGCGGGCATCTCGCACATGTCCCTGGCCGGGCCGCCCCGACAGCGGCGGCATCGCCAAAACGCAGAACGCCGGCACTGGGCCGGCGTTCTGCGATCACATCAACCATCAACCCGTCGATCAATGACCGGAGGCGCCACTGGCACCCAGGCCGGTTTCGGCACGGATCTGCTGCGCCTTGAAGGCAGCGCGTTCGTTGGCTGCCTGCGGGCTGCGATCCAGCACCGAGAACAACCAGATGCCGACAAAACCAATCGTCATCGAGAACAGCGCCGGCGAGGTGTACGGGAACGGCGCCGAGCCGGCCGCGTTGCCCAGCGTGTCCACCCACACCGACGGCGACAGGATCGTCAGCACCAGCGAGGAGATCAGGCCGAGGAAACCACCGGTCACTGCACCACGGGTGGTGCAGTTCTTCCACAGCAACGACAGGATCAGCACCGGGAAGTTGGCCGAGGCGGCGATGGCGAAGGCCAGCGACACCATGAAGGCCACGTTCTGCTTCTCGAACACGATGCCCAGCAGCACCGCGATCACGCCCAGCACCAGGGTGGTGGCACGCGAGACCTTGAGCTCCGAACCAGGCGCCGGGTTGCCCTTCTTGATCACCGTGGCATACAGGTCATGCGACACCGCCGAGGCGCCGGACAGGGTCAGGCCGGCCACCACCGCCAGGATGGTGGCGAAGGCCACCGCCGAGATGAAGCCCATGAACACGTTGCCGCCCACCGCGTTACCGACCAGCACCGCCGCCATGTTGGCCGCGCCCTTGCCGCCGTGGATGGTGCCGGTGGCGACATCGGCGAACTGCGGGTTGGTCAACACCAGTGCGATCGCACCGAAGCCGATGATGAAGATCAGGATGTAGAAGTACCCGATCCAGGTGGTGGCCCACAGCACCGACTTGCGTGCCTGCTTGGCATCGGGAACGGTGAAGAAGCGCATCAGGATGTGCGGCAGGCCGGCGGTACCGAACATCAGCGCCATGCCGAAGGAAATGGCCGAAATCGGGTCCTTGACGAAACCGCCCGGCCCCATGATCGACAAGCCTGCTTTTGCCGCATCCTCGGGCGAAGCGCCACCGCTGGCCGCGACCGCGGTTTTCACCCGCACGCCTTCGGCAAACAGCGCCTCGAAGCTGAAGTTGAAATGCCACATGATCGCCACGGCCATGAAGGTCACGCCGGTCAGCAGCAGCACGGCCTTGATGATCTGCACCCAGGTCGTTGCGGTCATGCCGCCGAACAACACGTAGATCATCATCAGCACGCCGACCAGGGTCACCGCCACCCAGTAGTCCAGGCCGAACAGCAACTTGATCAGCGCACCGGCACCGACCATCTGTGCGATCAGATAGAACAGCACCACCACCAAGGTGCCCGACGCCGCAAAGCTGCGGATCGCCGTCGGCGCGAAGCGGTAGCCGGCCACGTCGGCGAAGGTGTACTTGCCCAGGTTGCGCAGGCGTTCGGCCATCAGGAAGGTCAGGATGGGCCAGCCGACCAGAAAGCCGATCGCATAGATCAGGCCGTCGTAGCCGTTGGCCATCACCGCAGCGGTGATGCCCAGGAACGACGCCGCCGACATGAAGTCGCCAGCGATCGCCAGGCCGTTCTGGAAACCGGTGATGCCACCGCCAGCGGTATAGAAGTCGGCGGCCGACTTGGTCTTGGCCGCCGCCCATTTGGTGATCCACAGGGTGGCCAGCACGAAGAAGCCGAACATGGCGATCGCCACCCAGTTGGTGGGCTGCTTGTCGACCTGGCCCAGGTCGCCGCCGGCGGCCAGCGCGATGCCGGCAGGCATCAGGCCGGCCAGGATCAGGAGAAGGCGCGAAATCTTGCTCATTTGCGGGCTTCCTCCAGGATCTGCGCGGTCAGCTGGTCGTAGGTGTTGTTGGCGCGACGCACGTAGATGGCGGTGATGACGATGGTGAACACCATCACTCCGATCGCGATCGGGATGCCGATCGAGGTCACGCCGGCACCGATCGGCTTGGCGAGGAATTCCTTGTCGAAGGCAATCAGGCCGATGTAGCCGTAATAGGCCAGCAACATCAGTATGGTGAGCGTCCAGCCCAGCGTGTTGCGCTGACGCTTGAGTGCGTGGTACTTCGGATTGGCATCGATCTTGGCGATCAACGCGTCATTCGAGACGGTCATGGTCTGTCTCCTGGTAGAGCGCTGGTAAGACATAAGGCGGCGATGCCCGCTCCACCGCAGTGGAGCAGGCCGCCAGTGGCAGAACGCTAGAAGCTGTACTTGGTGGTGAACTGCAGCCGCGAAATGTCGCCGCTGTCGCCGTTTTCGGCTTCGCGACGGCCGTACATCAGCTCGGCGCCCACATCCACCTTCGGCAACGGCGAATAGAACACGTTGGCGCGAATGCTTTGCTGGGACTTGCTGGCAAGCCCACCGGTATTGGCCAGCGAATGGTCGTAATTCACGCGCGAGTACATGAGGGTGCTGCGCAGCTTGGCGTTGTAGTCGTGGCGCCAGGCCACCCAACCGGCAACCGTGGTGACGGTCTGGATATTGCCGTCGATGTCGATCTCCACATCCGAGCCGTTGCCCAGGCCCAGATAGCGTCCCAGGCCCTCGCCGTAGCTGAGCTGGTAACGCAGATCGTTCTTGGAGTTGATGATCCAGCGGCCGCCGCCGGCGATGGCACCGCCGAAGTCGGTGTCGTTGGTCAGCGCGCTGCGGGTGCGGTACTGGCGCGCAATGGCCGACAGACCGAAGGTGCCCCAGGTGCCCTTCCAGTTGTAGCGTGCAGTCAGGTCCGGCATCGCGCCATGGTCCGAGGCCAGGATGGTGTTGCCGCCCTGGTACGGGGTGGTCAGCGTCTCGGGGTTTTCGGCCGACACGCTGAAAGCGCCGCGGGTGTACCGGATCTGAGTCTGACGGCTGAACAACGCACCGTCGGTCGGCCCGACGATGTCGGCCGCTTCCGGCAGGATGGTGGGATCGATGAAGTTGGACCAGGTCTGACCGGCCAGCCAGTTGTTCCAGCTCATGTAGGCGTGCCGCAAGGTACCGCCATACAGATTGTTGACCTGGTTGGCCAGCGCGTTGCCGAAGAAATCCAGTTCGATGAAGGCGGTGAGCTTGTCGCCGTTTTCGGTGACGGTGTCCACGCCCAGATTGAAGCGCGAGAACTTGGCATGGAAGTCGGTATCGGTGCTGGACGCCTGCCCGCCGACCGGCGTCTGGGTCGGGATATACAGGTAACGCCCCACCGCACCCTCAGGCAATGCGCCGTCGCTGGTACGGGTGGTCATGAAGTCGGCCTTGATGAAACCACCGTAACGGAACGTTGTCCCCGGCAACGCGTTCGGCGTGATGCTGGTCAGCTGGATCGGCTTCTTGCCGGCCGGCACCGCCGGTGCAAGCGGCGTCTGCGCCTGCAAGGTGCGCACTTCGGTGACCTGTGTCTGCGTCTGCGCGATCTGGCCCTGCTGCTGTTGCTGCGCAGACACCAGCATCTGGACCTGGCGCTCGAGCTCGGCGATGCGCGCTTCCAGTGCCTTTTCCTTGGACGTCTGGGCGAACGCAGCGCCCGGCAAAATGGTGGCCACGAACAAGGCGGCCGCCAACGGATGGCGCACCAGCGGTGCAATACGGTGTTTCATGGAACCCTCTCCCCAATGAAGGCCTCGCGCTTGATGGCGATGCTGTGCGGAGCGTGAGGCAGTCCGCGCTTCGGAGCCTATTCGCCTTTGGTCGTAGCTGCAACGCAGCATTGCGCAAGATGACCGATGGTCGCACCGCAGCACGCCTGGCATGTGCGTTGGCGCACTCACCCCGGTTACGACCATGGTCTAAGGCGCCGTTGACCGCCGGGACAGAATGGATGCGGCACACTGATTGTCTACCGAGGGCAGCCGCAACGCCCTCTTCCGACAAGTTCATCGCAAGTGAGGGTGCCATGGCTGATCTTTATCCCGTCGATCCCGCGTTCGCCGCCGATGCGCGCGTGACGCGCGAGCAGTACGCTGCGCTGTACCGCGAATCGATCGAACACCCCGAACAGTTCTGGGGCAAGGCCGCGCAGCGGCTCGAATGGTTCAAGCAACCCACCCAGATCAAGGACGTCAGCTACGCGCTGGACGACTTCCATATCCGCTGGTTCGGCGATGGCGAGCTCAACGCCAGCGTCAACTGCCTGGACCGCCAGCTGGCCACACGCGGCGACAAGACCGCACTGCTGTTCGAACCCGACAGCCCGGATGCGGCCTCCTACCCGGTCACCTACCGCGAGTTGTACGAGCGCGTCTGCAAGCTGGGCAATGCGCTGCGCAACCTGGGCGTCAAGAAGGGCGACCGGGTCACCATCTATCTGCCGATGATCGTCGACGCCGCTGTGGCCATGCTCGCCTGCGCGCGTATCGGTGCGGTGCATTCGGTGGTGTTCGGCGGCTTTGCCGCCAACTCGATCGCCGACCGCGTGATCGATTGCCAGAGCAAGCTGATCATCACCGCCGACGAAGGCCTGCGCGGCGGCAAGAAGATTCCGCTCAAGGCAAATGTCGATGCAGCGCTGAAGATTCCCGGCACCGATACGGTGGAAACCGTGCTGGTGGTGCGCCATACCGGTGGCGCAGTGGAGATGCAGGCACCGCGCGATCGCTGGTTCCACGATGTGGTCGACGGCCAGCCGGCCGAGTGCACACCCGAGCGCATGAACGCCGAAGACCCGCTCTTCATCCTCTACACCTCCGGCTCCACCGGCAAACCCAAGGGCGTGTTGCACACCACCGCCGGCTATCTGTTGTTTGCCAGCTACACGCATGAAGTGGTGTTCGACCTGCGCGAGGACGACATCTACTGGTGCACCGCCGACGTGGGCTGGGTCACCGGCCACAGCTACATCGTCTATGGCCCGCTCGCCAATGGCGCCACCGCGGTGATGTTCGAAGGCGTGCCCAATTACCCGAACGTGTCGCGCTTCTGGGAAGTGATCGACAAGCATCAGGTCACCATTTTCTACACCGCACCCACCGCGATTCGCGCGCTGATGCGCGACGGTGCGGAACCGGTCAAAAAGACCTCGCGCAAGAGCCTGCGCCTGCTTGGCAGCGTTGGCGAGCCGATCAATCCGGAAGCCTGGCGCTGGTATTACGAGGTGGTCGGTGACAGCCGTTGCCCGATCGTGGATACGTGGTGGCAGACCGAAACCGGCGGCATCCTGATTTCGCCGCTGGCCGGCGCGGTCGATCTCAAACCGGGCTCGGCCACCTTGCCGTTCTTCGGCGTGCAGCCGGCGCTGGTCGATGCCGAAGGCAAGATTCTGGAAGGCGCCACCGAAGGCAATCTGGTGCTGCTCGATTCCTGGCCGGGCCAGATGCGTAGCGTGTACGGCGACCACCAGCGTTTCATCGACACCTACTTCCGCACCTATCCGGGCAGCTACTTCACCGGCGACGGCTGCCGTCGCGATGCCGACGGCTACTACTGGATCACCGGCCGCGTGGACGATGTGATCAATGTTTCCGGGCACCGCATCGGCACCGCCGAAGTGGAAAGCGCGCTGGTTTCGCACCCCAAGGTCGCCGAAGCGGCCGTGGTGGGCTTCCCGCATGACGTCAAGGGCCAGGGCATCTATGCCTACGTCACCCTGATCGCCGGGCAGAGCCCGAGCGAAGACCTGCACAAGGAATTGGTCAGCTGGGTGCGCAAGGAGATCGGCCCGATCGCCTCGCCCGACCACTTGCAGTGGGCGCCCGGCCTGCCCAAAACCCGCTCGGGCAAGATCATGCGCCGCATCCTGCGCAAGATCGCCGAGAACGCGCCCGACCAGCTCGGCGACACCTCCACGCTGGCAGATCCGTCGGTAGTGGATTCGCTGGTCAACGAGCGCCTGGCGCGCTGACGCGCCGAAGGGCCGGGATTCGGGATTCGGGATTGGGGATTCGCAGAAGCGGCTTTCCAATCTCTTTCCATTTTCATCTCCGGATCTGCATTGTCGAACAGTAATGCGTGCGGGCAGTTACGAATCCCAACATCCCTGCTTTTACGAATCCCCAATCCCAATCCCGGCCCCCCAATGACCACCCTGCTCATCGCCGACGACCATCCCCTGTTCCGTGAAGCCTTGCGCGGGGCGGTGCAGCGCGTGATGCCGGGGGTCGAACTGTTCGAAGCCGATAACGTGGATGCGCTGTACACGCTGGCCGACGCGCAGCCGGACGCCGATTTGCTGTTGATGGATCTCAACATGCCCGGCGCGCAGGGATTCAGCGCGTTGGTGCACATGCGCTCGCTGCATCCGCAGTTGCCGGTGGTGGTGGTCTCCGCACGCGAAGAGCCCACGGTGATGCGGCGCGCGATCGACCACGGCGCGTTCGGCTTCATTCCCAAATCCGCCGATTCGGACACCATCGGGCGGGCGCTGGCCACCGTGCTCGATGGCGAGCGCTGGATCCCGGCCGAAGCGCAAAACCTGCCGCCGACCGACAGCGAGGAACGCGAGGTTGGCCAGCGTCTGCGCGATCTCACGCCACAGCAATTTCGCGTGTTGCAGATGCTGGGCGCGGGGCGCCTCAACAAACAGATCGCCTACGACCTGGGCGTATCCGAAGCCACCATCAAGGCCCATGTCACCGCAATCCTGCGCAAGCTCGGCGTCACCAATCGCACCCAGGCAGTGCTGATGGCCGGCAAGCTCGCCATCGATGCCGACGGCATCGTGCTGCCGCCGCCGGAAGAAGACTGACGCGCGCAGGTGTAGGACTGCGTGCGTTGGGGTTGATCGGTGAGGCTTGGTCGCGTCCGGGTGCGCTCGTGCCCGTGCTCCCGCCACCTCGGCCGTCATCGGTGGTGGGCAATCGACGGACGTGCCATGCAACGCAGCGTGGCACCAACGTAGAAGCGCACCTGGGCACGATGCGTGTTCTCGGCAACGCTTCATTTGCAGAAGACAACCGATGCGCGTTGGCGCATACGATCGTGGTGAGCGTTGCAAGACGCTTCGTCGCGCCCGGCTGCCCTGCTGCTTGTCCGGTTTATTCCGGTGCGCGCACGAACAACACGTTCAAATCGCGCATCGGCACGAAGTTGGCCTGCTTGAACTGGAAGGTCAGCGGGTCGATCTTTTTCAGTTCGCCGTCGAAACACAGGCTCAGGATGTCGCTGGCCGCCTGCTTGCGGATGGTCAGCTGGAAGTCCTTGATCGGGCCGTTCCAGTTCTTGCCGGTCGTGAGCACGTAGCGCAGGTTGGTCCATCCCAACCCGTACTTGCCCTCACGACGCTGCATGCTGACCTTGGTCGCCGGTTCGATGCAGGTGTCTTTTGCATACGCCTTCAGCAAATAGCTGCTGGGCTGCGGGACGCCGGTAGACAGGCTGGGTGTATAGGTGTGGCGGATCTGCACGCTTGCCTTGGCAGGAAATTTCTGCTGCCAGACGAAGTAGGGGTTGAGCGTGAAACGCGGTTGCCCATCGCCATCGACCCAGCGCGCGGGCAGCGGCTTGCGCCCCTTCGGGGGCGTGGCCGATTCGGTGAACGCGGCAACATCATCCTGGGTCCAGCCGGTGGCGGCGAACGCGGTGGAGATGTCACTACCGTCATCCAGCAGCACTACCACCTTGCGCGTGGTGGCAACCGGTTTGCCGTCCGCCCAGAGCTTGAAATCGCTCAGCGCATTATGGTCGGCCATGCCAAAGTACATCGGCGGCATCGGGAAGGCCACTGGCACGCTCAGGTCGCGCTCGCTGGTGTTGGTGAACACATAGTCCACTTGCACGCGTTCTTCGCTGAGCAATAGCGCTTCGCGGTCCATACTGATGTCGGGCTGATGCAGCAGGCGGATGGTGCCATTGTCGTCGCCGAAACTGCTGTCATTGGCCTGTGCAGCACTGCAGGCAAGCAGTGCCAGCACACACAGCCGGACGAAAAACGCCATTGCGCGCATGAGGTGATCCTTGAAAGGCCGGCGTACCCGCGCGCCGGGCCGCACAGCATGCCACGCGCGGGCTCGACCGGATGGTGGGCAGCGCGTCGCGCGACGCGTGCGGCAATGGCGCAGGGTCTGATGTGTTTGTGGTGCTGTCGTGCTTGCTGGTGGCGTTGGCCTGGCCTACGGATCAGCCTGCACGCGAGGCGACGCGCCTGGACCGTCCACAGGCGCTCGCTCGCCTTGGTGGCGGTGTCGCTGTGGGGTCCGCTTAGCGTGTTGGGTGATTTGAACGCACCAGTGCGCTCGCATCGTCATCCGGCCTTCCCTACGCGTGCCACGCCAATGCCGCAGGCACGCTTCCATGGCGCGCTGATTGCGCAAATGCCAATCGCGACACCACGCGTCAGTGACAAGCCCAAGCGCGGGGGCGTGATCGCATCCACAACCGCAGACCGTGCGACATCGCAGTTGTCGATATCACCATTGACCATGAGCTGATGCCTGGGCAAGGCTCGAGCACCAAGGACGCTTTGGAGCTGGCATGGCGCGACGTTTCCCCTGGCTCTGGATGGGCCTGCTGGTGGCCTGTGCATTGATTGCCGTGCTGGCGTGGCAGAACCGGCAGCTACGCGTGCAGCAACACTGGCTGCAGACGCGCATCAGCACGCCGTATGACGGCATGTACGTGCCGCGTATCGAAGCGACCGATGGCGATGGCCGACGGCATCTGCTCGGTGCGCCGCATGGGCCGGCGCAGGTGCTGTTCTTTTTCACCACCACCTGCCCGTACTGCCAGCGCTCGGCACCGACCGTGCTGCGGGCAGCGCGCGAGCTGCAGGCCAACCTGCCCGGCCGGCCGCAGCTGCTGGGCGTGTGCCATTGCGATGCCGCGCAGGCTGCGCGATACGCACATGTGCACGGTTTCGATTTCCCGGTGGTCACGTTGACCGATCGTCGCGCGTTGATGCTGTTCCGCGCACGCAACGTGCCGCTGCTGATGGCCATCGATGGGGAGGGGCGCGTGCGTCATTCGCATCTTGGCGTTTTCGATACCACGGAGCGGGTGCAGGACCTCGTTGCCGCCTTGCGCCGCACGGACGCGCCAGCGGCTTTTGCAACGGTGAAGGAGTAATGCATGAAGAAGCGTTGGGTAAGCTTGCGTAGTGCGTTGATGGCAGCGACCTTTCTGGCCAGCACCGGCTTCGGTGCCTTCCAGGTGATGGCGGTCGATAACGCACAGCCGAAAGTCGAATCGTGTAGTGCATGGGCCTGCAAAGCCGAGTGTCCGGAATTCGGCGGCGACCTGGGCCAGGGCAACGTCTGCTACTGCTGCGGTTAACTGCGATCGATAGAGCGACCGCGTCGCTGCCAAATGGAGCAGGCCGGCGTACGGAATCGGCATGTACCGCGTATCCATGGCGATTCTTCGCGCCGTCCGCATCCCGCTGACGCTGTGCGCAAGGCCTCGATGGTCGCTGTTACGCCTGACGGCGAGGTCCCCCCGGGCCTCGCCATTTGACTGTCACGCTGGGTGGCGTGATGCGCGCTCAGCTCAGCGCGCGATAGCGGAAATCGCGCAATACCACCTCGCCTTGCTGCGCGGCATACACGCCAAGCTGCAGGCTGAGAAAACCGCCGAACACGTTGTGATGGAATCCGGAGACTTCCATGCGGGTGGGGTGGCGCGTCCATTGCCGGCCCTCATCGACCGAATACTCGAACCCTACGACCTGGTGATCGTTGGTCAGCCGCACGCGAATGCGCCGATGCGTGTTGGGTGCGCGTGCCCAGACCAGTTCTTCGGAATATTCGTAGGTCTTCATGCTGTCGGCAGTGAAGCCGATGCCGACGAAGGCCTTGTGGTTATAGAACAACACAATGCCGCCTTCGGCATTGCCGACCAGTTCCAGCGTCACCTCTGCCATGTAGGCGCGATCGGGCACGCCGCAGGTCAGTGGCGTGCTGTCGATCGGCGAGCTGCCCGCACAGGCCAGCGTCAGCGCCTTGTTCGCGCGCCGCACCCGCGCCTGTTCGCCGGGCTTGGGCGCATGCAGGCTCCATTGGGTGCCGAACCTGTCGCTGGAAAAATCGTCGGACAACGCCAACCCCGTCGCCGGCACCATGCCGGCGGCAGGCACGCGTGCCGGTGTGCGTAATGGTTTGGACAGATCGCCGCCAGTGGCGCGAAACCAGCCGTCGGCCGTCCACTCGATCGGCTCCAGCAAGGTCTGCCGCCCCAGCGTGCGAAAGCCGTTTTCGTAGCCGTGATAGACCATCCACCAGTCGCCGCGCGGCCCTTCCACCAGCGTGGCATGCCCACGCGACCACCACGGCTCCTGGTCCGATTGGGTGCGCACCAGCGGGTTGCGCGGGCAGTGTTCCCACGGCCCATGCACCGAGCGCGAACGCGCGGCGATGACCATGTGCCCGGTCACCGGCCCGGCAGTGCCGCCGACGGCGGTGACCAGGTACAGCCACCCATCGTGCCAGGTCAGCTTGGGGCCCTCGGGCGCGAAATTCTCCACCACCCAGTGGTCGGGATAGCGCCACGGCGCGTAGGCCGGTTCCAGCTGTCCGTCGGTGGCCAGGCCGTCATCGCGCAGGCGTACCTTGCGGATGCCGTTGACGAACAGATAGCGCTTGCCGTCTTCGCCGACCACGTGACCGGGATCGATGCAGCCGGCGATCTTCAGGTCGATCGGTGCGCTCCACCGCCCGCGGATGTCGTCGGCCCAGATCACGAAGATCGACCAGCCGGTGTCGTCCGGATTGGCCGGGATGTAGATGTAGTAGCGACCGTTGTGCTTGCACAGGTCCAGCGCCCAGATCGTGCCCAGCCCCTGATGCAACGCCGGGCCGATCGGGGTCCAGTTGACCAGATCGGTGGAATGCCACAGCACGATGCCCGGGTAGGAAAAGAACGACGAAAACGTCATGTAGTAGTCGTCGCCATCCTTGAGGATGGTGGGGTCGGGGTGATCGCCGGCCACGATGGGGTTGAGATAGGTGCCGTTGCCCAGATCCGCCTTGCGCTGCCCCTCCACACCGCGCGCCCACGGCGGGGTGCCTGCGCACTGTGGCGTCGACGCCTGGGCCGCGGCCGCCAGCGGTGCGACCAGTGCGCCGGCAGCCAGTCCCTTGAACAAGTCCCGCCGTGTCGTGTCTGCCATGCGTCAGCTTCGTCGAAGAAGGCAGGTATCTAGCCGCACCGGCTTTCATGCCGCAACCGCAGGCCGGGCGTTATAGGAACTGGTCATGCCAGTTGCGAAATCCGACATAGCGCCGCCGGCCTCACGACGGTGTGCAGACCCGGGCACCGCAATGCTGCACTGCAGCGTGATCTGTTCATTGATGATTGCCATATTCATATGCGAACAGTCCGGCACCTGCCGGATGGTGGACGTTGCAATGCTCAGCTTCTGCTCGACGGATTCTTCAAGCCCCCGCACCTGCGCCCTGCTCGCGGAGCGGCGCGCATGAGCGGCGTGGCGCGGCAGCGTCTGGGCGGCACGGACGTGCAGCTTTCTGCACTGGGCTTCGGTGCCGCCCCGATCGGCAACCTGTACACGGAAGTGGACGAAGCAGACGCACTGGCAGCGGTCGCAGGCGCGTTCGAGGCCGGCATTCGCCATTTCGATACCGCGCCCTACTACGGCTACGGGCTGAGCGAAGCGCGTCTGGGTCGTGGCCTGGCCGGTGTGCCGCGCGCGGACTACACGCTGTCGACCAAGGTTGGCCGTTGCGTCTACGACGACGCCCACGCCGTTGCCGGGCGCGACGGTTTTGCGGTGGCCGGGCGGCGTGCCGAGTTCGACTACAGCGCCGACGGCGTACGCCGGGCGTTCGACTCCAGCCTGCAGCGCCTGGGCACCGACTACATCGACGTGCTGCTGCTGCACGACATCGGCGCGCTGACCCACGGCGACAACCACGCCAACGTGCTGCGCCAGGCCTTGGAGGAGGCCTTGCCGGCGATGGCGGAGCTCAAGGCGGCCGGTGCCTGCGGGGCGATCGGGCTGGGCGTCAACGAGCAGGACGTAGCACTGGAGGTGTTGCCGCGTTTTCCGCTCGATTGCGTGATGCTGGCCGGCCGCTACACCCTGCTGGAACAGCACGGCGCGCGCGCGTTGCTGCAGCAGGCGCAGCAACGCGATGTGGCGATCCTGTCGGCCGGCCCGTACAGCTCCGGCCTGCTCAGCGACGCACGCGGCCCCGGCGCCACCTACAACTACGCCCCGGTCGATACCGCCACGCTGCAGCATGCGCAGCGGCTGTACGCGGCCTGTGCGGCGTTCGGGGTGGATATCGGCGCGGCCGCCTTGCAGTTCCCGCTGGCGCACCCGGCGGTGACCACGGTGGTGGCCGGCATGCGCACCGTGGCCGAAGTGCGATCGGCTGCCACGCGGCTTGCGGCTCCGGTGCCATCGGCACTGTGGCAACGCCTGCGCGATGAGGGCCTGCTCGCAGCGGAGTTGCCCACGCCATGAGCCGGGTCGACGCGCACTTGCATTTCTGGCACCTGGCCCGTGGCGATTACCACTGGCTGACGCCCGAGCTGGCACCGCTGTACCGCGACTTCGGCCCGGATGACGTCAACGCTGCGCTGGACGCGGCCAATGTCGGTCACGTGGTGGTGGTGCAGGCGGCCGCCACCGAAGCCGAGACCTGTTACCTGTTCGAGCTGGCCCGCGACGATGCGCGCATTGCCGGCGTGGTGGGTTGGGTGGACTTCGCTGCGCCCGATGCCGCTGCACGCATCGGCGCACTGGTGCATGCCGGCGGCGGCGTACTCAAGGGCCTGCGCCCGATGGTGCAGGACATCACCGACGTGCACTGGCTGGCCAGTCCCGCCCTGGATGCCGCCTTCGATGCACTGCTGGCGCACGATCTGGCCTTCGATGCGCTGATTCGTGCCGTGCATGTGCCGGCACTGCAGGCGCGCTTGAAGCGCCATCCGGGCTTGCGCGTGGTGGTCGATCACGGCGGCAAGCCGCAGATTGCGGCCGGCGAGTTCGTTGCCTGGGCCGCCGGCATGGCGGCCCTGGCGCAGCATCCCACTGTGCATTGCAAACTCTCCGGCCTGCTGACCGAAGCCGCGCGCGGCGCGGGCGTGGACGCGCTGGAGCCGTATGTGGCGCACCTGTTCGCCCGCTTCGGCGCGCAGCGGCTGCTATGGGGCAGCGACTGGCCGGTGCTGACCCTGCGCGCCGACTACGCGCACTGGTTCGCGCTCGCCCAGCAACTCGTCACCCGGCATGCCACCGAGCACGCGGCAGCCATCTTCGGCGACAACGCACGCACGTTCTATCGTCTGCCACGGCCGGCGGCCCCCACCCACGGAACCTCATCGGTATGACTGTCTCGATCTCCACCACACCCAACACCCGCCTGCAGGGCAAGCGCTGCCTGATCACCGCCGCCGGCGCCGGCATCGGGCGCGAAAGCGCGCTGGCCTGTGCACGCGCCGGTGCACAGGTGATTGCCACCGACATCGACGCCGCGGCCTTGCAGGCGCTGGCCGCCGAATCCGATGCCATCACCACCCAGCTGCTCGACGTCACCGACGCCGCCGCGATCAACGCATTGATCGCCGCACACGGCCCGTTCGACGTGCTGTTCAACTGCGCCGGCTTCGTACATCAGGGCAGCATTCTCGACTGCGACGAGCCGGCATGGCGCCGCTCGTTCTCGATCAATGTCGATGCGATGTACTACACCTGCAAGGCGGTGTTGCCGGGCATGCTCGAACGCGGCCGCGGCAGCATCATCAACATGTCCTCGGTGGCTTCCAGCATCAAGGGCGTGCCGAACCGCTTCGTGTACGGCGTGACCAAGGCCGCAGTGATCGGCCTGAGCAAGGCGATCGCGGCCGACTACGTGGCGCAGGGCGTGCGTTGCAACGCGATCTGCCCGGGCACCATCAAGACGCCGTCGCTGGGCGAACGCGTCAAGGCCCTGGGCGGCGACGAACAGGCGGTGTGGAAGAGCTTCACCGACCGCCAACCGATGGGCCGCCTGGGCGACCCACGCGAGATTGCGCAGCTGGTGGTGTACCTGGCTTCGGACGAATCGTCGTTCACCACCGGCCAGACCCACATCATCGATGGCGGCTGGTCCAACTGAGCACGGCAACGACGCATGCGGCCGCCCACCACACACGCAGGCGCAGCGATCGCGTGACGCGATCTGTCGCATGTGTCTGCGTCAGGATGCGCACACCGTCCTTACCCACCCGATGCATGCGCGCTAGGTTTGCTAGCCGCTCCCCTTCTCATCTGCAAAGGAAGACCGCATGAAACTCGTACGCATTGGCGCCGAAAGCCACGAACGCCCTGGCCTGATCGACAGCGAAGGCCGCATCCGCGACCTCAGCGGTTTGATCGACGACGTGGCCGGCGAGCACATCACCAACGCCGGCCTGGAAAAACTGCGCGCACTGGATGTGGCCACGCTGCCGTTGATCGAAGGTGAGGTGCGTTACGGCGCAGCGGTGGGCCGCATCGGCAAGTTCATCTGCGTCGGCTTGAACTATGCCGACCACGCCGCCGAATCGGGCATGGAAGTGCCCAAGATGCCGATTCTTTTCATGAAAGCCACCACGGCGGTGTGCGGCCCCAATGACACGGTGATCATCCCGCGTGGCTCGGTGAAGAGCGACTGGGAAGTAGAGCTGGGCGTGGTGATCGGCGACGTGGCGCGCGATGTATCGGTGGAGCAAGCGCTGAATCATGTGGCTGGCTACGCAGTGATCAACGACCTGTCCGAGCGCGAGTTCCAGCTCGAACATGGCGGCCAGTGGGTCAAGGGCAAGAGCGCGGACACCTTCGGCCCGATCGGCCCGTGGCTGGTCACCCGCGACGAAATCGCCGACCCGCAGAACCTGTCGATGTGGCTGGAGGTCAACGGCCACCGCTACCAGAACGGCAGCACGCGCACGATGGTGTTCGGCGTGGCCGAACTGGTCAGCCACATCAGCCGCTACATGACGCTGATGCCGGGCGATGTGATCAGCACCGGCACGCCGCCGGGCGTGGGCCTGGGCCAGAAGCCGCCGGTCTACCTCAAGCCCGGCGATGTGATGGAGCTGGAGATCGAAGGCCTGGGTCGTCAGCGTCAACCGGTGGTGGCGCATCCGCGCGATGCGGCTTGAGGTTCTCTAGAAGGATTGAGGTAGCACTGCACTACATTGCGTACCACCCCTAAGAATTTTTCTTGCGCGAAAGCCGAAGGACTCACGCAACTCGAATCGCACGACAACGCAAAGCCCCTCTCCCATCGGGGCGCCAAGGCACAGCTTGCGCGCCATTGGCGCGCGTGCCTTGAAGCGCCCGCGTTGCTGGCGCGGGCCGGGGCGCGGAGCGGGGGTTGGGGTGAGGGTACGTAGCCACGGAGTCGCGCAATTCGATGTCATGCCGTCTGTTGTTTGGTCTGACATGTAGACGCTCATGCTGACGCATCACAAGCACGTTGCTCTTGCGGAGTTTGCCGCCGCGTTGCATTTCAAAACGGTGTAGCGCTTCGATGGCAATACACAGCTGGTTGTGCGATCGATTCATTGGGCTGCGTTGCAAAGGCATGAGTCACTGCAGCGCCTCAACATCCCTGGCGCTAAGCGTTCGTACCCTCACCCCAACCCCTCTCCCGGTGAGAGGGGCTTAAACGCACTTCTCCGCTCACGTATTTCTTCGTCACTTAGTTCTTCCAGCCACTTTTTCCCATCCGTTCCATTTCCCGCCATCCATCGCCAGGACTTTCATGAGCACCATCATCGCCCTCGAAACCCATGACGTCCGCTTCCCCACCTCGCGCGAGCTCGATGGGTCGGACGCGATGAACCCGGATCCGGATTACTCGGCCGCCTATGTGGTGCTGCGCACCGATGCAGCCGATGACCTGGCCGGTTACGGCCTGGTGTTCACCATCGGCCGCGGCAACGACGTGCAGACCGCCGCGGTGGCGGCCCTGGCCGAGCATGTGGTTGGCCTGTCGGTCGACGAGGTCATCGCCGATCTGGGCGCATTCGCGCGCCGGCTCACCAACGACTCGCAGCTGCGCTGGCTGGGCCCGGAAAAGGGCGTGATGCACATGGCCATCGGCGCGGTGATCAACGCCGCCTGGGACCTGGCCGCACGCGCGGCAAAAAAGCCGCTGTGGCGCTTCATCGCCGAACTCACACCCGAGCAGTTGGTCGACACCATCGACTTCCGCTACCTCACCGACGCGCTCACCCGCGACGAAGCGCTGGCCATCCTGCGCGCTGCGCAGCCGCAGCGCGCGCAGCGCATCGCGCAGCTGATCGAGCAAGGCTACCCCGCCTACACCACCTCGCCCGGCTGGCTCGGCTACTCGGACGAGAAGCTGGTGCGGCTGGCCAAGGAAGCGGTGGCCGACGGCTTCCGCACCATCAAGCTCAAGGTTGGCGCCAACGTGCGCGACGACATCCGTCGCTGCCGCCTGGCGCGCGAAGCGATCGGCCCGGATATCGCCATGGCGGTCGATGCCAATCAGCGCTGGGACGTGGGCCCTGCCATCGACTGGATGCGCCAGCTGGCCGAATTCGACATCGCCTGGATCGAAGAACCCACCAGCCCGGACGACGTGCTCGGCCATGCCGCCATCCGCCAGGGCATCGCTCCGGTGCCGGTGTCTACCGGCGAACACACGCAGAACCGCGTGGTGTTCAAGCAGTTGCTGCAGGCCGGTGCGGTGGACCTGATCCAGATCGATGCCGCGCGCGTGGGCGGGGTCAACGAGAATCTCGCCATCCTGCTGCTGGCCGCCAAGTTCAACGTGCGCGTGTTCCCGCATGCCGGCGGTGTCGGTCTGTGCGAGTTGGTGCAGCATCTGGCCATGGCCGATTTCGTGGCCATCACCGGCAAGATGGAAGACCGCGCCATCGAATTCGTCGACCACCTGCACCAACACTTCCTGGACCCGGTGCGCATTCGCCACGGCCGCTATCTCGCCCCGGAAGCGGCTGGTTTCTCCGCACAAATGCACGCCGCCTCGATCGCGGAGTTCAGCTATCCGGGTGGACGGTTCTGGGTGGAGGATCTGGCGGCCAGCGCGAAGACCTGAGCCCGCGTTCCCTCATCCGCCCTTCGGGCACCTTCTCCCGCGCGCGGGAGAAGGAAGCGGTCCGGGACCGCTCGGCAATTCGGATTGACACATCTCGGCCTGAGCTTTCGGCCATGCAGAACAGCCAACAGCTGGCTAAACCTGCCACGCCTGGATCAACGCGGAGCATGCCCTTCTCCCGCCTGCGGGAGAAGGTGCCCACAGGGCGGATGAGGGCGCTCCTAGCGCTGCGCGTGGATCGCCTCGCCCAGCGCAAAGATCCGCCCGGCCTGCCGCCATTTCTCGCCTGGGGCACTGCTGGGCAGCGGTTTCTGAAACCGCCACATCAACTGCTCCCACGCCTGGATGCGCGGGTCGGCGGCATCGCGCGCGGCTTTGGCGGCCGGGTCGTAGTCCTCGCTGACCTCCATCAGCATCACCAGCCGGTCGCCGCTGCGAAAGATCTCCAATTCCAGGATGCCGGCCTGCTGCAGCGAGGCCACTACCTCCGGCCACACCTCGGTGGGCTGATGCCAGCGCTCGTACTCGGCGATCAGCGCTGCATCGTCGTGTAGATCCAGCACATAACAAAGGCGCGGCATGCTCAGGCTCCTGCAACGACGGGCGCCGCGCGACGTGCGCGCAACGCGAACGACAAAATCACCGCAAAGCACGCACCCGGCACCACCATCGCCCAGTGGATGCCGGCCATATCCGATACCGCGCCCATCACCGCCGTAAGCAAGGCACCGCCGATGATGGACATCACCAGCATGGACGAGCCCAGCTTGCGGGCATCGTCGTGCATGCCGTCCAGGCCCAGCGCAAAAATGGTCGGGAACATCACCGACATGAACACGCTAGCCGCCACCAGCGCGTACAGCCCGGTCCAGCCGGGTAGCGCGATGGCCACCGCGCACAAGACCAGATTGATCACGGCAAAACTTGCCAACAGCTTCGCAGGCGCCAGGTAACGCAACAGCGCAGTGCCGATGAAGCGGCCGGCCATGAACAGCACCAGCGAGATGGTCAGATAGGTCGCAGCGGTTTTTTCCGGCGTGCCAGGCACTGCGTCCTGCAGATAGCGGATCAGATAACTCCAGATGCCGACCTGCGCGCCCACGTAAAAGAACTGCGCCACCACCGCAAACACGAACAAGCGGTTACGCAGCAGTTCGCTGAAGCGTGCGCGCCTGGGCGCAACGCCGGTGTCTGCCTCCGGCGCGCCGCTGGGAAAACGCACCAGCGCGATCAGGATCGCCCACAGCACCACCACCGCACCGATGATCAGGTAGGGCATCTGCACGGCCGCCGATTCGGTGGCGAAGAACGCCTCGCGCGCGGCCGGCGCCATCGCTGCCAGTTCGGCCGGGGTGTGCTCCACGCCGGAGAAGATGAAGTGCTGGCCGACCAGCACGCCGGTAATCGAGCCCAGCGGATTGAACGCCTGCGCAAGATTCAGGCGTCGCGCCGCGCCATCGGCCGGACCAAGGACGGTCACCAGCGGGTTGGCCGTGGTTTCCAGGAACGCCAGGCCGCTGGCGATCACGAACAGCGCCAGCAGGAACAGCCAGTAGGTGTGCACCTGCGCGGCCGGATAGAACAGGAACGCACCGCAGGCGTACAGCAGCAGGCCCAGCACCACCGCGGCCTTGTAGCTGTAGCGGCGCATGAACATCGCCGCCGGCATCGCGAACACGAAATAGCCCATGTAGAACGCGCTCTGCACCAGCCCGGCCTGCAGGTCGGTCAGCTCGAACGCCTTCTTGAACTGCTTGATCAGGATGTCGTTGAGGTTGTTGGCCATGCCCCATAGAAAGAACAGGCTGACGATCAACAACAGGGGAACCATGGCGGTACGCGCCAGGTTGCCGCGCGGCGACGCGGCAATGTCACTGTGATGCATGCGACCGTTCCCCTCCCAAGGCTGGTGGCGCTTGCGTTGCAATCGGGCGAGCGTACTGCGCAGGCCAGCGCCATGCAAATATAAAATCTTTGTTTATATTTGCACGAAGAGACATCCACCGCCGCCGTGCCTGCGATGCCTGTACCCTGGCGCGCCGCACCTTGCCTGGACCCGCAAACGGATGAGCACCGAACCCGCCAAGTACCGCGCACCCGCCCTGGACAAGGGGCTGGACATCCTGGAATTGCTCGCCCGCCAGGCGCAGCCGATGAGCATGGGCGCGATCTCGCAGGGTATCGGGCGCTCGCGCGGGGAGATCTTTCGCATGCTGCAGGTGCTGGAAGAGCGCGGCTACCTCACGCGCGATGGCGAAGGCGATTACGTGCTGACCAACCGGCTGTTCATGCTCGGCATGCAGCAGCCGCACGTGCAGAGCATCAGCGAGGCCGCGTTGCCGGTGATGCGGCGGCTGTCCGATGCGATCTCCCAGCCCTGCCACCTGGTGGCGCCGTCCGGCGACCAGATCGTGGTGATCGCGCAAATGGACGTGCCCAGCGACCTGGGCCTGGTGGTGCGCCCGGGGCATCGTCGCCCGTTGACGCATTCCAGCTCCGGGCTGGTGCTGTTCGCCTTCCAGCAGCCGGAGGTGCAGGCGCGCTGGCTGGACATGCTCGAAGCCAGCGACGTGCCATTCGAGCGCGCGCAGTTCCTGGCCGCCGCCGCGCAGGCGCGCCGCGATGGCTATGCCATGCAGCCCAGCGAGGCAGTGGTGGGCGTGGTCGATCTGACTGCACCGATCCTGCAACGCGGCAGCGCCAGCTACACGCTCACGGTGCCCTTCATCGAACGGCGCCCTGCGCTGGTGAGCCCGCAAGCGGCGTTGCAGGCCCTGTGTGCGGCAACCGCCGAGATTTCCAGCGCGCTGCACTAGCCACTTGCACGCCCGGCGCACGCGCGCCGTCGCCTGCCATACGCGTTTCCAGGCGCCCGGCTCCTGCGCGATGCCGCATCGCCCGTGCTGCCACTGCGCCGCACGTCGATGCCTGCGATGTAAGAAATACACAGTTGTTGGGCAGCTCGAAGAAGCGGGCAGGCCGCACGCATGGCGCCCGGATAGCCACGGCTATAAAGATCAGACCGACCTTCGCGTGCAGTGCAAACGCACCGAACGCGGCAATGCGTTGGTACACTGCGCGCCCCTTGGGGAGTAGCCTGCTTTCGTGCATCGAAAGCGCCTGCATCAACATACTCGGCCAGTGCGCCGTGGTGCAGGCAACCAGTTCGGTTTGGCGAGACCAGCGGCATGCGTGCACGACGACGGTTGGCGCGGGCGCATGCCGTTGTGACCGTGCCCAACCCGAGAGTGTCGATGTCTCCTTTTTCCATTGTGTTGATCGGTTTTGCGATGTCGACCGATGCGTTTGCCGCGGCGATCGGCAAGGGCGCGGCGATGCGCAAACCGCAGTGGCGCGATGCGCTACGCGCCGGCCTGATCTTCGGCTGCATCGAAGCCATCACTCCGGTGATCGGCTGGCTGCTGGGCCGTGCCGCATCCAGTTATGTGTCTGCCTACGATCACTGGATCGCCTTCGTGCTGCTGGGCGCATTGGGCACGCACATGATCGTTGCCGGCCTGCGCGACGGGCCGGATGATGCCGAAGACGCAGCCTCCGACACGCCAAAACGGCATGGCGTGCTGGGCTTGGCCACCACCGGCTTTGCCACCAGCATCGATGCGATGGCGGTCGGCGTCAGCCTAGCGTTTCTTGATGTGCATATCGGCGTGGTGGCGGTGGTGGTGGGCCTGTGCACCTTCAGCATGGTCACTGCCGGAGTGATGCTGGGCCGCGCGCTGGGCAATCTGATCGGCAAGCGCGCTGAAATGCTGGGTGGACTGATTCTGGTGATCGTCGGCAGCGTGATTCTCTACGAGCACCTGAGCGGCGCGGCGTAAGCACCTCTCCTCGTAGGAGCGTGCCTGCGCGCGACGGAGCGTTATCGGTAATGCCCAATCGCGCGCAGGCACGCTGCTACGCTGCAGTCGCACCTGTCAGCGTGTCTTTGCATCGTGGTAGGCGCTCAGGAACGCGCGTAACGAGGCCGGTTTCACCGGCTTGGTCAGCAGCCGGTAACCGCGTTCGCGCGCAAGCTGCTTGAGTTCGTCGCGGCCGTCGGCCGTGAGCAGGGCGCCGGCGATCGGCGCCGGTGCGGCGGCTTGCACGGCATCGAGCGTGTCCAGGCCATCCATGCGGTCGTGCAGGTGGTAATCCACCAGCATCAGGTCCGGCTGTTCGCGCGCACGTTCCAGTGCCTGGTCCACGGTGCTGGCGGTGATCACCTCCACCTGCCAGCGACCGAGCAGCGCGCGCATGCCATCGAGAATTTCGCGGTCGTTATCCACGCACAGCACGCGCAGGCCGGCCAGCGAATCGCCACTGGGCGATGCACGTGCGGCCGTCACCGGCAACAGCGGTGCCACCGGAACCGGCGCCACACGCGGCAACAGGATCGAGAACATGCTGCCGCGGCCGACCTGGCTGCGCGCGCTCAGGTCGTGGTCGAGCAGGCGCGAGATGCGTTGGCAAATCGACAGGCCCAAGCCCAGGCCCTGCTCGCCCCAATCGAAGGGCTGCTGATAGCGGCGGAATTCTTCGAAGATCTGCCGCATGTGGTGCTCGGGGATGCCAGGGCCGGTGTCCCACACCTGCAGCTCCACCTGCTGCCCGCGCCCGCGCATGCCCAGCACGATGCGGCCCTGGCGCGTGTAGCGCAGCGCATTGGCCAGGAAGTTCTGCATCACCCGGCGCAGCAGGCGGCGGTCGCTGCGCACCCAGATCGGGCGCACATGCACCTGTAGCTGAAGACCACGGCTGGCCGCCACCGGCGCGTATTGCGCGGCCAGCTCGTGCATCAGCGCGCTGGCGTCGAAATCCTCGACCGTGGGACGCAATCCACCGGCATCCAGGCGCGAGACGTCGAGCAAGCCGTCGAGCAATTCTTCGGCCGCACGCAGCGAGGCATCCACGCGTTCGGCCAGATGCCGCTGCTCTTCGTTGTGCTGAAGGCTCTCGCGCAAGGCCGAGGCGAACAGGCGTGCGGCGTTGAGCGGCTGCAACACGTCATGGCTGATGGCCGCCAGAAAGCGGGTCTTGGATTGTTGCGCCAGCTCGGCTTCGCGCGAACGATCGGCCACGCGTTGTTCCAGGTTTTCGTTGGCGTCCAGCAACGCGCGTTCGGCGCGCTTGTAGTCGGTGATGTCGTTGTAGCTGGTGACGTAGCCACCGCCCGGCAGCGCCTGGCCACGCATCTCGATCACCTTGCCGTCGCTGCGGGTGCGTTCGAACACATGCGGCGAGCCGGCGCGCATATGCCGGATACGCCGATCGATCTGGTCTTCGATATCGCCCTCGCCCAGTTCGCCGCGCTCGGCGTTGTAGCGGATCAGATCGGCCACCGGCCGGCCCACATACAACATGCCATCGGGATAGCCGAACAACTGCTGATAACGCCGGTTCCAGGCGGTCAGGCGCATGTCCGGGTCGACCACGCTGACCGCGGCGCTGATGTTTTCCAGCGTGGTGGACAAGATCTCGCGATTGAAGCGCAGCTCCTGGCCGGCTTCGTCCAGCACTGCCACCACTTCGCCCAGTTCCATGCCCGAACCGCGCAACAGGCTGGTCAGCACCAGGCGCGCGGAGGCGGCGCCGATGGAGGCCGCGAGCAGGCGTTCGGTGAACTGTACCCAGGCGCGGTCGGCCACCACGGTGGGCTGCAGCTCGCGTTCCAGCAGCACCGCCTGGTCGACGAAAGCGCGATGCGCGTGCCGCTCGCCCACCACACGCTCGGCCAGCGCCTGCAGATCGGCCACGCGCACATGTCCCGGCCAGTCGCCGGCCACCGCCGGGCGCTGCGCGTACGGATCCAGGAACGGCGCTGCACGCAGCCGTTCGTCCACGCCGGGACGCCAGCGCGCAGAGACCAGCATCATCGCGCCCACGTTGATCAGCAGCGACCAGAACGTGCCATGCGCCAACGGGTCCCAGCCGCGCATGCCGAACAGCTGCTGCGGCTGCAGCCAGGCGATACCGAAGGGCCCGTCCACCAGCCAGTCGGTCTGCAGCCAGCCGGCGCGCGTGGCCGCCGGCAGCAGCAGCGTGTAGATCCAGGTCATGAAGCCGAGCGCCATGCCGGTCTCCACGCCCTTGCGGCTGGCACCGCGCCAATACAGCCCGCCGATCACACCGGGCGCAAACTGCGCCACCGCGGCAAATGCCATCAGCCCGTACGCAGCCAGCGTGGTGTCGTTGGCCACGCTGCGGTGATACCCATAGGCAATGAGCGCCAGCAGCAAGATGGCAACACGTCGGATCCACAACACGCGCGAGGCCACCGCCGCGCGCGCATCGGCGCTGCCGCGGCGACGCAGCAGCACCGGCATCACCAGGTCGTTGCTGACCATGGTGGCCAGCGCGATGCTGGCCACGATCACCATGCCGGTGGCCGCCGAGAAACCGCCCACATACGCCACCAGCGCCAGCACCGTGTTGCCCTGGCTCAGTGGCAGGGCCAGCACCACCGCATCGTCGACCACCGCACTGCCCTTGCCGAACAATGCGATGCCTGCCGAAGCGATCGGCACCACCATCGCCGAGATGATCACCAGATAGGCGCCGAAGAACCAACGCGCACGGCGGATATCGCCAACGTCGCAACATTCGACCACCGCCACATGGAACTGGCGCGGCAGGCAGATCACGGCCAGAAAACTCAGCAGCGTCTGCGAAATGAAGCCCACCGACGGCGTGTGCTCGAACAGCGTGCGCGCCGAATCGGCGATATGCAGTTGGTGCTCGCTCAACCATAGCCACGCGAACAGCCCCACCGCCACGATGGCGACCAGCTTGATCACCGACTCCAGTGCGATCGCCAGCATCATGCCGCGGTGGTGTTCGGTGGCGTCGACCTGGCGGGTGCCGAACAAGGTGGCGAACAGGGCCATCAGCAATGCCACATAAAACGCCGGGTCGGCGAAGATGCCGCGCCCGGCGCTGCTATGCCCGGTCAGCACTTCCAGGCTCATCGCCACCGCTTTGTATTGCAGCGCCAGGTACGGAACGATGCCGATCAGTGCGATCACCGCCACCAACGCGGCCAGGCGGCGCGAACGGCCGTAGCGCGAGGAGATGAAATCGGCGATGGACACGGTATTTTCGGCGCGCGCGATCAGCGCCAGGCGCTCGATGATGCGCCAGCCGAACAGCAGCAACAGCAGCGGGCCCAGATAGATCGGCAGGTAGCCGATGCCATTGCGCACCGCCGAGCCGACCGCGCCGTAAAAGGTCCACGACGAGCAATACACCGCCAGCGCCAGGCTGTAGACCGCCGGCCGCAGCCACGGCCGCTCCGGATACAGCGGGCGGCGGTCGCCCCACCACGCCACCCCGAACAGCAGGGCTGCGTAACCAAGAGAGACCAGCAGCAGGATCCAGCTCGAGACCAACATGTCCTCCGACGTGGCGCAGCGCCAGCGGTGGAGTTTACGCAGTCGCGCACATCGGCGTTGCAGGCGCCGCATCCGGGCCGGGCGGCTCTGCGGTGTGGGTGCATCGGCATGCGCGTTGCGTCCTGCCGGGCTGCGCAAGACCTTGGTGGCCTGCACTGCCCCCCGCCTTGCCGGGCATTGGCATCGCAGATTGCGCAAACATGCCCGCGCGGACTGGGGGCATATCTGCGGTTGGTGTGCGGCCACCGGCGCGGCGCCCGTGGCCATTCACACATGCCGGCACGGTTGAGCCACACAGCGACCATCGCCGCGCTCGGCGAAACCATGGCCGCGCAAGACGTGACCTGCGCAGGGCTGCGGAGCGTCTACCGAGCAGCCGGGCTTGCCGGCGGGCTTGATGTTAGCGCTAACACAACATACTGTCTGTCCACCTTGAATCGGACGATGTACCCAAAGCATTTCGTTGCTCGATGGCGTCTTGCATGACAGCAATGCCAGGCACAAGGTCATCGCTTGCGTCACTGCGCCAGTGCGATCGACTGTTGCAGTGCAACGACGGCAGTCAACGCACCCAGTTGCGCGTTCATCACCACGCGATGGAACGCGACCCCTCGTGCAGGCGTGGCGCAGACCGGTGCTGTGCATCGGCCGCGCCCGCCGCTTGGCAGTGCCGTCGATCCGTGTGTCGCACCCATCCAGAAATCAGCACCGCATGTGTGGAGAGCCCATGTCCGTTCAAGCAAGAAGCCAGATCTCGTCTAGTGCGCCGTCGGGCGTGCGATCCCTGCTGCTCATCGTGGCCGGCCTTTTCGTCGCCGACGGTGCCTGGGCCTGTCGCACGCCGGTGTCGGTGTGCGAACGCGACAGCGCCGGTGCGTTTGCGCTCATCCGCTCGGACGTACCCGCCACGGTCGTGGTCGATGCCTCGGCCGATTCCGCCGTGCGATCGGTGGCCGACAATTTCGCAGCCGACCTGCAACGGGTTGCCGGCCGCACCAGTGGCGTGAGCACCGATCTGGCAGGCGTCCGCGGAACGGCCGTGATCGTGGGCACGCTCGGCCAGAGCCCGATCATCGATACGCTGATCGCCGCCGGGAAAATCGACAGGCGCGCCTTGCTGCAACGCTGGGAGGCGTATACGCAGATTGTCGTCGATCGCCCCACGCCGCAGATCGATCGGGCGCTCGTCATCGTCGGCGCCGATCGCCGTGGCGCGGTCTTCGGTACCTACGATGTCTCCGAGAAGATTGGCGTGTCGCCGTGGTACTGGTTTGCCGACGTCGCAACGGCGCATCGATCCAACCTGTTCATCACCCGCGGCAGCGTGTCCGATGCGCCGAAGGTGCGCTACCGCGGATTCTTCATCAACGACGAAGACCCTGCCTTGAAGGGCTGGGCGACGAAGAAATTCGGTGGCGTCAATGCGAAGATGTACGCGCATGTCTTCGAGCTGGGCCTGCGCATGAAGGCCAACTATCTGTGGCCGGCGATGTGGGGCAAGGCATTCAATGTCGATGATCCCAACAACATGGTGCTGGCCGATCAGATGGGCATCGTCATGGGCACCTCCCATCATGAGCCGATGATGCGCGCGCAGAAGGAGTGGCACCTCAAGAGCATCCCCAACAGCGGCGGCGCCTGGGACTACACCCGCAATGCCGCCAACCTGCGCGCCTTCTGGAAGGGCGGCATTGCGCGAATGATGTCCAAGGGCGGCGGCCAACGCTACGACAGCCTGGTGACCGTCGGCATGCGCGGCGATGGCGACGAACCGATGGCCGAGAGCACGGCCAGCCATTTGCTGGAACAGGTTGTGGCTGACCAGCGCGCCATCATTGCCGATGTGACGAAGGCGCCGGCCGCACAAACGCCGCAGGTGTGGGCGCTCTACAAGGAAGTGCAGGACTACTACGACCACGGAATGCAGGTGCCCGACGATGTCACGCTGCTGTTTTCCGACGACAACTGGGGCCAGATCCGCCGTCTTCCGGTCACCGACCTGCAGCGCGCCGGTGGGTACGGCGTGTACTACCACTTCGATTATGTGGGGGTGCCGCGCAACTACAAATGGATCAATACCAATCAGGTCGAAAAGATCTGGCAGCAGATGGATCTGGCCTATCGGCGCGGCGCACGGCAACTGTGGGTGGTCAACGTCGGCGATATCAAGCCGATGGAATATCCACTGAGCTTTTTCCTGAAGATGGCCTGGAATCCGGAGGCGATGACGCCCGGCGCACTTGCGGCGTATCCGCAGCAATGGGCACAGGAATCGTTCGACGCGGCGCATGCCGCGCGCATCGGAGAGCTGATCACCCGCTACAGCATGCTGGTTGCGCGGAGAAAGCCGGAATTGCTCGATCAGGACAGCTTCGCCCTGGGCGAAGGTGCGCCGGCCAAGCTGGATGGCGGTGAGTTCGGCGCAATCGCGGCGCAGTGGCAGGCGCTCGAGCAGCGCATGCTCGGCGTCAAGGCGAGCCTGCCTGCCGACCAGCAAGATGCCTATTACCAGTTGATCGAATACCCGATCGCGGCAGTTTCCAATCTGTACCAGCTCTATTACGCGGCCGCATGGAACAAGCGCCTGGCCGCTCGCAACGATGCACGTGCCAATTACTTCGCCGACATGGTCGAAACCACCTTCGAGCGCGACAAGGCCCTGACACAGCGCTACCACGCGATCAACGGCGGCAAATGGGACGGCATGATGAATCAGGTCCACATGAGCTATGTGATCTGGAACGACCCGACCCAACAGTCCATGCCCTCGATCAGCCGCGTTGGCGGCGATACGCCGCCCGACCGGATCGCGCGCTCGATCGCATTCGCCCCGCCTGCCCCGCAAACGCCAGGGGTGCTTGCGCTCGAAGCGCCCATGTTCTCGCGGGTCATCGCCAACAAGGGGCTGCAATGGACGGCGATCCCCGCGCTGGGACGAACGCAAGGCGCCCTGGTCGCGCTGCCGCAGGGACAGCCTGCCACCACGGCCGAAGACCGTGTCGCAGTGGAGTACGACGTGGTGGTCACCACGCCGGGCCCTGCGACGCTCGGCCTGTATCTTGCGCCCACACTGGATACGTCCAACCGCGGGCCGCTCCGCCTCGGCGTCTCCATCGACGACGGTCCGGTGACCACCGTCAATTGGGAGCTGCACCCGACCGGCGGGGCACAGAACACGCCCACCGAAAAAGCCTGGGCAACCGCGGTACGGGACAATGCGGTGTTCGTCTCGGCGCAGATGGGCGCGTTGGCGAAGGGTCGGCACACGATCAAGGTCTTCAGGATCGACGACAACATCGTCCTGGAGAAGCTCGTGCTGAGCACCGTGCCGGTGCCTGCCTCCTATCTGGGGCCAGCGCCGACACGCTGACGCAAGCCAGCTGGAGGGCGTCCCAAGCGCGCTCCAGCCGCTTCAGCCGTCCATTGCCGCCGCCAACGCCGAGGCGGCGACCGGCCCGCGGACTCATCCGGGCAACCGGACCTCGACCCGATACACCTGCCCGCGCGCGATGTTGCCGATGCGCTGCTCCGGACAGAGCGCGCCATCGACCAGTACCTCCATCGCGGTGCGACCCGGCTCGCGCGTCAGCGTGACGTCGAAGTCCGCACCACGGAACTGGCGCCTCGCACGCGCGTGCGGCCAATGCGACGGCAGCTGCGGACGGATCGCCAGCGTATCGCCCTGCCCGACCAGTCCGAACAAGCCCTCCAGCACGCAGCGATACACCCATGCCACCGTGCCGGTGTTGAACAGCTGGCTCGAACGCCCGGCCGTGCGCGGGTATTGATGCCACGCGCCACGGTAGTAGTTGGGCAGCGACACCGGCAGGTGGCCGCGTTGCAGCACATCCTCGCGGGTCGGCCCCGGCAGCAATGCGCGCAGGATTTCCCAGGCGCGGTCGGCCTCGCCAATCTGGTACAGGCTGTACAAATAGAATGCCGCTGCGTGGTTGTACACCGCGCCGTTTTCCGCCGCGCCCGGCCACTTCTGGGTCAGCCGTCCTACGTCATCGCGCATGTGCGTGTACGCCGGCGCCAGCATCACCGGGCCATACGGTGTGTGCAGCTGCTCGCGCACCGCCTCCAGCAGCGCCGCACGTTGCTGTGCATCGGCAGTGCCGGCCAGCAGCGCGAAACTCTGCGGATTGAGATAGATGCGCCCCTCCACATCGTCGGCGATGCCGAAGCGCACCCCGTCGTCGGTGATGCCGCGCGCGTACCAGTTGCCGTCCCACAGCTCACGGTTGGCGTCGGCGTTGATGACGGCAACCGCCTCGCCGAATGCCTGCGCCTGCGCGCTGCGCCCTTGCGCGGTGCAGATCTCCGACCACAGGCGCACTGCATACGCGGTGGCCACGGTGAGCCAGCCGGACACGCCCTTGCCGCGCCAGCCGACCATGTTCATCGGGTCGCACCAGTCGCCCTGCGCGATGAAGCTCAACCCACGTGCATCGCGCGCATCCAGTAGCCACTGCATGGCCGCATCCAGGCGCTCGGCCACGCTCAGGCGCTGCCCGTCATGGGTTTCCACGAGCGCGTCCAGGATGCTGGTATCGCCGGTTTCGGCCAGATAGGCGCTCAAAAAGATCGGCAACCACACGCAATGATCGGTATGCGGCACCTGGTTGATGTATTTCAGCTCGGCGCCTTCCACCAACAAGATGCCGTCCGGCATTGCGCCGCTGGGCTCCTGCTGCGACAGGGCGTGCAACAGCGCCGCGCGTGCGGTGGCAGGCTGCAGGTAGGCCATGCCCATATGGTCCTGCAGATAATTGCGCGTCTGCGGATCGGTGGTCAGGCGATTGACGTCGCCGTGATAGAACACCTGGCGCGGCAACCAATGGTTGACCAGATTGTCCAGCGCCGCATCGGGTGTTGCGATCTGCACGCAGCCACGACCGGCCTGCAGATACTCCGCATATTCACGCGCCGCCTGGGCGAAACCGGCTTCGGAGAGATAGCGCGCACGCAGCGCAGCGATTTCGGCATCATCCTTGGCCGGCCCGAATGCGAAGCGATACACGCTGGCCGCATCGGCGTCCAGTGTCAGCCGGTACTGCAACGCGGCGGCCGGCGTTTCGTAGTGCGCATCGTGGTTGCCCAGCTGCTCGGCCTGCACGGCCGAAGGCGCGTGCAACCCGCCCTCGCCTTCGAATGCCATCTGCTGCGCGTCCCAGGCCACTGGCGTCTGCTCGTGCAGCAGGAAGGTGCAGTCCTTGAAATCGCGCTGGCGGAAGTAATCGTCCACCTTTTGATACGGCGCCACGCTACGGCAGACGATCCCGCCCAAGGCTGGCTCGTAACCGCCGGACTGATGCATCCACGACATGTAGCCGACCGGGAAATAGGCATACAGGCTCAGCCTGCGTGCGCGCCCGGACAGGTTGTGCACACGACATTCCCACAGCTCCACCGCATCGTCGGTGGGTAGAGACACGCACAATTCCACCACGATGTCGTCGTGGCGCACCCGCCAGCGCACATCGTGCTTGCCTGCAGAGAATTCAAACGCTTGCGGCTGCGCGCGCACCGGTTCATGCGGCACCGAGTACAACGCGCCGGTGTCTTCGTCCTTGAGATAGAAAAAGCGACCGGGATGATGCGCGTAGTACGGCTGCTCGGGCATCATGAAATTGCGCGCTTCCAGCATCGGCGCATGCGCGTATTTCGAGGGCTCCGGCTGCATGAACTGGCCGGTGGCGTAACCGCGGCAGGTCAGCTGCACCATCATGCGGCGGTTCCACAGGAAGCCGCCGGCATTGGGCATTGCAGTAGGGCTGTAGAGCGCATAGCGCGCACCATCGGCGCTGGGCGCCATCAGGCTGGACAGCGCATCGGACGTGGCGGGGGGCGTTGCAGACACGGTCAGGGGTGCTCCGGTTCGTCGCGCTTGCGCGCGGCCAGTTCGAGCTGGATGCGGTTCAACAGCCCGTCGTCCAGCGGATAAAAGCGCATGGTCCAGGCCGCCAGCAGCGCAACCGCGCCTGGAATCACTGTCAGCAACAGCACGATGCCGGTCAACGACCCGGTGGACTGCGCGGTATTGGCGACATAGCCCATTGCAGCCAGCACCCAGGCAATGCCGGCCGAGGCCAACGCCCCGCCGAGCTTTTGCGAAAACGTCGCCGCGGCGAACGTCATCGCCGTGGCACGGCGGCCGGTGCGCCATTCGGTGTAGTCGGCGCTATCGGCATACATCGAAAACGCCAACGGCGATTTCGGCCCCAGCGCCAGGCCGATCAGCATGTTCAAGACAAACACCGCCCACACCGCATCGGCCGGCACGAAAAACATCGCACAACTCAGCAGACCGACGAGCACCATCAGCCAGAACATCAGCTGGCGCTTGTCCCAGCGCCGCGTCAGCAGCGGCGTGATGGCCGCACCCACGCCCAATGCCACCGAGTAGCTGCCCAGAAACAGGCCGACCAGATCCGGGCGTTGTACGTAGTACTTGAGGTAGTACACGCCCGCACCGCCGCGCATGGTGATCGTGATCATGATGATCAACGACAGCACGAACAGTACGCACCACGGTTTGTTCTGCAGCAGGTCGGCGATGTCGCGACGAATCGGCGTGCGTTGTTGCGGCGGCGGCTGCACGCGTTCGCGCGTGGTCAGTGCCACGGTGACGAACAACGCCAGCGCCACTGCGCCATACAGCAGCATCGTGCGTTGCCATCCCAGCGCATCGTTGCCTGCGCCGAACCAGCGCACCAGGTCCATCGTGAAGTAATTGACCAACGTGGTCCCTGCAAATGCACCGATGAAACGCAAGCTGATCAGACCGGTGCGCTGCTGGCTGTCGGCGGTGATCACGCCGGATAGTGCCGAGTACGGAATGCTCACCACCGTGTAGGCCAGCATCATCACCAGGAAGGTGATCGTGGCCCACCACATACGCCCATGCTGGTCCAGATCCGGCGTGGTGTAGGCAAGCACGCCGGCAGCGGCCATCGGCAACGCACCCCACAACAGGTAAGGGCGGAACTTGCCCAGCCGGCTGCGCGTGCGGTCGGCCAATGCGCCCATCGCCGGGTCGGCGATCGCATCGGCGATCTTGGTCAACAGGATCATGTTGCCGACTGCAGCCGCCGGCAGGTGCATGGTGTCGGTGTAGAAGATCAACAAGAACGCCGAGATGTTGGCCCAGTACAGATTCAGACCCAGATCGCCGGCACCATAGCCCAGCTTTTCGCGCCAGCGCAGGCGCGCCGATGCAGGAGACGTTGCGGGCGATGACGTCATCGACACACCTTCAAATGCGTTGTACCAGGCCGAGCACGCCGTTACGCTGGGTGCCCGCGCACCTGGCGAGGAGCGCCGACGCTACACCACGCATCGGCTGCCGCCAACGTGAAATCCATTCGAATGCCGAATCGATCCAGAGATATAACCTGACGTGATGGACACCGCCACACATGCCACGCCCGCGTCCGCTTCGCCGCTTGCCATCGTGGTGATGGGCGTGTCGGGCAGCGGCAAGACCACCATTGCACACGCGCTGGCAGCGCATTACCGCTTCCGTTTTCTGGATGCCGACGACTACCACAGCGTGGCAGCACGCGCGCAGATGGCGGCCGGCCAACCGCTCACCGACGCGATGCGCCTGCCGTGGGTAGAACTGCTATCGGCCACGCTGCGCGATTGCGTACAGGCCGGCGAATCGGTGGTGCTGGCCTTCTCCGGTTTGCGCAGCGCGCATCGCCAACTGCTGCGCAACAGCGGCGTGCCGATGCGCTTTGTGTTCCTGCATGCGGCCCCGCACGTGATCGCCGCCCGCCTGAGCAACCGCGCCGGCCACTTCATGCCACCCACATTGCTCGACAGCCAGCTGCAGACATTGGAGCTGCCGTTGGACGAAGCGGACGTGGTGTCGGTGGACGTGGACGCCAGCGTGCCAGCGGTTGTGCAGGATGCGATCGCACAGCTAGCCGCGATCGATCCCGCTGCAGTGCAACACGCTTCGCGCGCGTCGGAGCGGGTGTAAGCGGACGCAGACCATTTGCGTGATGCGTGCAGTGGGTGCCGTCTAGGCGTCGTGCGTTGTGCGTTGTGCGTTGTGCGTTGTGCGTTGTGCGTTGTGCGTTGTGCGTTGTGCGTCGCGAGGCTGCCGCTTCCGTGTCGAGATGGATACCTGCAGCGATGCGCGGCGCGCAGCGTTACCGAAGTGCAGATCGGTGGTACCCATCACGGCGTAGCGCGCGAAACATCTGCTGTCGCGCTGGCTTGCGTATCCAGCGCGCAGCCGCACGGCCGCACGCCGCTGCGAAGTGCGCGCATCTGCAACGCGCCATGCCCTTCTCCCGCCGGAGAAGGTGTCCCGAAGCGACGGATGAGGGTACGGCCACCCGCATCGCGCATCCCGCCACCGCCGCACGCGGCACGACAAGCAACGCGCAATGCAATCGGCCACAGCGCCGATCCCAAACGCCCCATTCGGTACATACCGCAGGACGCTGCCATCGACCGGAGACGCTGCGCACCGGGTTCTCCTCGCGCCCTTCCCCATCGCGTCCATCCGTTGCAAAGGCCCACCACACAAGGTTGCGCAACATTTCCTGGTTACTTCTTGCAAACCGCCGTCATCGGCGCATCCTGGGCCAAGCCCGCATCAATCATTTTTTCTATCGCAACCCAGGAAATAGTGATGAATCATCACGATTGGTGCGAATAACGAACCGATTGAACGTAAATTTTTCAAGCTGGTCGCACCAGATGCAAACGGACCCGACCGCTGTCTGAATGCAGCGCCGCGCAGGTGTTGCGCAGTCACGTCAATCGTCCATCGTTCGGTCAGCAGATCCGGGGGGATCCAGCGCTTCCTTCCATCTAGGACATGCCGTGATGACCAATCCCAAACGCCGTTTGCGATTTTGCAGTTTGACGCTCGTTCCTTGCCTGCTCGTCAGTGCCGTGGCTTTCGCGCAGTCTGGCGCCACCACCGCGCAACAGCCGGTATCGTCCCTGGATACCGAGGCATTCGCACGCTCCGGCCAGGTCTGGCGCAGCTTCGGTCAAGACCTTCCCTTCGCCAGCCCCACCAACTGGACCACCGCCGGTGGCGGCTACTTGAACTCGCGTTTCGCACCGGGCGAGTGGAAGATCAATCGCACCACCGCCAAGACGCTCAAACCGGCGTGGACGCTGACCACCACCGGCGACATCTCGGCCACGCCCAGCGTCGAAGGCGGCACCCTGTATGTGCCCGACTGGGGTGGCACGCTGTATAGCGTGGACACGCAAACCGGCAAGCCGAACTGGCAAGCCAAACTGTCCGATTACACCGGCAACGCCAACTCGGTGACGCGCAACACGCCGGCCATCAGCGCCAAGAGCATCATCGTTGGCGACCAGGTCGCCGGCACCTTGCTGGCGCTGGACAAGAAGACCGGCAAGCTGCTGTGGAAGACCACGGTGGAAGCCAACCCGCAGGCGCGCATCACCTCCTCGCCGGTCATCTACGGCAACCGCATCTACGTCGGCGTCTCCTCCGGCGACTGGGGCAACCTGGCGGCCAACCACACCTTCAGCTTCCGCGGCAGCGTGGTGGCGGTGGATCTGAACACCGGCAAGAAGGTATGGCAGTTCTACAACGTGCCCGAGGGTTACACCGGCGCATCGGTGTGGGGCCAGGTGGCCATCGATCCGATCAACCGTCGCCTGTATTTCGGCACCGGCAACAACTACAACATTCCGCAGGGCGTGGGTAACTGCATTTCAAACGCGCGCTCCTATCGCGGCAGCGAACTCACCGTGCAGGATGAGCTCAACTGCATGGCGCCGGACAACTACGTCGATTCGGTGATTTCGTTGAATCTGGATACCGGCAAATTGATCTGGGCCAACCGTGCACAGGGGTACGATGCGTGGAACCTGTCCTGCATCGTGGCGCCGACCAACGGTCTGTGCCCCAACACGCAGGCAACCAACCTGACCGGCCCGGATTACGACTTTGGCGGTGCCGGCGTGCAACTGTTTGCCGTGCCGCGCAACGGCAGGTTGCAGCAGTTGGTCGGCGCTGGTCAGAAGAGCGGCATCTACTGGGCCTTCGACGCCAAGACCGGCGCCAAGGTCTGGTCGACCCAGGTCGGCCCCGGCGGCACCACCGGTGGCGTGGAATGGGGTACCGCGTTCGACCCGTACAAGTCGCAGATCTACGTGGCCATCAACAACAACTCCAACGCCACCTATACGTTGGGGCCGGCGAACGTGCAGACCCATAACGGCGGTTCGTGGGCCGCGCTGGACGCGGCAACCGGCCAGATCAAATGGCAGGTCAAGGTGCCCGGCGTCAACCCGGTGAATCCGACCGTGCCGGCGGGCGGCCAGGGCTCGCTGACGGTGTCGCCGAACCTGCTGTATGCGGGCTCGATGGCCGGCAATATGGTGGCACTGGACGCCGACACCGGCGCCACCGTGTGGAACTACAACGCCAGCGGCTCGGTGATCAGTTCGCCGGCCATCGCAAACGGCGCGCTGTATTGGGGCGCCGGCTACGGCCGCTTCAACTTCGGCACGGCGGCCACCGGCAACCAGCTGACCAAGTTCGTGCCGGACAACGCAGCAGCCAAGTAAGCGGAGTCTGCAGGACGGCAGTGACGCGTCCTGTCTGCAACACGACACTGCCGCCTTCGGGCGGCAGTGTCTTTCAGTGATTGTTGTTGGGCTGGTATGGCTGCAGGCGCTGCACGGCGTGAGCCGCAATGCGGTGCGGGATCGTCTGCAGCTATGACGCTGCGTCCACCCGCCAAACACGGCGCGGCAAACTAAACGTCGCCAGTGGTTGCCAGGCGGGTACGGACGGCGTGCAGCAACCGCAGCGTCCACAGGCCATGCCGGACGAGCAGAGGCCGCACCCGCCGAGTGGCTGCTGGTGGCTGCGCACACGCAGTTGTAGCTGCTCCAAGCTCCCAGCTACAACCGCGTGACCTGGCATAGGCGAATCTGCCCTGCTTCCAGGCCGTGTGCCTCGGCCGCACGCCGGCGCAGCGCGCTCACCAGCGCGGCTGCGTCCAGTTCGCCATCGGCCGGCACGTCCACGCTATGCGCCAGTTGCCCCCATAGCACCGGCCGACCATCGCAGTAGCCCTCGTAATCGGCGAAGTAATGCAGCTGGCGCCGCTCAGGTCCCGACGTGGACATCGCCTTGAATCTCCGTGCAGCCCAGATGTTCCAGCGCGATCTCCAGCCCCAACAGATAGCTCTGCGCGCAGTAGCCACGCACCGTGGCGATGCACTGCCCCAAACCGTGCGGCAGGCAGCGTTCCGGACGGTCCACGCTGTCGTCGTGCGTTTCGACATAGGGGTAAGGCAATTGGCTCAACACGCGATGCAACCGCGTACTGTCCACGCAGCTGCCCGGATCGATCAGCGCAATCTCCATCCGCGCCTGGCCGGCCACACGCAGCGCATCCAGCAGTTCCTGTTCCGAGCCACAGGCACGCAAGGCCACCGTCTTGCCCGCGTCCCCGGCACACGCCACCAATTGGCGAATGACGGCGCGCGGCAACGGCTGCGGCCCACGCACCTGCGGCATGGCCGCCTCCGGCCCACGCATGATCATGATCGACATGGCGACCTCCTCAGGCAGCAACGCGCAGTGGCGCGTGTATCGGCGGCAGACACCGCGCGGCAATGCCGAGCGACATCGCATATGCACGCGGCGCATCGTGCGGCGTGATCACCACTGCCAATGGCGCATGCTGCGCATGCAGCCACGGCTCCAGTTCCTGATCGGCATCGGTATGCAGCTCGATATACGGCGTAGGCAACGCGTCCACGGCAGCACGCAAGGCTCGCGCACAACTGCGCTCGGACAAGGGCAGATCGCCCGAATCCAGCAACACCAGCTCCACCTCGGCATCGCCACCGGCCGCATGCAGCTCGGCAATCAAGCGATCCACATCGGCACACGCCAACGTGCGCAACGCACGGCCAGCACACTCAGGCAACTGCATCGTCACCGACGGTGCCGGATCGGCCTGAGGACCGCGCAAAATCAGGATACACATCGTGTTCGACTCAACGCACCACAGTGCGGGAGTGCCAAGGTAGGCCCGGCGGGCATAAAGGAGCTATTCGCGCGCCGGGGCGCGAGCATAAAGAGTGCGTAATGGCGCGCTTTCCATCAGTAGACACAGTCCAACGCGCCATCGATGCCGATGCGCAGCGCAGTAAAGCAGATGCAACCGATGTAATCCTCTACCCATGCAACGAGCGCTGCACGCGAACGGCGGCAGAGATCATCGGTCGCCAGCAGTTTCTGCCAGTTCACCGTCGCCTACTTCTCCCGCCGCCAGTTCACCGACCCCTTGGTCTCGATGGTGCTCGATTCGGCTTCGATATCGAAGCCGCGGCTGAGCAGGTACTTGAGCGTCAATACCGAGCCGCCGCCGACCATCGACACGCCGTAGCCGACGTAGAGTTTGGGCGAGAGATATTTGCCGAAACCCACCACCGAACCCAACGTGCTGGATTGACTGACGCCGGCTTCGTCCAGGCCGAGCTTGGCGCCGATCTGCGAGGCGATCAGGCTGCTGCCGGCCGACAGGGCCGCCGAGGCGGCGCTGACCTGCTGGGTTTCGTCGCTGCTGGCAGTGGACAGGCCGCGGCCGAGGACCAGGTACGAGAGCGCCTCCGATTGCGACATCGCCGGTTCAGACCACACATCGGCACGCGGCGATTCGGCGCGGCCGCTGACGTCGATGCCGGCGGTGACATCGCCGATCTTGCGTTCGGCGCGCAGGCTCACGCGCGGGTCGGAAACGATGTTGTTGTTCCAGGTCAGCTGGCCACGGGTGATGGTGAGATCCTGGCCATAGGCCTTGTAGCGCCCACGCACATCCAGCCCGCCATTGGCGGTCATTTCGCGGCCAGGGCGCGCGCGGATCTGCATCTGCCCGCTCAGTCCACCCTTGAGGCCGAAGCCGCTCATGTTGACCTTGTCGCCGAGCACGATGGCCAGGTCCATGTCCAATGGCGATGCGGGCGTTTGTTCCGGGTCCACCGGGTCCAGCACCACCACGTCTTCGGACACCGAGGTGCCACGGTCCAGGCGTTCCAGGTCGATGTCCGCTTCGGGCACGGTGACCTTGCCGCGCAACTGCATGGTGTTGTCGGTAATGCCGAACTGCATGTCCGGGTTGGCGATGATGCGCAACTCGCTGGTGTTGTAGGCCAGCACGTTGTCGCCGCGGATATTGAGCAGCAACGGTGTGCTGGTTCCGAACCACGACAACCCACCATCGACGGTGAGCGTGCCGGGGCCGGACTTGGCCGAGGCGGTGATCTTGGCCGAGCCGTCCGGCAGCGCATCGAAGCGGCCCTTGCCCTCGCTCAGCGTCAAACCCATCGACGGGTATTCGGCAGTGAAATCGCTCAAGGTGGCATCGCCGCCGAGCAGCGGTTTGTCGCGGGTGCCGCGCAGGCTCACGTGGCCCTCGACCAGCCCCTTCGGCCGCACCACGTCGGCAATCACCAGCTCCAGCCAGTACAGCCGCGACATGTTCAGATACAGCTCGCCGTTGAGCGGCGCGTACGCATCCCAGCCGGTATTGAACTTGGCATCGACAAAGCCGGCGCCCTGGAAGCCGATACCGAGCTTGCCCTGGATCTGTTGCTGGGTGAAATCGGCCTGCACGCTGAATTGGTCGTAGCGCAGCAACTCGCCGCGATTGGGATTGCCGGCCACTGCCGCGTAGCGGGTTTCGCCCAAGCGAAAGCCGCCTTCGGGCGAGGCGATGCGCAGGCTGCCTTCCCAGGCGTTGCCGCGCGGCTTGAAGCTGCCGTCCAGCGACAGTTCGCCGCGCAGATAGATCTGCCGACCTTCCTGCTTGGGCAGCCACGGCTGCACCAGCGACAGCGGCAATGCGTCGCCGTGCACCACCATGCCCTCGCGCGGCCAGTTGGCGCTGGCGCACAGCGCGCCGCCGGTGGCCGCGCCCAGGCAGGTGTCGGACAAGGTAAACGCGGCGCCATCGGTGCTGAACTGCGCCGGTTTGCGCAGCGCCCAGGCATCGCCCTTGGCCGGTGCGATGCGCAGCGTGGCGACCTGCCCCTGCCAGCGCTCGCCGTTGCGCCGCACATCGCCCTGCAGGGCGACGCTGGCCATGCTGTTGGCGATGTCCGCATCCAGTCGCAAGGCCTCCACCGCTCCGCGCGCCTGCACGCGCACGCTATCCAGCACCACACCGGCTTCGATGGCGGTGCCTTGCAGGGCCAATTGCCCGTCGCTGCCGCGCCACGGCAGCCGGCCACGCAGGCTGATGCTCTGCGCGCTATAGGTGTCCCAACGCAGGCCGTTGCCGGCAATGTCGGCGGTGATGTCGGGTGCGTCGCGCTTGCCGCTGACCTGCAGCTGCCCGCGCACGATGCCGGTGGCGCCAGGCAGCACGTCGTCCAGCTGCAACGGCTGCAGCTGCGCGGCGATATCGAGCTGGTCGCCCACCTTGCCCTTGGCGTTGATGCGGCTATTGCCCAGCGCCAGTTGCAATTCGCCTTCGCCCTGTTCGCCGCGCAACGCGAACTTGCCGTTGCCCGACAGCGCGCGTTGACGCAGCTGCCCGGTCAGGCTGGGTATCTCTGCAGTGGCCTCGAACCCCGGCGAGACACCGCCGGCAGGTGCCGGCAATTGGCGACCCTTGGACGCGATCTTGCCGGACAGGTTGCCGTTCCAACCCGGCGCGAAATAGCCCGGGTCGAACTTGGCCAGTTGCGCGCTGACATCCCATTGCAGCTCCGGCGCCCAGGCCACTTCACCGCTGAGATCCAGCGCGCCGCCCGGCGTTTTTGCCTGCACCTGCTTGAGCTGTGCACGTTGGTCGTTGCCGCGGCTGTCGAAGACCAGCTCGGCCTGCTGACCATCGCGCTCCAGGGAGGCGCGGCCGATCGCGGCCCAGGCCTTCAAGGTGCCGGCCACGCCCAGGCGTGCGTCTTGCAACTCCACCGGCACCAGCGGCGCGTCCGGCGTGGCCGGATCCGCGGCCGGGGTGAAGCGCAGGCCGCTGGCGTTGACCGCAAACCGGAAACTCGGATTCTGGGTGTCGCGGAAATCGGCGGTGCCACGCAGTTGCGTGCGGCCTTCGAAGGTGTCGATCACCAACGGTTCGACAGTGAGGACCTGCTCGGCCAGGCGGACATGCGAGGGTTGCAGCGTGGCGCTCAGCTCTCCTTGCTTGAGGCTGCCGTGCAGATCGGCGTTGCCGCCCTTGCCGGACGCCTGCAGGTTCAGCGCGATCGGCGTGGCCGGCGGGTTGGCTTGCCCCTCCGCGGCCGGAATCAACAACGAGGTATCCAGCGCCTGGGTCACGGCGTTGAATGCCCAGGTCGGGTCGTCGCGGCCGGTGAACACCAGGCTGGCCTGCAGCGGCGCCGGCGCCCGGCCGGCAATGGCCACTTCCATCTTGTCCAGATCCCCGCGTGCCACCAGCCCCAGGCTGGCCGGGGTACGCCCGCGTGCGGCCGGCAGCACGGCAGTGGCAGTCAGATCGGCACGGTAGTCGTCGTTGGGCAGGTAATCGCCGTGCAGGCGGAAGTCGCCCATGTCGGTGTCGATCACCAGATCGCGCGTGCGCAGCTCGCCGGTGGCGACCTCGAGCCCGCCCTGCACCTTGTGCAGCACGATCATCGGCTGCTGCAGCTGGGTGATGCGCAGGTTCTGCACATCGATCCTGTCGGCCTGGATCGCCAGCGGCACGTTGATCTGCGGCAGCGACTCGGGCCAGCTGGGCAGGGTGAACGGTTCCTCGCTCTTGCCCAGGTTCAACGTGGCATTGCTGACCTGCACCGCGTCCAGCTGCAGCTTGCGCCCCAGCAGCGGGCGCAGGTCCGGCTCCAGATACACGCGTTCTGCAGTGAAGTGGATGTCCTGATAATGGAAGTCCACATCGCGCAAGGTCAGCGGGCCGGCCACCGGGCCTTCGACCTTGCCGTAGGTAAACGTGGCGCCCACCGGCAGGCGCGCCACGACCTGCGCCAGCAACACGTCGCGCCCGGCCACGGTCTGCAGCAGCCAATAGACCGCGATCAAGGCCAGCAACACCAGCCCGAACATGGTCAGGCCCGAGCCCACCCAGAACCGGCGCCGGCGATAAAAGCGCGGACGCGGTGCCGGCGGCGTAGGGGAAGGTGCGCTCACAGGTTGGCCCCGATATCGATGTAGAGCTGAAACTGCGAGTCGGGATCGTTCAAGCCATGTGCGATATCCACCCGCACCGGGCCCACCGGCGAGCGCCAGCGCAGACCAAAGCCGACGCCGGTATGCCAGTCGGGCCGGTCATCGAAGGCGCTGCCGCCATCGACGAACACTGCCCCGCCCCAGGGGCCGCCCTTGAGGTAATGCTCGTACTCGGCACTGGCGGTGACCACGTTCTTGGCACCCAGCGCGAATTCGTCGGGCTTGGGCGTACGCGGGCCGACTTCGCGAAACGCATAACCGCGGATGCTGTTCGCGCCACCGGCGAAGAAGCGCAGGCTCGGCGGCATCGCCACCAGGTCGCTGGTCCAGGTGGTGCCACCTTCGCCGCGAAGGATCAACCGGCTGTTGTCGCCGGCGCCCAGAAACCAGCGCAGCTGGCCATACAGCTGGCCGAAGTTGGTATCGGAGCCGGCACCTTCGGCGCCGCCGCGGATGAACATCTGCGCCGACACGCCGCTGCGCGGAAACAGCCGGTCGTCGACATTGACGTAGTTGGCCTGCAACTGCGGATAGATCAGGGTGGAGGTCTCGTACACCGCGCCTTCGAAATCGTCGCCGCTGCTGAAACGCCACCGCTCGCGCAAGGCGTTGATCGAGGCGATCGCGCTCCAACGCTCGTTGATCTGGCCGCTGCGGCTGCCGGTGAGTTTGACGTTGCGCAGGTCGATGTAATCGGTCTGCTCGTCGTACAGCCGCGCCGAGGCGGTGTACCAGCCATCCAGCCAACGGAACGCCGGCACGCGGTAACTTGTCGTCAGGCTCTTGCGGTTCTGCGCGTAATCCAGCTGCGTGTCCATCTTGTGGCCGCGCGAGTTCACGTAACGCCGCTCCACGCCACCGCGCACACCGGCACCGCTTTCGCTGCCGTAGCTCAAGCCGGCGGTGTAGACCGTGCGCTTGGCGCGGGTAAGTTTGACGTCCACCGGCACGCGGCCCTGGTCGTCGGCCTCTTCGGGCTTGGGCTGGATATCGATGGTGCTGAAGTAATCCAGCTTGGTCAGCGACTCGCGTAGCCGATCCAGCTTGCCTTCGTGGTAGTAGCTGCCCTCCTCCCAGTACACCAGCGGGTCGAACAGGCCGTCGCGGAAGTAGTCGTAGTCGAAGCGCACCTTGCCCATGTCGTAGCGGCGGCCGCTGTCCCAGTTCAGATCGATGTCGGCCGCATGCTCGGCACGCGTGATCGCAACGCGGCGCTGGGTGAAGTCGGCATCGAAGTAGCCACGCTCGGCCAGGCGCCGGGTGATGCGCACCTTGCTGGCTTCGTATTGCGGATGGCTGAAGACCTGGCCCTCGCGCGGCTCGAACTGCTTGAGGTCCTGGCCCAGGTAGCGGTCCTGCTCGGCCCAGCCGGTGATCGAGATATGCGAGGTGCGCACCCGCACCGGCTCGCCACGGTCCACCGTGATCACCACGGTCACCCTGTCGCCGGCGCGCGGTGCGGCCAGCGTAATGGTCGGCGAGTAATAGCCAAACGGCTCCAGCGCCTCACGCGTCTGCCGCTCGGCCTGTGCCAACAGATATTCCAGACGCGATTCGCCCTGCTCCTTGCCCACGGCCTCATACAGAGACAGGGAGACCTGGATGTTCTCGATCATCTCGGCGTCGTCGCCGCCGTCCAACCCCTTGATTTCGATCTTGTCGATGGTTGCCCGAGCAACCGCTTGCAGCGGAACGAACAGGGTGCACAGCAAGGAAAGAGCAAACGCGACTTTAAGCATCGTCAAAGGATACCCAGCCTCGGCGTGAAGGGACAAAAAATCTAGGCAAGCGCGACTATACGGGGGCCGAGTGAAGTGGTTACAGTCGGCGTGTTGTTAACGTTTCGTTGGCATCGATTGCGAGCGGCCCCCCAATTGCTGCTCGCCCGTTTACACCTTGAGAGAGAGGTCTGTTTCATGAAGCGTCGTTTGCTGGTTACCGCCGTATGCACCGCCCTGACGATGCCATCGCTTGCGATGGCACAGGAGCAAGGTGACGTGACCCAGTTGGACAAGGTCACCGTGACAGGTTCGTTGATCCCCCGCTCCCAGATCGAAACCGCGACCCCGGTGTTTTCGATCACTGCCCAGGACATCCAGCGCCGCGGCTTCAAGGACGTCTACGACGTGCTGCGCTCGCAGCCGATGGCCACTGGCTCGGTACAGGACGGCCAGTTCAGCGGCGGCTTTACTCCGGGCGCCAAGTCGTTGAGCCTGCTCGGACTGGACCCGGGCTTCACCCTGGTGCTCATCGATGGCCGGCCCATGGCCGACTACCCGCTGCTCTATAACGGCCAAAGCAACTTCGTCGATCTGGCCAGCGTGCCGGTCGGCATGGTCGAGCGTATCGACGTGGCACCCGGCAACCAGTCCTCGATCTACGGTTCCAGCGCCATCGCCGGGGTGGTCAACATCATCCTGAAAAAGCGCATGGACGGCGTGCAGATGAACTACCGCATGGGCACCTACGATGGTGGCGGCGGCAACAACCAGCGCTTTCAGCTCACCGGCGGCAACGAGATCGGCGGCGCCAATATCGTGTGGGGGCTGCAGCTCAATAATCAGGACCCGATCTACGGTTTTCAGCGGCGCGATTTCGATTCCACCAACGACAACCCGGACCCGACCCTGCGCTACGGCTCGCGCATCGCGCTGCACAACACACCGCGCACCTACATCGACCCCGGTGCCGACAACTGCGCCGCGCTGGGCGCGCTGTTCAACGGTTCGGTGCAATAAGACAACCGTGCCAACCGTGGCAACTTCTGCAGCAGCCGTGCCGAGCCTGGCTATGCCAGCATCCTCAACAAGGAGCGCAGCGCCAGCGGCTATGCCAACCTGAGCTATGCATTCAACGACAACGCCGAACTGTATTCGACCCTGCTGCTCAACCGCACCAAGGTCGAAGTCAACAGTGGCTCGCAGTTCTGGCAGGCCTCTTCTGACACCGGCGGTCTGTTCTACAACCAGGACAGCCAGCAGCTGGAAAGCTATCAGCGCATCTTTGCGCCGGAAGAAACCGGCAATCTGAATTTCAACAATCAGCGCCAGACCGCCGATTCCTACAACATCGCAATTGGCCTGAAGGGCGGCCTGGGCGCCAGCAACTGGACCTACGATGCCTATTACGCCCGTTCGGAATACCGCATCGACAGCCGCCAGCAATGGCCGCTGGCCGATCGCATCGAAGACTTCTTCCGCGAACAATTCCTTGGCGCACCGCAAGGCGAGTACTACGGCTACCCGATCTACTCGCCCAACGACGCCAACTTCTATCGCGCGTTGACGCCGGCGCAGTACCGCAGCTTCAACGACGAAATCCGTACCAAGTCCAGAACCTGGACCCAGAACGTCAACCTGCAGCTGACCAACACCGAGCTGTTCAACCTGCCGGCCGGCGCTGTTGGCATCGCCGGCGTGTTGCAGGCGGGCAATCAGTACTGGACCAACCCGACCGATCCGCGTGTCATCGCCGGCGACTTCTATCAGCTGACCGGCACCCAAGGCAGCGGCAAGCGCGACAACTGGGCGGCCGCCTTCGAGACGCGGATCCCGATCCTGAGCACGTTGACCGCCAACCTGTCTGGTCGCTACGACGACTACAAGAACCAGGGAGGCGGTGGGGATTCCAAATTCACCTACAAGGCGGCACTGGAATTCCGCCCGATCGACTCGCTGTTGTTCCGCGGCAACTACGCCACCGCCTTCAAGGCGCCGGACATGGCCTTCAGCTTTGCCGGCGACAGCGGCTTCTTCCAGGGCGTCAACGATTACTACCGTTGCGCGGTGGAAGAACCGGGCGTGCCGATCGCCGATTGCACCTACGCTGGCACCACGATTTCAGGACGCCGCGCCGGCAATCGCGATCTGAAGTCGATCACGGCCAAGTCCTGGGGCGCCGGCGTGGTGTGGTCGCCAAGCGCACGCTTTAGCGTCAATGCCGACTACTACAACATCAAGATCGACCAGAAGGTCAGCGATCTGAGCACCGACAATCTGCTGCAGACCGAATCGGCGTGCCGCCTGGGAAGCCTGGACATCAATTCGCCTACCTGCGTGGACGCGCTTTCGCGGATCGATCGGACCGGGCCCGATGCACCGGTGCCCAATCGCCTGAGCAGCATCCGCATCAATCCGGTGAATATTTCCAACGAGGAAATCTCCGGTGTGCTCACCAAGGCGACGTACAACCTGGCGACCGAATCCTGGGGCCTGTTCGTGTTCGACGCGCAGTACAACGCGACCCTCAAGCACGAAAGCCAGCAATTCCCCCAGGACCCGGTACGCGACCTGCTCAGCGAACCGTTCTTCTCCTCCGAGTTCCGCACCATCGCCAATGCCTCGGTCACCTGGCAGAAGGATGCGTGGACGACCACCTTGTTCGGCCAGCGCTACGGCCGCACCCCGAACTTTCTGTCGCAGCAGAGTACCGACGGCTACGCAGTGGAAGGAGCACGCAAGGTCGGCGCGTGGACCACGTTCAATGCAACGCTGGACTACGCGATCAGCGACGATATCTCGCTGACGGCAACGGTCAACAATCTCGCCAATACCCGTCCGCCGCGTGACCGCACCTACACCAGCTACCCGTACTACAACATCTTCAACTACACCGGCTACGGCCGTTCCTACATGCTGGAATTGAACTGGCGCTTCGGCGCGCATTGATCCACAGCACTGTGCATGCGTACCTCCAGCGGCAGCCAATACGGCTGCCGCTGGCGTTTTTGGACTTGCGAGGCAGCTGCGGCACTGTTGCTCGCCTGCATGCCAGCGCATGCGGTGATGACGTTGCGCAAGCAGACCCGGCTGGCGCAACCGCTGTCCATCGGGGCGACTGCTTCGGCGCGCATTGAACTGGAGGCCGATGAAACGTGCTCGCAGCGCGTCTGATGCGCCGCCCAAGACCTAATGGCTGCTGTCAATGCACGCCAGCATCGAGCAGACCCGCCTGCGACAACGCCTGCCGCAAAGGCTCCAGCTGGACTGCATAGCGGCGCCATTCCTCCACGTTGCGGCTGTGCACGCCCTCGCGCACCTGCACGCTGCTCAGCGTGGCCGACGCTGCGGCATTGCGCGTGATGTCGATCTGCCCCGGCTCGATGTCCAGCCCGCAATATGCCATCAACTGCTGCAGCACCGTGGATGGATCGCGCACCATCCGCGCGTAGTCCACATCGATCACCCGACCCGGCAAGGCAGCGCGCCATTGCGCCATCAAGCCGTGATGCGCCCGATAGTGACGCGCCAGTGTGTGCAGGTCGTAACTGTAGGCATACGAATCGCCGAACAGCGCGCGGTAATTGGAAAAACATACCGCCATCGGCTCGCGCACCAGGTGCACGATCAGTGCACCCGGCAGTGCGCGCGCAATCGCGCCGATCGCCACCGCATTGGCCGGCAATTTATCGATATACCAGCGCGCCGATCCGGCACGCCACTGCGTTTGTTGCAGATACCGCGCGCCAATCTGCGCATAATCCAGCGTGGGCAGCGCCTGCAACAGCGGCGCGTCCAGCAGACTGCGCCCGGCCTGATCGGCGCCCCAACGCAACTGATGACCGAAGTCGTTCAATTCGCCGGCCGAAACGACCTGCGAATGATTGCCCAGCATGCGCTCCAGCACCGTGGTGCCCGAGCGCGGCAGGCCGAGCACGAAGATCGGCTGCGGACCTTGTAAGGCACCGGTGCCTTGCGCTGCGAACACGCCCCGCGCAGCCAGGTCACCCAGTTGCGCGTACAGCGCTGCCTCGGCATCGGCATCGTGGCGCAGACGTGCATGCATCACTGCATTGCCGTGCTGCAGCGCGTCCCAGGCGGCAGCGGTGTCGCCTAGGTCCTCCAGCTCCTTGTACAACGCGAAGGCCAGCCCGGCACGATCTTCACTGTCGGGTTTGGCGAGCTGCAATTGCTGACGTAATTGCGCGACATGGTTGCTGCCGGTGGTCTGACGGCGCAGCCGCGCACGCGTGAGCGCTGCACGGCCGTAGCCGGGCGACAGCGCCAGGGTCTGCTCCAAGGCCTGCGCCGCCTCATCCAGGCGCCCATTGAACTGCAGTTGCACCGCAAGAAAAAAACGGAAGTCCGGACCATCGAATCCGCACGCCTGTGCGCGCTGCATCATCGCCAGTGCCTCGACGTGTTCGCCCAAGGACTGGTGCACGTGTGCAAGCAAAGCCAAGGTCGCGCCGTCGCGGCACTGCATCACCGAGGGATGCCGCAGCAGCGCATGCAGCGTGTGATGCTCGCCCACGCGCAACAGGGCCTGCGCCACACGGCAACGCATCGCCACATCGTCGCCCACATCGCGAGCGGCCAGCTGGAGTTGCGTCACGGCCTCGCGCATGCGGCCGTTGGCCAACACGGTGCCGGCCAGCAGCACGCGTGCAGCCACATGCGTCGGTTCCACCCCCAGCAGCGCCTGCAATGCAGACGCTGCCACGCCCAGGTCGCGCCGCGCCAACGCGGCCTGGGCGGCCTGCCAGTGCAGCGCGCCCGCCGACCTGGACATCAGCTGGACAGATGCTCGATGGCGGCGACGCTGCCGAGGCGGTCGCCGAGCTTCTTCAGCAGTGCGAGCCGGTTGGCGCGCAGCTGCGGGTCGTCGGCATTGACCATCACGCCGTCGAAGAACGCATCCACCTGCGGGCGCAGGCGCGCCAGGCGTGCGAGCACGGCGACATAGTCATGGCGGTGCAGCGCATCGCCGGTATCGCCGATGGCCGCTTCCACCGCTTCGGCCAGGGCTTGTTCGGCCGGTTCGCGCAGCAGGCTGGTGTCGATGTCACCGGGGATCTCGCCCTCGGCCTTGCGCAGGATATTGCGGATGCGCTTGTTCGCCGCGGCCAATGCGTCGGCTTCGGGCAACGTGGCGAAGATGCCGATGGCGTCGATGCGACGGTCGAAGTCGTAGAGCGATCCGTGGGTCGCGCCCGGGTGCGCTCCTACGCTGGTCGGTGTCGGCACGGCTTCGGACGTGACGGAGAACAATGCGGCGACCGCGTTGAAATGCGTTGCAGGTACGCCCTTGTCGGCGTAATAGCCGCGTAGGCGGTCGAGGATGAAGTCGAATTGCTCATCAACTCGAAGTATCTTCTGCAGCTCAAGTGGGTTGAGCTGCAACATATCTGCAAACAGCGATAGAGCGTCTAAGTTTGTCGCACAGTGGTTGATAGTGATCGACTCCAGCGCCTTAGGACCAAACTTCATGTGACTCCAAACGGCAATCGAAGCTTTAAACAGAATATCTCTTAGATCCAGATCAAACCCACTCTCAATCACCGTCCGCGCCAACCCCAACGCATTGCGCCGCAGAGCAAACGGATCCTTGTTGCCGGTCGGCTTCAACCCGGCCGCAAACCCACCGGCCAAGGTATCCAGACGCTCGGCAATCGCCAGCACCTTGCCCAGCGGCGACAGCGCGATGTCGTCGCCGGCAAAACGCGGTTGGTAGGCCTCGTCGATGGCCAGCGAAATCTCGCTCGGCTCGCCGGCGGCCTTGGCGTAATGGCGGCCGGCAATGCCCTGCAGCTCCGGGAATTCGTTGACCATGCGCGATTGCAGGTCGTTCTTGGCCAATTCCGCAGCACGCCGTGCCTGCACCGGGTCGGCACCGACCTGCGGTGCAATCGCCTCGGCCAGTGCCGTCACGCGCGCGACCTTGTCGGCCACGCTGCCCAGCTTGGCCTGATAGGTGACGCTGGACAGGCCTTCGCCCATCGCCTGCAGGCCCTGCTTGAGATCTTCGTCGAAGAAGAACTTGGCGTCGGCAAAGCGCGGACGGATCACGCGCTCGTAGCCCTTGGCCACTTCGGCCACGTCCTTGGAGTGGATGTTGGCGATGCCGATGAACTGCTCGGTCAAGGTGCCGCCGTCATCCAGCACCGGGAAGAATTTCTGGTTGATCTCCATGGTTTCGATCAGCGCTTCCTGCGGCACCGCCAGGAAATCGCGTTCGAAACTGCACAGCACCGCCGCCGGCCATTCGACCAGGTTGACCACCTGCTCCAGGTTGTCGTCGCTGATGCGTGCGCTGCCGCCGGCCTGCCTGGCGGCCGCCTGCACTTCGTCGACAATGCGGGCACGGCGCGCGTCCGGATCCACCAGCACGTGCGCCGCACGCAGCGCATCGACGTAGTCGCCGGGTGCCGCCAGCGACACTGCGCCCTCATGCATGAAGCGGTGCCCGCGCGTGATGCGGTCGCCGCGTACGCCCAGCAACTCGGCCGGAATCACCTCGCTGCCGAACAACAGCACCAACCATTGCACCGGCCGTGCGAAGGCGTACTCGTGTGCGCCCCAGCGCATCGGCTTGGGGATGGGCATTGCGGCAATGGCCTCGCGCAGGATCTCCGGCAACAAGTCGGCCGTGCGCGCGCCCGGCGTCACTGCGCGATGCACGAAACGCTCGCCCTTGGCGTCGCTGGTGCGTTCCAGCGCGGTCCAGTCGATACCGGCCTTGGCGGCGAAACCGGCCAATGCCTTAGTCGGTTGGCCTTCGGCGTCGAGGGCGATGTTGAGATACGGCCCCAGCACTTCCGAGCGCTGCTCCGGCTGCTCGGTGGCCACGCCCGGCAGCAGCACCGCCAGACGGCGCGGGGTAGACAGCGGCTTGGCATCGCCGCGGGTGACGGCAACGCCGCGCTTTTCCAGGCCGCTCAGCACGCCATCGAAAAAGGCCTGCGCCAGACCCGGCAGCGCCTTGACCGGCAGCTCTTCGGTGCCCAGTTCGATCAGCAGGGGAAGTTGTTCGCTCATATGACATGGACCTTTGCGTAGTCCCTTCTCCCTGCGGGAGAAGGTGCCCCGAAGGGGCGGATGAGGGGACGGGCGAAGCTCTGTGGAAGGTTGGGTGCATGAGGGCTGCGCCTCGTCCCCTCACCCCAACCCCTCTCCCGAGGGGAGAGGGGCTCGCTAGTCCCTTCTCCCTGCGGGACATTGTCCCCCTTCATGGGGGAGAAGGTGCCCCGAAGGGGCGGATGAGGGGACGGGCGAAGCTCTGTGGAGGTTGGGTGCATGAGGGCTACGCCCCGACCCTCACCCCACCCCCTCTCCCGGTGGGAGAGGGGCTCTCGGTTATTTCTTCACACCAGGAAATCCCAGCTTCTCGCGCTGGGCGTAGTACGCCTGCGCCACGCCCTGGGCCAGCGCGCGAACGCGCAGGATGTAGCGCTGGCGTTCGGTCACGCTGATCGCGCGGCGCGCATCCAGCAGGTTGAAGGCGTGGCTGGCCTTGGTGACCTGCTCGTACGCCGGCAGCGGCAGGCCGACCTCGACCAGATGCCTGGCTTCGGCTTCGCAGGCGTCGAAGCGATGGAACAGCTCGGCCACATTGGCGTGTTCGAAGTTGTAGGTGCTCTGCTCCACCTCGTTCTGGTGGTACACATCGCCGTACGTCACCGCGGCGCCGTCCGGGCCGTAGGTCCACACCAGCTCGTAGACGTTGTCGCAGCTCTGCAGATACATGCACAGCCGTTCCAGGCCGTAGGTAATCTCGCCCAGCACCGGCTTGCATTCGAGCCCGCCGGCCTGCTGGAAGTAGGTGAATTGGGTCACTTCCATGCCGTTGAGCCAGACTTCCCAGCCCAGGCCCCAGGCGCCGAGCGTGGGCGATTCCCAGTTGTCTTCGACAAAGCGCAGGTCGTGCACCAACGGGTCGATGCCCAGCGCCTGCAACGAGCCCAGGTACAGGTCCTGGATGTTGTCCGGGTTGGGCTTCATCGCCACCTGGTACTGGTAATAACGCTGCAAGCGATTGGGATTTTCGCCATAGCGGCCATCGGTGGGACGGCGCGAAGGCTGCACGTACGCCGCATTCCACGGCTCGGGCCCCAGCGCGCGCAGGAACGTGGCCGGATGGAACGTGCCCGCGCCCACTTCCAGGTCCAGCGGCTGGATCAGCACGCAGCCTTGCTCGGCCCAGTACTGGTTGAGGGTCTGGATCAGGCCCTGGAAAGTGATTGGAACGCGCCGGGAATCGGACATGCAGCAAAGGCCGTACGGAAGGGGTGCGCTAGTATACCGGCCGACCCGCGGCGCTTTGCCGCGCAGCACCGCTGCTGGGGAAAACACGCATGGAACAGCGGCGTACCGCCGACCCGGATAACGCCGTGGCACTGCTGCCGCGCGGCCGGCTGATGTTCGACCCGGTGGCCGCGGCCCTGCTGGCCGACGGCATGGTGGTACCGCACGAACACGAGCGCGTGCAGTTCTCCGCCAGCGGCGCGCGCACCGCCAGCGATGTGCATCCGCTGGTGCTGCTGGCCAATCTGAAATTGCACGCCGCGCAGCCGCCGGCCGGCGAGCTGGGCCTGGAACGGCTCACCGAATGGCTGGCCACCCGCACCGGGCTGCGCTATCTGCGCATCGACCCCACCCGCATCGATGTGGCCGCCGTCACCGGCGTGGTCTCGCACGCCTACGCGCGCCGCCACCGCATCCTGCCGCTGGCGTTGGATGCCGAGCGCGTGCTGATCGCCACCAGCGAGCCGTTGGCGCTGGACTGGCTGGCCGACGTGCAACACCTGAGCCGGCGCCGCATCGAGCTGGCGCTGATCAACCCGCTGGATCTGCATCGCTACACGATGGAGTTCTTCGGCGTGACCCAATCGGTGCGCGGCGCGCGTGGCGATGCGCGCAGCACCGAATCAAACGCGGGCCTGCCCAGCTTCGAACAGCTGGTGGAACTGGGCCGCGCCGGCGACGTCAATGCCGACGACCACCACATCGTGCATATCGTCGACTGGCTGCTGCAGTACGCCTACGAACAGCGGGCAAGCGACATCCATCTGGAGCCGCGTCGCGAGGCCGGGCGCATGCGCTTCCGCATCGATGGCGTGCTGCACAAGGTGCTGGAAGTGCCGCCCTCGGTGATGACCGCCGTGGTCAGCCGCATCAAGGTGCTCGGGCGCATGGATCTGGCCGAACGCCGCCGCCCGCAGGATGGCCGCATCAAGACCCGCTCGCCGGGTGGGCGCGAGGTGGAAATGCGCCTGTCCACGATGCCCACCGCCTTCGGCGAGAAGTGCGTGATGCGCATCTTCGACCCGGATTCGGCGTTCAAGAGCATCGAGCAGCTCGGCTTCAGTCCGGAAGAGGCCGCCGGCTGGAGCGCGCTGGTCGAGCGCCCGCACGGCATCGTGCTGGTCACCGGCCCCACCGGCTCGGGTAAGACCACCACGCTGTATTCCACGCTCAAGCGCCTGGCCACGCCGGATGTGAACGTGTGCAGCGTGGAAGACCCGATCGAGATGATCGCGCCGGAATTCAACCAGATGCAGGTGCAGCAGAACATCGACCTGGATTTCGCCAGCGGCGTGCGCACGCTGCTGCGCCAGGACCCGGACATCATCATGATCGGCGAAATCCGCGACCTGGAAACCGCGCAGATGGCGGTGCAGGCTTCGCTCACCGGGCATCTGGTGCTGTCCACGCTGCACACCAACGATGCCGCCTCGGCGATCACCCGCCTGCTCGACCTGGGCGTGCCGCATTACCTGGTGGCCTCCACCCTCAACGGCGTGCTGGCGCAGCGGCTGGTGCGCACGCTGTGCGTGCATTGCAAGCGCCCGCACACGCTCAGCGATGCCGACTGGTCGGCCATCCGCGAGCCAGGCGAGGCGCTGCCGGAACCGCTCAACGTGCACGCCCCGGTCGGTTGCCTGGAATGCCGCCGCACCGGTTACCTGGGCCGGGTGGGCCTGTACGAACTGCTGCCGGTCACCCCGCGCCTGCGCACCCTCATCCGCCCCGACACCGAACTTGCCGGCTTCAGCCAGGCTGCCCGCGGCGAAGGCCTGCGCACGCTGCGCCGCACCGGCCTGGAGAAGGTCGCCGCGGGGCTGACCACCATCGAAGAAGTGCTGTCGGTGTTGCCGCCGCGCGAATAGACGCCTCCTTCGTCCTGACGACCACGCCGCTTGCGCGTGCATGATCCGTAGGGACCTTCGACGCGGCGAGGCGTCGAGGGCCGGCGGGATTCGTTGAAAACTGCTGTGCTGGCGGCAGGACCGATCCCTGCCGGGTGCTCGTGTTCGCTCAGGTGCACGGTTGCGTGGCATGCATGCAGCAACGCCTCCGGAGTGCACGCCGGTCTCGCGCACGTCGCGGTCGATCGCCATGATGGCGATCGACGCGTTCGCCCGCGCCTGCGAGCCGCACGCGCGTGATTCCCGCCCCAGTGGCACTCGGCGCTCATGCCTTGAGGGCGGAGATATCGTCCGGCGCACAGCTAAACCGGCTTGAGAGCCGCAGATTCGCCAGGTCTTGCGCGTTGATGGGTGCTCATACGCGGCCTCCGAGGCGCTCGATGTGGGCGGGCTTGCTCACCCTGGCCGTCATCTCGTGCATCGCCTGTCTGTGCCCTGCGATTTCCTGCGTCAGTTTTGCCTGCCTGACCGGATCGGGCCGGGGTTTTTGCCACTCCTTGTCAAGGCGTGTCTGCGCCAACTGCATCCGCTTGTAGGACAGATGCGTTTGCGCCTTGGCGTTGAAGCTCTCGGCCGTGTGGAACTGCACTTCGAACGCGTAGCCCTCGGCATCGGTGAAGCTGGCATTGATGCCCCGGTAGGTGCCATCTCCCGAGGTAAAGTAATTCTGCAGCTTCACGCACGTCATCCCGTGCCGACGCAGTGCGTCCTGGGCCGCCTGCACCTTCGCCACGAAACCCTCGGACGGCAACTCAAGCGCATAGCGCAGCGCATCGCCCACGCGTTGCGTGGCCTGTTCTGTTGTCATGCCGGCGCGCTGATGGCGCCGGATCTTGTCCTTGATCGAGGCGACCGATTTCTGGAACGGGTCGTGTTGCACCTGCTCGATCCGGCCCTGGCTGGCGTTGTAGCGCACGTTGCCCCAGAGCCGCGCGCCCAAGCCGTCGGCCAGCGTGTCGAGCACCGGCGTCAGCGACGCCTGCTTGCGTGTGGCGGCATGGAACACGCTGTGTGCCGGCGATGCGCCTGTATTGACGGGGGTCTGTTCGGAGCCGGGCGTCGGCGTCGCGCTTGCCAGCGCCGGCACGGTCTCTTCCTGCCAGTCGTCGATCTCCTCGCACCCCGGCGGCGAGGCCACACGCTTGAAGGCCTCCAGCGCAGGCGCCTGTAGCTTGCGCTGCTCGGACCGCGATGCGCCGCCAAGCGCCAGCGCATGGGCGTGCTTGTACAGATCGTGGAAGCGCTCCTTCAGCGCGAAGGTCTCCGGGGTGTGGAACTGGATCTCCCATAGCGCACCCTCAGGGCTGCGCAGCGTGACATTGATGGCCTTGAAGACTGGCGGGTATTCAGTAAATTGATTGGTCAGCTTGACCCGTGCATGGCCCTGATCGTCCAGTGCGGCCAGCACGGCGCGCAGGCCGGCGGTAAAGCCCTGCGGTTCCAGCACCACGCTGTAGCGCAGCGCGTCGTTGACGCTGGCTGCCGCCTCGTCCAACGGCTGCTTCTTCAGCGCCATCCGCTGCTTGAGCTTGTCCTGCAACGAGCCGTAGGACTTCAGTTGATGCTGCGTGCCGGCCAGTTGCCCACCATGGCGCGCGGCGATGTTCTGCAGCATGTCGGTGACCTGCGGCTCCATCTGGCGAGCGCGCCTGAGCAAGGCCTGTGCCTTGAGCGCAATGTCCTGCGGCTGCACGTCGCGCAGACGCTCGGCCGGCGGCTGCGACCGGGCGATCCAGCCGGCCTGCTGTAGTGCTTCGAGCGCGTCTTCCATGACGCCGGCGGCCATCGACGGCATGCGCTGCAGCAGCAGCTTGGTCTGTTCGGGATCGAAGCGCCCGTCCTGCATGGCCCGGGCGGTTGCCCTGCTGTAGGGCACGTTGCGGACCCGCTCGGCGAAGCCCCGTTCGGCCCGTTCGCAGGCCTCCACGATCTTGGCGAACAGCGCCGTGCCGGTGTCGGACTTCAACGCATCGGTGCCGACCTTGATCGCGATGGTGAACAGGTTGCGCATGGTCAGTTCCGGCTCGCCGGGGACGAGCCCGGGTTGCCCGTCCGGGAACTGCGCATGCGACAGCCGGCACACCGGGTAGTTGTCCAGGATGGCGTGGATGCGCGCATCCACGCCAGAGGCGGCCTCGTAGGCCTTGGCCAGGCCGGGAAACGCCTCCGCCAGGGCGTCGGGCAACGCCGGCGCGGCGCTGTCGGCGGGCGGGTCCGTCTCAAGCGCAAGCAGCTGCGCGTGCAGCAACTCGGCAGCTTCACGCGCCTCGGGCAGGTGGGCGCGTTCGATCGCCTCGCGCGCCTGCACGCGCAGCGTGGCCAACACCACCGGATCGCGGACCGGCTCTTCGAGCAGCTCGCGCAAACCGTTGCGCAATCCGCGCTCGATGCCATCGTAGGTGCCGAACATCATGTCGCGCGCCATCGCTTCGCGCAGTTCGTTCGGCTGCCCCATGAAGCGCGCCGCCAGCGTGGCGGCCGCCGAGGTGATGCGCTGACCGCGCTTGAGGGCCATGATTTCCGAAAGCCGCCCTGGCTGGTAGTGGCCGCTGACCGGGTCGATGGCCGGCGTGGCCGTCTTCGGCGGCTTGAAGGACTTTTGCCGACCGAGCCTGGCCTTGCGATCCATCACCCGCGAAATCAGCGCAGCCAGCTTGGGATAGCCTGCGTAGATGAAGGCGTCGTCGCCGTCGGTGTCCATGTCGCGTTTGCGCAACTCGTCGATCGGCAGTGCGCCCAGGCGCCCAGGCTCCACGATGTCCTTGAGCCGCAGGCTGCCGGTGCTGAGGATGTCGCGCGGCAAGGCACCGCGGTCACGGCCGTTTGTCCAGCACGACAGCGTCTTCAGATCTTCCTTGGAGCAGGCCAGGTCGGTGTCGCTGAACTCAGCCGGCCACTGCTGATCGGGCACCACCACCAGCATGCCCTTGCTGTGCAGCATCTGCGGATCGACGCCGGAGCGATCATCGAAACCGGTGTAGCTGTACTGGATGCCGAAGCACTGGGAAAGGAACGCGGCGGTGGCGTCGCCCTGGGCCACGGTGGCGATGCGCTGTTCCGGCACCGGCAGCAGATTCTCCTTGTCGTAGGGAGGCTTGCCGAGCAGCAACGGGCCGCCCGCGACGTCGAAGGCCTGGCTGCGCTGCTGCGGCAGATGCACCTTGTCGTCGGCCGACGGCACCGCCCGCACGCGCTGGCCCTGGTAGCCACCGCCGATGAGCGGCCTGTACACCCACAGCGGATCATCGCCTGTCGGCTCCAGTGTCCGCAGCCGGTCCTGCATCGCCGCGTGCGCCTCTTCCAGCGCCGCGGCATCGCGCGGGTAATGCTGCAGCGCCTGCGCCGGCATCATCGAAGGCCCCTTGTCCTTGGCCACCAGCTCGCGCTGCTCCTCGGTGGCCTGGTTTGCCTGCACCGCGTGCCAGGCCTCGTAATGCTTGCGGAAGGCTGGAATGGCCAAGGCCACCTCCAGTTTCAGGAAGCCGCAACCATCGTTGGGGCACAACGCCAGGGCAGTGCCATCCACGGCCAACGGCTTGAACGGATGCGCAGGGCCCTCGACGTCATCGAACACGCCCAGGCGCAGCGTGCCTTCCACGACATGGTCACTGGGCACCATCTCCAGCAGCGAGCGCTGCATGCGCGACCAGTCCTCGCGTTGCGGAGCGAGCTTGGCCGCCAGATGCATCAGGCTGCTGCCCGGGGCGGTGTCGGCATAGCGGAATGCAGGCAACAGCGACGCCGACTCCTTGCGTTGGGACAGCACCAGGCTGTGGCTGCCGGATTTGCCGCGCGCCGCGCGGCTGCCGCCGAACATGTCGAAGCGCCAGGGCTCGCCGTTGTAGTTGAACGTCCGCGCGAGCATGAAGGTCGATAGCTCACCAGGCAATTGCACCTCCACCAGCGGCAGCCCGGTCAGGCGTGCAAACAGCGAATACGGCTTGTCCGATTCGGACCGGTTGGTCGACAGCTCCTTGCCCACCAGATCGACCACCACATGGGTCGTGCTGCCGCGGCCGGGCGCCGGCGCCACCGGCCGGCCGGGGACCGAGGCCATGCTCAAGCGCCCGCTGTCCAGGTCGAAGCGGGTGGGTGGATGGGCCTGGGTAATGGCCGGCGCGTCCTTGGCCATGCGCAGGTCCAGGGCGTCGAACATCCGGTCGCCGGCCTCGATCTGGGCGATCAGGTTCCAGCTCATCTCGCCCAGGTCCGCCTCGATCGCCTCGCGCGTGCGCGCCAGCGTCAGGTCCACCCACTTCGCCAGTTCGTCGCGGCGCTGGCGCAGTTGCTTGCGCGGGCCGTCAAGATGGCGCGCTTTCCATTGCCGGCTCACCAACGCGTAGGCCTTGAGCACCTGGTAGAAGGTCAGCGCCGGGCAGCGCGTGGCATGCTGTTCGATGCCGGCCGACGCGCGCGCGCCGTCGCCGCGCAGGTACAGGTCGATCTTGCGCGCGACGATGGGCTGCAACGTATCGAACACGCGCAATGCCTGGCCCCGATGGCGGGGGGCCAACTCCGGACTGCGGATCAGCGGCAACAGTCCCATGCAGAGGCTGCCGATCTCCTCAAGGCTGGTCTGGCGTAATCCATCGTCCCCGATCAGGGCCGACACCCGTTCCAGCGCCGGTTGTCCCAGCGAACGCATCTGGCGCTGAAGCCGCGCCGAGGCAAAGGCCTTGAAGAGCACACCGATATCGCCGGCCGAAGCGGACGCAAAACGCTCGCGGTGCACATCCAGGTGCCCGGCCATCGCCTGCAGCTTGGCGATACCCAGGGTCTGGAACTGCTCATCGTCCTCTTCGTCCAGATGCGACAGCCGGGACATCGCGTTGGCCAACACCGCGATCCCCCGCATCTGGAACTGCCGCCAGGGCAGCTCGGCCGAGCCTGCACGCTCGGCGAGCAGCACGAATGCCGACTGGCACACCGGCCGGGCGAGGCATTTGCTCAGCGCGTTGAGCGCCACGGCCACGCCTTGCGGGTCCAGGGCCTTGCGCAAATCGGGATCGTCGGCCAGCGTCGCCGCCAGGACGTCGATGGCGGTCTCGCAGGCTGGCGTGCCGGGCCATTTGCTCAGGGCATTGAGCGCTTGGCTCACGTTGATAGGGTCGAAGGCACGACGCAAGCCGGCATCGTTGGTCAGCCGCTCGGCCAGCGCGCTGGCGGCGGCCGCGCAGGCCGGTACGTTGGGCCATTTGCTCAGGGCGTTGAGTGCGTTGCCAACGCCTTGCGGATCCAGATCCCTGCGCAACCCGGGCTCGTCGGCCAGCCGTGCGGCCAGCGCCTCGACGGCAGCCCCACAGACCGGCATCTGGGGCCATTTGCTCAGCGCGTTGAGCGCATTGGGCACCCCTAGCGGGTCGAGCGCCTTGCGCAACGCGGGGTCGTCGACCAATCGCTCGGCCAGCGCGTTGACCACCTCGCCACAGACCGGCACGTCCGGCCATTTGCTGAGCGCGTTGAGCACCTGGGGCAGGTTGGAAGCGTCCAGCGCCTTGCGCAGGTCGGGATCGTCGCTCAGCCACTCGGCCAGCGCACTGGCAGCGGCCGCGCAGACCGGCATGTCCGGCCATTTGCTCAGCGCGTTGAGCGCAGTGGCCACGCCATGCGCGGTCAGAGCGTGGCGTAACTCGGGTTCGTCGGCCAGCCGCTCGGCCAGCGCGCCGGCGGCGGCCGCACAGGCCGCATTGTCGGGCCATTTGCTCAGGGCGTTGAGCACGGTGGCCACGCCATGGGCGGTCAGGGCGTTGCGTAACTCGGGTTCGTCGGCCAAGCGCTCAGCCAGCGCGCCGGCGGCGGCCGCACAGGCCGCATTGTCGGGCCATTTGCTCAGGGCGTTGAGCACGGTGGCCACCTGCTGTACGTCGAAGGCCACGCGCAACCTGGGATCGTCGGCCACCCGTGCGGCCAGCGCGCTGGCGGCGCCCGCACAGGCCGGCGTGTCGGGCCATTTGCTCAGGGCGTTAAGCGCGTTGGTCATTTCTCGCGGCTTGAGCACGTCGCGCACGTCGGGCTCGCGTCTCAGTCGCTCGGCCAAGGTGTTGGCGGCCGCCGCACAGGCCTGGTTGTCGGGCCATTTGCACAAGGCGTTGAGCACGGTGGCCACTTGCTGCGCGTCGAAGGCCTTGCGCAACCTGGGTTCGGCGGCCACCCGTGCGGCCAGTGCGCTGGCAGCGGCCGCACAGACCGGCGTGCCGGGCCATTTGCTCAGGGCATTGAGCGCATTGGCCACGTCCAATGGATTGAGATCCTTGCGCAATCTGGACTCGTCGGCCAACCGCTCGGCGAGCGCGCTGACGGCATTCCCGCAGTCCGGCGTGTCGGGCCATTTGCACAGGGCGTTGAGCGCGGTCGCCACGCTCTGGGCATCCATGGCGCAACGCAGGCGATAGTCGCTGGCGACAAGCGCGGCAAACCGGTGTGCCGTCGCCTGGCACTCCGGGTTATCGGACCACTTGCTGAGGGCATTGAGTGCCAGGCTGATGTTCTGCGCATTCAGAGTCTGCCGGGCGTGGTCGTCACGTCGCAGATGACGTGCCAGACGCGCCACCGCGCGCTCACACCGGCCGCTGTCGAGATTCTTCGAGAAGGCATTCAGAAGCAGAACCGACGGGTAGCCTCCCAGCCCCACCAGATCGTCGACCTGCGTGAGCTCTCCGGCGATCCACGCGATTGCCTCCATGCATGCGGGCTGATTCGGGTGCTTGCTCAGCTTGTTGCCCACATGCGCCAGCTGCGCCAGCGATGCCCCTTCGAACCATCCGGTCCCAAACAGGTATTGCGCCGCGAGCTCGGTGCAACGATCCAGATCGCCGGGCGTCACCCCTGCCCTGGCGCGCCGTGCAGTGCCAATCAACTGAAGATATTTGTCCAGCCGCTGCGCGTTGACTTGCGCGTTGACACTCTCTTCCAGGAAGGGCAACGCCATCCCGCCACGCATGCGATGCGCCAGCTCGTTGTCATATGCCATCGACACGCACCGGCCCGCGTTGTGGTTCCTCCCGATTCCGTGGGGCTCGCTCAACTGTCGCTGCTGTTGCTGTCGCTGCGCCTGTAGCCGTTTTTTTTCCGCCGGGTCCAGCTGATGTTCGGCCCTGCGGATGTCCTCGGTCGTCAGCCCCATGCCATGGAATGGCCGCTTTGGCTGCCGGGATGGCGCCTGCTCTTCACGTGGTCGCTTTCTGGCGGACCATTCGAACGGTTGTTCGCGCGGCCGAAATGCCCTTGCCTCCGCACCATGATGCTGCGACGAGCGTTGTGGCCGATGCTGCGCTGACGACGTGCCGACGTCGTCAGTCGCCATATCCGGGTAGCCCTCGGTTTTGATGCGCGCGTTTTTGACGGCAGCCGGCTGCCACGGCCGAAAGCGCCTGTCCCATGCGCCTTCGCTGGCATCGATTTCCTCTTTCTTTAAGGCGCTTGCCGTAAAGGGCTGCCTGTCGCGCGTCGAGGCCCTTGGGTCATCCGACTCCATCCTCTGCCGTTTTCTAGGCGGCCGTCCAAGCGGTTGCTGCGCGCCGCTGCTGCTGGCTGCTGCCTGATCCTCCGTTAGCCTGGGCTTTTCCTCATGAGCGTAAGACAGGTTTGTGCGTGTCGCGTTTGAATTGGTGGCATGGGTTTTCATGCCCGGAAATTTAGTCAATCTGCCCGCGAGCGACTTCTTCAATACGAAGCGCAGACGACATGTGCGACGCCCGCTGCGCGTTGGGCCAATGGCCCTACTACATTGCATGGATCGAACGCGTGGGATGCAGCACGCCGGCACGGCGACGTGCTCCGCTGGCGTCAAGCGCAGTGTTCTGAAGGGTATGCACGATTCGATGTTTTTCCACACCAATCCCGCCGAACCTTGCGTCAACCTGACCACGGCGACCGCGCAAAGGCACTGTCATTCCAGCCGTGCGTTTGTCTGCCGATATCCAGGACATGCACCAGTCGGCGACCACCGCTACCATCATCGGCATCCCGCCGCGAGGGAATCAGGACATGTCATTCGGCAATGACCCGCAGCGCGCGTCTTGGAGTGCCGCTTGAAAAAAACGCGTCGCTGCCGCCTACAATCGGGGGCATCTGTTGTGTCCGGATCTTTGCGCATGTCCGTCTTGCCGTTCCTGATCATCGAAACCGGGCAACCCGTGCCGGAGATGAAGCGATACGGCCGTTTTCCGCACTGGATCCGCGTGGCGGCCGGGCTGGCCGAGCAGGAAACGGTGGCCATCGACGTTGCCAATGGGGACGCGCTGCCCGACCCGGCCGACTTTGCCGGCATCATCGTCAGCGGTTCGGCCGCCTTCGTGACCGACCGCGCCGACTGGAGCGAACGCAGTGCCGAATGGCTGCGCCATGCCGCCCATCAGGGCATGCCGCTACTGGGCATCTGCTACGGGCACCAGTTGCTGGCGCACGCGCTGGGCGGCGAGGTCGACTACAACCCGGCCGGGCGCGAATCCGGCACCATCGCGCTGGAGCTGCACCCGCCGGCTGAGCAGGATCCTTTATTCGCAGGGCTTCCGCCGCAGTTCCCGGCCCATGCCACCCATCTGCAGACGGTCGTGCGTGCCCCGGACGGCGCCATCGTGCTAGCGCACTCCCGGCAGGACCGCTGCCATGCCTTCCGCTGGGGCCGGGCCACCTGGGGCGTCCAGTTCCACCCCGAATTCGCCACCCACCACATGCGCGGCTATGTGCAGGCGCGTGCCGACTGCATCGCCCGCCACGGACGTTGCGCCCGCACGGTCGCCCGCGAGGTCACCGCCGCCCCCATCGCCCGCAAGTTGTTGCGCCGCTTCGTGCATCACGCACGCCGGTTGCAAACCGTGAGCGCTCGTCCCGCCGCGCACACGTAAAAGCAGCGATAATCGCGTGACGCCGGATGGTCCGGCGCGTATCGATCCGGAATGGGAATGAGCGAAATTCGTAAGGTGCCGGCATCTGCCGGCGCAGAGTGGCTGTTGACCGGTTTCTCGCTGTTGAAGCGGGCGCCGCTGGCCCTTGGCTCGATGGGGGTGATCTGGAGCGTGGCCGCCTCGCTGGTGGTGTCGCTGTCGGTCCTGGTGCCGCTGTTGGGCCCGGCTCTGCAGTTCCTGCTGGTGCTGGCCGGCCCGTTGTTCATGGGCGGCCTGCTGTGGGCCATCCGCGAAGTGGACGAAGGCCGCATCGCCAAACCGTCGCATCTGCTGCATGGCCTGCAGGACGGCCGCGCGCCGCACCTGCTGGTGTCGCTGCTGCCGCAGCTGATCGCCGGCCTGCTGCTGGGCGTGCTGCTGCTGGCGATGATCGGCGCCAGCGGGCTGCAGCAGCTGTCCGAAGTAATGGTCAAGATCAACCAGATCAGCCAGTCCGGCGCGCAGCCGGACCCGGTGCAGATCGAGCAGCTGGCCGCCAGCCTGCCGGCCGGGCGCATCCTACTGTGGCTGCTGCTGACCATCGCCACCTTCGCGGCGATGACGCTGGCGCTGTTCGTGATGCCGCCGCAGGTCATGTTCGACCGCAGCACCGGTGGCCACGCGCTGCGCGAGAGCCTGCGCGCCAGCCTGCACAACCTGCCGGCGATGCTGGTGTTCTTCGTCCTGGCCTTCATCGCCATTTTCGCGATCTATTTCGCGGTCATGATCGTGGCGCTGATCGTCGGCCTGATTGCCGGCCAGACCGTGGCGATGTGGCTGGCCCAACTGCTGTTGATGGCGGTGCTGATGCCGGTGTTCGCCGGTTCGGTCTACGCCGCGTGGAAGCAGATGTTCACCCACGCCGGCGCCGCCGCCCAACCAGCCCCGCCATCGCGACCGGATGTGTTTGTTGCTTGAATTCGCGCGGCTGTAGGAGCGCACCTGGGCGCGACCGGGGCTTCTCGACGTAGGCTTGGTCGCGCGCGGGCGCGCTCCTAACGTGGACCATGGCGTCCGGGGCGACGCCGCGCAGCGACGCATGTGCCCGAAGACGACCGCACCGCGCACCTGCATGGCGGCGCGCTTGGGTGCAGCGACGGCACTAGGCGCTCTTCGGCGCCACCGCACGCGAAGCCATGATGCCCAGCTCGTAGAGCAGGCACATCGGGATGGCCAGCATCAGCTGCGATACGACGTCTGGCGGGGTGAGCACGGCGGCCAGGATGAAGATGCCGACGATGGCGTAGCCACGGCCTTCGCTGAGCTGCTTGGGGCTGACCCAGCCCAGCAGCACCAGGATCACCAAGGCCACCGGCAGTTCGAAACTCGCGCCGAAGGCGAAGAAAATGGCCAGCACGAAATCCAGGTACGAATTGGCATCCGGGGTAATTGCGATCACGTCTGGCTTGAACGTGGTCAGGAAGTGGAACACCGCCGGCAACACCAGGAAATAGGCGAACGCGCAGCCGATATAGAACAGCGCCACCGCCGACGCCAGCAGCGGAAATGCCAGCTTCTTTTCGCGCTGGTACAACCCCGGCGCCACGAACGCCCAGGCCTGATACAACAGCCACGGCACGCTGAAGAACACCGCCACGAAGAAGGTCAGCTTGAGCGGGGCGAAGAACGCGCCGGCCGGATTCATCGCGATCATCGTCTGCCCCAGCGGCAGTTGCGAGATCAGCGGTGCGGCCAGCCACGAATAGATCGCCCGCGAAAACGGCAGCAGCGCCAGCAACACCACGCCCAGACCGATCAGCGCGCGGACCAGGCGGGCGCGTAATTCGACCAGATGCTCGATCAGACTGCTTTCGGCCTGTGCGTCGTCGAACAGGCTCACGGCTGTTTCTCCTGGAGTTTGGCTGGCGCGCCCGGCGTCCACGCGGCCGGTGTGCCCGCATCGACTGGCGCAACGGCGACCGGCTCGGGCGCGCTGGCAAGATGCGCGGCATGCGGCGCGGGCACTATCGTGTCGTGCGGAGCCGGAACCAGGGTTTGATGCGGCGCTGGCGCAATGGGTTGAGCCTGCGCAATCACCGGCGCGGTATGTGCAGCTCCAGCCGCATCGGTTACGCCGGCTGTTGCATCCACATCGGGGCTGGCAGACAAATCCGCATGGGCCAGTTCCAGCGGCGTTGCCACCGGCGTGGCGCTGGCGCGGATGTCGATATCGCGACTGACGTCGTCATGCAGCGTGCGGGCGCCCTGCTCGACCTGCTGCTGCGTGTTGCGCAGCTGGTCTTCGGCCTCGCGCAGCGAGGCCTGCACGTCCTGCAGGCTGCGCTTGAGCTCTTCGGCCTCGAGTTCGCGTTCGAGTTCCTGCTTGACAGAATCCCACTGCATTCGGGCACGGCGCACCCACAATCCGGCAAATCGGGCCGCCTTGGGCAAACGCTCGGGGCCGAGCACCACCAGGGCGACGACCGCAATGAGCGTCAGTTCGCCAACACCTATGTCAAACACCGACGCCGCTCCGGATCAGCGCGCGTCGCGGTCGCGTTCGGCCTGCGCCTCACGCGCCTGCTCGGCAGTGCGGGAGTCGTCGCCGAGCTTGCCGGCCGGCTTGTCGTCGTCGTGCATGCCTTTCTTGAATTCCTTGACCGCGCTGCCGAGATCCTTGGCACCGCTGGTGAGCCGCTTGGTACCGAACACCAGCAACACGATCACCAGCACGATCAGCCAGTGCCAAATGCTGAAACCGCCCATGATCTGCTCGCTTGCTTGAAAGATGGAACGCGCAGGATACCCCAGCGCACCGCGCAGGGGGATGACAGTGCGTTAGCGGTTGCCGTCCAGTGATTCGGTGCGGATTTCACCCTCCGATACCGGCTGAAAACCCTGCTGGGCGGGCGGCGTGGTGCTGGGCTGCATCGGCACGGTACTGGCTTCGCTGCCCGGCGGCGGCACATTGGCCGGTTGCTGTGCCTGCACCGGCGGCGGGGTCTGCGGACGCGGTGCCGGCGGCGCGCCATCGGCGGCGGCATCGGTGCTGCGATTGGCGCGCGCGGTGTAGGTCGCCTCTTCCAGCCTGTCGCGGAAAGCGATCACATCGGTGGACGGGCGCTCGTTGGTGCGGCCTTCGAAAATCATGCGCGGAGTCGCGCCGCTGCCGTAGGCATTGAGGTCGGCGGCATCGTCGATCTGCAGCACCGCACCGTCCAGCGCCACGCCGGCGAACAGGCCGCGGGCACGCGACCACGACCAGATTTCGGCCTTGAGCTGGCCGTCGGTCGCCGCGGCGGCGTTGCGCCCGACCGGACCTGCGGCCACGCCGGCGTCGGCGCCAAGGGTGAACTTGCCGTTGACGATGTTGTCCAGGCTGCGGTCGTTGCGGAACACCAGCACCACGTCGGAGGACTGCACGCCGGCCTGGAAGCCGATGCTGCCGCCGGTGAGCTTGACGAACACCGGTTGCGACCAGCTGCCGTCGGGATTCTTCATCGACATCAGGCCGTGGCCGCGACGGCCGCCGATCACCAGACCGGCCTTGAGCGTGTCGGGAATGACCACGATGGCGCGCGCCTCGTCGAGCAGTTTGTCCGGAATGGCCTGCTCGGGGATCTTCATGATCTCGGTGAGCACACGCACCGCATTGCGTGCGCGCTGGTCTTCTTCCGGGCCGGCGACGGCATGGCCGGCGACCAACGTCAGCGACAACAACAGGGCCAGGCGCGACAAACGAGGCATGACAAGCTCCAAGGAAGAATCCGTCAAAGATAGCAATGCCGCGACGTTAGTGCCGGCGCAATGAATCGGTGGTGAGCGCAACCGGCGTGGAAGAGGCGGCCGATCGCAGCGATCGTTGCGCTGCTGTCGGCAGCGGTGCCCGGCTCTGCCAGAATGGTGCGCATGAACACGACACCCGATACCGCCCTGCTGGTCGTCAACCTGGGCACTCCCGAATCGCCGACCGCCCCGGCCGTGCGCCGCTACCTGGCCGAGTTCCTCAGCGACCGCCGCGTGGTCGCGATTCCGCCACTGTTCTGGAAGCCGCTGCTGTACGGGGTGATCCTGCCGATCCGCGGGCCGAAATCGGCCGAAAAATACGCCAAAGTGTGGTTGCCGGAGGGCTCGCCGCTGGCGGTCTACACGCGCCGCCTGGCCGACGGCCTGCAAGCGGTGATGCCCGACTGGCATGTGGAATGGGCCATGCGCTACGGCGAGCCGGCCTTGCGCAAGACGCTGGACGGGCTGCGCGCGCGCGGCATCAGGCGCATCGTGGTGCTGCCGCTGTATCCGCAGTATTCCACCACCACCACCGCCTCGATCCAGGATGTGGTGGAGGCATGGCGCACCAGCGCGCCGGAGATCGCGGTGGAGGTGATCCAGGACTACTGCGAGGACGCCGGCTGGGTGGCCGCGATCGCCGAGTCGATTCGCGCGCACTGGCAGGTGCATGGGCGCAGCGACAAGTTGATGTTTTCCTTCCACGGCCTGCCGCAGCGCGTGGCCAATGCCGGCGACCCGTATCCGCAGCAGTGCGAACGCAGCGCGCAGGCGATTGTGGCAGCGCTGGGGCTGGGCGCGGACGAGTGGCAGATGGGCTATCAGTCGCGCTTCGGCGCCGAACGCTGGCTGCAGCCGTACGCCGAACCCACGCTGTGGGCATTGGCCGAAGGCGGCGTGCGCAGCTTCGACCTGGTCTGCCCGGGCTTTGCCACCGACTGTCTGGAAACGCTGGAAGAAGTGGCGCTGGGTTTTGCCGAAACGCTGGCCGAACGTGGTGCCACGCTCAGCTACATCCCCTGCCTCAACGCCAGCGATGCGCATGCGCACGCGCTGGCCGCCGTGGCGCGCCGCGCGTGAAGTTGGAGCCGTTTGCGTGCGACCTGGCCATCGGCCGGGTCACCGGATTGCGCAACCAAGATCGCGGCCCGCGCCGGGTGCTGGCCTTGCATGGCTGGCTGGACAACGCGGCCAGCTTCGTGCCGCTGAGCGCGCATCTGCACGCGCAGGAGCTGGATCTGGTGCTGCTGGATTTGCCCGGCCATGGCCACAGCGCTTGGCTGCCGACAGGCGCCGAATACACGCTCAGCAGCGCGATCGCCATGTTGTTGCAGGTCGCCGATGCCCTGGGCTGGGAGCGCTTCACCGTGCTCGGCCACTCGATGGGCGGCGGCATTGCCAGCCTGCTGGCCGCCGCTGCGCCCGAACGCGTGGAGGCCTTGATCGCCATCGAGGCGCTGGGCGCCCTGGCCGAGCCCGTGGAAAGCACTGCCACACGCCTGCGCGATGCAGTGGCCTCGGCACGTACGCTGGCAGAGCGGCCGCTGCGGGTGTTTCCGTCAATGGAAATGCCGGTACGCGCGCGCATGATGGCCAACCAACTCACCGAACCGGCTGCACGGCTGCTGGTCGAACGCAGCGTACGCGTGGTGGAAGGTGGCTACAGCTGGTGCAGCGATCCGCGCCTGACCCTGCCCACCGCCATCCGCGTGACCGAAGCGCAGATCGACGTGCTGCTGGCCTCCATCGCCTGCCCCGCCCAGGCGATCTTCGCCACGCCCGCCCAGGCGTATTTCCCGGAAGCATTGCGCGACCACCGCGTGGCGATGATGCGCGACGCACGCCTGCAGCTGCTGCCCGGCACGCACCACGTGCATATGGAAGCGCCGGAAGCAGTCGCGGCGGTGATCAACGGCTTCTTGGATGGTGTGCGTCACGCGTGATACGCAGATGCCAATCGCGCAGGTGAACGTGGCAGATGCCGCCCGTGTCGTGGGCGCACTCGAATCCTTCGATCGGTGGCATGCGCCGTGGACCTTCATCCAGGCGGTGCGCGCCGCTGCCCACCTGGATGCGGGCGATCGCGTCCTGTTGGAGCAGGCATGGGCAGCGGCGTGTCACGCCGACCACTGGATGTCGGCGCGCACCCTGGACGCAGGCGCTGCGGCTGCAGAACACGCCGTGTCAAAACGCTTTGCCTGGCTGTCGCCGCTGGCCTGCCGGCAACTTGCCCGGGCTGCCTCCTACGCGTGGCGCTAGCGGCGTCTTCGCTGCAGCGTTGACCACTCGCCGGTGCCGGCCGCACCGATCGCCTGTTGCTGTTGCCGCACCCGTAGCTGCACCACTGTCGCGAAAGGCACGTCATCGCAGCCGCGCGCTACGCCTGCGTCACTGCACGTGCAGCAACCGGCGCAGTTGCGCCTTGAGCTGGCGGCCGTGTTCGTGGAAGTAACTGCGTTCCTCGCGCCAAGTGGGAAAACGTTGCTCCACTTCGGCCCAGAACGCAGGCGAGTGGTTGGCCTGCACCAGGTGGCAGAGCTCGTGCACCAGCACGTATTCGAACGCGGAAGGGCGACCAAGCACCAGCGCCAGGTCCAACGCCATCGAGCCATCCGGTGCGAGCGAGCCCCACTGCGAGGACATCACCTTCAGCCGCAGTCGCGCCGGTGCGCGCGGCAGGCCGGGCAGATAACCCGGCAACCAGCGGCCGACATCGGCGCGCGCCTGCGCTTCGTAGAATTCCTTCAAGGTGCGGCGCAGGCCGGCATCGCCCAGGCGGGTGGGCACATGGAACTGCGCCCCGTCGTCGGTGATATCGATGCGTGCATAGCGCCCTTCGTGCCAGCTCAACGGCAGCAACGCACCGCGCAATGGCAGCTGCCCGGGCACGCCACGCTCAAGCGCAGGAAACGCATCGACCTGCTGATACCGCGACAGCTGCGTGGTCAGCCAGTCCAGATGCGCATGCAGAAACCGTTCGCCGGACATCAGGCTTGCGCGCAGCGGCAAGGTCAGCCGTGCGCCGCGCTCGTCGACGCTGAGTTTGATGCGTCGCGCACGCGGATCGCGCACGCGCAGCACTGCGATGTCGCGGCCGTCCAGCTGCACGTGCACGCAGTCGCGTTCGACAACCTGCGAGGGCGGAACAATCAGGCGGCGGACGGGCTTGAACATTCGCACAGGATACCGCCGCGATGTGTCAGGCGGTGAGACGCATCGATTGCCGCACTCGGTGACTGCCAGACCGTGATCGGCGTCGTCCCTGGAAGCGATTGGCCAACCGATGGATCAGTGGTGGGGCAGCTGTTCTGCAACGTTGCTGCCGGGCCCTTGTCCGCCACCGCGCAGGACACATCGCACGTATGTCCTTCACGAGAGCAGCGGAAGAACGCTTTGGTGCGGTGTTCTCAACGCCTGCGGGACTTTTGGCGGCATGGATGCCGCCATCGAATCCCCAGCGACGGGTTCACGGCGTGTCCCGCGACGGCGGGCAGGCAAGGACTCGTCGAGTTGGCCGGTGTGCAGGGCCTTCACTAAAACGATCCGCACCTTGTCTGGTGCGGTGTCCTTGCCGCTTGCGGGACCGTGTGGCGACATGGATGTCGCCGCCGAGCCTCCACGGATGGATTCACGGCGTGTCCCGCGTGTGGCGAGGGCACCGCGCCCTCGACGCACCGAAAGCGTTTGATTCGCGCCACGCATCGCGCCTCAACGCCGCCACCGTCCGACGTTCCGGTTACTCGGCCTTGCTCAACTTCAACGCGGTTTCTAGCAACAGGAACAGCCGGCGGATTTCCGCGCTCATCAACGCAAAGCGTGCGTCGAGTTCGGCACGTGCGCCATCGTCTTCGCTGTGTTCGAGCTGATCCAGGGCGCCGTCGAGGAACTTGAGCTTGCGGATCACCAGATCGTCGCCGAGCACGAACGACAGATTGTCGTCCAGCACCAGCGCCAGCTTGGTGACCTGCTTGCCGGCTTCCAGGTGTTTGTCGATCTCGTCGCCGCGCAGTTCCTGGTGCTGGCACTTGACCACCGCGCCGCCTTCGATGGGGTCCTTCATCTCGCACTCTTCGCCCAGGCTCAGGCCTTCGGGCAAGGGTTCGCCGGCGATCCAGCCGGTGAGGATGGCGCGCGGGGCCACTTCGGCATTGAGCGGCAGCGCCGGGAAGCTGCCGAGCGCGCCACGGATCTCGCTCATCACGTTCTCGCCGCTCTTGCGGCTGGAGCTGTTGACCGCGATGTAGCCGTGCTGCAGGTCCAGGATGGCGTCGGTGCGCGAGCTCTTGACGAAGGCGCGCGGCAGCAACTCATGGATCAAATCGTCCTTGAGGCGCTTGCGTGCCTTGCCACCGGGGCGGCGGCCTTCCTTTTCCTCGATCTCGGCCACCTTGCGCTCGAGCAGGTCGTTGACCACCGCGCCGGGCAGGATCTTGTCCTCGCCGCCGACGGTGAGCCACAGAAAATCTTCCAGACGGTGCGAGAGCACTTCCTGCTCGTCGCGGCCGAACGGGGAAATGAAACCGCGCGAGCTCATTTCCAGCGGGCCGACCGGCTTGAGCTGCACCGGCGGCAGCAAGGTGTCGATCTCGGAGAAATCCAGGGTGGTGGGAAAGCGGAACAGGGTGAGGTTGCGAAAGAACATGCGTTGGACCGAATGAAGAAAAACGTGGAGGGTGGAAGACTGCCGGCAGCCGGAGCGGCGGCGTCAGTCGCTGTCGTGGGTGGCGTGGCTGGCGGACAGCCACGCGCTGGGATCGGGATCAACATCGCTCGGCGCATCGCCGCTGCGGCCCAGCGCCAGGAAATCGAACAACGTGCGATCGGCCAATTGCTCGGGGCGGACATCGCCCAAGGCGCGGGCGATCTGCTCCACGCGGCCGGGGAACTCGCGGTCCCATTGCTGCAACAGCTTGCCGACCTGCTGGCGCTGCAGGTTTTCCTGGCTGCCGCACAGGTTGCACGGAATGATCGGGAACTGCCGCGCCTGCGCGTACGCCGCGATGTCGGCTTCGCGCACATAGGCCAGCGGGCGGATCACCACATGCGCGCCGTCGTCGCTGCGTAGCTTGGGCGCCATCGCCGCCAGCCGCGCGTGGTGAAACAGGTTCATGAAGAAGGTGGCCACGATGTCGTCGCAGTGATGGCCGAGCGCGATCTTGGTCACGCCATGCGTCTGCGCGTAGGCATACAGCGCGCCGCGCCGCAGCCGCGAGCACAGCGAACACATCGTCTTGCCGGCCGGAATCACCCGGCTGACCACCGAATAGGTGTCCTGCTCGACGATATCGAACGGCACCCCCAGCCCGCGCAGGTAGGCCGGCAGCACATGGGCGGGAAAGTCGGGCTGTTTCTGGTCCAGGTTGACCGCCACCAGGCTGAACGGCACCGGCGCCTTGCGCTGCAACTGCAGCAGCATGTCCAACAAGGTGTAGCTGTCCTTGCCGCCGGACAGACAGACCATGACCTTGTCGCCGGGTGCGATCATGCCGAAATCGGCAATCGCCTGGCCGACCTGGCGCTGCAGGCGTTTGCCCAGGCGCAGCTGTTCGCGCTGCAACCGCTGGCGCGGGTCGCGCGGTGCGGGGTCGGCCAGGGGTTGCGGCAGCGGCAGGACAGCGGTCATAAGCCGGCTATTGTAGCTGCCGGGGGCTGGCAGGCGACGGGGTTGGCTGCGCGCGGGGGTGGCACGCCGACACGCAGCCCTTGTGACGCATTGGACGTTGACGCGGCAGCGGCACCGACGGCTGCAATGGCGCCGGTCGAGGCAGACCTGTTGCCTGGACATGGTGTCCTGCGGCCGTTGCAAGGTAACCACGTGCCGGCAGCCCGGGTTTTTGTCCGCAGATGCATGCAGTCGTCAGCGTGCAATGCGCACGGTAGCTGCGCGCATTGTTGCTTGCGGGCCGCCTCCATTGACCCGCGTTGCCTGGTGCGGTGCCACAGCACAGCTCGTATCTCGCAGCGCAGCAAGCCTTTCTGCGGCAGGCTCGGTACAGTCGGCAGGTCGCTTGACCCGGGACCGGCATGGCATCTTCAGCTTCGCTACAACGCGCGGCTTTTTTCAGTCGCAGTTGTGGTAGCGCTAACATTTTCTGGCTGGATGCCGATGGCAGTCGCGCGGACGCATCGGTTGCCGGTGCCATGCGCGCTGCGCAACGCGTAAGTGGCCATGGCCTGTGCGCTGATGCCGATGTCCCGGTGTAACGCTTTCCTTCTCTTCCCTCCCCTGCTGCAGGAGTTCACCCCATGAGCAACACCGTGTACATCGGCGCGAAAGAATATTTCCCCGGCATCGGCAAGATCGGTTTCGAAGGCCGCGATTCGGACAACCCGCTCGCGTTCAAGGTCTACGACGCCAACAAAACCATCGGCGACAAGACCATGGCCGAGCATCTGCGCTTTGCCGTGGCCTACTGGCACAGCTTCTGCGGCAATGGCGCCGACCCGTTCGGCCCGGGCACGCGGGCGTATCCGTGGGATGCGGGCACTACCGCGTTGAACCGTGCCGAAGCCAAGGCCGATGCGGCGTTCGAGTTCTTCACCAAGCTCGGCGTGCCCTACTACTGCTTCCACGACATCGACCTGGCACCGGATGCCGACGACATCGGCGAGTACGAAAAGAATCTCAAACACATGGTGGGCATCGCCAAGCAGCGTCAGGCCGACACCGGCATCAAGCTGTTGTGGGGCACGGCCAACCTGTTCTCGCATCCGCGCTACATGAATGGTGCATCGACCAACCCGGACTTCAATGTCGTGGCGCGTGCGGCGGTGCAGGTCAAGGCCGCGATCGATGCGACCGTTGAACTCGGTGGCGAGAACTACGTGTTCTGGGGCGGCCGCGAAGGCTATGCCTGCCTGCACAACACGCAGATGAAGCGCGAGCAGGACAACATGGCGCGCTTCCTCACCCTGGCACGTGATTACGGCCGTGCGATTGGCTTCAAGGGCAATTTCCTGATCGAGCCCAAGCCCATGGAGCCGATGAAGCACCAGTACGATTTCGATAGCGCCACGGTGATCGGCTTCCTGCGCCAGCATGGCCTGGACAAAGACTTCAAGCTCAACATCGAGGCCAACCACGCCACGCTGTCGGGCCATAGCTTCGAGCATGACCTGCAGGTGGCATCCGATGCCGGCCTGCTCGGCAGCATCGACGCCAACCGCGGCAACCCGCAGAACGGCTGGGACACCGACCAGTTCCCGACCGATCTGTACGACACCGTCGGCGCGATGCTGGTGGTACTGCGGCAGGGTGGTCTGGCACCGGGCGGCCTGAACTTCGATGCCAAGGTGCGTCGCGAATCGTCCGACCCGCAGGACCTGTTCCTGGCCCACATCGGCGGCATGGACGCGTTCGCACGCGGGCTGGAAGTGGCCAACGCGCTGCTGACCGCCTCGCCGCTGGAACAGTGGCGCGCCGAGCGTTACGCCAGCTTCGACAGCGGCGCCGGCGCGGACTTTGCCGCAGGCAAGACCACGCTGGCCGATCTGGCCAAGCATGCAGCCGGCAATGCGCCCCAGCAGCTCAGCGGCCGCCAGGAAGCGTATGAAAACCTGATCAATCAGTATCTGACGCGTTGAGCATTGCCACTGCACGCGCTTCGCCTCACCTGGCGCGTGCAATGACCGTCTGCATTGCGACGGTGGGCCAGCTACCACTGCGGCGGCCAGCAATGGCTGCCAATGTGATGCGCGGTCACCAGAAACGTGAGCGCACACCGGCAATGCCGGTGTGTTGCATGCAAGCCTGCGAGGCGACCACATCCGGCTTGCGGCATGCAGGGGTCTGATCGCTACGTTGACTCGGCCGCATCGTCCGCTGTCGGTGCGGCCACCGAATCCCGCTTGACCAGCAGGTGCGCGACCACATGATCGACCATCCTTGCCGTACGCTCCTTGGCACGAATCGTCTTCAGCAAGATGTCCAGCGCGGCATCGGCCATGGCGGCGATGGGCTGCTGCACGGTGGTGATTTCGGGCCACACCGCAGTGGCGGCAGAGGTGTCGTCGAACCCGACCACCGACAGATCGCGCGGCACATCCAGCCCACGCCGGTGCGCGACCGAGATTGCCGCGGCGGCCATGTCGTCGTTGCTGGCGAAGATGGCGCTGGGGCGACGTTTGCGCGCCAGCAATTTTTCCGCGGCAACCAGCCCGGATTTGTAGGTGTAGTCGCCCGGCTGCACCAGGTGCCGATCCAGGCGCAGACCGGCGTCGGCCAGCGCCGCCTGAAAGCCTTCGAAGCGCCGCGTGCTGGCCGACAGGTTCGGATGCCCGGCGATGTAGCCGATGCGCGTATGCCCCTGTGCGATCAGGTGCTCGGTGATCTCTTTGGCAGCAGCGAATTCGTCGATGCGCACACACGCGACATCCGGGCTGAAATGGTTGGAGGCGATCGCCACTACCGGCACCTTGGCGCGCACCAATTCCAGCACTGCGGCCCTGGATTCGCACAAGGGCGGCGGCAGGATCACACCGGCAACGCCTTTGGCGAGCTTGCGCGCGGCCTTGCGTTCGGCATCGGCGTCCAGGTCGTCCCAGCAGTCGATCACCAGCTGGATCGACGTACGCGATGCCACCCGCAACACGCCCAGCAGCAACTCGCGCAGGTAGGCACCGCTGGGATCGCTGTAGATCAACGCAATCCGCGTGCTCTGCGCGGCCGCCAGTGCGCTGGCGGCAAGATTGGGCGTGTAGCCCAGCTTGTCGACCGCGCGCATGACCCGTTCGCGGGTGGCATCGCGCACGCTGCCGGTGTTGTTGACCACGCGCGAGACTGTCATCGGCGAGACCTTTGCCAGCGCTGCCACCTCGTCGATGGTGGTCGCGCGGCTGGTGCGGCGGACCGATTTCCTGACCTTCTCCAAGCGTGGCCTCTTCAAATGCGTGCGAAAGCTGCGGGATGCACGGGCGCTGCTGCGGTAACGCGGACGCCGGGTGCAGGTATGACGATGCGAGCCATGGTACCGGGAAGCAGGCAGAGCGGCGATATGCGCCTGCATGCGCCGGTGACGCTCGAGCATGCCGCATGAGCCGGTCTGCAATGCAGCGGCGCAACACGGGTGTCGGCGCATTTACGCTGCAGGCAGTGATGTGGGCGGCGCTGTTATGCAGTGGTCTGTTGATCGGCGCCAACGCGCATGCGGAGGATGGCTACGATCTATGGTTGCGCTACCAACCGCTGGCCAATGCCGCGCAATTGCGTGACAGTGCCAGTCAATTGGTCGTCGTTGGCGATTCGCCCACCCTGCATGCAGCACGCGATGAACTGGCGCGCGGCCTGCAGGGATTATTGGGACGCACACCGCCGCGCGTGGACGCGGTAACGCAAGATGGCGCCATCGTCTTGGGCGCCGCCAGCGCGCCACAGATTGCCGCCCTGAAGCTCGATACAGGCCAGTTGGGCCGCGACGGCTATCTGATTCGGAGCGCCGAGGTACATGGGCATCGCATCACCGCCATTGTCGGCGGCAGCGATCTCGGGGTGCTATACGGCACCTTCCACCTGTTGCGTCTGCTGCAGACCGGGCAATCGCTCGCAGCGCTGGATGTGCGCGCGTCGCCACGCTTGCAGCTGCGCATGCTCAATCATTGGGACAATCTCGATGGTCTGGTGGAACGTGGCTATGCCGGTGCGTCGCTGTGGAACTGGCAGGCGCTGCCTGGCTATCTGGATCCGCGTTACACCGACTACGCACGTGCCAATGCGTCGCTGGGCATCAATGGAACCGTGCTCAACAACGTCAACGCCAAGGCCTGGAGCCTGACGCCGCAATACCTCGACAAGGCGGCCGCCCTGGCGAAGGTGTTTCGTCCGTACGGGATTCGTGTGTTCCTCAGCGCGCGTTTCAGTGCACCGATCGAAATCGGTGGCCTGAAAACCGCCGACCCGCTGGACCCGCAGGTACGGCGCTGGTGGCGCGATACCGCCGACGCCATCTATGCGCGCATTCCGGATTTCGGCGGGTTCCTGGTCAAGGCCAACTCCGAAGGCCAGCCCGGCCCGCAGGACTATGGACGCAGCCACGCCGATGGCGCGAACCTGCTGGCCGATGCCCTGGCGCCGCACGGCGGGGTGGTGATGTGGCGCGCCTTCGTCTATTCGCATGAGCAACCGGACGACCGCGCCAAGCAGGCCTACAGCGAGTTCGTGCCGCTGGATGGCGCGTTTGCCGACAACGTGATCGTGCAGGTGAAAAACGGGGCCATCGACTTCCAGCCACGCGAGCCGTTTCACCCATTGTTCGGTGCGATGGGCAGGACGCCATTGATGCCGGAGTTTCAGATCACCAAGGAATATCTGGGCTTTTCCACCCATCTGGCCTATCTGGGCCCGCTGTTTTCCGAGACCTTGCAAGCCGACACCTATGCGCGCGGCAAGGGCTCGACCGTTGCAAAGACAGTGGATGGCAGCTTGTTCGCCGAGAGCAAACGCACACGGCTGACCGGGATCGCCGGTGTGGCCAATATCGGCGCCGATCGCAACTGGAGCGGCTCGATCTTCGATCAGGCCAACTGGTACGCGTACGGGCGGCTGGCGTGGGACCCGCAGCTGTCGCCGCAGGCCATTGCGCAGGAATGGACGCGCATGACCTTTTCCAACGATCCGGCAGTGGTCGAGCCGGTGGTCGGCATGATGCTGCGTTCGCGCGAGGCAGTGGTGGACTACATGACTCCGCTCGGTCTGCATCACCTGATGGGGCGCGGCCACCATTACGGCCCGGCGCCGTGGGATGCCGGCAGCGAACGTCCGGACTGGGATCCGGTGTATTACCACCGCGCCGACCGCAACGGGATCGGCTTCGACCGCAGCGCCAGCGGCAGCAATGCCGTTGCGCAATATGCGCCGCCGGTGGCGCGCGAGTTCGGCGATGTGCGGCGCGTGCCCGAGCCGTTGCTGCTGTGGTTCCATCATGTGCCGTGGGATCACCGCATGGCCTCCGGCAGACCGCTGTGGGACGAACTGGTGCGACGTTACGACCATGGCGTGGCCGAGGTCGCTGCGATGCGCACGACCTGGCAGCATCTGGCCGGCAAGATCGATGCACAGCGCTACCAGCAGGTCGCCGATTTTCTGGCGATCCAGCAAGGTGAGGCGCAGTGGTGGCGCGATGCCAGCATCGCTTATTTCCAGAGCGTGTCCGGGCGCCCGCTGCCTGCAGGCGTCAGCCCGCCGGCGCACCCGCTGGCGTATTACCAGGCACTGACATTTCCGTATGCACCGGGGAATCCGAAGTGAGCGCATGTCGCGTAAAGATATTGATCGGCACGCTGTCGGCGTTGCTGCTGCCGCAACTTGCGCGCGCCGCGGATGCGCCGCTGCTGCATCCGGTGTTTCAGGACCATGCGGTGCTGCAACGCGATGCGCCGATCCGCCTGTGGGGCGATGCGGCGCCGGGCACGCGTGTGACCGTGCAACTGGACAGTGCGCAGGTGCAGGCGCGCGCAGACCGGCAAGGTCACTGGGAGGCGCGCTTGCCCGCGCACGCCGGCGGCGGCCCGTACAGCCTGAAGGCCAGCACTGCCAACGGTGCGATGCAGCAGATCGATGACGTGCTGATCGGCGATGTCTGGCTGTGTTCGGGGCAATCGAACATGGAACTGCAGGTGCATCGCACGCTGGATTCGCGCAGCGAGATTGCCGATGCCGAGCACCCCAGCATCCGCATGTTCAAGGTGCCCGCGCAATCCAGCCCGACACCGCAACGCGGTTTCGGCGGCGCTGCAACCTGGCAGCGCACCACACCGGAGACGGTGAAGGACTTTTCGGCTGCCTGTTACTACTTCGCACGCGAGTTGCAGAAGAAGGTCGACGTGCCGATGGGGTTGATCAATGCGTCATGGGGCGGGTCGCAACTGCAGGCCTGGATCGGCGACAAGGCCCTGCGTGCGGCCGGCGACGATGGTCCGGCGCTGGATGTGCTGGCGCGCTATGCAACCGACCCGGTGGCGGCCGCACCGCGGTGGGCCGCGCTGTGGGAACGCTGGTGGCGTGCCCATGGCGAAGGCGAACCGTGGCAGCCGGATGCGCCTGGCCATTGGCAGGATGCGCCGCCGGCCTTGGGCGCATGGGACGACTGGGGCGTGCCGCAACTGGTCGGCTTCAACGGCATGGTCTGGTACCGCACCAGCGTCGAGCTGACCCCGGCACAGGCCGCACAGGACGCCTCGTTGCGACTCGGGCCGGTGGACGAACTGGACCAGACCTGGGTCAACGGACGCGGCGTGGGCAGCAGCTATGGCGCCGATCAACCACGTCGCTATGCGCTACCGCGCGGACTGCTGCATGCCGGGCGCAACAGCATCGTGCTCAATGTGCTCAATACCTATCGCCGCGGCGGGCTGCTGGGCGACGCGCCATCGCGCGCACTGCAATTTGCAGACGGCAGCACAGTGGCACTGGACGCGCCCTGGCAATACCGCATCGTGCCGCAGGCAGTGGGCACGCCACCGCGCGCACCGTGGTCGTCGGCCGCCGGGCTGACCACCTTGTACAACGGCATGATCGCGCCGCTGGAACACCTGGGCCTGCGCGGCGTGCTGTGGTACCAGGGCGAATCCAATACCGGCGATGCAGCGCGTTATCCGGCCTTGCTCACTGCCTGGCAGCGCGACTGGCGGCAGCGCTTCGGTGCAGGCCTGCCGTTGCTGGTGGTGCAGTTGGCCAATTACGGCGCACCGCCTACCCAGCCGACCGACAGCGGCTGGGCGCAATTGCGCGAGGCGCAGCGACGCTTTGTGGCCAGCGACGCGCACGCAGGATTGGCGGTGGCGATCGATATCGGCGACCGCTACGACATCCATCCGGCCAACAAGCAGGAGCTGGGCCGGCGCCTGGCGCGCGCGGCGCGGCATGTGGTGTATGGCGAGGCGATTGCGCCGTCCGGCCCGGTGCCGCGCAGCGTGCAGCGCGAGCGCGAGCGCGACAGCGTGCGCATCCGCTTCAATGACGTGGACACCACCTTGCTGAGCTATGGCAACGACGCACCGATCGGCTTCGAGCTGTGCGGCGAGGCGTCCGGCACTTGCCGCTATGCCAGCGCCACACTGCAGGGCCACGATGTCAGCGTGCGCATTCCGTCCGGCATGACCGCAACGCGCGTGCGCTACTGCTGGGCCGACAGCCCGGTGTGCACCTTGTACGACCGCAGCGGCCTGCCGGCCGGCCCGTTCGAACTTCCCATCACTGCCACCTCTTCCCCCTGAGCGAGATCACGATGTCACAGACTTCCGACTCCCCTGCACCGCTGCAAGGCTCTGCCCGCGACCGCGAGATCGTCGAGGCGCGCGTCATCGTCACCTGCCCGGGGCGCAATTTCGTCACCTTGAAAATCCGCACGCGTTCGGGCATCACCGGCGTGGGCGATGCCACGCTCAACGGGCGCGAACTGGCGGTGGCCGCGTATCTGCAGGAACACCTGGTGCCGAACCTGATTGGTCGCGATGCCGGGCGCATCGAAGACATCTGGCAGTTCTTCTACCGCGGCGCGTACTGGCGGCGCGGACCGGTGACGATGAGCGCGATTGCCGCAGTGGATGTGGCGTTGTGGGACATCCTGGGCAAGATGGCCGGCATGCCGCTGTATCAGCTGCTTGGCGGGCGCTCGCGCGAAGGTGCGCTGGTGTACGGGCATGCCAACGGGCGCGATATCGCCGAAACCAGCGACGAAGTGGGCCGCTTCCGCGAGATGGGCTTTATCGCGATTCGCGCACAGTGCGGCGTTCCCGGCATCAAGAAGACCTACGGCATTTCTGTCGGCGGCAAGCCGTACGAACCGGCCGAAAGCGAACTGCCGACCGAAACCGTATGGTCCACGCCGCGCTACCTCGGCGTCCTGCCGCGCCTGTTCGAGCAACTGCGCGCCGACCATGGCGACGAGATCGAACTGCTGCATGACGCGCACCACCGGCTCACCCCGATCGAAGCCGCACGCCTGGGCCGCGACCTGGAGCCGTACCGGCTGTTCTGGCTGGAAGATGCCACCCCGGCGGAAAACCAGCGCGCGTTCGAGATCATTCGCCAGCACACCGTGACGCCGCTGGCAGTGGGTGAGGTATTCAACTCGATCTGGGACTGCAAGCACCTGATCGAACAGCAGCTGATCGACTACATCCGCACCACGATCGTCCACGCTGGCGGCATCACCCATGTGCGCCGGCTGGCCGATTTCGCCGCGCTGCATCAGGTGCGCACCGGCTTTCACGGCGCCACCGACCTTTCGCCGGTGTGCATGGGCGCGGCCCTGCACTTCGACACCTGGGTGCCCAACTTCGGCATCCAGGAATACATGTTCCATTCCGACGAGGCCAATGCGGTGTTCCCGCACGACTACCAATTCCGCGATGGCCGCCTGCACTGCGGCGAAACCCCGGGGCATGGCGTGGACATCGACGAAGCGCTTGCAGCGAAGTATCCGTACGTGCCCAAGCAGCTGCCGATCGCGCGACTGGAAGACGGCGCGATGTGGGATTGGTGATGCGCGCGTTTTCTGCCACGTGTGTGGCCCTACTGATGGCCTTGGGGGTGCCTGCGAACGCGCAGGCGCAGGCCGCTGCCGATGTTGCGTTCGACTGGTTCGAGTACCGCGGCGACGATGCGGTGTTCGCCACGCCGCTGCCGGCCGGGCACTACCGCAATCCGGTGCTGGCCGGTTTCTACCCGGACCCCAGCATCACGCGTGTGGGAGAGCGCTATTACCTGGTCAATTCGACGTTTACGTACTTTCCGGCGATCCCGGTGCTGGAGAGCACCGATCTTGTGCATTGGACCCAGATCGGCAACGTGGTCGAACGCCGCGAGCAGCTCGACTACGACGGGCTGCGCATGTCGCGCGGCATGTATGCCGCCAGCATCCGCCATCACGACGGGCGTTTTTACGTGGTGGGTACCTCGGTCGACAGCGGTGGCAATTTCATCGCCAGTGCCAGCAATCCGGCGGGCCCATGGTCGGCATTGACATGGTTGCCCAGCATCGACGGCATCGACCCGTCCCTGTTCTTCGATACCGATGGCAGCGCGTACCTGCTCAACAACGGCCCGCCGGAAGGCACGCCGTTGTACGACGGGCATCGCGCGATCTGGATGCAGCGCTTCGATATCGCGAAGAATGCGCCTGTCGGCCCGCGCAAGGTGCTGCTCAATGGCGGCGTGGACCTGGCCAGCAAGCCGATCTGGATCGAAGGCCCGCACCTGTATCAACGCGACGGGTGGTACTACCTCTCATGTGCGGAGGGCGGCACCGGGCCGCAGCATTCGCAGGTGGTGTTGCGCAGCCGCAACGTGTGGGGGCCGTATGCACCGGCACCGAACAACCCCATCCTGACCCAACGCGATCTGCCGGCCGGGCGCGCGCATCCGGTCAGCAACGCCGGCCACGTGGACCTGGTCGACACACCGGACGGGCAGTGGTGGGCGGTGTTTCTCGCAAGCCGTCCGTATCGCGGCGATCACTACAACACCGGGCGCGAAACGTTTTTGCTGCCGGTGCAGTGGCGCGATGGCTGGCCCTCGATCCTGCCGGCGGGACAGCCGATTCCTTACATCGCCAAGGCGCCCGCAGGCATGAAGGCAGTTGCCACGCAGGCACCATTGTCGGGCAACTTCGTCTGGCATGACGATTTCGATCAGGCCACGCTGCAACGCGAATGGCTGACCGTGCGCGTGCCAAAGCACGACGTGGCCGACCTGCGCACGCGGGCAGGCTGGTTGACGTTGCATGCCAGCAGCCAGGGGCTGGACGGTACCGGCACGCCCGCGTTTCTCGCACGCCGCCAGCAACATCTGCGTTTCACCGCCAGCACCGCACTGGAGGTCCCGACCCAGGCGGGCATCAGTGCAGGCTTGGCCGCATTTCAGAATTCGACCGCGTGGTATGCACTCGGCGCCCGTCGCGATGGCGATGCCGTCCAGGTGTTTCTGGACAAGCGCGAGGGCGCGGCCACCACCACGCTGGCGCAGACCCGCATCCCGGCCACTGCACAGCTGCGGCTGCAGATCAGCGGCGATGGTGGTGCGTATAGCTTCGCCTTCGATGCCGATGGCCGCGGCTGGCAATGGCTACGCCGCAACGACGACGCCAGCTTTCTCAGCACCGAAAAGGCCGGCGGCTTCGTCGGCAGCGTGATCGGGCCATTCGCCCAATCGCATCCCGACCGCCCTTCACAGGACTGACCATGCCTTCGCATCCGCCCGCCCCGTTTCGTTCGCTCGCGCATGGTGTCCTGCTCGCACTGGCATGTACCGCAGGCGCTGCCCATGCAGCGACACCGCCGCCGTATCTGGATACCCAACGCAGTTTCGAACAACGCGCGGCCGATCTGGTGTCGCGCATGACGCTGGAAGAAAAGGCCGCGCAGATGCAGAACGCTGCGCCGGCGATTCCGCGCCTGGGGGTGCCGGCCTACGATTGGTGGAACGAGGCCCTGCATGGCGTGGCGCGCGCCGGCGGGGCGACGGTGTTCCCGCAGGCGATCGGCATGGCCGCCACCTTCGACCTGCCGCTGATGCACGAGGTCGCCACCGCCATCAGCGACGAGGCGCGTGCCAAGCATCATCAGTTCCTGCGCCAGAACCAGCACGCGCGCTATCAGGGGCTGACCTTCTGGTCGCCGAACATCAATATCTTCCGCGATCCACGCTGGGGCCGCGGCCAGGAAACTTACGGCGAAGATCCCTTCCTCACCGCGCGCATGGGCGTGACCTTCGTGCAGGGCCTGCAGGGCGAAGGCGCCGACGCACCGAAGAACGCGCAAGGTGAGCCGTACCGCAAGCTTGACGCCACCGCCAAGCATTTCGCCGTGCACAGCGGCCCGGAAGCCGATCGTCACCACTTCGATGCGCGCCCCTCCCAGCGCGACCTGTACGAGACCTACCTGCCGGCGTTCGAGGCACTGGTCAAGGACGGCAAGGTGGATGCGGTGATGGGTGCCTACAACCGCGTGTACGGCGAGTCGGCCAGTGCCAGCAAGTTCCTGCTGCAGGATGTGCTGCGCCAGCAATGGGGCTTCAAGGGCTACGTGGTGTCCGATTGCTGGGCAATCGTGGATATCTGGAAGCACCACAAGATCGTCGCCACCCGCGAACAAGCCGCCGCGCTGGCGGTCAAGCATGGCACCGAACTGGAATGCGGGGAGGAGTATTCCACCCTGCCGGCGGCGGTCCGCCAGGGCCTGATCGACGAGGCGCAGATCGACACCGCGTTGACGACCTTGATGACCGCGCGCATGCGCCTGGGCATGTTCGATCCGCCCGGACAGTTGCCGTGGTCGACGATTCCCGCCTCGGTCAACCAATCGCCGGCGCACGATGCGCTGGCGCGGCGCACCGCGCGCGAATCGTTGGTGCTGCTGAAGAACGATGGCCTGTTGCCGTTGTCGCGGGCCAAGCTCAAGCGCATCGCGGTGATCGGCCCCACCGCCGATGACACCATGGCACTGCTCGGCAACTACTACGGCACGCCGGCCGCGCCGGTCACCGTGCTGCAAGGCATCCGCGCCGCGGCCCCAAATGCGCAGGTGCTGTACGCGCGCGGCGCCGACCTGGTCGAGGGGCGCGACGACCCCGCCGCCACGCCGCTCATCGAACCGCAATACTTGCGGCCGTCGGCCAACTCGCCCGAACGCGGTTTGCGGGGCGAGTATTTTCGCAACCGCGATTTGTCCGGCACGCCGGCCCTGGTGCGCGTGGATGCGCAAATCGGCTTCAAATGGGACCGCGGTTCGCCGACCGACAATCTGCTGGCGCGTGGCGAGGCTGGCCCGAGCGAGGCGGTGCCGGCGGACAACTTCAGCATCCGCTGGAGCGGCCAGCTGGTCCCGCCGACCACCGGCACCTACCACCTGGAAGCAGCCGCCGACGACGGCGTACGCCTGTACCTGGACGGCAAGCCGGTGATCGACCGTTGGAGCACCAGCGACCGCCTGCACGTCGATGGCGTCGACGTGCAGCTGCAGGCCGGCCGTGCCTACCAGGTGCGGCTGGAATACTTCGAAGGCGAGCGCGATGCCGGGGTGCGCCTAGCCTGGCGCCAACCCGGGGCCAAGCCGCCCTTGCAGGAGGCGCTGGACGTGGCGCGCAGCGCCGATGTGGTGGTCTTCGTCGGTGGCCTGACCGGCGATGTCGAAGGCGAAGAGATGAAGGTGAACTACCCCGGATTTGCCGGCGGCGACCGCACCGACCTGCGCCTGCCCAAGCCGCAGCGCGACCTGCTCGAAGCCTTGCAGGCCACCGGCAAGCCAGTGGTGGCGGTGCTGACCACCGGCTCGGCGCTGGCCATCGATTGGACGCAGCAGCACCTGCCGGCGATCCTGCTGGCCTGGTATCCCGGCCAGCGCGGCGGCACCGCGGTGGCCGACACGCTGTTCGGCGATGCCAACCCGGGCGGCCGCTTGCCGGTGACGTTCTACAAGGAAAGCGAAACCCTGCCGGCGTTCGACGACTACGCCATGCGCGGCCGCACCTACCGCTACTTCGGCGGCACGCCGTTGTATCCGTTCGGCCACGGCCTGTCGTACACGCAGTTCGCCTATTCCGGCCTGCGCCTGGACCGCACCACCATCGCAGCCGATGGCTCGCTCACTGCCACCGTCACGGTCAAGAACACCGGCCAACGCGCAGGCGATGAGGTGGTTCAGCTGTATCTGCATCCGCTCACCCCGCAACGCGAACGTGCCGGCAAGGAATTGCACGGATTTCAACGTATCGCCCTGCAGCCGGGCGAGCAGCGCGCGTTGCATTTCACCCTCGACGCAAAGAACGCGCTGCGCATCTACGACGCGCAGCGCAAGGCGTATGCGGTGGACCCAGGCGCCTATGAAGTGCAGATCGGCGCCTCCAGTGCAGATATCCGCGCCAGGCAGCGCTTTACCGTGACCGACAAGTAACAGCCGCCCACACCCTGGCCATGCGGCCGTGGATCGACAACTCCTTCGGCCGCGATTGCTGCAAATCCCCTCTCCTTGCGGGAAAGGGGTTGGGGTGAGGGTTCGGCGCAGCCCTTCCTCCAAACACTCCTACCTCACAGGCGACACGATGCAAGCACCACGTCTTTCGCGCGACACCCTGGCCACATTGCCGCCGGTGGTTTCAAGGCCCAGCTATGACCTGGCAAGAACCACCATCGGCATCGTGCATCTCGGCGCAGGCGCCTTCCACCGTGCTCACCAGGCCGTCTATATCGACGACCTGCTTGCCGAAGACCCCAGCTGGGCCATCAGCGCCGTCTCGCTGCATCGCCCGCACGTGCGCGATGCCTTGCGCCCACAGCATGGTCTGTACACCCTCGCCCTGCTCGACGAACACCCGCAGCTGCGCGTCATCGGTGCCATCCGCGAAGTACTGTGCGCCGCAGACGAACACGCCGCCGTGCTCGCGCGCCTTGCCGACCCGGCAGTGCGCCTGGTCACGCTGACCATCACCGAGAAAGGCTACTGCCTGGCCGGCGACACGCTCGACCTCTCGCATCCGGACATCGCCCACGACATCGCCCATCCCGCGAGTCCACGCAGTGCCATCGGCTACCTCGTCGCCGGCCTGCAGCAGCGCAGGCACAACGGTACCGCGCCGTTCACTGCGTTGAGCTGCGACAACCTCACCGACAACGGCACGCTGCTGCAGCGCGCGGTCGTGCGGCTTGCAGAACAGACCGACCCCGCGCTTGCGCAATGGATCACGCAGCACGCAGCGTTCCCGCGCTCGATGGTCGACAGCATCACGCCCGCCACCGATGACGCGCTGCGCACGCGCGTACACGATCAGCTTGGCGTGGACGATGCCTGGCCGATCCAGCGCGAGCGCTACAGCCAGTGGGTGATCGAAGACCGCTTCAGCAATGGTCGCCCCGCATTTGAGCACGCCGGCGTCACCCTGAGCGAAGACATCGCCGGCTACGCGCGCGCCAAGCTGCGTCTGCTCAACGCGCCGCACTCGGCGCTGGCGTATCTCGGCAGCCTGCTGGACCTGGAAACCGTGGCCGAGGCCATGCGTCACCGCGAACTTGCCGCATACGTGGAAACGTTGATGCGCGCGGAGATCGCGCCCACCCTGCAGGCCATGCAGGGCTTCGATGCGCAACGCTACAGCGACGCCATCCTTGCCCGTTTTCGCAATCCCGCCATTGGGCACCTGCTCGCCCAGATCGCCTGGGACGGCTCGCAGAAACTCCCGGTGCGCCTGCTCGGCACGATCGGCGACGCACTCGCTACCGGCCGACCGATCCAGCGCCTATGCCTGGCCGTTGCGGCGTGGCTGCATTTCGTCCGCAGGCAGGCGCACAACGGCGTTCCGCTGACCGACCCGTTGAACGATGTCCTCAGCGCGCTTGGCCGCAACGCGACTGGCGATGCAGGTCATGATGTCGCTGATTTTCTGACATTGGAGGCGGTGTTCGGATCGTTGCCCGCAGACGCACGTTTTCGTGCGTCCTTGCAGGCGGCTTATGCAGCGCTCGGCATGGCCACCCCTGCTGAAGTGACACACGCCCTTGGGTCGATGGGTGACGTGTAAGACGGTGCACAGCACCATCTCATTGGCGAGCGGTGGAATCAGGCGGGGCGAGCAGTGCAGTCGCCTCGCCCACGCAATGCATCACCCGGACGCGATCACCTGCCCGATCCGCAGCAGATTGCCGCTCTCATCGACGATGGCGAACTCACGCATGCCCCAGGGCTTGTCGCCAACCGGGTCGAGCCGTGGAATGCCTTGCTCGGGCAAGGCGGCAAGCTTCATCGCTGCGTGGACGGCATCCACATCGCCTACCCTGATGTAACAGCCCGCATAACAGCCGGCCGGATCCAGGTCCGGATGCGCGAAGAAGTGCAGCTCCACATCGCCACGTCGCAGGATTGCGTAACCTGCATCATGCGGATGCGCATCGCCGACAAAGCCCAGCTGCCGATAGAACGCCACCGTCTGCGGAATCGAACGGCTCGGCAGGGTCGGGATGGTTTGCGTTTCTACATTGATGCTGGTGTCCATGACCAACCTCCGTGTGTCCAAGCTTCAGAAGCGCTTATGTGAGCAGCTCGATGGAAGTGACAGGCTCGCTCCCCACGCGCCTTAAAAGTCCTGGCGGCGGTTACGGTATCAAACCGTATTCGGTCGCGTGACGCCACGCGTCTCCGACAGACGCATCAGCACTACGATCACCAGGACCAGAAAGCTCAGCTCCCATACGTAGAAGGCTGCGCCTATCCGGTCGATCATCACTTCGTGTCCGGCTTCGTTTTTCAGATAGCGGGTGGCACGAAAGGTATCCATGCCGATCAGGCATGCCGACAGCAGCAGGCCCAATGCCGTCCTATCTGATTTGAAGAGGTAACAGAGCCACGCACTGAAGAACAGCAGGTTGCCTAACCAGGCGACGCATTGGCCGTCGAGCACCTGGATCCAGCCGAACAGGAGCAGGACAACGCCGCTCACGTGCTCGGCACCACCATGCAGTGCAGGAAGGCAGAGTGCGGCAACGTACAAAAGGGCCGACGCGACCAGCAACAATGTTTTCACGCACGTCCTTGTTTGAGAATGTGAGCGTGCCGCCTTGCGATGTCCGAGACATGCCGCCAAACCGCTTCCTGCGAACTATAACAAAGCGTGCGCGCCGGTCTCCCCGCCCATGTACTGCTGTGTTCTGGGCAGCTGCCTGCATGAAGTCCGAGACGGCATTTTGCAGTGGACCTCGCTATGACATGCTTTGCACCCCCCTGCACCGACACGTGTCCCAGTCCTTCCAGCCTATGGCAACACGCAAAAAACAGGATCTACCGGAGAAGGTCTGCGTGCAATGCGGGCGGCCGTTTCGTTGGCGCAAGAAGTGGGAGCGTGTGTGGGACCAGGTGAAGTACTGCTCGGACCGATGCCGGGGCGACAGCAAGCGCCACCGCTCCACGGCTTAGTCGGCACTGCCTCGGACCGGGGGCATGCCGACAAGAGACGGGCCTGTGCCGCCGCACCTCCGAGCGCAGCACGCACAAACGCGCGTTAACGATACCGCTATTTCTTCCCTGCACGCTGTTTCGTGCCGCCGGACTTGGCCGCACGCTTGCTCGTGCTGCGCTTGCTGGCGACGGCCATGTTGTCCACCAGATTCGGATATGGGCGGCCTGCGGCTTTTGCGCGCTTGCGGGCCTGGGTCTTCTGCGATGCAGACAGTGGCTTGGAGCGCGAAGCGCTCTTTGGGCTGGACGTGCTCCAGGGCGCGGACGTCTTGCCTGCACGCTGTTTCGCAGCTGTGGAGGTGCTCTTCTTCTTGGCCGCAGTGCGCCTTGATGGCGCTTTCTTGGTCGCGCCTTTCTTCTCAGCCGCGCTGCTCCTTGCTGCAGCTTTCTTGCTTGCCTTGCTTGCCTTGCTTGCGACCTTGGACGATGCAGTCTTTCTGGCAGAGGCGCTTGCGGCCGCCGTTTTTTTCGTGGTGCGCTTATTCGGTGCGGTCTTTTTTGCGACTGTCTTTTTTGCTGACTTCTTGGTCGCCGTTTTTTTGGCTGCGGCTTGCCTGGTTGCACTCTTCTTTGCTTTAACCTTCTTTACAGCAGTCTTTTTCGAGCCATTTCCGCTGCTGGCGCCCTTCGTCGCGCTTGCCTGGTGCAGGCGCGCGTACACACGCGCTGCCCAGCGCTGGCCTGCATCGCCGCCCCAGAGCAGCCAGGCGATGTAGCCGGCCGATGGCGCCTTGGCATCCGCCCAACCCTTGCCGCTCTTGTCCACGCTGTGTCGCGCGAAGTACGCATGCATGCGTCCAATGGTCTGTGCAGACAGCGACGTTTGCGCGGAGAGATCGCGCGCACGCGCCACACCAACGGCGGTACCGCCACGGCCGTGCTGCTCGCGCAGGCGCAGTCCACGCGCCGCTGCAGCGGCGACGCTCTTGGGCGGCGTTGTCGCCGAACGGGAAGTTGTCGGGGAACGCGTCACGCAGGTCTCCTGTCATTGCGGTCGCGGTAGTGTTTGCATACGCGGTGCTGTCGGACGTGAAGAGCCGGCGTCTCCCCTGGCACTTGCAAGCAGCAAATGCACTGGGTTTGATGAAGTGCACTGCGTATCCGGCTGCAACACCGCAATGCAGATGATCGACCACTGCCATCGTCAGCGTGGTGGCAGCGCCGCACTGTTGCGGTCGCTACGCGCGTCGCGGCTCTGTCCGCTTTCTGCTATGGCGGTGCGTCGACAGGTAAGTAGACTGGCCGCTCTTTGCAACCAAGGAACACCGATGCATCGCTTGGCAACGTCTTTCTGCGCGGTGTTCCTGCTCGTGGTGACCGCAAGCATGCCTGTCAGCGGGCAGGCCAATGACCTCGAACCAGCCGGATCGACCAGCAAGCAGCAATGGCGCGCGGTGCAGGCGCAGGGCGAGCCGCACGCACGCCACGAAAACAGCATGGCCGCCATTGGCGAGCGCCTGTATTTGCTCGGCGGTCGCGGCGAACGCCCGCTGGATATCTTCGATACCCGCACCCGGCGCTGGTCGCGCGGCAGCGCACCGCCATTGGCGGTCAACCACGCCCAGGCGGCGGTCTGGGCAGGCAAGCTCTATCTGGTGGGCGGGTTTACCGGCGACTATCCCAACGAAGCGGCGTTGACGCATCTGCTGATCTACGACCCGGCCACCGACCGCTGGCAGACGGGCGCGGAGATTCCTGCCGATCGCCGCCGCGGTTCGGCCGGTACCGTCGCGCACGACGGAGTGCTGTATCTGGTGGGTGGCAATACGCGTGGCCACAACAGCGGCTATGTGCCCTGGCTGGACGCCTTCGACACGCGGACCCAGCGCTGGACGCGCCTGCCCGATGCGCCGCATGCGCGCGATCACTTCCAGGCCGTGGTGCTCGACGGCAAGCTCTACGCGGGCGGCGGGCGCCGGTCTTCGCACGACACCGGCGACACGCTGTCGCAAACAATTCCGCAGCTGGATATCTACGATCTGCGGCAGGCCACCTGGTCGGTGGCCGATGCCACGCTGCCCACCCCGCGCGCGGGCGCGGCAACCGTCGCGCATCACGGCCGGGTCATGCTGTTGGGCGGCGAAAGCACGGCCCAGGTCGCCGGCCACGCGGAGGTGGAGTCCTACGACCCGGCCACCGCGCGGTGGGAGACCGGTCCGGCCTTGCCGCGCGGCAGGCACGGCACGCAGGCGGCACAGGTGGGCGAGGATCTGTACATCGCCGCAGGCAGCGGCAACCGCGGCGGCGGACCGGAACTGCAGGATCTGCTCGTGCTGCCGTCATTGCCCTGAGCGTTGCATGCGGCGCAGGTGTGCTTGCGGCATTCAGCGCCTGCGAGCAGCCGCATTGCACCTGCCAGATGCCTCGGTGCAGGGAAGGCGCGTCCTTCGCAGGCTCTGACGACCGCGCCCGCTGCCGGCCCATCACCCAGCGCGGTTTGAACGCCTTGCCGGTGGCGAACCTCGCCGGCGCTCCACAGCGCTGCCTTTCGGCACATCGGCCGTTGCATCGCGCAACTGCTCGACGTGGCCGGCGATCATCGTGCCGACTGTCTCGGCCACCGCACGGCTGCTCAGTCGCACATCGAACAGCAGCTCCACGGTCGCATAGATCAGGTCCACCACGATGCGGCTGACCAGACGCAGTTGGCGCGGGTCTGCATCGGGAAAGAATTCGGCGAGCATGCGCACCTGCGCCTTGGTGACCTGCGCGTGCGAGTCCAGGCGCACCTGCTGCAAGGCCGGCACCGCACGCAGCGCGCGCAGGATCCAGACACCGCCCTCGGTGGCCTTGGTCACCCGGTAGGTCTCCAGCACCAGGCCGGTCAGCGCCTGCTGCACCTGTTCGCGCGAACCGGACATCGCCTGCGGCGTGATCCACTTGGGCACCAGCGCGTTCTGCCGCTGCATCAGGCGCGTGCCGAGCTCGGACAACAAGGCATATTTGTTGGGAAAGTAGCGGTACAGCGCCGGTGGCGTCAGTCCGGCATGCGCACAGACCAGATTGGTGGACAGCCGTTCCACGCCGACATCGCCGAGCAATTGCGCGGTCACCGTCAGGATATGTTCGTAGGTCTCGGTCGCGCGATGCTGGGCCGGGAGCTTGTTGCCGGTCAGCCTGGGCGCGGGCGCCTTGAGCGGCGCGCGCGGACGGGACTTGGTCGTGGACATGGGCGGGGGATTCCTCGAACACGGAGTGATGCGTCGGCCAGACCACCGCGACTGCACCTGCGCCGTTGCGTCGCTGCTGCATTGCGCCGGCCAGGCGGCGTCCATCGTCTGCAGTAGCGCCATGCCACCGCCAAGCCATGCGCCTGCACGGCCGGTGTTTGCCAGAGCCACATCATACGCGCTGCGTCGCGGGCGATCTGTGCCGCGCGCGTCATCTGCGGGCCAGCCAGGCGGTCAATGCGGTGGCCACGCGGTGCTGCCAGCCCCGATACGGCGGAAAGAAGGCCCGCGCGGTCAGCAGGCGGCCGCCGCGCAATACCGCACGTTCGTGCGAAAACGCCTTGAATCCATGCATGCCATGCGCGCTGCCGATCCCCGACTGGCCAATGCCGCCGAACGGCAAGCCGGTGTGCATGAATTGCTGCAGGCAGTGATTGACCACCACGCTGCCGGAGCTGCTGCGCGCCAGCACGCGGGCGACCTGTGCGGCATCGTTGCTCCACAGATACAGCGCCAACGGCTTGGCGGCGGCGTCGAGTCCGGCGAGCACGGTGTCGAGATGGTCGAAGGTCACCACCGGCAGCACCGGCCCGAAGATTTCTTCCTGCGCGATGCGCGCGTGTTCCGGAACATCGGCCAATACCGTCGGGGCGATGAAACGCTGCGCCACGTCATGCTCGCCGCCGGCCACCAGCTCGGCACCGGCAGCGCGCGCTTCATCGATCAGGGCCGCCAGGCGCGCCGCATGGCCGACATGGATCATGCGCGCCAGGTCGGGGCTGGCAGCCACCGCCGCAGCGCTGCTGCCGTAGCGCTGCGCCAGCAGTTCGCGGCACCGCTGCAGCAGCGCCATGCGGACCTCGCGATGCACGAACAGCGTATCGGGCGCGATGCAGGTCTGCCCGGCATTGACCAGCTTGCCCCACACCAGCACCTGCGCGGCGCGTTCCAGGTTGGCGCTGCGGTCGACGATGGCCGGCGATTTGCCGCCCAGCTCCAGCGTCACCGAGGCCAGCTGGGCGGCAGCGGCGGCCATGACCTGCCGCCCCACTGCCGGTGAGCCGGTGAAGAACACATGGTCGAACGGGCAGGCCAGCAAGCGCTGCGCAGTGGCCACCCCGCCCTGCACCATCGCCACTTCGGAAGGGTCGAACGCCTCGGCCAGCAGCTCGCGCAGCACCGCGTTGACCTGCGGGGTGAATTCGGACGGCTTGAGGATGGCGGTGTTGCCTGCCGCCAGCGCCGAGACCAGCGGCCCCAGCACGGTGGCAACCGGATAATTCCATGGGCCGATGATCAGGCAGCGGCCCTTGGGCTGATAGCCGATCTGCGCGTGCGTGCCCAGCGTCAGCAAGGTGGGCGACACCTTGCGCGGGCGCATCCAGCGCGGCAGCCCGGCGATGGCGGCGGCGATTTCGTCGACCACCGGCAACAGCTCGCTCAGCTCCACTTCCAGTGCCGGCTTGCCGAAGTCGCCGGCAAAGGCGGCATACAGGGCCTGCCGCCGCGCCAGCAGCGCGCTGCGCAACGCGCGCAGGCGCTCGCGCCGCTGCGCGGCGGTGGAACTGCGCCAGGCCGCGGCCACCGGCTGCTGGGCGGCGAACACTGCCGCGATGTCCTCGGCGCAGACGTCCAGGTCAGCGTGCATGACGCGCACGCCCCTGCTGCAAGCGCACACACTGCAAACGCATCCGCGACCGGCGCGCCGGACGCGCCGGCACGCTGCGGCCCATTCCGCACACGCTGTCGCTCATCGATCCCCCCTGTTCTGCTGCGCTCCGGCCGGCGCCCGGCGGCGCTGGTCGCGGCCGGCTGCCGCCGCCAGGACCGCCGCCAGCAATGCGGCGGCCAGACTGAACGCCGGTACCGGAGCCGGATCATCGTGCTGTAGCAGCAGCGAAGCGAGCAAGGGGCCGGCTGCCGATCCCAGCAACTGCACCGCCGGCACCAGCACCGCCACCCGGCCATGCGCGTCGGCACCGAACGCCAGGCCCACGTGGAAGGGCATCAGGAACATCCAGACCAGGCCGAAGCCCACGCAGGCAACCGTGAACGCGGCAGTGCCGGCCGGCGCCGCACGCGCCATGATGGCCGCCACCGCTGCCAGCACCAGGCTGCCGACCACCAGGGTGCGCGCGTGACCGAGCCGGCGCACCCACCAGATCGCCGCCAGCGCGCCGACGATCTGCATCGCCAGCACCAGCGAGGTGTGCGCCTGCACCGCCCCGGCATCCAGGCCCGCGCGCAACCCCAACGGTTCCAGGTACGCCCACAGCGCGCCGGTCGCGGCCATCTGCACGAAGGCAATCAGCAAGGGCAACAGGGTTGTCGGCGACCAGCGCACGCGGCTGGCCGGCGCGGTTGCGCTCACCGCAGACAGGGTCGCCGGCAGCAACGGTGTCAGCAGGGCCGCGCACAGCGTCACCGCGCCCAGCGCCACGAAACCGCCTTTCCAGCCGGTGGACGGCAGCACCCACAACGCCAGCAGGTTCGCCAGTGCGATCTGCGCCACCGCCTGGGTCAGCATGAACACCGCGGTGACCCGATCCGGCTTGGCCGCGCGCACGATGGTCAGGGTCGCCACCCACAGCAGCAGCCCCTCCGCCAGGCCGGCAGCTGCGCGTACCAGCACGAATGCGGTGTCGCCGACCGCCTGGGTGGTGGCCAGGTCCAGCAGTGCCGCCAACAGCGCCGCCAGCACGGCGACCTGGCGCTGCCAGCGGTGCGGCAACAGCGCATCGCCCAGCGCCACGCCCAGGCCGAGCGCGACGATCTCCCCCATTGCCACGATGCCCACGCCGGAGAGCGTGATCAGCTTCTGCTCGACCAATGTTCCCAGCAGGATCGGCTGCACGCCCAGGATGAGCAGGGCGATCGAACCGATCAACAAACCGGACGGCAATCCCTGCGAGGCGGGAACGGCCATGGCGGACAACGCGGGTGGATGACTGCTGCGCATGCGATGCCCTCAGTAGGCCGTGCTTTCGGTGGGCAGGGCGCCATTGGCGAATGCGGCGCTCGCACGTACCTGGTCCTTGCGCAGACGCCCGTTGGCGATGCGACGCACCCACCACGGCAGCTGCCGGGTGGGTCCTCCGGTGGCCACCGCCAGCACATACGCCTTGGCGCACTTTTCGAACAACGCGATGTTCAGCGCCAGGCGACGCGCACTGGTGCCCAGGCACAGCGGCCGCCGTGCCACCAGCACGGCATTGCCGATCGCCCCGGCCAGCGTGGCCGCCGCCTCGGCCGCGCGCACCGGCGGCGGCATCGGCCCCAGATGCCGCGCCTGTTCGTCGAACACCTGCGGCAATGCGCCGCCGCAGTCGGCCAGGCAGTGGCCGAAGGCACCGGCCGACCACGCCACCGCCCCCACATCGCCACGCTGCGCATAGACCTGCGCATGCAGGCGCTGCGCCGCATCCAGCGCGGCATCCTCGCGCCAGTCCAGCAGCAGCGGCGTTGACGCGGTGGCGCTGCCGATCCACATCTGCGTGGCGCCCGGGCAACGCACCGACAAGGCCGCGTCATCGTCGCCGAGCAAGTGGGAGGCCTGCAGCCGTTCGCGGGTCTGCAGCCAGGTGTCGCGCAGGGCATCGGTGGCGTTCATCGGCTCAGACCAGTGCAAAGACATCGTCGAAACGGTTCAGGGCCTCGTCGATCACCGCATCGGTGTCGGCCATGCTGGTGTAGATGCGGCTACCGGCCAGGGTGATCAGGCCGTGCGCCGAATACGCCGCGCCCATCTCTTCCATCATGTGCTTGCGCGCCTTGGCTTCGTTGCGCACGCGCCAGAGTTTGTAGAGGTTGCCGGTGTCCAGCAGCAGCACGCCGGAGGTCTGCAGGTGCACGATCGAGCCCATGTTGTAGACCACGTACGGCAATCCGCGGCGCTGGATGATCGCCTCCAGACCCGCACGCAGGCGATCGCCGGCGCGGCCGGCGCGGCCGGCGCGGCCGGCGGCATCGTTCTGCTGCGCTTCCAGCAACGCGTAGTAGCCGGCCACGCAGGACAGCGGGTTGGCCGACAGCGTGCCGCCGACGAAGGCGCGCCGCGCGGTCGTGCCGATGCCGCCCACCAGGCTCATCATGACCTCGCGGCGGCCACCGATCGCCCCGGCCATCGGATAGCCGCCGGCCAGGCACTTGCCCAGCACGGTGATGTCCGGCGCAACCCCGAAGTAGCCTTGCGCACCGCCGGGGCCCAACCGGAAACCGGTGACCACTTCGTCGAAGATCAGCAGCGCACCGAACTCGTCGCACAGCGCGCGCACCTGGCGGTTGTAGTCCGCGTGCACCGGGCGGGTTCCGCTCTCCGGCCCCAGCGGTTCGAGCAGCACCGCGGCGGTCCCGCCACGCAGGCGATTGAATTGCAGCTTGCGGCGCAACGCGTCCAGATCGTTGGGCAGGCATTCCTGGGTCTGCGCGGTCGCCCCACGCGGAATGCCGATCGCTTCCATGCGGCCGGTGCCGGGCAGGCGCAGGCCGTACACCAACTGATCGCTCCAGCCGTGATACGCACCGCCGATCTTGATGATCCAGCGCTTGCGGGTATACGCGCGCGCCAGGCGCACCGCGCCCATCACCGCCTCGGTTCCCGAACCGAGCAGGCGCACCATCTCCACCGCCGGCATGCTGGCGCAGACCAGCTCGGCCAGTTTGACCTCGTATTCGTGCAGCAGTCCGGTCACCGGTCCGCACTGGTCCAGCACCTCGTTGACGCGTGCGCGCAACGCCGGTGGGTTGGAGCCGAGCAAGGTCGGGCCGCCGGCCTGCAGGAAATCGATGTAGCGGTTGTCGTCGACGTCGGTCAGGTAAGCGCCCTCGGCGCTGCGCATCGCCAGCGAGAACGGGTAGTTGAAGGCCAGGTTGTGCTGCACGCCGCCGGGAATCACCCGCTGCGCGGCGTCGCCCAACTGCTTGGAGCCTTGGCAGCGCTGCTCGAAGTAGCGCATCACCTTGTCCATGCCCTCGCGCCGGATCGGCCGCATCGGCTGTTTGACCAACGCATCGAAGCGGCGATACAGCTGGTCCACATCGGGCCATTGCGAAATCGCGGAAGTCACGCTCATTGTCGGTGCCATCATGTCTGGGAAAGGGAGGACGCACCGGACGTGTGCCGGTGAGAATCCAGCGCCGTCAGCACCCGCTGCAGGCCCGCAGCGAGGTCGGGCTCGCGCGCGGCACGCGCCTGGATCTGCGTCTGCAGGTGGCTGCGCGCGACCAGCTCCAACGCCTCGACCACGGTGACGGCCGCCTGCAGGTTGGTCCCGCAGCAGACCACGCCGTGATTGCGCAGCAGATAGGCGTTGACGGTGGGCCGCAGCTGCCGGGCCAGCAGGCGGGCCAGCAGGCCGGTGCCCGACGGCATGTAGCCGGCGATCGGAATCCGTGCGCCGAGCAGCCGGCGCAACGCCGGTTGCGTCACCTCCAATGGCGCGCCCAGCAGGGTGCAGGCGCTGGCGACCGGCTGGTGGGTGTGGATGCTGCAGCCCACGTCCGGGCGCCGCCGCATCACCTGCGCATGCAGGCCGGTTTCGACCGACGGCGTACGCGTGCCGTCGAGCTGGTGCAGGTCCTTGGTGCGGACGATGCAGATATCCTCGGCCTGCATGCTCAGGTAATCGATCGCCGAAGGGGTGACCGCGAAACACTCGGCATCGATACGCAAGGCGACATTGCCGCCGGTGCCAGCCAGATAGCCGCGGCGCGACAGTTCGATGCACAGCGCGACCACGCGCTGGCGTTGTTCATGGGCAAACATGCGCAGCGACCTCCTGGGCGGGAACGGGCGTGGAGGGATTGAGCCGTCGGTAGATCGGCGCCAACGTGCGCTGCAGGTCCTTGAACACCGCATAGCGGTCGTCGTACAGCGCACGCGTGCCCGCATCCGGCTCGTAGACCCGCCGGGGGCGCTGCAATGCCGCCAGGTCGCCGAAGCCGAGCCGGCCCAGGCCGACCCCGGCGATGAAGGCCGCGCCGACCGCATTGGCCTGGATCGGATTGTGCAATTGCCGGATCGGCCGGCCGCTGACATCGGCAATGATCTGGCACCACAGATCCGACTGGGCGCCGCCGCCGACCGCAGCGATCGTGCCTGGGTCGCAGCCGAGCAGGCGTGCAAACGGCTCCATCATCCAGCGCGTGTTGAACGCCACCCCTTCCATCACCGCGCGGATCATGTCCTCGTGGCTATGCATCAGCGAGAGATTGATCAGGCCGGCACGCAGGCTCGGGTCTTCCACCGGCGTGCGTTCGCCGAACAGCCAGGGCATGTAGATCAACCCGTTGGATCCTGCGGGCACGCGCGCGGCGATGCGATTGAGCACTTCATAGACGTCCGGGCGCTGCTCGTCGCTGAGCAGTTCGTCGGCATGGAACAGGATGCGGTCGCGCAGGAAGGACAGGTTGGCACCGGCGGTGGTCTGCAGGGCGATCGCCAGATAGCGCCCTTCCACTGCGCACGGCACCGCGGCGATCGTACTGCGCACGTCGGTTTTCATGCGCGGCACATGCGCGCCGAGCCATGACGAGGTCCCCAGGTACAGATGCGCGGCGTGATCCTCCACCGCCGCGGCCACCGCCACTGCCGACGTGTCGATCGCGCCGGCCACCACCACGGTCTGCGGCGACAGGCCCAGCGCCTGGGCCACCTGCGGCAGCAGCGGCCCCAGCACCGCAGTGGACGGCACCAGGTCCGGCAACTTGTCGCGCTCCACGCCGACCATGTCCAGCAGGCCCGCGTCGTAGCGAATATGGTGCGGGTCGCGATTGTCGGTGACCCAGGTGGTCAGCATCGAATCGGGAGTGGCACAGAACCGGCCGGTCAGGCGCAGGTTCATGTAATCGAGCACGTTGAGAAACTTGTGCGTGCGCTGGTAACGCACGGGCTGGTGATCGCGCAGATAGGCGATGTGGCCGGCGCAATCCTTGCCGCTGCGCGCAGGCGCGCCACCGCTCAGGCGCAACCATCGCCACAGGCGCAGGGGATCGTAGCCGCGCACATTGAGCCAACGCCCCTGCAGACGCCGGGCGATGGCCGCCTGGCCGCGCATGTCCAGCCACAGCATGGCGCGCCCGAGCGCCTGGCCGTTATGGTCCACGCAGACGGTGCCTTCGCCCTGGGTCGAGCAACACACGGCCACCACGCGTCGGCGCAGCGCCGCATCACCCTGCACCACGGCAGCGGCGGTGGCGCTGAACGCGTCCCACCACGCGTGCGGGTCTTGTTCGGCAGCGACGCCCTGCACGTGCAGTTGCACCGGTTCGAACGCCCAGGCGAGCACCTTGCCGTCCAGCGTCACCAACGCGCATTTGCAGCCTGAGGTTCCCAGGTCCACCGCCAGCACCAGCGGAGCATTGCCGCCGGTGTCGTCTGCGAGCGTTTGGGTGCGCATCAGAACGTGTAGCCGATCGAGAACACCAGCGCATCGCCGTCGGTCTTGCGGATACGCTCGCCGTCCTGCACCCAGTACAACTGGTGCGCGTTGGTGTTGGTGGTCAGCCAGTCCAGGTTCCAGTCCAGGCCCCAACGCCGATGGGTGATGCCGATCTGGTAATCGGCGAAGTTGCCTTCGCGAAAGTTGGCCAGTTTCTGGTAGCCGGCATGCAGGCGCAGCGTCGTGGACGGCAGCAGCGAGGGCAGCAACGGCACCTGGGTATTGAGGTCGGCCAACACGGTGCCACGCGAATCCTGTTCGCCGCGCGCGTAGCACTGCAATGCGGCGGTCGGATCGATCGAGAAGCGCAGGATCTGCCCGCACACGCCGCCGGTATCGGCACCGCGGTAGGTCTTGGACACTACATACAACACGCGCCCTTCGACGATGCCGTAGCCCAGCTCCATCACGGCGAAGTCGCTGTTGTAGTTGGTCGTGCGCACGTCGCTCGGCGTGCCGGTTTCCAGGTCGATGCTGTGCGGCGCCATGAAGCGTGCGCCCGGGAATCGCTCGGTGGCCAAGCCCACGCCAGCGTGCCAGCGGTCCGGATTGCCGAAGCGATAACCGCCCGCCAGGGTGACGCCCAGGCCGTCGCCATTGACGAACTGCTTCTTGCTGACCCCGGCCACTTCCAGCAAGGCGACCAGCCCGCTGGCATGCACGAACTGGGTGCTCCACTTGGCCGAGGGCCGCATCAACGAATCGGAGATGCCGCGCGTGCGCTGTTCGCTCATCAGCTTGACCTGGTTGTCGAACTGATAGGTCGCCACGCTGCCTTCGCTGGCCGGGTCGGCTTGCTGGGCCTGCGCCGGCAGGCAAGCCGCACCTTGCAGCAACGCACACGCGACAACCGCGCCGACATGGATCTTCGCCATCTGGATTCCCCCGGTGGATGTGAGTGAGAACCGCCGCGATCGCGGCGGCCGGTGCTGCGCGCGCATGTGGCGCTGGCCGCAGCTAGTGGCTGGCGCACACCGGCGTGGATGGCAGGGCCTGCACGCGGGTAAACAGCATGTTTTCGCCGAGCACTTCGGCGCCGATGAACGCGCGCAGGGTCAGGCTGTCACCCTTGCTCCGCAGCGTGGCCTTGTAGCGCTTGCCGCTGCGCGGATCGAATGCCCAACCGTCGCGCCAGGTGCCGTTGTCGTCGCGCTCCAGGCGCGCGATCTGCACACCGCAGGTGTCCTTCGGCGTGCCGGCGTCCTTGTCCCACACCACCTTTCCGCACATCGCGCTGGCGGCATCGGTACACGGCGCAAATGCGATGACGGCGTCCTTGGCCGCAGTCAGCCACAGGCCCTGTACCGGCGAGGACGCTGCCGCCAGCGCAGGCATCAGCGGCAGCGCCGCTACGACAACGCACGCCAGGGTGCGCAGCAACCGGGAAACGCAAGCTTCGTTCATTGCCGCAACCCCGCGGGCAACCCGCTCATGACAGTAGTGAAAACTACCGTATAGCGATGATTACCTTTTTGCAACAGGCTCAAGCGTGGCGATTGCCTGGACAGCTGCACGCCTTGGCGCAGCAGGCGTTGCGCGGTGCAAGAGCGATTCGGTGCACGCCTGTTTTGACGCGCCGCACCACGGTTGCGGTCGCCAACGTTGGTGCGGCGAGCCAGGTAAAAGGCCTGGCTCGCAGGCGCTGCGGCCGGCGGTCGGAGGTGCGGGCACCACGCTGCTCGGTAAGACCGGCAGCGGTGGCGCTACGGGCGAGGACGCGTCGTGCGGGCGCGCGTCATGGCCGCTGGCCTTGTCTGCAAGCAAGCGGCCTGTGGCGGCTGGACGATTGACCGAGGCAGTACACAAGGCAGCCGATACAACGGCAGTACCAGGCGATTGGCGCTGCGGTCAGACACGCATGCGGCCAGACGTGCGTGTCCATCGCGAGGCGATGCAGCAGCATCGCCGCGATCGTCTAGCGCACGAACTGCAGGCCCAGCGACTTCACGCGCACGCGCGCCAGCATCGCGTGCGAGGTCATGTACAGCGTGTGGCCATCGTTGCCGAAGGCGCAGTTGGAGACGGCCTCGCCGGTGGCGATGCGACCCAGGCGTTGGCCGGCGGGATCGAAAACGATCACCCCGCCGGGGCCGGTGGCAAACAACGTACCGTCGGCGGCAACCGCCATGCCGTCGGGCAGGCCGGGAACATCCTTGGCGATCAGGTCGGACGCATCGGCGAACACGCGCTTGCCGGTGACGGCACCCTGTGCATCCAGTGCATACGCCATCCAGATCGGCCGTTGCGGATCGGAGTTGGAGACGTACAAGGTGCGCGCATCCGGCGACAGGGCAATGCCGTTGGGAAAGCTCAGGCCATCGTCCAGCAGATGCACGCTGCCATCGGTGTCCAGGCGATAGACGCCATTGAAGCGCAGCTCCTTGACCGGCGATTTATCCAGATCCTTCAACCCGTACGGCGGGTCGGTGAAGAACACCACGCCATCGCTGCGCCGCACGACATCGTTGGGGCTGTTGAAGCGGTGGCCCTCGAAGGCAGTCGCAAGCGGTGTCTTCTTGCGCGTGACCGGATCGAGCCTGGCCAGGATGCGCGTGCCGGAATCGGCTAGCAGCACCGTGCCGTCGGGCTCGGCGTACAGACCATTGGCGCCGGCTTCGCGCAGCGTGGGCAGTTCCGGGCCGGTGTAGCCGGAGGGCGAGAGCAGGACCGACAGGCCGGCCTGTTCGGACCAGCGATACAGCTTGTTTTCCGGCACATCCGTAAACAACAGATAGCCTCCCTTGCGTACCCATGCCGGGCCTTCGGACCAGGTGAAGCCTTCGGTGAGCTTCTCGATGCGCGCATCGCTTGCCACCACATCACCGAAGCGGCGGTCGAATGTCTGCAGCTGGCCGATGGCCGCAAAACGCGGCGTCGGTGGAGTCTGCTTGGTGCAGGCAGCAAGCACCGCCAGCAACGGCACGGCCAACAGCAGATAAGACGGCAAGCGCATCGGTCAGTCCTGTCTCATGGTTGGGGGCATGATGCCATCATGCGTGTGCAGGCGACTGCGCATAGCGGCCACCAATGCATCGCGCGCATGCATCTATGAGGTGCACGGCACGCAGGAATGCGGTGTTTCGAGCCATCCATGCCGCACCGAACATCGGCCGTGCTCGCCTGTGCCCGGGCGTGGTGGTCAGCAGCTCTTGGGCCGGCAGCCGCTAGCGTGCAGCGGTTGCGGTGGGCACGGCCAACACCGCATCCAACGCCGGCTTGGGTTGATGATTGCGATCGAACAGCAGCGGATAGTTGGTGCGCCCAGGTACCGGGTAATCGTTTTTCCACGACATGTCATCGCTGACGCCCCACACGCTGACGCGCGCAATCTTGTCGCGCTTGCGCCAGAACAGCGCGAACAGCTCGGCATACCGGTCGCGCAATTGCGCCTGCACGTCGGCAGGCAAACCATCGCGATAGGGGTCGAGAAAGCGCTTGAATTCCGGCAGCTGAAACTGCTTGTGCGCCATGCCGGTGCCGATGATCTGGCCTTCCTTGGTGAGCGGCAACACATCGATGTCCAGCTCGGTGATCATGACCTTGACGCCAAGCGCAGCGTACGCATCGATCGCGTCCTCGATGTCGCGCAAGCTGGGGTAGTTCAGCCCCCAATGGCCTTGCATGCCCACGCCATCGATACGGACACCGGCCTGCTGCAGCATCTTGACCATGCGCACGATGCCATCACGCTTGGCCGGCCGCCATGCATTGAAATCGTTGTAGTAGAGCTGCGCATCCGGTGCATAGCGCTGTGCGAAGGTGAAGGCATTGCGGACCACGGTGTCGCCGTCGCCCACGCGCTGTACCCAGTTGGTCGAACGGTAACTGCCGTCTTCGTCGATGATTTCGTTGACCACATCCCAGGCTTGCACCTTGCCCGTGTAACGCCCGGCCACCGCTGCGATATGCGCACGCATGCGTTCCAGCTGCTGTGCCGGCGTATTGGGCCGACCATCGGCGGTGGTGAAGAACCACTCCGGTGTCTGGTTGTGCCAGACCAGGGTGTGACCGACCACGAACTGCCGATTGCGCTGTGCGTAGGCCACGAATGCATCGGCTGCACTGAAATCCTGCACCCCACGACGCGGCGCCACCACTTCGGCCTTCATCACGTTTTCCGCGGTCACCGCATTGAAGTGACAGGCCGCCAACGCAGCGGAGGCTGCGTCCTTGCCGGAGACGATATCGGCATTGACGGCAGTCCCCAGCAGAAACCCTTGCGCATACGCCTGCTTGAGCGAGGTGCCGGGCGTCCCGCATGCGGCCAGGGCCTGCAGCGTGCACACTGCACTGAGGCCGGCGATCAGCAATCCCAGGCGTTTGGTGAGGTTGGCGCGGTTGATGTGCATGGGCAGGTCCGTTGAGAGGTCACAGGTTTCGATTGCACTGGATCGCATCACTGCACCGCCACCTGGGTCTGTGCGGCTTGCAACGTGTCCGATTCCACATGCACGGTGATCGTGCCACGCGCCCCGGCCTTGGCACGCACGATCGCCAGGCACAGCCCGTTGAAGGCATGACGTTGCGACGCAGCGAACGTTTCCAGATCGGTGGGGTCGCCGTTGTCGGTGGCCACCAACTCGCCAGGACCTTCGATGCGGAAGCGCAGGCGGTCGCCCGCGGTCGGTGCGGGACGTCCGTCGCGATCGAGCAGGCGCACGGTGATGAAGCTCAGGTCCTGTCCGTCGCCGCGGATACTGCCCCGATCCGGCGTCAGCTGCATGCGCGCGGCGCGGCCTGCCGTCTGCACGCGCTCGCTGGCCCACGGCTTGCCGTCCTTGTAGGCCTGCACCCGCAATTCGCCCGGCTGGTACACCACCGCGTCCCAGCGTAGCCGGTACTGCCGTGGCGCCTTGCGCTTGCGCCCCTGCGAAACGCCGTTGACGAAGAGTTCGGCCTCGTCGCCGGAGGTGAACACATGCACGGGCGTGACCTGTCCTTCGCGCCCTGGCCAGCTCCAATGCAGCAGCAGATGCGCCACCGGCAGTTCCGGACGCCAGCGCGACTGATAGAGCCAGTAACGGTCCTTCGGGAAGCCGGCCAGATCGAAGATGCCCGAGTAGGAACTGCGCGAGCTGTAATACGGGGTGGGCTCGCCCAGGTAATCGAACCCGGTCCAGACGAACTCACCGGCCACGTAAGGATGTTGATCCAACGCAGCGAACACCTTGTCCGCGCTGGAGCCAAAGTCCACCGCATGCAGTTCGTACGCGCTGACCTGATGCGCCACCGAATCGCCGCCACGGCCATCGCGTACCGGTGCGCTGTTGTCCGCAGTGACCGGAAACAGGTACACGCCACGACTGCTCAGTGCCGAGGCAGTCTCGCTGCTGACAATGGCCTTGTGTGGAAACCGTGCATGGAACGCGGGGTATTGCGGCGGTTTACGGATGCGCTCGGTACCCTCGAACTCGGCTGCATCGCGGATGCCTTCGCCCTGGTAATTGAGGCTGACGACATCCAGCGCAGCGGGCAGCGGCATCTCGGGCGAGGCGTAGTTCATCGCCACCGTGGCCGGGCGCGTCGGGTCTTCTGCATGCACGATGGCGCGCAGCGCGCGCGCAATCGCCGCGCCCTGTTGGCCGGTGTATTGCTCGCCAACCTCGTTGCCCACGCTCCACAGCATCACCGAGGGGTGGTTGCGGTCGCGGCGCAGCATCGCGCGCAGATCGGCGGCATGCCACTGCGGAAACACCAGATGAAAGTCCAGCGGGGTCTTCTTCATCTCCCAACTGTCGAACACCTCATCCACCACCAGCAGACCCATGCGGTCGGTCAGGTCGAGCAATTCGGGCGCAGGCGGGTTATGGCTCATGCGGATGGCGTTGGCGCCCATCTGCTGCAGCAATTGCAACTGTCGCTCGGCGGCGCGCCTGTTGAACGCTGCACCGAGCGCGCCCAGGTCGTGATGATTGTTCACCCCGCGGATCGGCACGTGCTCGCCGTTGACCAGTAGGCCCTTGTCGGCGTCGAACACGATGCTGCGAATGCCGAAGCGGGTTTCGTAGCGGTCCACCACGCGTCCCTGTTGGTCGACCTCGGTGACGGCCACATAGCGATGCGGGTGCTGCGTGGGTGGAGGCCCCCACAGGCGCGGGGCATCGATCCGGGTGCTGCCTTGCACCTGCGCCGTGCCGCCGGCAGGGACGCTGATGGGCTGCGCTGGAATGCGCGCGACCGCTTCGCCACTGGGCCGGTCGCTTGCATCGTCGAGCAGATAAATCGCTGTGCGCACCTGCGCCTGGGTTGCGCCGCGGGCGGCGTTGTCCAAGGTGACGGTCAGCTGCACCTGCGCCGCATCGGCCGAGACGTGCGGCGTGGTCAGCTGCGTGCCCCAGTGCGCGATATGCAACGGCGCCGCTTTGGTCAGCCACACGTTGCGATACAGCCCGCCGCCCGGATACCAACGCGCCGACTCGGGCGGGTTATCCAGGCGAATGACCAGTTGATTGCGCTTGCCTGCAATCACATACGGCGTCAGATCCACGCGCCAGGAGCTGTAACCGTACGGCCAGCCGCCGACAAGCTTGCCGTTGAGCCAGACCGTGGCGTAAGACATCGCACCATCGAGATCCAGAAACATCGCGCGGCCGCGATCGCTGGCCGGGATGTCCAGGCTCTTGCGATACCAGCCGATGCCCCAGCTCGGCAACCGACCCATGCCACCGTAAGGCCCATCTGCCAGGAACGGCCCGGCAATGGCCCAGTCATGCGGCAGGTCCACGGTTTCCCATGCGCTGTCGTCGAAGTGCGGCTGCACATACGCCACCGTGCTGCCCGGATTGCCTGGAGGGCGTATGTGCCGTTGGGCCGGGTCTGCGATCAAACCGTTGGCGGTGGGCAGGATCCACGGCTTGAGCACGCGCACGGCGGGCGCATCGATGAGCTGCGCTTGTTCCGGCTGCGCATCGGCCACCCTGCCATCGCTGCTGCGCACCACCTGCGGGCGCACATCGTAGTCCAGGATTTCCTGGTTTGCGGGCGGGTCGCCACGATGAAAGCGCCACTGCGCATCCAGCGAAATACGTTCGCGCGAGGCGTCGCTGGCAGCGTGCGGTGCTGCGATGATGGGCCATGCACTGCAGAGCCAGAAAAGCCCCGTGCAGGCACGTACTGCATAACCTGCGCGCAGCGCTCGTGTGACGTTGTGCTTGGCGTGTGCACGCATCAGTTCACCGATCCTGCCGCTGCGAAGGATGCAGTGGCGCCGCGTGCGCACGCCTCGGCACTGCCGCCCTCCGTTTACGCCACCTCACAAGTTGTACGCTTGCTTGGGTAGGCGGTAGGCCAGGTCGATTGCCACCTCGGTTGCCTCGTCCTCTTCCAGCCGGTGCTCGGCAACGAGTTTGGCCAGGAAGGCGCTGTCCACGCGCCGCGCCACATCGTGCCGCGCGGGAATGGACAGGAATGCGCGGGTATCGTCGTTGAAGCCCACGGTGTTGTAGAAGCCGGCGCTGGCCAGGGTCTGCTCGCGAAAGCGCCACATGCCCTCCGGCGCATCATGGAACCACCACGCCGGGCCGAGCAGCAGGGAGGGGTAATGCCCGGCCAATGGCGCCAGCTCGCGGCTGTAGCTGGTTTCGTCCAGGGTGAACACGATCAGGCGCAGGCGCGGGTCGTTGCCATGCCGATCCAGCAGGGGCTTCAACGCATGCACGTAGTCGGTGCGCATCGGAATGTCGGCGCCCTTGTCGCGTCCGTACTGCCCGAACAGCTGCCGATTGTGATTGCGGAAGCAGCCCGGATGCAGCTGCATCACCAGGCCGTCGTCAAGGCTCATCGCCGCCATTTCGGTCAGCACCTGCGCGCGAAACAGTTCGGCCTGCTCCGGCGTGGCCGCACCGCGCACCACCGTATCGAACAGGCGCTGCGCTTCGGCTGGTGACAGATCGGCGGTCGCGGCGCTGGGGTGCCCGTGATCGGTCGAGGTGGCGCCATGCGCGGCAAAGAACGCACGCCGTTGCCGATGCGCACGCAGGTAGCCATCCCAGGTGAGCACGTCCTCACCGGTGAGCGCGCCGAACTGCTGCAGCGCGCCGGCAAACTGCTCGTGCTCCGGGTCCACGACCGGGTCAGGGCGATACGCCGTCACCACCCGTCCCTGCCAACCGCTGGCGGCAATGGCCGCATGGTGCTGCAGCCGATCCAGCGGCGATTCGGTGGTGGCGATCACCTCGATATTGAAGCGCTCGAACAGCGCACGCGGCAGGAATGCCGGCGTTCTCAGCGCGGCGGTGATGTGGTCGTAATAGTGATCGGCGGTGCCGGCATCGAGACGGATACGCAAATCGAAGACATCATGGAACACATGATTGAGCCATAGCGCCGACGGCGTGCCGCGCAACGACGTGTAGTGCTCGGCAAACACGCGCCATGCCGCACGCGGGTCGACTGCTGCGCGGGTTCCATCTGCGCGCGGGATGCCCAGGGCATCGAGGTCGATGCCCTGGCTGTACAACATGCGGAATACATAATGGTCCGGCACCAACAACAGTTCGGTGGCGTTGGCAAACGGTGCATTGGTGGCGAACCAGGCCGGGTCGGTGTGGCCATGCGGGCTGATGATCGGCAGCGTTGCAACCTGTGCGTACAGGCGGCGGGCGATCGCGCGCGTGCCGGGATCGGCCGGCAGCAAACGATCGGGATGCAAGGACAACACGGAAGAACGCATGATCGATATCAGCCCTATGGACAATGAGAAGGAAGCCCGGTCAGGGCCTGCTGGCAACGTAGCTGCGTAGCCAGGTCAAGGCCGGGCGTTCGCTGCCGTCGTAATTGATCAGATACGCACCTTCATTTTCACGCCATAGACCGTGACGGAAACCCCACACGTTCACGCCACGCACAGCCGGATGCTCCCAGAACATCGGGAAGAAACGCTGCCAGGCTGCCAACTGCTGAGCGTCGGTACGCCCATCCAGGTCGAACTCGGTGATGTAGATCGGCAGTCCGGTGGACGCCAACAGGTCGAGGTTGGCGCGCTGCACCGAAACTGAGGGGCCGTTGCTCGACAGGTGCCCCTGGATGCCGATCGCATCGATCAGGTGTTCTTGCTGCAGCAGCTGAATGGTGTGCAGATACTGCCTGGCTTGGTCGTTGTACTCGGTGACGTTGTAGTCGTTGATCATCAACTTGGTATGGGGGAAATACTTGCGTGCCAGGCGGAATGCCTCAAGCACCCAGTCCACGCCGGTCGCCCCGGTGCCGCCCAGTGCCCGCAGATAGTTGCCCGTATCGCTGCGGCGATTGTCCGGCTGGTTGTGACCCGGCAGCGTCTCGTTGGCCACCTGCATCAAGTCGATGTCGGGGTAGCGCTGCGCAATCGCGGCAAACCAGTGCTCGATCGCCGCAAGCTGCTCGTTTGGCGGCAGGTTGCGCACCCACGTCGGCTGCTGGGCACCCCAGAGCCCGACATGGAACTGGAACTGCATATGGTTGCGCTTGGCCAGCTGGTAAGCCTCGTCGAGCGGGCCCCAGTTCATCTGGCCGCGCACGGCTTCGACGCTGCCCCATTTGCCCGCATTTTCAGGCACGTCGGCGTTCCAGTAGTTGGTGAAGCCCTGCGCTTGCTGCGGGCTGTAGGCGCTGCCCAGGACGCGCTGCTTGCCGGCAGCGATGGGCCCGGCAACAGCGGACGCATACGCGCCCAGCAACAGCACAAGCGTGAGCGGATAACGGAGTTTCAACATGTTGGCATCCTCGATAAGTGAGCAAGGCAGCTACGGAAAGGAGCAGGTGCGCTGACGTGTGTCGGATCGACGCCAAGTGCGCAGACACCTGGAACCGCGTCTAGGCCGGTTGCTCCACTCGCGCCGGCTGCGTCGTGGCACCAGGCGGTGCACCACCGCCAGCGCCCGACTGTAGGCCGCACCCACCGTAAAAAAATATCGAAATGTAGCTGCCGATGGCCTGCAAAACGAAACCAATGAGCGGTGCGAGCACCATGGTGCCGAGGCCGGCGACTGTTGCAACTGCGTGACAGGCAGGCAGGTCAGCAAGCAGCGTAGAAAAACTCCTCCACCCGCCTTGATGTGCGGCAGTGGCCAGCACGATCAGCGCGGCTACTTGCCACTTGGTGCATGCAGCCAACACGATGACGTGCGGGCATCGGCATAAGGTCAGGACACCACGCAAACGCCTGTGCGCGCGGCGAGCATGAGCGATTGTCATGGCGTAGGTGTGCCGGGATGGGCTGCAACGTAGTCGCGCAGCCACGTGAGCGCGGGACGTTCGGTGCCGTCGGCGCGGATCAGGTAGGCAGCTTCCTTGTCGCGCCACAAGCCGGGCCGAAAGCCCCACAGGGTGAGGCCATGCACTGCCGGGTGTTCCCAGAACACCGGAAACACACGCTTATAGTCGGCCAGTTGCTGCGCATCGGTCGGCCCGTCCAGATCGAACTCGGTGATGTAGATCGGCAGGCCCGTGGCGGCCAACGCATCCAGATTGTCGCGATGTACCGACATCGCCACCTCCGGCGTGGTCTCGAAGGCATGCTCCTGCACCCCGATCGCATCGACCAGGTTCTCACGCTGCAGCAGCCGCACGATCTGCAAATACTTCTGTGTGGCCTGCGCGCTATTGGTGATGCTGTAGTCGTTGATCATCAACTTGGTGTTGGGAAAATGCTGGCGCGCAAGCCGAAACGATTGCAGCACCCATTCCCAGCCGCTATCGCCGTTACCCCCCAGCGCCTGCAGATAATTGCCGCCGCCGGTATCGGCCTTGCTGGGCGGGTCGTTGAGTGGCTCGTTCACCACCTCCAGCAGCGCGATCTCCGGGTAGCGCTGCGCAACGGCGGCAAACCATTGCTCGATCTCGCGGCGCTGCTCGGCCGGCCGCAAGGTCTTGATCCATTCCGGCTGCTGGTTGCCCCACACCATGACATGCATCTGGAATGGCATCTGATTGGCCTGGGCAAACCGGTATGCCGCATCCAGCGTGCTCCAGTCCATCTGGTCGCGCACCGCCTCCACACTGCCCCATTTGCCTCCGTTTTCCGGGGTGAGCTTGTTCCAGTACTGCGCAAACCCCGGCGCCTGCTGCGCGCCGTACGCACTTCCGAGGAATTTGGACGCCGCCGCTGCCAGCGGTGCCGCGTGGGTTGGCGCGGCCATGCCCGCCGCCATCAATAACCCCAGTGCTACTGCGCGCATATGCATAGGCTCACCTCAGGACGATGTCGGCGCTGGATCGACAGGCAACTGCGCCGGCTCCAGCCGCGGCACCAGCGTGTGCACGACGACCAAGGCCAGCAGGTAGGCAGAGCCTGCCATCAGAAATACCGGCACATAGCTGCCGGTGGCTTGCAACAGAAAGCCGATGAAGGTGGCGATCAGCATGCCGCCCACCGCACCGGCAAAGCCGCCGATGCCCACCACCGTGGCAACCGCGTGGCGCGGAAACATGTCCGAAGGCAGCGTAAACAGATTCGCCGACCAGCCCTGATGGGCGGCGGTGGCCAGCCCGATCAGCGCGACCGCCAGCCACAGGTTGTCGGCGCGTGCGGCAAAGACGATGGGCACGACGGAAATCGCGCAGATCAGCATCGCGGTCTTGCGTGCGCGATTGACGCTCCAGCCACGTGCGATGAAACGCCCGGCCACCCAACCACCGGCAATGCTGCCGATGTCGGCCAGCACGAAGATCACGATCAAGGGCACGCCCAATTGCAGCAAGCTCAGGCCATATTCGGCGTGCAGGAACTTCGGCAGCCAGAACAGGAAGAACCACCAGATCGGGTCGGTGATGAACTTGCCCAGCACAAACGCCCAGGCTTGCCGATGCTGCAGCACCTGTAACCACGACAACCGGCGCTGCACCGGCTCATGCGCATCGCTGCGGATGTGCGCAAGTTCTGCGGCAGACAACCGGGGTTGCTGCTCGGGCGGGTGATAGCTGAACCACCACACCGCCAACCAGGTTGCACTGAGCACGCCGGTGAACAGGAATGCCGCCTGCCAGCCCCAGGCGGTGGCAATCAACGGCACCAACAATGGGGCAACAATGGCCCCGATATTGGAGCCGGAATTGAAGATGCCGGTGGCCAGCGCGCGCTCACGGCGCGGGAACCATTCGGCCACCGTCTTGAGCGCTGCAGGAAAATTGCCCGATTCGCCAAGGCCCAGGAAAAACCGCGCAATCGCAAACCCCACCACGCTGGTGGCCAAGGCATGCCCCATCGCCGCCAGGCTCCACAGGCCGATCGCCAGCGCATAGCCGAGCCGAGTGCCGAAGCGGTCGATCACCGCACCGCTGCACAGCAAGCCCAGCGCATACGCCGCCTGGAATGCGGTGACGATATAGCCGTACTGGATTTCGTTCCAACCGATCTGCGTCTGCAGGAACGGCGCCAGCACGCCCAGTACCTGGCGGTCCACATAGTTGATGGTGGTGGCGGCCAGCAGCAGGGCGCAGACCCGCCAACGCACCCGGCCGAGCCTTGCCGTTGCGGCCCCCGGGGCCGCGGCGGGCACCTCGCTCATGCGCGTGGCCTATGCGGGCGCGCCAGCGCGCCGGCTTCCTGCGCGGATTGGCCGATGTCCTGCAAGCGTGCACCCATCAGGTGCCGATCGGGTCCGTCGCTGCCGTGTTCTTCGGTTCGATTCATCGACCACTGCACCTGCACGAAGGTGGCCTTGTGCCACGGATGATAGCGCTACCATTACCACGGCATCGCGATAAATCCATCGCGCAGTGCAGCACTGCGCCTCCGTACGCAAGCGCGTCCGGCGCGACGGCGTGGGTTGGCCGGCGACCTGCCGGCGCGTGCACGCATCTATGCTGCCCTGCAGCGTGATGTTCCGAATTTGTTAGCGCTAACATCAAATGCACTGATCGTCCGTCTCCCCCATCGCACCATCGTCGCGCCGCGCAACGGCAGCGGCACTCCCTGCGCAGGGGCGATGCGTGGGACATCTGCTACCTGTTAGGGAAGGGATTACGGTGAAGAACAGCTACGCACGAACCGCGTTGTCCTGCGCGTTGGGATCCATCCTGCTGGGCATGTCCAGCACCGCCGCCTGGGCACAGTCCGCCGATGCCCAGAGCACGGCGCAAACCCCGCCAGCCACTGCCGGCAATAACGATGCGGTGACCCAGCTGGATACCGTCACCGTGTCCGGCTACCGACGCAGCATCCAGTTCTCCACCGACGCCAAGCGCGATTCGGTCGGCTTTGCCGACACGGTGTTTGCCGAAGACATCGGCAAGTTTCCGGACATGAATATCGCCGAGTCGCTCAACCGCATTCCCGGCGTGCAGCTGGCGCGCGACGTCAATGGCGAAGGTCTCAATATCGCCATCCGCGGCCTGGGCACCAGCTTCACCAAGACCACGCTCAACGGCGCCAGCATCGCTACCGCCTCGATCGGCCTGAATGCGCAGAACCAGAACCGCGAAGTCGATCTGAATCTGTTCCCCACCGAATTCTTCACCCAGCTCACGGTGAGCAAGACACCCACCGCGAGCATGCTCGAAGGCGGCGTTTCCGGTGTGGTGGACATGCGCAGCGCGCGCCCGTTCGACCGCCCCGGCGTGCACTTCACCTATCAGGCGCAGGCCGACTGGAACAGCACCAGCGAAAAAACTACCCCACGCGGCGCTTTGATGGGCAGCTGGACCAATGAAGCAGGCACCTTCGGTGCACTGTTCGGTGTGGCGTCGGTCCGCAGCAAACTCGGCGTGCGCGGTTTCGAGAGCGTGGGCTGGACCAACCCCGGCCTCACCTACACCCAGTGCGGTCTCGCGCCGCCGGCAGGAACGCCAGCCACCAACCAACCGGCGGCGTGCAACGTCAATGGCGGCGGCAACTGGCGCGTTCCAGACACTGTGCCCGCCACTGCCGGCAGCGGCCTCACCACCGGCGAGACCATCGACGCCGCCTGGCTGCTGGCGCGCAACCCGGGCCTGAGCATCGACCAGATCAGCGACGCGCTGATCCCGCGTCTGGGCCGCAGCGTCTACATGAGTGGCGATCGCGACCGCGATGCATCGGTGATGTCGCTGGAATGGCGCCCTTCCGACAGCATGCATTTTTACCTGGACACGCTGTACTCCGAAGCCGAGCGCACCACCGAGCGGATCAGCATGAATCTGATCGGCCGCAACGGCAACATGATTCCGCTCGGCATGCAGCTGGATCAGAACAACGTGGTGACCAGCGCCACCTTCGCCAACGCGCAGTACTTTTTGGAAGCGCGCCCGTACCACGAAAACGTCAAGTTCTGGAGCGTCAATCCCGGTGCGGAACTGCTGTTTGGCGCCGAGCAGGACATCAAGCTCAATGTGCAGGCCAATGCCACCCGTAGCTGGCTCGCACGCGAATCGCCCAGCATCCTGGTCACCTCGCCGTTCACCACCGTGGACTACCGCAACGAAGGCGGCGACCGCCCCAGCATCACCAGCCCGCTCGATCTCAACGACCCCAACCTGGGCTGGGGCTGGACGGGTGGCCGGGTCAATATCCAGAACGAAAAGCGCCAGACCGAAACGCGCGGCGCGCGCGCTGATCTGCAGTTCGGCGAGGACAAGCGCAACGTCAAGATCGGCGCGTCCTACGACATGGCCGAGCGCACCATCCGTGGCTTCGACAACAGCACCGCCTGGGAACAGGTGGTGTGCCGCGGCAATGGCGGCAACGTGTGCAACGGCGGCGCCGGCTCGGCAATCCCGAACGCGGCCCTGGCCAGCTATCTGAAACCCGGCCCAGGCGGTTTCATCACTGCCGACTTCTCCCGCTTCCTGGCCGACACCAACTACTACGCGCTGCGCGATGCCGCACCGGAGAGCAACTCGGCCAACACCGGCGCTTCGACCGGCGGCATCCGCGAAAAAAATCTGGGCTTCTACATCGAGACCAATGCGGAAGCCGATGTCTGGAACCGCACCATGCGCTTCAACGCCGGCGTGCGCTATGTGACCACCGACCAGACCATTACCGGCCCGGTCACCATCAATGGCGTCCGCAGCGTGCAGGTGCTGGATTCGGATTACAAGGAAACCCTGCCCTCGTTCAACGTGGCATGGGACGTGGCCGACAAGGTGGTCATGCGCCTGTCCAGCTCGCGCACGCTGACCCGCCCCGATCCCAGCGCGATGCTGCCCAACACCAACTTCAGCGACCCTTCCGCGCAGACCGCCACGCAGGGCAATCCGAACCTCAAGCCGTATCTGTCGACCAATGTGGATTTCGGCGGCGAGTGGTACACCGGCGGCGAAGGCTATGTGGGCCTGACCCTGTTCAACAAGCGCATCACCGGCTTCACCGTCAACGGCATCCGCCGCATTCCGTTCAACGACCTGGGCGTGAACTACGACACGCTATTGCCGATCCAGCAGGCCGGCCTGGCCCAGCGCGGCGGCCCCAATGCGGCCACCGTGGATGTGCAGACGCAGGTCAATGCCGATGGTGTGCTCAATATCCGCGGCACCGAGGCCATCTGGGTGCAGCCGCTGGACAAGCTGTTCGACGGCCTGGGTTTCAGCCTCAACTACACCCACGTCAACCAGCAGTCCGAAGGCGAAGGCGTGCCGGCGGTGGCCGTCGGTGTCGCACCCAACCTCTGGAACGGCACCGTCTACTGGGAAAAGGACGCAGCCTCGATCCGCCTGTCCTACACCTGGAACGACGACATGGTGATCTCCGGCGCAAACCAGAACGGCATTCCGTATGCGCGCCTCAACGCCGATGCGCGCGGCCAGCTCGATATGTCGGCGAGCTACGCACTGGATTGGCTGCCGTCCAAGCCGCAGATCACGCTCAACGTCACCAATATCACCAACGAACCGTTGCGCACGACCTTCGCCTGGCCCAACGCCACCTACGACCTGTATGAGCCCGGGCGCACCGTCATGCTCGGCATCCGCGGTACCTTTTGAGTGTTGTCGTCATCGGTCGCCGTTCCTCCCAGCGGCGACCGATGGCGCAATGCGCGCCGCGGCGTTTTCCGCAGCATTCTTCGAGTCCGTCCCATCTCATGAACGATCGGTCACAGCAGCTCTCCTTGCGCGAAAAGATCGGCTATAGCCTGGGCGACCTGGCCGCCAATCTGATCTTCCAGACGCTGGTCACTTTCCTGGCGTTCTTCTACACCGATGTGTTCCGCATACCTGCCAGCGTGGCAGCGACGCTGATCTTTGTGGTCGGCATGCTGGGCGCGTTCGTGTTTACGCCGGTCATCGGTATCTTGGCCGATCGCACGCGCACCCGCTGGGGCAAGTTCCGCCCGTGGATCCTGTGGACCGCACTGCCTTTCGGGGCGTTGTCGCTGGCCGCCTTCAATACGCCCACGCTCGGCGAGCAGGGCAAGATCGCCTACGCCTTTGCCACCTACACCTTGCTGATGCTGGTGTACGTCGCCAACAACCTGCCGTACTCGGCCTTGAGCGGCGTGCTCACCGGCAGCATGGAGCAGCGCAACAGCTTGTCGGCGTATCGCTTTCTGGCGGTGACCTTTGCGCAGTTCATCATCCAGGTGCTGTTGCTGCCGTTGGTCTTGATTCTGGGCAATGGCGACAAGGCGCAGGGCTTTCGCAACACCATGGCGCTGTTCGCGGCGATCGGCACGCTGTGCTTTCTGATCACCTTCTTCACCACGCGCGAGCGGGTGCTGCCGATCAGCGAACAACGCAACAGCGTGCGCCAGGACCTGACCGATCTGGTCCGCAACAAGCCCTGGCTGGTGATGCTGGCGCTCACCATCCTGGTCTTCATCAATCTGGCGATGAAGGGCGGGATGTACATCTACTACTTCAAGTACTACCTCGACGCGAATGCGTTGACGCAGTTTCTCGACCACGCCGGGTTCAACCGCTTCATCGCCGGCATTAACAGCGTCCTGACTGGCGCCGGCATGAGCGCGTTGCAGTGGCCACAGGACGCGCCGACTTCCGCATTTAGCGTGTTCAGCGCCGGCGGCATCCTGGCGATGATCGTGGGCATCGGTTTTTCCAAACGCCTGGCCGACCGCTTTGGCAAGCGCAATGTCTTCGGCGGCGCGCTGCTGATCTCCACGCTGTTCCTGCTGGCGTTCTATCTATACCCACCGAATGCGATCGGCTGGGTGTTCGCTTCCTACGTCCTGCATGGGTATTTCTACGGCATCACCATCCCGTTGCTGTGGGCCATGATCGCCGATGTGGCCGATTACTCGGAGTGGAAGAACCACCGCCGCGCCACCGCCATCATCTTCTCGGCGATGTTGTGCGGCTTGAAGATCGGACTGAGCGTAGGCGGCGCACTGGTCGCCGGCATCCTGGCGTTTTATGGCTATGACGCAGCACTGCCGCAGCAAGGCGCGGCCGTCACCAACGGCATCCGCCTGTCCATCAGCGTGTACGCCTCGCTTCCGTTCCTGCTCGGCACTGCATTGCTGGCGCTGTACGAAATCGACAAGGCGCTGGAAACCCGCATCGAGCACGAACTGGGCATGCGCCGACAGGCCGCCCCGTTCGCCACTGTCTGACCTCCCCTCCCACTTCATGCACAGGTACGCGCATGTCCGATGAACTGCAAGCCGCTAATCTGCAGGCGCTGGCGCGCACCGCCATTTCCGCACCGCTGGTCACCCACCTCTACACCGCCGACCCGTCCGCACATGTATTCGACGGTGCGCTGTATATCTATCCCTCGCACGACCTCGATGCCGGCGTGGCCTTCAGCGACGACGGCTCGCATTTCGACATGGCCGACTACCACGTGTTGCGCATGGCGCATCCAGGTGCGGCGGTGGAAGACCTCGGGCAAGTGCTGCATGTGCGCGATGTGCCCTGGGCGCAGCGGCAGATGTGGGCACCGGATGCGGCACAACGCAACGGCAAGACTTATCTGTACTTCCCCGCAAAACGCGCCGACGGCATATTCCAGATCGGCGTGGCGGTGGGCGATCGCCCCGAAGGCCCGTTCGTCGCCGAGCCGCAGCCCATCGCCGGAACCTACTCGATTGACCCGGCCGTACTCGCCGCCGACGACGGCGCGCATTACCTGTACTTCGGCGGCATCTGGGGCGGCCAGCTGCAGCACTACCGCGACAATGTCTACGCGCAGACGCATCAGGAACCGGTGGGCGAGGCACCCGCACTTGGCCCGCGCGTGGCGCGCCTGCACGCGCACATGACCGAACTGGCCGAACCCAGCCGCGAAGTCGTCATCCTCGACGAACACGGCGCCCCGCTGCGCGCAGACGACCACGCCCGCCGCTTCTTCGAAGGTCCCTGGGTCCACCAACATGCAGGTCGGTACTACCTGTCGTATTCCACCGGCGACACCCACCAGATTTGCTACGCCACCAGCGACTCACCCTACGGCCCGTTCAACTACCAGGGCGTGCTGCTCGCACCGGTGGTCGGCTGGACCACGCATCACTCCATCTGCTTGTTCCAGGAGCAGTGGTATCTGTTCTATCACGACAGCGTGCTTTCGGGCGGCCAGACGCATCTGCGCAGCATCAAGATGGCACCGCTGGAACATGCTGCAGATGGAACGATCGCGACGATTTACCCGTATGGGGAAGACGCGGTATCGCCTTGGTGAGTGCCGTTGGGAAACCGCCCGCCGACATCCCTCGAGTCAGTGATCGCTGGGCAGCTGACGGTGGAAGAAACGTCCTTTCAGCTCGATGCTTCAGCGCACCTTGTCGTCATCACGGCGGCTGAGGGTTGAACAATACTCACGGCATAAATTGGGCGTTTCCGGCGTTTGAGTGGCTCTTTATTTGGCTCTTGAACGCAGATGACTCGGCAAACGGCACCGACATGTCGCACGCACTAAGGCCAGTCTTGCCCCCAGGCCGGAGCTACATCGCATGGGCTCGCATCCAGACGCAGTGCACCTACGTATTGCTGAGACGTGCCCTCTTAGGTAGAAGTGCCATGCGACGTAGTTCGATGCTGTTGTTACTCACGCTCGCGGTCCACGGCAGTGCTGGCGCAAGCGATTCACGCGCTGCCCTGCCCCGCGCAGACACCGTTGATGTGCCGCGCTTCATGGGCGACTGGTATGTGATTGCGCATATTCCGACCCGGCCCGAGCGCAGCGCCTACGACGCGGTGGAGAGCTACGCGCTGCGACCGGATGGTCGCATCCAGACCACCTTCACCTTTCGCAAGGGCAGCTTCCAGGCGCCGCTCAAATCGATGCATCCGATCGGCCAGGTGGCGAAGGAAGGCAATGGCGCGCTCTGGCGCATGCAGTTCTTCTGGCCGTTCAAGGCCGAGTACGTGATCGCCTGGCGGGACGCAGCCTATACGCAGACCATCGTGGCGCGCAGCAAGCGCGACTACGTCTGGTACATGGCGCGCACCCCGCAGGTCTCCGATGCCGACTATCAGCAAGCGGTCGAGCGTATCGCGGCGATGGGCTACGACGTGACGCAGCTGCGACGTGTGCCGCAGTCAGCGCGCTGATGCGAAAGCGCTGATAGGAGGATCTGCACGCCGTGCAGTCCTCGAACTGGCCGAGCGCTCAGGCGTCCTTCGCGTCCCCGAAGAATTCCCATCCATCGTTCAAGCCGTCCAAGGGCTTGGCCTCGGCTGCCAGGTCTTCCTCGAACGCCGAAATCGCCTTGTACGACGGCACCATGGTCGGATACACCGTCACATCCATGGGAAACGCCGTATTTTCCGGGTAATGACAGCAGCGGACTTTCTGCTCGAAGCGAAGCATCTTCACCGAGAACTCCAGCGCCGATTCCTTGCTGGGGAAGACCACCGAAAAAGCGATTTCCCGCGGCTTTGAAAGGTCGACACCTTGCTGTGCGATATGCCAGAGCGTGTCGCCGTTATCGTCTTTGGGATACAGAATCAGATCTCGCTGCATGACACTCTCATCAGGACGCTCTCATCAGGTGTTGGTCGGGAAGGCCAGTGACGCCAGGATCTTTGCCCTTGGGCGAGAAAGCCAGCGTCGATGGTATCCAAAAGGCAGCACGGCGATGCGTCCGTGCCCGGCGCACTGCTAACCGAGTCATCGCAGTCAATAGAGGCTTGCCCGGGACGCGCGATCGCGCAACAAGGGCCTTGCACGGCGCCGCTAGTGCTCGACTGGCAGCGCTCCCTCTTGCCGACCGCTCGGGTCGGCAACGCGTCGCAAGAAGTCATCCAGCATCAGCGTGCGACATTGCGCGAGCGGCATGCCATCGCGCTGTGCGTACATCCGCGAAGCATGCTCGAACAGATCCGCAAGCAGTTCGCCGAAGTCCTCTGCACCGCCACCCAGATCGCGATTGATGCTCACGTGCAGCTGTTCATTCGCGGCCCATAGACGCAGCAGTTCGAAGGCCTCCGGATCGGCCAGTGCGTCGGGCGGGATAATCAATTCACCATCGTGCATGTCTTCCCTCGTCGGGGTCGCACGTTCAATGAACCCGCGCGGTGTCGTCGATGCCTTGCATTCGCCAGCGCGCACGCACGCGACATCAGTGATCAGCAACCGTGGGGCGATGACAGGTGCCGGCTCACGCCGGCGCCTGCTGCTCCGCTGAGTGCCTCACGGCACCCAGATCAAATTCATCACCTGCGGATCGGCGGTCACCTTGACCAGCTTGCCGCTGGGGCCGAACTGCACCTGGTACTCGGAGAAGCTGTCGCGCCAGTAGCGCCACAGCGAGGCGTCCAGGTTGGGGTTTTCGCTGCTGATCGGGTAGCCGACCGCCATCAGCACCTGTTCGCGGGTCATGCCGCCGGTTAGCTTGCCATCGTTGATCGCCTGGCGAATCTTGGGCGGGAAGGTAGCGAGCTTGAGCTTGGGGTCGGTGGTGACGACATACCGGGCGGCAAAGGCGGTGTTGTCCAGGTCGCGGCTGTAATCGTTGCCGATGGACTGCTTTTCGCCGGCGATCTTGAGGTTGACGCGGTTGCGGCCGAAGCCGGTGACGCTGACCGGGGTGCCGACCGGGAGCATGCGCTTGCCGTCTTCGGCGTAGTTGCTGTCGCTGATCCAGCTGCCGTCGGTGCGCAGGTTGCAGCACAGAAAGCCGTCGTACTTGGCGACATCGGCGGCGCTGGCCAGGTTGGCGGCGGCGAACAGGCCCAGGGCCAGCAGGGAAGGATGCAGACGCATCGAAAGACTCCTTTCTCGACGGCCGTAGCCGCGCGGCAATGATGGACGGGGCGCGCCGCCGTTTCCCCGCGGCGCGCGGGCATTGTCGCAGCCCCGGGCCGCTTGGCAAGCGCGGCTGACGCGTGCAGCCCGGGGTTGTGTATGCTCGGGGGGTGGACACCCTGTCAACCGCCGAGATCGTCGAGCAGATCGCCGAGTTGCGACGCGCCCACCGCGCGTTGGACGAGGAGATTCAGCGCGTGCCCGCGAACCTGGACGACGAGCTGCAGATGAAGCGCTTGAAGAAGCGCAAGCTGCACATCAAGGACTGCATCACGCGGCTGGAGATGGAGTTGGTGCCCGACGAGCCGGCATAGCACGCGTCTGCGGTTGGGTTTGCTTTTTGTGGTGCGCGGGCACTCGTTGCGGCGGCGCGGTCCACGCATGGCCGGCGGCGCTCCCTCATCCGCCCTTCGCCCCTTGCGCGGCATGCGGGGGAAGGGAGTGAGTTGGCGGCATTCGAGCAGCTGGCGTCCTCGATCCCGTAGGAGCGCGCCCGAGCGCGACGGGCCTTCCCGGGAAGGCTTCGTCGCGCTCGGGCGCGCTCCTCCACTAAGTTGACCGCCTGGCCTTCGACGATGCCGCGTGTGATTGTGTCCGTCGGCTGCGGGGGCTCAGCCTGCGCGCAACAGGATCTTGCCGCGACGCCCCGGTTCGGCGCTGGCGGCGGCTGCCTTGGCGGCGTCCTGCAGGTCGTACACCGCTTCCACCGGCAGGGCCAGGCTGCCATCCAAGGCCGCCTTGAGCAGTTCGCCGATCATGCGGCGCTTGTCCTCGGACTTGGTGGCGGCCATGACCTTGCTGCCCCAGAAACCGCGCACTGTGGCCTGCTTGAAGATCACATCGCCACTGGCGATCTCCAGCGGTTCGCCGGTCATCGAGCCGAACGAAATCAACTCGCCGCCCTCGGCAAGCAGCCCCATCAGCTCGCCTGCCGCCTTGCCGGCGACCGAGTCGATCGCGCGCACGATCGGCGCATCGCCGGCCAGCGCGCGCACGCGGTCCTGCCAACCGTCTTGCGCGGTCGACACCGCATTGCCGATGCCCAATGCCTTGAGTTCGTCCACGCCGGCATCGCGACGCACCAGATTGATCACGTTGATGTCGCGTGCCGCCGCGAGCATGGCGACGGTCTTGCCAACCGCGCCGTTGGCCGTGTTTTGCACAATCCAGTCGCCTTTCTGGACATGCAGGAACTCGATCAGCATCAACGCGCTCAGCGGCATGGCGATGAGCTGGCAGCCACGGTCGTCATCCAGTGCGTCGGGCAGCGGGACCACGCCGGTTGCGTCGGCCAGAAAGTAGTCGGCCCAGCTCTCGTGCACGCCGGCGGCGACGACACGCTGGCCGACCTGCAGGCCCTGCACGCCTTCGCCCAGCGCATCGATCACGCCAGACCCTTCGCTGCCGCCGATCGCCGGCAGCGTGGGCTTGTAGCCGTAGTTGCCGCGCACCGTCCACAGGTCATGGTTGTGGATGGGCGAACGCCGCATCGCGATGCGGACCTGGCCCTTGCCGGGTTGCGGTGTGGGCCGTTCGCCGAGTTCGAGCACCTTGGCCGGGTCGCCGAACTGGGTGTGGATGGCTGCGCGCATGCAAGTCTCCTGTCGGCGACGCCCGTGGTGCAACGCAGCCGATCACAGTGAAAGGTGCTGCGATGCTAACGGGAACGCTGCAAGCGCCCGATGAAGCGAACGGAACCGCTGTGTGAAAGCCGCCGGCGCTCGCCTACCGCCACCTCGCCACGCGCCCGACGCGCCCTGCAAGACGTGAAGGCATTCGCCAACGGCCTAGAGCATCCAACAAAACGACTGTGCAGCCGCCAGGCGGGCGCGGCCGGCGCCCGGTATCGGCATGTACCACGCGTACGCTCCGGTTCCTGCCCGCCGTCCACACCTACCTGACGACTGCTCGCTACGTCTTGTCAGTCGCTCTTACTGCGGCGGCACAGCCACGTCCGGCTTGGCCGCTGCCGGGCTGACGCGTTCGATGGTATGACGCAGTTCGCGGCCGAGAATGAACTTGGCGTCCTTGGCCCAGGCATCCAGGCGCTCGTCGAACATCAGCTTGCTGTTGTCGTCCGGCCACACCAGGCGCAACTCGCGCAATTTCTGGATGAAGCCGCGGAACAGGGTCTTGTCGAAGAACTCCGGCGCGGCCGGTGCATACAGCAGGCTCAGACGCTGCGCGGCCTGCTGGCACAGGCTTTCCAGTTCGCCGGCACCGAGCACGCCGGGGCCGTTCTTCACCAGCACCGAAATGGCGATGTAATAGCGCTCGAACGCTTGCTGCAGCGAATGGCCGATCGCGCGCAGGCGGAACACTTCGTCGGTCTGCCCGGTGTTGCGGGTCAGGATGCCGCCGTCGTCGTCGGTGACGTTGAGCAGCAGGCCTTCGCGCACGAACATGTCGATGGTCTGTTCGATGCGTTCGGCAAAGCGGTCTTCGCTCCACGGCAGGAACAACTCGGCCTGCAGGAACGGATACACCGTGCGGCCCAGGCGCAACAGACCGGCGCGGCTCATGCGGCGGTTGTTCTGGAAGCAGCACGCCACCCACGAAGAAGCGGTGAACAGGTGCAGCACGTTGTTGCGGAAGTAGCTCAGCAGCACCGCGGTATCGCCGCTGACGCTGAGCACATCGCCCAGCGGGTGCGACACGCGCGTGAGCACGTTGATCTCTTCGGCGTGGGTGATGATGCGCGCCGGCGTGTGCGGGGTGACGGTGACGCGGTCCGAGTACGGCATTTCGGCCAGCAGCTTCTTGCACAACTCGATCTGCGCGATCAGGTCGGCCTCGCCCATCGCGTGCTTGGGCGTGGACAGCAGGGCCAGCGCCAGCAGGTTGATCGGATTGACGTCGGCGGCGCAGTTGATGCGGGTCTGGATCTGCGTAGACAGCATGTCCACCGCGGGCGCCAGCCAGGTGGGTTTTTCGTCTTCCGGCAGCGGCTGGCCGTCCCAATCGGGCGCGTGCCTGGCCAGCACGTCGTTGAGCGCGATCGGCTCGCCGAAGTTCACCACCACCTGGCCGTAGTTCTGCTTGAGCACCTTGGGGATGGACCACAGCAGGCCCCAGATGGATTCCTTTTCCTTCGGCCGGCCGGTGAGCTCGTCCAGGTAGCTGTTGCCTTCCATCAACTTTTCGTAGCCGATGTATACCGGCTGGAACAGCACCGGCTTGCGCGGCTGGCGCAGATACGCGCGCAGCGTCATCGCGATCATGCCGCCCTTGGGCTGCAGCAGACGCCCGGTGCGCGAACGCCCGCCTTCGACGAAATATTCGATGGAATAGCCGCCAGCCACCAATTGGGCGACGTATTCGCTGAGCACGGCCGAATACAGCGCATTGCCCTTGATCGAGCGGCGGATGAAGAACGCGCCGCCCTTGCGCAGCAACGTGCCGACTACCGGCAGGTTGAGGTTGATGCCGGCCACGATGTGCGGCGGCACGATGCCGCGTTCGTACAGCAGGTAGCTCAGCAGCAGGTAGTCCATGTGGCTGCGGTGGCTGGGCACGTACACCACTTCGTGCCCGGGCGCGGCCTGCTTGAGCTTGTCCAGGTGATGCACCAGCACGCCGGCGTAGATGCGGTTCCACACGTGGGTCAGCAGGAAGCTGGCCGAGCGGACCACCGGGCTGGAATAGTCGGCGGCGATTTCCCACGCATAGGCATGCGCCTTGCGCCAGGCATCGACCGGCTTGGAATTGTCGCGCTTGGCCTGGATGGCGATGGCTTCGCGTACCGACTCGGCGGCCAGCACCTGGTCCACCAGCAAACGGCGGGTAGACAAGTCCGGGCCGATCACCGCTTCGCGGATGCGCCGGAAGTGCGTGCGCAACACGCGCTGCAACTTGCGCAAGGTGCGCTCGGGCGGCAGCCCCTCGGCCATGGTCTGGCGCAACGAAATCGGCGGGGCGAAACGCACGATGGTGGTGCGGCCGTTGAGCAAGACCGACAGCAGGCGGCGGAAGCGGCCGACCAGCGCCCAGTTTTCCGAGAACAGCACCGCAAACCAGCCGCTCTGCTTGTCCGGCGCGCGGCCGACGAAGATCGATACCGGCACCAGATGCACGTCCAGGTCGGCGCGCACGCGGTGCGCCTGCAGCAACTTGGCCAGCGAATCGGAGTGGGTCTTGCCGCCGCGCTGCTCGGGAATCAGCGAATTGCTGCTGCTGCGCCGTGAGAGCGCCAGGTAGGCCCGCTTGCGCTCCAGCGGGTCGCCCGGCAACGGCACCAGCGGCGACGGCAGGCCGACTTCGCGACAGGCCTTGTCCAAAATCAGCGCATTGGACATGCCGTAGTCTTCCAGCACGTACACCACCGGGCGGCCGTCGTCGTAGCGACCGGGCTGGTCCGGCTCGATGGTCAGGCTCAGCCAGGGGTCGGCCAGGCGGCCGAGCAGGCGCGCCCACCACGGGCGCTTGGCGCTGCGCGCAGCGGCAACGCCGGGGGCGATCGATGGCGCAACCGCTGGCGGCACCGGCTCGGCGAGCGGCAAGGCCGCCGTCGTGGCGCCGGTGTCGGCTGCGGCAGTGCTGGGCGGGCTGGGCTGGCCGTCCGGGAACGGCAGGGGATTCTGTTCTGGCATCACCGTCATTATCGCCCAGCCGGGCGTTGCCCGGTGTCGGCAGCCTTCGCCGGCGCGACCGCTGCGGTGTCGGGCACTGCAGTGGCGCTGGGTAAGGGCGCGGCCTGGGCATCGAGCAGCGCCTGCACTTCGTTCTGGGTCTGCAGCTGGTACCAGTGGCCCTCGCGCTTGATCAGCGCGACGTTCAGATCGATATCGTGGGCGGCCAGCGGATAGCGCAGCCGTACCTGGGCGGTGTCGGCATCCTGCTTGATCAAGCCGGTCCGCAGCGCGTCCAGGCTGCCGTCGATCGACAGGTCGTAGCGCTCCAGCACCTTCTTGCAGGTTTCCCAGAACGGCCCGAGCCGGCGCAGGCTTTCTTCCATGCCCAGCCGCTGCAGGTCGGCATCGGAGGTGATGCCGGTGGCACGGGCGGCGGTCGCCAGGTCGGCGATGCTGGCCTTGGCGCGTGGGCGATCGGCCAGCGGCGCAGTGGCGGCCCACGCGCTCAAGGCGTCGACCAACTGCACGTAATGGGCGCGCTGCTCGGGCTGGTAGTCGTTGCGGCTACGCAGGTATTGCACGCCGAACTGGCCCAGCGATTGCGCCGCCTGCGCGATGCCCTGGGCCTGGCCGGCCAGCTGCGCATCGAAGGCCTGCTGCAGGCGGCGTTCGGCATCGGGCGCCGACAACGACCCGAGCAGCGCGCCGACTTCATTGGGCAGCGGCAGTTCGGTCAACGGCCAACGGCTGGCACCGCTGCGCCACGCCGCCTCCAGCTGGGTGTATTGCGCAGGCGTCACCCGGATACGCGCATACGCCACCAGATCATTGCGCCGCAGCGGCAGGGTCATCGCCTGCATTGCCGCGGCCGGCTCGGCCTTGGCGCCGGGCAGTGCGGGCGCGGTCTGGTTGCGCTGGCAGCCGCTCACGCACAGCGCGGCCAGCAGCAGCCACGCGGCGAAGTGGAACCGCCCTGCACGGACGGTAGGTAGCGACATGCGCACGATGTTCCCCCTGATCGATCGGCGCATCTTGCTGTCTGGAGGCATTGGCGGCAAGGCGGGCGCAAACCGTGCGCCACGGTATGGTGGGCAGATGTTACGTTTTCGTAGTTCCTGGCACGTTGTCGACCAGTGTCCGACATTGGCTGCTGATGTCTTATTCGGACAAACTTGTCCAGAGATCGGGCTTCAGCCCTTGCGCCACTTGCGTTTGGCCCAATGCTGCGGCGCATCATGTAAGCGCTTGCAGTTCCTGCTAGCGTGCGCTGCATCTCGCTTGGGGGTCTCCATCAGATGGGGCTGATGTCATTCATGTGCCTGTGTGACACGGGCGCTCGGTGCCAGCAGGCCGTGCGCCTCACCCTGGCGCGCGGTGCCACGCGCGTTGACCTGGAGAACGCCACAGCATGAGTCGGCCACGGTCCGAAGGCGGCAGCGTCACCATCAAGGACGTTGCGCGCGAAGCGCAGGTGTCGGTGGCGACGGTCTCGCGCACCATGAACGGGCATCAGCACGTGGCCGAGTCGGTACGCGAGCGGGTCTTGCAGGTGGCGCGTGCGCTCAATTACATCCCGCACCACGCCGCGCGCAGCCTGAGCAGCCGGCGCACCCACACCATCGGGGTGGTGCTGCCGGACCTGCATGGCGAATTCTTTTCCGAATTGATCCGCGGCATCGACCAGGTGGCGCGCGAGCAGGGCTATCACCTGCTGGTGTCCAGCTCGCACGGCGACCCGCAGGCACAGCGCCGTGCACTGGAGCGCCTTCCCGGGCGCGTGGACGGCGTGGTGGTGATGTCGCCGTCGCTGGGCGATTCGGGCGTGCATGAAGACGCGCTGCCCGGTGGCCTGCCGGCGGTGCTGCTCAACTGCGCCGGCAGCGCCAGCCAGCGCCCGGTGCTCAATGTGGACAACTACGGCGGCGCGCGGGTCATGACCCGGCATCTGCGCGATAGCGGCCACCGCCGCATCGCCTTCATCGCCGGGCCGGACGACAACTTCGATGCGCATGAGCGCCTGCGCGGGTATCGCGACGAACTGGCGCTGGACCCGGCCGCGCAGCCCTGGATCTTGCCCGGCAATTTCGACGAAGAATCCGGTTACCGCGCCGGCCAGGCGCTGGCCCGGGACACGCGGCCCGACGCCGTGTTCGCCGCCAACGACATGATGGCCTTGGGCTGCCTGTTCGCGCTCGGCCACGCCGGGCTCAAGGTGCCGCAGGACATTGCGCTGGCCGGGTTCGACGATGTGCCGATGGCGCGCTACGTGCTGCCTGCGCTGACCACGATGCGGGTGGATATCGCCGGCCTGGGCGCGCGCGCGTTGCAGTTGTTGCTGGGCCAGCAGTTGGTCGATGCGCCTGCACCGCCTGCCGACGCTGCACCGCCGGCGTTTTCGCAGATGGTTCCGGAACTGATCGTGCGTGCGTCCAGCGCCGCCCGCGGCACACCGGACCATTGACGTCTATGCACCCCGTCGCATCTTCACGAATTCTTTACGGTTTCTTATGTTTTTTATAACTCTATCGTTGCCGCTACCGCTGCTCGTTCGTCCTTGAAACAACGCGTCACCCTGCGCCACGCCGACCACGCTGCCGGTACGCGCCTGACCCCTGGGAGGGGGAAGTCATGAAGACCTACCGTACCGTCTCCACCCTGCCGGCGCGCAGCCTGCTGTGCTGCGCCCTTGCCGCTTCGTTGCTGGCCGCCAGCCCGGCCATGGCCCAGTCCAGCAATGCCACCCTGCGCGGGCAAGTCGCCGCGTCCCAGGCAGGCACCACGGTGACCGCCACCAATGTCGCCACGGGCACCACGCGACGCGTGGCGACCGGGCCGGACGGCAGCTATGCCCTGGTTGGCCTGCCGCCGGGCACCTACAAGGTGGATGCCGGCCCGGGTACCGAGAAGACGGTGACCTTGTCGGTGGCCTCGTCGGTGAGCCTGAATCTGGGCAGTGGCGGCGAGGCGACGACGCCCGCCGATGGCACCGCCACCACCCTGGACACGGTCAAGGTCACCGCCACCTCGCTGCAGGAGGTCAAGACCTCCGAAGTGGGCACCAATGTGTCGCTCAAGCAGATCAACACGGTGCCGCAGCTGACGCGCAACTTCCTGGAGTTCGCCGACACCGTGCCCGGCATGCAGTTCGAGACCGACCCCAACGGCAACAGCCGCATCCGCGGTGGCGCGCAGGCCAGCTCGGCGGTCAACGTCTACATCGACGGCGTGGGCCAGAAGAGCTATCTGTTCGGCGGCGTCTCCGGCCAGGAGCAGAGCGCGGGCAACCCGTTCCCGCAGCTGGCGATCGGCGAATACAAGGTCATCACCTCCAACTACAAGGCCGAGTTCGACCAGGTGGGGTCGGCGGCGATCGTGGCCTCCACCAAGTCTGGCGGCAACGAGTTCCACGGCGAGATCTTCGGGCGCACCACCAATACCGACTTCCGCGCGCGTCAGGCCGACGAGCGCGCCGGTGCGCCCAATGCCGACGGCAGCAAGCGCCAGACCCACCAGGACGAATACGGCATGGCCTTCAGCGGGCCGATCGTCAAGGACAAGGCACATTTCTTCGTCAGCTACGAAGGCAAGGGTTTCGAGGTGGCGGCCAACCCGGTCTCGGTGCCGGACAGCTTCAGCGCCCTGAGCGACGACCTGCCGGCCGGCGTGCAGAGCCGCCTGGGTTCGGTCACCCGTCCGTTCAAGGAAGATCTGTACTTCGGCAAGATCGACTGGGACGTGGGCGAGAACGATCGCCTGGAGTTGACCGCCAAGTACCGCGACGAAAAGAGCCGCGACGACGTGGGCGACCGCAACACCGCCATCGCCGGCAAGAACAACCTCAACACCGAAGAGCGCTATGACCTGCGCTGGCAGCATTTCGGCGAACGTTACGTCAACGAGGCGCGTGTCTCCTATGAGGACGTGCTGTTCAACCCCAATGCCTTCACCCTGGGCAACCAGAACATCTATACCCGCGGCGTTGCCGAAGACGATGTGCTGATCCGCGACAACGCCACCAGCGGCCTGGCGATCCAGCGCAAGGGACAGAAAGGCCCGAGCTTCCAGAACGACCTGACCTTCAACAGCATCGACTGGCACGGCAGCCACGTCATCAAGATGGGCGTGAAGTACAAGGAGGTGGAGCTGACCCAGAGCGAAAACTCGACGGTCAATCCTTCGTTCTATTACGCGGTGGCCGATGGCCTGGGAACCTCGGCAATTCCGTACCAGGTGAAGTTCAACCTGCCGTTTGCCGGTGCGGCGCCCTCGGTGACGACCAAGAGCAAGCAGCTGGGCCTGTACATCCAGGACGATTGGGACGTCAACGACAAGCTGCAATTGAACCTGGGCGTGCGCTGGGATGGCGAGAAGATTCCATCCTACCTGGACAACGTGACCCCGCCGGAAGTGGTGGCGGCCTTGAACGGCCCCGGCACCGACCCGACGGTGAGCGCCACCTACGCCGAGCAACTGGCCAAGGGCGGCGTCAACATCAACGACTACATCAGCACCGGCAATAACCGCAAGCAGGACAACAACAACTTCGCGCCGCGCCTGGGCTTTTCTTACGATTTCCGTGGCGACGAATCGCTGGTGTTGTTCGGCGGTGCCGGACGCAGCTACGACCGCAACCTGTTCGACATCCTGGGGCTGGAGCAGGTCAAGTCGGCGCTGGCGCAGTACACGCTCCGCTTCGCCGAGGCCGCGCCCGGCTGCACGCCGGCGCCGGGTACCTGCGTCAACTGGAACCCGGCCTACCTCAGCGACCCGGCAAGCCTCGGCGGTCTGGTCAATTCGGGTGTGCGCAACGGTGAGATCGACCTGCTCAACAACGATCTGAAGACGCCTTATTCCGACCAGTATTCGCTGGGCCTGCGCACGCGGCTGGGCGAGTGGAACACCTCGGCCACGGTGTCCTACATTCACAGCAAGGACGGTCTGATCCTGACCTTGGGCAACCGCTATCCCAATGGCGATTTCTTCCAGAATGGCGGCCAGCCGTGGAATGAGAATCCGCCGGGCTTCGGTTCGCTGCTGATCGGCAATAATGGCGTGGAAACCAAGACCGGACAGCTGCTGCTGTCGGCCGACAAGCCCTATACCCAGGAAAGCGGCTGGGGGCTGACGGCGGCCTACACGTTTTCGCGCGCACGCGGCAACCGCGGCAACGACGAGCGCTACGGGTTCGATGCGGCCACCATCGCCGACTACCCGTTCCTGGATCTGAACGCAGTGCCGCGCCACCGCCTGGTGCTGACCGGCATCTACGATTTGTTCTGGGGCATCAGCGCCTCGGCCAAGCTGACCCTGGCTACGGTGCCGCCGCGCAATGAGGCGGTGTCCTACGACCAGTACGGCGGCCAGCCGTCGGAGAACATCCGCATCGTCTCGGTGGATGCACCGGGCGGCAAGTTCATCGCCGGCGGCGACATCTTCGGCACGCGCCAGCTGGATCTGTCGCTGTCCAAGGACATGCATGTCACCGAGGCGTTGACCGTGCAGGTGCGCGGGGATCTGATCAATGCGCTCAACTTCCGCAACTACGACCAGTACGCCATCGACTGGGGCCAGGACGGCGTCTACAACCCGCGTGCCAGCATCAACCAGTACGGGGCGCTGTCCACCTCGCCGCGGACGCTGTTCCTGAGCGCACGCATCATCTGGTAAGTCGCTAGCATCGCCGCAGTCGCCCAGCACAGGGTGCCGCCTGTGCTGGCCATCGTGCACGGCACGCACCCTGGTGCATCGTTGGTCTTGCATTGCCCGGTGATTGCCACGGCACTGCATTGTCCACGCGTCGCCATTGCCTCACCCGTCTCGACCCGTGCCTGAAGGAGCAAGCACCCGTCACCGCAGACCCTTGTTGTTCTTGCAGCCCTTGCGGCTGCTGTTGCCTGTTGTCCCTGTGTTCCACACCAAAGCACCAACCCAACGCGCCAGTCACTGCACTGCGTCGCGCTTTACCCCTGGGAGGGGGAAAGTCATGAAGAATCACCGCACCGTCTCCACCCTGCCGGCGCGCAGCCTGTTGTGCTGCGCCCTGGCCGCCTCGTTGTTCGCCACCACTCCGGCCATGGCCCAGTCCAGCAACGCCACCTTGCGCGGCCAGGTCGCTTCCGCGCAGAGCGGCAGCGAAGTCGTCGTCACCAACCTCGCCACCGGCTCGGTGCGACGCGCGCCGGTCAATGCGAACGGCAACTACACCATCGTCGGGCTGCAGCCGGGCACCTACAAGGTCGAATCCAACGGCATCAGCCGCACGGTGACCCTGTCGGTGGCCTCCAGCGCCACTGTCGATCTGGGCACCGAGACGGCCGCGGCGCCTGCCGGTGATGCGACCACGCTGGATACGGTGACGGTCAGCGCGCCGATGATTCGCGACGTCAAGACCTCGGAAGTGGGCAACACCATCAGCGCGCGCCAGATCCAGCAGTTGCCGCAGGCCACGCGTAACTTCCTGGAGTTTGCCGATACCGTGCCGGGCATGGTGTTTCAGGTCGATGGCAACGGCAACACCAAGCTGCGCGGCGGTGCATCCAATGCCAGCGCCGGCAATCTGTATATCGACGGCGTAGGCCAGAAGAGCTACGTGCGTAGCGGCGGCGTCGCCGGTCAAAGCGATACGCAGGGCAATCCATTCCCGCAGCTGGCGATCGGCGAATACAAGGTCATTACCTCCAACTACAAGGCTGAGTACGGCCAGATCAGTGGCGCGGCGATTACCGCGGCCACCAAGTCCGGCACCAACGAATTCCACGGCGAAGCGTTCTATCGCTATACCGATCAGGACCTGCGCGACAAGCGGCCCGACGAAGAAGCCAATGGCAAGATCGACTCGCAGACCAAGGAATACGGCTTCGCACTTGGCGGGCCGATCATCCAGGACCGCATGCATTTCTTCGTTGCCTACGAAGGCAAGGAAAACGTGGCGCCCAAGAGCGTGCAGCCGAGCTCGGAGGCGGCGGCCTTCGTCAGCCAGTTGCCGGCCAACCTGGCCAGCCAATATGGCCCGGCCAACATGCCGTTCGAAGAAGACCTGTTGTTCGGCAAGATCGACTTCGAGCCCACCGATCGCGATCGCATCGAATTGAGCACGATCTACCGCGACGAGACGCAGACTGCCAACGTCGGCGGTACCAACACGCTCGCGCAGGCCACTGACAAGATCAACAAGGACAAGCGCACCAACCTGCGTTGGCAGCACAGTGCCGACAACTGGTTCAACGAGGTCATCGTCGGCACCGAAAATTCGGAGAACAACCCGACCCCGCGCACCCTGGGCAATGGCATCGTCTACACCTATTTCCAGCCACGTGCCGGCTCCACCGATATCGATGAGCGCACGTTCCTCACCACCGGTTCGGCTGGCGGCAAGAACGCGCAGCGCAAGAGCCAGAAAGGCTGGTTCATCCAGAACGATCTGACCTTCACCAGCTTCCAGTGGCATGGCGAACACACCATCAAGATGGGTGTGAACTACAAGGACATCGAGCTCACCTCGCAGGATGCGGCGGCGTTGAATCCGCAGTTCAGCTATCGCGTCAGCAATGGCAGCATTGACTCAACGCCGTACCGCGTGGACTTCATTGCGCCCTACACCACGCCAGGCCAGCGCGCCACGGTGGTCTCGCCGTCCAAGCAGTACGGTATCTATCTGCAGGACGACTGGGCCGCCACCGACAAGTTGATGATCAACATCGGGGTGCGCTGGGATTACGAAGACACCCCGGCCTACACCAACTTCGTCACCTCGCAGGCGTTCGTCGATGCGCTGTATGCCAACGACGCAGAAAATCCCGGCCAGCCGTGGGCAAACCGTCTGCTGCCCAGCGGCATCAACGTGGCCGACTACATCAGCACCGGCAACAACCGCAAGAACTTCAAGGATGCCTGGGCGCCGCGCTTCGGTTTTTCGTATGACATCTTCGGCGACGAAGCCGCCATTGTGCATGGCGGTGCCGCGCGCTCGTACGACCGCAACCTGTTCGAACAGTTGGCGCTGGAAACCAGCAAGGCGGCGCTGTCGCCGGTGGCGGTGTATTTCGAAAACCCGGCCACCGGCACGTGCTATCGCGCCGACCGCACCTGCGTAGCGTTCGACCCGCGCTATCTCAACGGCATCGATCAGCTCAACACCATTCCCGGTGTCGCCGGCAGCGCCGAGCTCTTCATGTTCAACAACAAGCTCAAGACGCCGTACAGCGACCAGTACAGCATCGGTATCACCAACCAGGTGGGCGACTGGCTGACCGATGTGACCTTCCAGCGCATCCTGAGCTACGACGGTTTCGCGATGGGCTTGATCAACCGCTATCCGGATGGCTCCTACTTCCAGAACGGCAACGTGCCGTGGGGCGAGCCGGTGCCGGGCTATCAGAACACCATCCTGGGCAGCAACGGCCTGGAACAACGCAACAGCCAGGTGCTGTTGTCGGCCGACAAGCCGTACACCAAGGAATCCGGTTGGGGCCTGACCTTGTCCTACACCCACACCAGCGCGCGCCAGAACCGCAACATCGACGAGCCTTACGGCTTCGATAAGGCCACCATCCGCGGCTATCCGTTCGTGAAGTCCGATGCCGTGGCCGCACATCGCTTTGTCGCTTCCGGTTCGATCGATGGTCCGTGGGGCGTGACCTTCGGTGCCAAGCTGGTGTTGGCCACGCCCGAGCCGATCAACACGATCGCCTGCTTCGGCTTCACCGATCCCGATGGCGCCACCTGCCAGCAGGTCGGCGTCACCCCGCCGGGTAGCGGTAAGTTCCTGGCCGGCGGCGATATCTGGGGCTACCGCACGGTGGACTTCCAGGCCACCAAGGAGTTCACCGTGGCCGGCGACTTCAAGCTCAACGCACGTGTGAACCTGCTCAACGCGTTCAACTTCAAGAACTACAGCGCTTACGCCTACAACGGCTTCGGCAGCAATGGTCAGTTCGCTCCGGACATCGCCATCAACACCAGTGGCGAGATCAACTACGTGCCGCGCAGCGTGGTGCTGGAGATCGGCGCCAAGTTCTGATGCGCGCATTGCCACATGCGCCGGCACGGGCATGTGGTATTTCGAACGGGGCCAGCTGGCCCCGTTCGTGTGTCCGTCCGCTGTCTTGCTCAGGAATGCATCGACATGATTCCCGCTCCACTTCGCAACATCGTCATTGTCGGCGGCGGCACCGCCGGCTGGATGGCGGCCGCCGCGTTTGCGCGCGTGCTCGGGCCCACTTTCAAGGTGCAGCTGATCGAGTCCGACCAGCTGGGCACCGTCGGGGTGGGCGAAGCCACCGTGCCGCACATCAAGGCCTTCAACAACCTGCTCGGCATCGATGAGGCCGAGTTCGTGCGCCAGACCCAGGGCAGCTTCAAACTCGGTATCGAGTTCGTCGACTGGCAACGCCCGGGAACCGCGTACATGCATGGCTTCGGCACCCAGATCGGGCACCCGCTGGGGCTATTGCCGTTTCACCAATACTGGATCAAGCAACACGCACGCGGCAGAGCGCAGCCGTTGGGTGCGTACACGCTCAATACCGTGGCGGCTGCGCGCGGCAAGTTCATGACCTCCGCCGGCGATGTGCCGGCCAACTCGCCGCTGGCCAACATCGCCTACGCGTACCACTTCGACGCCACGCAGTACGCGCACTTTCTGCGCCGTTATTCGCAGCAGCGCGGCGTGACCCGCATCGAAGGGTTGGTCGAGCAGGTGCAGCTGCATCCGGAAAGCGGCCATGTGCAATCGCTGCAACTGGCGTCCGGACAGACGGTGCACGGCGACTTGTTCATCGATTGCTCCGGCTTCCGTGGGCTCTTGATCGAAGAGGCGCTGCACACCGGCTATCACGACTTCACCCACTGGCTGCCCTGCGATCGCGCGCTGGCAGTGCCCTGCGAAAAGGTTGGCCCGCCCACGCCATACACACGCTCCACTGCGCGCGCAGCCGGCTGGCAATGGCGCATTCCGCTGCAGCACCGCACCGGCAACGGCTATGTGTACTGCAGCGCGCACATCAGCGACGACGAAGCGGCCGCCACGTTGCTGGCCAATCTGGACGGCAAGCCGTTGGCCGACCCGCGCCCGCTGCGCTTCACCACCGGGCGGCGCAAGCAGTGCTGGAACCGCAATGTCGTCGCACTGGGCCTGGCCAGCGGATTTCTGGAGCCACTGGAATCGACCAGCATCCATCTGATCCAGTCCGGCATTTCCAAGTTGCTGGAGCTGTTTCCGCGCGAGGGCATCAGCCCGGTGCTGGTGCAGCGCTACAACGACCGGCTTGCATTCGAGTTCGACCGCATCCGCGACTTTCTGCTGCTGTACTACCACGCCACCGAGCGCGACGACAGCGCGTTCTGGCGGCATTGCCGCCACATGCCGATCACCCCGGAGCTGCAGACCACGCTGGACCTGTTCCGCGACAGCGGGCGCTTCTATCGCAATGCCGAAGAAATGTTTGCCGAAATCAGCTGGGTGCAGGTACTGGTGGGCCAGGGCATCCTGCCGCAGGGATATCACCCGCTGGTGGACCAGGTGCCCGACCGCGACGCCGAAGGCTTTCTGGCCAGCGTGGCGCAGACCATCAGCCACTGCGTGGATGTGATGCCAAGCCACCAGCAATTCATCGACCGCTACTGCAAGGCGGCTGCGTTACCGTAAGTGCCTTGGTTTGCACTGCGGCTGGAACTGATGCTGAAGGTGGTGGCAGTTGCGCATGACCGATAACGAACGCAGGGATCCAAGCGTGCGCTAACGGCGCGCTTCGCGCGTGCGTCCAGGCGATGCATGCTCGCCTGGTGCCGCGGGTAACGCGCGATCTATGCCACCACGCAGCCAGCCACTGATGTCGGTCGCCACGACACGCGAACGTGACGGCCAAAAAAAAGGATCGGACACAAGGCCCGATCCCTTCGAAAACCGGGACAAGCCCGGTGGACAATGAGTGGCACAGCTTCCGACTGACATCGGACGCTGGCATGTTAACGAGACTTTCACATTAAAGCAATGCTTTAATTGTTGCCGCCTAAACTATTGATTTATTTGGAAGCTGGCCGCTGCTTCGGCCCGATCAGTTTCCGTTCTGCGGCAGTGCCGCGCGGATCTCGTCCTGGATGGCGGTGGCAGCGGCTGCAGGGTCGCTCGCCTGGCGGATCGGGCGGCCAACGACGATCGCGTCGGCGCCGTCGGTGAAGGCCTGCGCCACGCCGACCGTGCGTTGCTGGTCGTCGCCGACCGGGCCGCCGGGGCGGATGCCGGGGCAGACGATCGAAAAGTCCGGGCCAGTGGCGCGGCGGATCGGGCCGGCTTCCTGCCCCGAAGCGATCACGCCATCGATCCCGGCGGCCTGCGCAGCCAGCGCGCGTTCCACCACCACGTCCACCGGTTCACGGTCGATGCCCATTGCCGCCAGGTCCGGGCGGCCCATCGACGTCAGTACCGTGACCGCCAGCAGGCGCATGTCACCGTGATTGGCCTCGGCGGCGGCCTGCAGCATGCCGGCGTGCCAGCCGTGCACCGTGCAATAACTCACCGGCCACTGCGCCAGGCGGCGGATGGTGCCGGCCACGGTGGCGGGAATGTCGAAGAACTTGAGGTCCACGAACACGCGCTTGTCGCGCTTGGCCAGCGCATCGAGCACGTGGAAGTACTCGCCCGATGCCAGCAGCTCCATGCCGATCTTGTAGAACGACACCGAATCGCCGAGCCGGTCCACCCAGGCGATCGCTTCATCGTGGCCGGGCACATCCAGCGCGAAGATCAGCCGCTCATGCGCGGCCAGCGGCAAGGGCGCGCGGCTCATCGGGCCACCTCCAGCGCAGCGCGCTTGGCGTCGTGGCGCTTTTGCCAGGGTTGCGCGTAGTCGTTGTTGAACTGCGCCGGCTCCCAGCCGCCATAGCTGGGGTTGGGCAGCATCCACCAGCGTTCGCCGAACCAGTCGTGGTACTGCTGCAGCAAGGCGCCACGCGCCTGGCCGGTGTTGGCGGTGACCTGCACGAAGTCGCCCAGCTGGTCGCCGAACTGCATCAGCACGCGGTACTTCTGTCCGGCCAGCTGGCGGCGGCAGTTCTTTTCGCTGCCGTTCTGCTCGCAGCCGGGCACCACCGTGCCCAGGCCGAGAAAGACGCTGTCATCGGCCACCGGCAGGCCCACGCTGCGCAGATTGGCCAAGGTGGCGTCCTTCAGGTGCACCGCGCGGTTGGAAATGTAGATCAGGGTGATACCGCGGGCATTGGCGGCCTTGGCGAAATCCACCACGCCGGGAATGGCAGTGGCCTTCTTCTCGGCCACCCACTGGTCCCAGCTCAGCTCGTCGTATTCCTTGCCATCGCGCAGCAGCCGCGCCTGGTAGGGCGAGTTGTCAAGCACAGTCTCGTCCACATCCAGCACCACCGCCGGCTTCAGGCCGGTGGCGGCATTGCCGCGTTCCTCCGGCACCAACGCGTCCCAGTTGGATTGCTTGAGTGCAGCGTCCAGTTTGTCGGCCGCAGCGCGATAGGTCTGCTCGGCCACGGCACGGTATTCCTCCGAGCGCTGCATCCACAGCACCGCATTGAGGTTGTCGTCGCCGGCCGGTGCAGTGGTGGACGACGTTGCGGCCTTGCTGGCCGCAGCGCTGGCGTCGGCATTGGCAGTTGCGGTGGCTTCCTGCGCGTGCGGGGCTGGCTGCGTGTCGGCGGGCTTGCAGGCGCCCAGGGCCAGCGCGGTGCAGGCGATGAAGGACAACGGAGCGTAAAGCGAGGGGCGCATGGCATCCACCGGGACAGGGTCGACAATAAAGCGTGCGATTTTAGCCGGTTCGCGCCGTACCGCTCGCGCTGGCCGATGGCGCCGCCATCGAAATGACAGGGGCGCACGGACGACGGTCGCCGCAATACCGGTCGTCCAACCGCGTGGCTGCATCGGTCTTCCACACGATGGCGAATATGTGCCGTGCCCGTTCCTGGATGCCCACGCCCGTTGCCGGCGCACGACGCTGACATGCGCGACACCGTCGATGGCGTCGGCCACCTTGCATAGCGTCGCAGCGGAAGAACGCCGGCAGCGGATCGGCATATCCTTGTGCGCTGATCGCCCTCCGGAGTCATCCATGACAGAGACCTCGCCCCCGCCCGTCCTCGATACCGCCCAGGCCCGCGTGCTGGGATGCCTGATCGAAAAGGAGGCCACCACGCCGGACGCGTACCCGCTCACCGTCAACGCCGCGCAGGTGGCCGCCAACCAGAAAACCGCACGCGAGCCGGTGCTGAATCTGCAGACTGGCGTGGTGCACCACGCGCTGCGCCAGCTGGAAACCCTCGGCTTGGTGCGCCAGCAGTTTTCTTCGCGTGCCGAGCGTTACGAACACCGCCTGGGCAGCGTGCTGGATCTGACCCGCCAGCAAGTCGCACTGATCGGCCTGCTGCTGTTGCGCGGCCCGCAGACGCTGGGCGAGCTGTACGCACGTAGCGAGCGCCTGGCGCGTTTCAACGATGCCGACGACGTGCGCCATCACCTGGAGCGGCTGATCCAGCGCGGCCTGGCCGCACAACTGCCGCGCGCCAGCGGTCAGCGCGAAGACCCTTACATGCATCTGCTCAGCGGCGAGCTGGATGTGGAGGCGCTGCAGGCCGCCGCCGCGCGTGCGGCACCGAGCGCGCGCAGTGGCAGCGACAGCAGCGACCTGGACGCGCGGATGCAGGCGCTGGAAGCAACGGTCGCCGAACTGCAGGAGGCGCTTGCCGCGGTACAGGCGCGGCTGGACGCAGCTGGCGCCTGATCTGTGGGCGGCACCCACCGACGGCCGTAGCGGCAGCGCGGCAGGTGTGCGGCAGCATCGACGTCAGCTGCCTTGGGTGACCCGGCAGTTGCCGGATCGCCCGATACGCACCACGGCACGCAGAGGCATGCGGCATCGCCTGCAAGACCCGCACGGTCTTGTCGCCCGGCCGCACGATGTCAGTGTGTGCGCGTGTTGGATGGATGCACCGGCCAGTCCTGCCGCGTCGGTGCAAGCGCTGCCCGCGCACGAACGTCGGGGTCGGGGCACGCCAGCGTCAGGTCGGCGTGTCCACCTCGTCCCACTCGGCATCTTCAAAGTGCAGTAGCCAATTGAGCGCGTAATGCCGCTCATACACCACGCCCGGCACGATGCCGGCGGGGACCGGCTGACCGGATTGGCCGGCCTGGCGGACCGCCCAGTGCAGGCGCAGGTGGCGGTCCAGCGTGTCCAGCAGCTCGGCGAGCGGGCGTCGCGCCAGCGTCGGGCGCTCGGCGGCTTGTGCGTTGTCCAGCGCGCGCTGTGCAACCAGGGGCACATCGCACAGCGCGTTGGGTTCCGGCAGCGTGTCGGCCAGCCCCGAGGCCCATTGCAGCACGGCCAGGCTTTCGTAACGCCAGCCGAAGTTTGCCAGCGCCTGCGCATTCGGCGCTGGCTGGGCGAAGAAGGCGCGCTCCTGAGGCGACAGCGCATCTGCCACGCCGGGAAGACGCGTCTCCACCTCGGCCAGCGACGGCGGCGTATCGCCAGCGGCCAGGATCTCTGCACGCAGCGCCACCGCAAACAACGCCAGCATGCGTCGACTGACGACTGCCACATCGCGCACGCGCGCTTCGGCCTCGCCGGGCACCGGCGGCAGGCTGGGCGGCACGCGGATGCCTTGCGCGGCCAGCAGGTAAAGTTGCTGCGCGCGCCGCTGCAACGCATCGGGCGGATACGGTACCTGCGCATCGTCGTCGATGGCCGGCTCGCCCTGGCTGATCAGCACCCGCCCCTGCGGGTCGCGCACGCTGCCATCGGCCAGGAAACACACCGCATTGGCGTGCTCGGCCCACTGCGCCAGCGCGCCGAAGTCCGCATCGTCCACCTCGAAGCTGAAGTGCTGCCGCACCCGCTGCACATGCCGCATCAGGTGATAGCGCGCCTGGGTCATCTGCCCATCGCCGGCCTGATTCACATAGCCGACAAAGCCGTGCAGATGCGCGGCCAGTTCCGGGTCGGCGTGGTCGCGACGCTGCACGGCAGCCTGCGGCAGGAAGTCCGGCCACAGGGGCGTGCGCAGCGTGGAATAGGCGTTGACCAACAGTGCCATGCAGGCCTCCCTGTGCGGTGGAAAACAGCCGGCAGGGTGACGCAGCGCTGCTCAGCTGTCCACGCCACCAGGGCCGAGGTCGATCGTGTAGTACGCCACGGCCTCGGTGCCGGGACTCAGCACCCGCAGGCTCTCATAGCGCAGCCCCAGTGCTTCCAGCGCGCGGATCGACTCCGCATTGCCTGGCGAGACGATCGCGCACACCTGCGTCAATCCCAGTACCTGGCGTGCATGCTCCAGCACCGCGCGCCCGGCTTCGGTCACATAGCCCTTGCCGCGATACGCGGGCAACAGCGCAAAACCGATATGCGGCACCGGCAAGGTCTCGCGGCACAGCAGGCCCAAGGTGCCCATGAAGGTGCCTGCCTCGCGCGTTTCCAGCGCCCAGTGCGCGAAGCCGTGTCGTTGCTGATGCGCCTGCGCCCATTCGCGCACATGCTCGCGCGCCTGCTCGCGGGTGCGGATACCGCGGTCGTTGATGCCGGCGATGAACGCAGGATCGTTGACCAGCGCCAGCATTGCCTCGGCATCGCGCTCGGGATCGAGCAGACGCAAGCGCACGCGTGCGGTTTCGAGGATGACGGTCACGGCGCGCTCTGTTGGCGGGAACCTCAGACTGCCGTGCGGCAGTGGCACTGACAAGACTGACGACCGCACGCATGGCCACGCTGCAGTACCCGCACGGTTGGCGATATCACTCCGTTGGGCTGGTGCAACTGGCGTGCACCACCGGCGCGTTGCCGGCTCGCCTGGCTGGCCAGCAACGTTCCAGCCTTGGGCCGTGCCAGCGACGGCGCGGGCGATCATGCCGGGCCTGCATGCCAGGCTGTTCCACGTCTGTTGCAGGTCGCGTGCTGCAGCGCGTAGTACGCACGTCGAGCGGCAAGACTGGCATCGATGCACGCCTGACCGCCAGCGCATCACGGCCGAGACGTTCACGATGCGCTCCATCCTTGCGCACGCGTGCCGCGCAGGGCAGCCGGCCCGGGAGGCTCAGCGTCAGGCACGCCTGGCAACCGATGTGTGCCACGCACTCACCCGCAGTGCCTCCGGCAGGCGCCCAGCGCCGTCTTGCCTGCCAGGCTCACCTGTTGATGCACGTGGCGCAGCTGCCCGCGCGGCTCAGGAAAACTCAGTCGAACAATGCCTGGATCGCAGCCAATCCCGCACTGGCGCGTTCCTTCTTGCGCTCGGCGTCGGCCACCGGGTCGGCACCATCGCGCTGCAGTTCTTCGGCCGGAATCTCATCGAAAAACCGGCTCGGCTTCAGTCGCACATGCTCACCGAACTTGCGCGTCAGCTTGCTGTGACTCATCCACAGCTGCTCCTTGGCGCGGGTGATGCCCACGTACAGCAGGCGGCGCTCTTCCTGCAGATTGCCTTCTTCCAGGCTCACTTCGTGCGGCAGCACGCCGTCCTCGCAGCCGACGATGAAGACATAGCGGAATTCCAGTCCCTTGGACGCATGCATGGTCATCATGCGCACCTGGTTGCCGCCATCGTCCTTGTCGTTGCGCGACAGCAACGCCAACTGCGCAGCCAGATCGCTGGCGCTTGCACCGCGCGGACCACCTTCGAACCACTCGGCCAGCTCGTCCAGATTGCGCTTGCGCCGCTGGAAGCCGGTCTCGTCTTTCGATTGATTGCGCAGGTCGTTGAGCAAACCGGACTTGTCGGCCAGCAGGCGCACCAGCTCGCCGGCCGGCATGCTGGACGAGTGCTCGCGCATATCGCGCAGGATGTCGGTAAACGCACTCAAACCGTTGGCTGCGCGTGGCGGTAAATGCTGCAAGGCGCCCATCGACTCGGCTGCGCGCGACATCGGTACCGACTTGGCGCTGGCAAGTTCGGCAAGACGCGCCAGCGAGGTCGCACCGACTTCGCGCTTGGGCGACTGCACGGCACGCAAGAACGCCGCGTCGTCATCCGGGTTGACGATCAACCGCAACCACGACAGCAAGTCCTTGACCTCCTGCCGCTCCAGAAACGCGGTACCACCGGTGAGGTGATACGGCACGCGCAACAGCTGCAGCGCTTTTTCCAGCGGCCGCGATTGAAAATTGCCACGGAACAGAATGCAGAAGTCGCTCCACGGCACCTGCTTGGCGGTACCCAGGAACGAGATCTCCGCGGCGACCTTTTCGGCTTCGTGCTCGCTGTCGCGGCATTCCCACACGCGGATGCGCTCGCCGTCGGCCTGGTCGCTCCACAAGGTCTTCAAATGCTCGTGCGGGTTGTGCGCGATCAACGCGTTGGCCGCACGCAGCACACGATTGGAGCAGCGGTAGTTCTGTTCCAGCTTGATGATTTCCAGAGCCGGATAATCGCGCGCCATCTGCTGCAGGTTTTCCGGATTGGCGCCGCGCCAGGCATAGATGCTCTGGTCGTCGTCGCCCACGCAGGTGAAGTTGCCGCGCGGCCCGGCCAGCATCTTCAGCAGCCGGTACTGCGCATCGTTGGTGTCCTGGCACTCGTCCACCAGCAGGTAGCCGATGCGCTCGCGCCAGCCCATCACGATGTCTTCGTTGGCTTCCAGGATCTGCACCGGCAGACGGATCAGGTCGTCGAAGTCCACTGCGTTGAAGGTGGTCAGCCGCGCCTGGTAGCGCTCGTACAAGCTGGCCGCTTCCTTTTCGCGGGTGCTGCGTGCGGCCGCCATCGCCTGCTCCGGCGACAGGCCGGCATTCTTCGCGCGCGAGATCAGGTTCTTGGCATCTTCGATCGCATCGGGCTTGGCACCATGCATCAGGTCCTTGATCTGCGCGGCGGCATCGTCCGAATCGAAGATCGAAAAGCCGCGCTTCAAACCGGCGGCGGCGTGCTCGATCTGCAGAAACTTCAGGCCCAGTGCGTGGAAGGTGCAGATCGTCAGGCCGTCGGCACCGTCGCCGCGAATGCGTTTGGCCACACGCTCGCGCATTTCCTTGGCGGATTTGTTGGTGAAGGTGATCGCGGCGATCCGCTTGGCCGGATAGCGGCCGATGGCGATCAGATGCGCGATCTTTTCCACGATCACGCGCGTCTTGCCGCTGCCGGCGCCGGCCAGCACCAACAGGGGACCTTCGCAGTGCAGCACGGCGGCGCTTTGCGGGGGATTGAGACCGTACATAGAGGCTTCCGACAGAGCGCGCCATTGTACCGGGGCTGCCCGCGGCTGGCCGACGCGATGGATTCATGTCTCCAGTGCGGCTAGCCCTGCCCACAACCGGAGGCTGCTCCCACACGCTCGACGGCAGGCGTCGACCTCGCCCGACCGCGCCAGCGCAGCGCACACAGGCGCCGCATCCTGCTGCCTGGCCCGTTAAAATCGCCCGATGGCCAAGCTCTATTTCTACTATTCGGCGATGAATGCCGGCAAAACCACCACCTTGCTGCAATCGGCGCACAACTACCGCGAGCGCGGCATGCGCACGCTGATCCTCACGCCCAAGCTCGACCACCGCGCCGGCAGCGGCGTGGTCGCCTCGCGGATCGGCCTGCGCGCGGACGGGCGTATCTTCGAGCGCGACACCGAGTTGCAGCAGCTGGTCGAACGCGACATCCACAACGACGGCGCGTTGCATTGCGTGCTGGTGGACGAAGCGCAATTCCTCAGCCGCGCGCAGGTCTGGCAGTTGAGCGAGGTGGTCGACCGGCTGCGGATTCCGGTGCTGTGTTACGGCTTGCGTACCGATTTTCGTGGCGAGTTGTTCGAGGGCAGCCAGTTCCTGCTGGCCTGGGCCGACGAGCTGGAAGAAATCAAGACCATCTGCCACAGCGGCAGCAAGGCCACCATGACCGTCCGCGTGGATGCACACGGGCACGCGGTGCAGGACGGCCCGCAGGTGGAGATCGGCGGCAACGAGCGCTATGTGTCGGTCAGCCGGGCCGAGTTCAAGAAGATCATGCGTGGCGAAGGCCGCATCGATCCGCTGCAGATCGCCTTGCCGCTGCCCGTCGCCTAGCGCCGGGGCCTGGTAACGCACTCGCGGCCATCCGCGCTGCCGTGGTGCATCCAGGACAGCACTGCCCCGGAGCAGCGTGTGCGCGCATCCTCGTTTGCGCTGCGATATCGCGCTGGAAGCAGGGGTTTGCACATCGCCGTTGGTCGTTCGCCAACACCAAACGCTCACCGCCGCACTGGCGCCAGCGGCTACAACCACACATCAGCACACGGTGCGGCACCGCGTTCGTCGACAGCCAGCCGCGACCGCCGGCCACGCTCTATACGCTTTTCAGGCGCTGCTAAACCCGTGCGGGCATGCGGTCACGCCGGCGTCGCGAGCGCCATCAGACAGGCGTATCGTGGCGCCTGTGAGACAGCGGCGCACCACACAACCGGGCGCAACCGCGGTCCTGTAAACTGGCAAGCGTCCACTCTTTGGAGGCACTCATGGATCCACTGCCTCCCGCATTGCGCGCCGATATCGCGCGTGTCGGCCGGCTCTCCTCGGTCGCCGACGTGTTGAGCGTGCTCACCCGCCTGACCGGGATGGGATTTGCCGCCGTCGCCCGCGTCACCGAAGCGCGCTGGATCACCTGCCAGGTGCACGATGCACTGTCCTTTGGCCTGCGTCCGGGCGACGAACTTCCGCTGGCCACCACGTTTTGCGACAGCGTACGGGTGAAAGGCAATGCGGTGTGGTTCGGGCATGCATCGGATGACCCGGTCTACCGCGATCATCCCTCGCCGCGGCTCTACGGCTTCGAGAGCTACGTCTCGGTGCCGATCAGGTTCGACGATGGCAGCGTGTTCGGCACCTTGTGCGCGTTGGATCCGCAGCCGCGCGTCATGGACGCACCGCTGGTGGAAAAGGTCGAACTGCTCGCACAGTTGCTGGCCGCACAGATCCAGGCCGAGCAACGCGCCGAAGAAAGCGCGCTGGAATCGCGGCGCGCCCGCAGCGAACTGGGCCGTGTTGGCGCCTCGGCGCGCTTGCGCGAAGAATTCATCGGCATTCTCGGGCACGACCTGCGCAACCCATTGCAGTCCATGCATGCGGTGGTGGATATGCTGTCCATCGACCAACTCGACCATCGCTACGGCAGTTCCATCCGCTCGCTGCAGCGTAGCCTGCGGCGCATGGAAGAACTGATCGATTTCGCCTGCGATTTCGCTCGCGGCATTGAACTCGATTGGTTGCAGCTGGACTATGGCGACGGGAGCGACCTGCTCGATGCACTCTCCCAGGTCGTGGACGAAACCCGCGCCGCCTACCCCAACCAGGTGCTGTCCACGCATGTGGCCATCGACGAGCCAGTGCACGGCGATGCGATCCGGCTGGCGCAGATGTTCGGCAGCCTGATGATCAACGCCGTCGTGCAAGGGCCGCAAAGTTCGCTGATCAAGGCGGTCGCGGTCACCGAACATGGCCGGCTACGCATCGAAGTCTGCAATCTGGATGGGATCGATCCACGGCGGCTGGATGTGCTGCACGCTTCCACCCATGTGCATACCGGCGGACGTGCGCTACCGGATGTCGATCTGGGCCTGCATATGGCAGCGCAGATCGCAAAGGCCCATCAAGGCGAATTACGCATCATCAGCGGCAAGGACGGCACCTGCTTCCGCGTGGAGCTGGCCTGCACACGTCCGCGCGGACGACTGCACCTGGTCGGCACCTCAGCGCCGGCCTGAGTGCGTGACGCAGCGCCCATCGTCCCGCAAACACGTCCACCAACAGATGGCGCCCCAGCCGCATGCTGCATGCAGCAGCGTCCCCTGGCGCCGCATTGCCGCATGCGACCGCGCTGGCCCCGCGATGCCCGCAACAAGCGTCGCCGGCCGCCCCGCCCGGCGCTTCTCAGTAAATCTTGCGCTCGCTCGGCGGCGGCGGCGTCCACTGGTACAGCCAGGTTTCGGTGAGCGGCTTGCCATTGGCGCGCAGATACAGGCGGATATCGATCTGCTGGGTGCCCTCGTCCGGCGGCACCAGGTCGAACATCGCCCGATAGCCCTTGAGCTCGTGCAGCGGGCGCGCCGACACGATTTCAGTAGTGCCGCGCGACACCTGCAACACCGCCTCCACTTTGGCCTTTGGGTCCTTTGCCAGCGCGGCCAGTTCGCCACCGGCAAAATCCACCGCAAAGCGCCAGGAGAAATGGCTGCGTTTTTGCCCGACGACGCCGCCGAGGCCGGTTCGGGTCGCCACGCAATGCGCCAACGGCGAGCTGGCCGGCGGCTGCGCGCCCCAGTACAGCCGGTAGCCCATCAGCAGTTCCTGCCCCGGCTGCGGCTTGGCTTGCGGGTTCCAGAACGCCACGATGTTGTCGAAGGTCTCGTCCACGGTCGGAATCTCGACCAGCTGCACCGAGCCCTTGCCCCAACCACTCTTGGGTTCCACCCACAGGCACGGGCGCTTTTCGTAAAACACGCCATCGTCCTGGTAATGGTCGAAGTTGCGGTCGCGCTGCAGCAGCCCGAACCCACGCGGGTTCTCGTCGACGAACATGTTGAAACGCAGATGCGGCGGGTTGCATAACGGGCGCCAGATCCATTCGCCGCCGCCGGTCCACATCGCCAGGCCATCGGTGTCGTGAATTTCCGGACGCCAATCCCAGTCCATCCGGTTATCGTTTTCGCCGACCTGGTACATGCTGGTGCACGGGCCGATACCCAGCCGCTCGATCGCCTTGCGTGGGTACAGCGCGCTGTCGATATCCATCAGCAGCACATCGCCATTGGTGATGGCGAAGCGGTACGCGCCGGCAACGCTGGGCGAATCCAGCAAGCCGTACACCACCACCGTGTCCGAATCGTCGGCCGGCTGCTCCAGGTAATAGGCGATGAAATCCGGAAACTCTTCCGGCCCGCCGGTACCGGTATCGATGGCCAGCCCGCGTGCCGACTGCCCATACTGGCCTTCCTTGCCGACCGCACGGAAATAGCTTGCACCCAGGAATGCCGAAAAGTCGCGGTCGGTGTCCTTGCGCGTGTTGAGCCGGAAACCGGCAAAGCCCAGATCCTTTGGCAATTGCTTGCCGCCCAGCCCGCTGCGGCCGTAATCGAATGCCGCCGGGTCGTAGGCCAGTTGCTGTGCCTTGCCATCGACGATGTCGTAAATGTGCACCGGGGTATGGAAATACAGTCCCAGGTGGAAGAACTTGGCCTGGAATTTGCCGTTGCCATCGGCCCACAACGCGTGGTCCTGGCGATAGCGGATGGACTGATACTGATCCCAGTTCAGCGCCTCGAGCGGCCCCGGCAATACCTGCTTGTGGCTTTTATAAGGCGCCTTCGCCAGCGCGCGCGCCTGCCCTTTCAACCAGGCGTAGTCGAAGGGTTGCGGTTGCCCGAGTCGACGCAGACCAACGGCCTTGGCCGCCAGCGCCCACTGCGGCAACGTCGGCAAACCGAGCGCGGCCAATGCGGCAGCAGCATTCTTCAGGAAGTGGCGTCGTTGCATGCGCATCGATCTGGTCAGGGAATGGGCGACATCATAGCCACAGCCCGGCATCGACGTGAATTCGCATCTCAGCGAGGCGCAGGCGGCGCATCGCACGCATTGGCCAGCGCCAGCGCGTTGGCCTGGCTGCAAAGGAACCGCCGCTGCGCCTGTTCCTCATCCGGCCCGCTATAGCGCAGCAGCGTCCACTGCTCCTGTGCCTGCATTTGCGCACCTGGCGCAAGCTGCCGATACGGCGCGTGCACCTCCATTTCCAGCAATCCCTGTTCCGGATGCCGGGGTGGCGCATCCAGATACAACTCCACCTGGCCTTGCTCGGGATGGATCGCCGACAGCGGTTGATGCGCGAAGCGAATCACCAAGACCTGCCCGCCTGCGAACCCGGCCATCCATCCTGCCGACGGCTGCAGCAATAGCTTGCCGCGCTGGATCAATTGGTCTGGACGCGTATCGGCGCGCAGCGCGAGCAGGCCGCGCTCATGCTGATAGCGCGGCGCAATCGTGCCGGGCTCGCGCGGCGGCTGCAGCCGGATATCCGCAGCAGCGGCAACGGGCACAAACACCCGCGTCGTTGCCGCAACCCGCGTATTGAACCAAAGATCCCAGGCAATTGGCTGCGCGCGGATATTACGTGCGCTGGCCTGGATGTCGACGGTATCCGCACGCGCTGCAGAACGTTTGATCTGCTTGCGCAATTGCACCCCGGTCAGCGGGCTGGGCACCCCTTCAAATTCCACCACGTCATGACGACGCATGCTGACGCGCGTCTGCGCCAGGGACAGATACGGATCCGGCGGCCACACCGCGGCCGCCGCCTGACGCTCGTGGTTGAGCTGCTGGTGCAACCACCACTGACTCTGCGGCCCGACCCACACATCATGGCCGAAATAGGGAATATCCCCCGCAGTGGCCGACACCTCGGGCGCAGGCTGTTGCTCCACTGCCGCACCGACCTTCAACACGTTGGGCTGGCCGCGCAGATGGAACGACAGCACGCGCCCGCCAAATGCCGGCGTGACGCTCAGCTCTATCGCGTTGGTCTTCAACTGGAGACGCTCTACGGCAGCTGCCGCGCTCGAAGAGGGCGTCATCGCGCCGGTCGACGGCATCGCTACCAGCGCACATGCACCGATAAGGATCAGAGGAATGACAAGCTGTCGGGGGCTGGACATACAGCGCTTCCACATGAGGACCTCACGATTGTGGCCCGCCGCCTACCTGGACACCAGGACACCGCTGCTCGCGGCTGCTTGCTGTACCTCCGCTGGAGCTCAGGTGCGATGTCGCACTATGTTTGCCTGGAGAACTGGCCACGCAGGGCGCTGAGCACTCTCGAGGGACTCGAGCACAAGAGGGTTTCCGTGCGGTCGGCACATGCGCCCGGACGTGCAGGTTGGAGCGCACGTCCGATGCCGGTATCCAGAGCGAGCGTAACGATCGCGAGAATTCTTGCAGCTAGCTGGCCGCTTTACGGGTGCGGTACAGCAATCGATTCAGTAGTCTCGGGCGGCCCGACCGCATGCGTCGCAACCAGCCAGTGCATGCCGAAAGCTACGGTGCCCAAGAGAGCCGCGTCGACCGTCACAGCATTGCGCAGAGCAGACGCGTGTAGCACGCCCGCAGGCGAGCCATATGGAGAGTTGCTCGGAGTCGCTTTGTTGTGACTTGCGCGGCAACGATCGTGACACGATCGCGAGAGTACCAGTGCTCAAACACCGCGTCGGCGCGATATCGCGCTTATCGCTGACAGCTCCCGCACCACACCGTGGCGCGTTGACCAATCGTCGCGTGCTTCAACACCCGCCCACATTGCTTGCAGGCCTCGCCTTCGCGCCCGTACACAGAGAGTTCCTGCTCGAAATAGCCAGGCGCACCATCCGGGCTGATGAAGTCGCGCAAGGTAGTCCCGCCGCGTTGGATGGCATACGCCAGGATGTCTTTCACTGCGTCAGCCAGACGCCGATACCGCGCCAGCGACACTTTTCCCGCCTCGCGCAGCGGACTGATTCCCGCCCGATGCAGGCTTTCGGCAGCGTAGATATTTCCAACCCCGACAACCACGGCCTGATCCATCAAAAAGGTTTTGACGGCGGCACGCCGCCCTTGTGCCAGTGCGTGGAGATAATCGCCAGTAAATGCGTCCGATAATGGTTCTGGACCAAGCGCAGCGAGCAACTCATGGGTTTGTGTGCCGGATTGCCACAGCAGGCAGCCAAAGCGACGCGGATCGTTGAAGCGCAGCACGCGCCCGTTCTGCAGACTGATATCCACATGGTCATGCGCCCGCGGCAGGGTGTCGCCTGGCAGCACCCGCAGACTTCCGGACATCCCCAGATGCAACAGCGCGCTGCCGCCCGCATCTGTATCGATCAACAGATATTTCGCGCGTCGGCGCACGTTGGTAATGGTAGCGCCGGGGAGCAAGCGCTCAATCTGCTCGGGAATCGGCCAGCGCAAATCGGGCCGACGCAGGATCACGCCATGGATCCGCTGCCCAACCAGATGCGGCGACAGGCCACGCAACGTCGTTTCGACCTCGGGCAACTCGGGCATCAGCGCATCCAACAAGCGCCGGTCACATACCGGCAAGGCAGCTAATGGGGTCGAAACACTCAAATGCAATCAATGCGCCGCTGCCGGCGTGCCATCGCTGGTCTATCCCCGCCTTGCCCGCCTGATAGAAGCGCTACTTACACGTCATACCGTGAACTGAAGATATCGGCTCATGATTCGTTTCGACGTGACCTGCTGATCTTTCGCAGCGGCGGCCCTTGCGTTTTTGGCTCGCATCTACGCGTCCTTCGACTGCACGGCGTGGAGCCGATCAATGGCGCAGCGATGTAATGCTGAGCCCTGCGTTGGCGATCCAGTTTCTGGGACTGGATGTGTGAAACATCTGCCTTGCGTCTTGTCTCACCAAGGATGTGGGACCCATCACTGATGCGTGATCGATCCGCTCCAGGCCGTTCTTTGTATCGAGGATATGCGCACTAGGACGTCGGCCGAGCGAGGCTGTCATGGGCGATGTCTGTTATCGGCTCCAGCCATTACCGCACCCGTGCATCTGGCATTGGCCAGGCAGGTTATTTGGCCAACAGATGGATCGCGCCCCTTTTCTCCAAGAGATGGGCGCGTGGCGTGTGTGGCAAGGCTTGGTGCCAGCGTCCTGACGGGCTACTGGCCCCGGCGGTACTGCACGCACAGCACGACATCGGTACCGGTCGGCAAGCGGGGCGGAATGCAAGGCGCATTTACGCGCGGCGCAGCCCAGCGCTTGCGCAAAAAAGAAACCCTCAGTCCGTTTGGACTGAGGGTTTCGGGGTAAAGCCCCTGGCGATGACCTACTCTCGCATGGCTTGAGCCACACTACCATCGGCGCAGCTGCGTTTCACTTCCGAGTTCGGGATGGGATCGGGTGGTTCCACAGCGCTAATTTCACCAGGGAGACGGTTGGAGCGTCGCCATCCAAGAAACGGATTAAGGCGCCCAGTCTCGCAGAGTTAACTTGTGACGTAGCTTGCATTTGATGATCTACCAACGTTCGTTGGGACCAAGGCAACTTGAGGTTATATGGTCAAGCCGCACGGATCATTAGTATCAGTTAGCTCAATACATTGCTGTACTTACACACCTGACCTATCAACCACGTAGTCTACATGGTTCCTTTAGGGGGCTTGTGCCCCGGGAAGTCTCATCTTGAGGCGCGCTTCCCGCTTAGATGCTTTCAGCGGTTATCGCTTCCGAACATAGCTACCCGGCAATGCCACTGGCGTGACAACCGGAACACCAGAGGTTCGTCCACTCCGGTCCTCTCGTACTAGGAGCAGCCCCTCTCAAACTTCCAACGCCCATGGCAGATAGGGACCGAACTGTCTCACGACGTTCTGAACCCAGCTCGCGTACCACTTTAAATGGCGAACAGCCATACCCTTGGGACCGACTACAGCCCCAGGATGTGATGAGCCGACATCGAGGTGCCAAACACCGCCGTCGATATGAACTCTTGGGCGGTATCAGCCTGTTATCCCCGGAGTACCTTTTATCCGTTGAGCGATGGCCCTTCCATACAGAACCACCGGATCACTAAGACCTACTTTCGTACCTGCTTGATCCGTCGATCTTGCAGTCAAGCACGCTTATGCCTTTGCACACAGTGCGCGATGTCCGACCGCGCTGAGCGTACCTTCGTGCTCCTCCGTTACTCTTTAGGAGGAGACCGCCCCAGTCAAACTACCCACCATACACGGTCCCTGATCCGGATAACGGACCTAGGTTAGAACGTCAAGCACGACAGGGTGGTATTTCAAGGATGGCTCCACTGCAGCTAGCGCCACAGTTTCATAGCCTCCCACCTATCCTACACAGACGAACTCAACGTTCAGTGTAAAGCTATAGTAAAGGTTCACGGGGTCTTTCCGTCTTGCCACGGGAACGCTGCATCTTCACAGCGATTTCAATTTCACTGAGTCTCGGGTGGAGACAGCGCCGCTGTCGTTACGCCATTCGTGCAGGTCGGAACTTACCCGACAAGGAATTTCGCTACCTTAGGACCGTTATAGTTACGGCCGCCGTTTACTGGGGCTTCGATCAAGAGCTTCGCCTTGCGGCTGACCCCATCAATTAACCTTCCAGCACCGGGCAGGCGTCACACCCTATACGTCCACTTTCGTGTTTGCAGAGTGCTGTGTTTTTGATAAACAGTCGCAGCGGCCTGGTTTCTGCGACCCTCTTCAGCTATAGCTCGCACGAGCCACCAAAAAGGGTGCACCTTCTCCCGAAGTTACGGTGCCATGTTGCCTAGTTCCTTCACCCGAGTTCTCTCAAGCGCCTGAGAATTCTCATCCTACCCACCTGTGTCGGTTTACGGTACGGTCTTCGTGAGCTGAAGCTTAGGAGCTTTTCCTGGAAGCGTGGTATCAGTGACTTCGCCATAAAGGCTCGTCTCGGTGCTCGGTCTTAAAGGATCCCGGATTTGCCAAAGATCCAAACCTACCGCCTTTCCCCGGGGCAACCAACGCCCGGTACACCTAACCTTCTTCGTCCCTCCATCGCACTCACGCGAGGTGCAGGAATATTAACCTGCTTCCCATCGACTACGGCTTTCGCCCTCGCCTTAGGGACCGACTAACCCTGCGTCGATTAACGTTGCGCAAGGAAACCTTGGGCTTTCGGCGTGCGGGCTTTTCACCCGCATTATCGTTACTCATGTCAGCATTCGCACTTCCGATACCTCCAGCAGACTTCTCAATCCACCTTCGCAGGCTTACGGAACGCTCCTCTACCGCGCATAAAACAAGTTTTATGCACCCCAAGCTTCGGTTCACTGCTTAGCCCCGTTAAATCTTCCGCGCAGACCGACTCGACCAGTGAGCTATTACGCTTTCTTTAAAGGGTGGCTGCTTCTAAGCCAACCTCCTGGCTGTCTATGCCTTTCCACATCGTTTTCCACTTAGCAGTGAATTTGGGACCTTAGCTGTGGGTCTGGGTTGTTTCCCTTTTCACGACGGACGTTAGCACCCGCCGTGTGTCTCCCATACAGTCCGTCTCGGTATTCGGAGTTTGCAATGGTTTGGTAAGTCGCGATGACCCCCTAGCCATAACAGTGCTCTACCCCCGAGAGGATACATATGAGGCGCTACCTAAATAGCTTTCGAGGAGAACCAGCTATCTCCGGGTTCGATTAGCTTTTCACTCCTAATCACAGCTCATCCCCGTCTTTTGCAACAGACGTGGGTTCGGGCCTCCAGTACCTGTTACGGCACCTTCACCCTGGCCATGACTAGATCACCCGGTTTCGGGTCTACTGCCCGCGACTATGCGCCCTTATCAGACTCGGTTTCCCTTCGCCTCCCCTATACGGTTAAGCTTGCCACGAACAGTAAGTCGCTGACCCATTATACAAAAGGTACGCAGTCACTCTTGCGAGCTCCTACTGCTTGTACGCACACGGTTTCAGGATCTATTTCACTCCCCTCTCCGGGGTTCTTTTCGCCTTTCCCTCACGGTACTGGTTCACTATCGGTCGGTCAGGAGTATTTAGCCTTGGAGGATGGTCCCCCCATATTCAGACAGGGTTTCACGTGCCCCGCCCTACTCGTCTTCACTGGAGTGGCCCTTTTAAATACAGGGCTATCACCTTCTATGGCCAATCTTTCCAGATTGTTTTTCTAAAGCCATTCCAGCTTAAGGGCTGCTCCCCGTTCGCTCGTCACTACTTAGGGAATCTCGGTTGATTTCTTTTCCTCCGGTTACTTAGATATTTCAGTTCACCGGGTTCGCTTCCAGCAGCTATGAATTCACTGCAGGATACTGCCGAAGCAGTGGGTTTCCCCATTCGGATATTGCCGGATCAAAGCTTGTTGCCAGCTCCCCGACACTTTTCGCAGGCTACCACGTCCTTCATCGCCTCTGACCGCCTAGGCATCCACCGTGTGCGCTTATTCGCTTGACCATATAACCCCAAGTTGCCTCAGGGTCACATGCCGTGTTGTGTGGGGTACAAAGCCACCAACGCGAACATACGACTCAATTATTTAGGGACTCGAAGTCCCCGCCTTAGCCTCAACGACACGTTTAGATAGATATCTCAAACGCTCGCTACGTCACAAGTTATAAAAGAACATGTCTCAGCCTCAACGCTGAGCCATATAAATTCTTAAGTGTGCACTACATTCAGAGTGGTGGGTCTGGGAGGACTCGAACCACCGACCTCACCCTTATCAGGGGTGCGCTCTAACCACCTGAGCTACAGACCCAAAGTCGTTTCACTCAAATGGTGGAGCCTGTCGGGATCGAACCGACGACCCCCTGCTTGCAAAGCAGGTGCTCTCCCAGCTGAGCTAAGGCCCCATGATGGGACTTTCGCATACCGGCCTGTGCCGATACGCATCTCTGAATGCAGGTAATTTGTGAGGACGCCCGACAGGACGATGACGTCATGCTCAAAAGGAGGTGATCCAGCCGCACCTTCCGATACGGCTACCTTGTTACGACTTCACCCCAGTCATCGGCCACACCGTGGCAAGCGCCCTCCCGAAGGTTAAGCTACCTGCTTCTGGTGCAACAAACTCCCATGGTGTGACGGGCGGTGTGTACAAGGCCCGGGAACGTATTCACCGCAGCAATGCTGATCTGCGATTACTAGCGATTCCGACTTCATGGAGTCGAGTTGCAGACTCCAATCCGGACTGAGATAGGGTTTCTGGGATTGGCTTGCCCTCGCGGGTTTGCAGCCCTCTGTCCCTACCATTGTAGTACGTGTGTAGCCCTGGTCGTAAGGGCCATGATGACTTGACGTCATCCCCACCTTCCTCCGGTTTGTCACCGGCGGTCTCCTTAGAGTTCCCACCATTACGTGCTGGCAACTAAGGACAAGGGTTGCGCTCGTTGCGGGACTTAACCCAACATCTCACGACACGAGCTGACGACAGCCATGCAGCACCTGTCTCACGGTTCCCGAAGGCACCAATCCATCTCTGGAAAGTTCCGTGGATGTCAAGACCAGGTAAGGTTCTTCGCGTTGCATCGAATTAAACCACATACTCCACCGCTTGTGCGGGCCCCCGTCAATTCCTTTGAGTTTCAGTCTTGCGACCGTACTCCCCAGGCGGCGAACTTAACGCGTTAGCTTCGATACTGCGTGCCAAATTGCACCCAACATCCAGTTCGCATCGTTTAGGGCGTGGACTACCAGGGTATCTAATCCTGTTTGCTCCCCACGCTTTCGTGCCTCAGTGTCAGTGTTGGTCCAGGTAGCCGCCTTCGCCACGGATGTTCCTCCCGATCTCTACGCATTTCACTGCTACACCGGGAATTCCGCTACCCTCTACCACACTCTAGTGATCCAGTATCCACTGCAATTCCCAGGTTGAGCCCAGGGCTTTCACAACAGACTTAAACCACCACCTACGCACGCTTTACGCCCAGTAATTCCGAGTAACGCTTGCACCCTTCGTATTACCGCGGCTGCTGGCACGAAGTTAGCCGGTGCTTATTCTTTGGGTACCGTCAGAACAATCGGGTATTAACCGACTGCTTTTCTTTCCCAACAAAAGGGCTTTACAACCCGAAGGCCTTCTTCACCCACGCGGCATGGCTGGATCAGGCTTGCGCCCATTGTCCAATATTCCCCACTGCTGCCTCCCGTAGGAGTCTGGACCGTGTCTCAGTTCCAGTGTGGCTGATCATCCTCTCAGACCAGCTACGGATCGTCGCCTTGGTGGGCCTTTACCCCGCCAACTAGCTAATCCGACATCGGCTCATTCAACCGCGCGAAGCCCGAAGGTCCTCCGCTTTCACCCGTAGGTCGTATGCGGTATTAGCGTAAGTTTCCCTACGTTATCCCCCACGAAAGAGTAGATTCCGATGTATTCCTCACCCGTCCGCCACTCGCCACCCATAAGAGCAAGCTCTTACTGTGCTGCCGTTCGACTTGCATGTGTTAGGCCTGCCGCCAGCGTTCACTCTGAGCCAGGATCAAACTCTTCACTTAAAATTACATGCCCGAAGGCAAATACTTTAGCTGCAGAAGTCCAACCACTGGCAACTTATCGCTTGCAAAGCAATTAATATGTTGCTTGATTAAACGTCTGCAAGATGGACAATCATCCTTCCTGCAGGCGTCCGCACAAATTACCTGCGCACACTGTCAAAGAACATGGGGAAGTGGCCTCAGCGCCGTTCCCGTCAGCTTCGTCGTTTCCGTCGAAGCGAGCCGCCCATTATAGCGGACTTTTTCTTGCCGTCAACACCTCATTTGGAGGCGGTTGACGCTGCTTCGTTTGAACCCGAAGGTTTTCTGCGAAGCGAGCCGGCCATATTAGCAGGCTTTTCATCCTCGTCAACCCCTCGTGAAGAGGAAGTTGCCGCCGCTGCACTTCAATCCGCCGTAGCGTCTTTTCCGTGTAGCGAGCCGCCCATCATAGCCGGCTTTTTCGTTTCGTCAACACCTTGTGATGTTGCCGATTCGCCTCGTTCGTTGTTGCGATGCTTCGAGAAGCGCCGCCGTCTTGAGCGAGGCCGCGCAGTTTATCGAGACCACGCAGAAGTGCAAGCACTTTTTGACACTGACATGACATCGACCTGTATCCACGCGGATACGGCACGCGATTGCGCACTCTCACCACGTCCCGCACGCATGCATGCTCGTTGATCGACACCCGGAGGCGTAACGGTGCGGTATCGATCGCGGGATGGCTCGATGAAAATGCATGTACCAGACAGAGAGCGCCCTCATGCCCGCTTCCCGCAATCTGCTTCGCGATCTATCCCTGCCCGCGATTGCCGCCGGGTTTGTCACCGTGCTGGTGGGGTTCGCCAGCTCTGCGGTGATCGTATTCGAGGCCGCGCGCCATCTGGGCGCCGACCAGGCGCAAATTGCATCGTGGATGTGGGCACTGGGCATCGGCATGGGCGTGACGTGTATCGGCTTGTCGCTGCGCTACCGCGTGCCGGTGGTCACGGCCTGGTCCACGCCGGGCGCGGCGATGCTGATCGGCAGTGCAGCCGGGGTGCCGTTAGGCGAAGCGGTCGGTGCGTTTGTGGTGGCCGCGGTGTTGGGGATGGTGGCCGGGTTTTCGGGATTGTTCGAACGCGCGATCCGGCGGATTCCGGTCTCGCTTGCCTCCGGGATGCTGGCCGGCGTGTTGTTGCGCTTCGGCCTGGACATCTTTGTGGCGATGCAGAGCCAGCTGTTGCTGGCGCTGGCGATGTTGGCGACCTACCTGGGCGGGCGGCGCTGGTTCGCGCGCTATGCGGTGATTGCGACCTTGTTGGTGGGTATTGCGATGGCTGCCAGCGGCGGGCTGCTGCGGTTGGAGGCGGTGCAGTTGCAACTGGCCCACCCGGTGCTGGTAGTGCCGTCGCTATCGTGGGCGGCGCTGTTCGGCCTGGCGATTCCGTTGTTCGTGGTGACCATGGCCTCGCAGAACGTGCCGGGCGTGGCGGTGATCCGGGCGTCCGGCTATGCGGTGCCGATCTCACCGACGGTCGGCTGGATCGGTGCGGTCAATGCGGTGCTGGCGCCGTTCGGTGGCTTTGCGTTGAATCTGGCGGCGATTACGGCGGCGATCTGCATGGGTCGCGAAGCGCATGAAGATCCGGCGCGGCGCTACACCGCTGCGGTCAGCGCGGGCGTGTTCTACCTGCTGGTCGGGTTGTTCGGTGCGACCGTGGCAGCGGTGTTTGCGGCCTTCCCGCGTGAACTGGTGATGGCCATTGCCGGGATCGCGCTGCTAGGCACCATCGGCAATAGCCTGGCGGCGGCATTGCGCGAGGACAGCGAACGCGAAGCGGCGTTGATCACCTTTCTGGTCACCGCCTCCGGGCTGACGCTGGTCGGGATCGGCGCGGCGTTCTGGGGCCTGGTGGCCGGAACGATCACATTGCTGGCATTGCGGACGAAGCCAGCGCCTTAGCGTGCGTGCCCGCTGATGGAGCACCAAGTGCGGCAGACGCATGCGCTGGCCGCCTGCCGGTGATCGCAGCGCTCTTACTCCGGGTCGCGCAACTGCAGCAGCCAGTGCGCAGTGACGCCGCTGGGGCTGGGCAAGGGTTCGAGATGGAACTGGCGATACACCGGTGCACCATCGCGGGTGCGCAGCGGCAAGGTGACATAGGCGGCGCGACCCAGGCGTAGCGCCTCTTCGAACAGTTCGACCTTGCCACGTGCGGCATCGTCGGCCAGCAAAGCGAGGATGTCGCAACCGATCAACTCGGCCACTTCGGTCTGGCTGAGTTCGGCGAACGCCGGGTTGACGAACATCAGCCGGTGCGCAGCGGCGTTGGCGCCACGTTCGATGATGGCCACCCCGTCGCGCAGCCGCGACAGCGAGGCTTCGAGCAGGGTGAAATCCTGCTGGAAGCGCTTGCGTTCCATCAGTTCGATCAGCACGCGCAGGCTGCGCGCCGACTCCAGATGCAGCGGCGACCAGCGCCGTGCGCGGCCGCGTACGGTCTGCTGCCACAGATCGAAACTCTTGCGTGGCGACAGCCGCGAGTTGGGGATGTCCTGCAGCTTGGCCAGCTGCGGGTTGCCGGCCCATTTGACCTGCTGCACCTGCTCGCGGCGGGTCCACAACAGGGCGCTACGCGATTGCGGCATCAGCGGCACGAAGATGAAGCCGGCGGCCAGCGGAGCGAGGTCGGCCAGCTCAGGGAACACCTCGCCGATGGCGTCCACATGCAGGGCACCGACCGCATCCTCGCGCAGGGCGTCGTGATGCTCGGATTCGATGTGGTCGCGGATGCGGCGCAACGCCTCTGCATCCGGCACGCTGCCATGACGGCTGATTTCGTTGCCGTGGAAGATTGCCACGCCATCGGCGTCGACCACGTCCATCAGGTCCGGGGCCATGTCGGCGAGCATGTCCACGGTCAGGTGCTCGGCGTCGTTGAAGTCGGTGATCAGCTTTTCGCGGATGGTGAGCAGCACCGACTCCAGCCGCGCCCGCCCCACCGCCTGTAGCGCGCCGATGCGCCCGGCCAGCGCGCGGGTCAACGCATCGGTGGCATCGCGCATGGCATGGCTGGTGAAGTGCGGGCTGTAGTGGTGACAGGAAATCAGCCCCCAGAGCGCATCGTTGACCACGATCGAGGACACGAGGGTGGCGCTGACGCCCATGTTGGCCAGGTATTCCAAGTGCACCGGCGAGACGCTGCGCAGGCTGACATCGCTCAGATCCACCGGGGTGCCCAGGCGCGGATGCAAGGTGGGCTGGATCGGCGACGGCTGGTACCGCACATCGGCGATCTGGCGCACGCGGTTGCGCAGGTACAGCGCGCGTGCCTGCGCCGGGATGTCGCTGGCCGGGTAATGCAGGCCCAGATAGGCTTCCAGTTCGGGCTGGCGCGCTTCGGCGATGACGTCGCCATTCCACTCTTCGTCGAAGCGATAGACCATCACCCGGTCGAAGCCGATCATGCTGCGCAGGCCCTTGGCCGCGCGCACCGCCGCCTCGTTGATGCCCGCATCGCGCTCGATGCTGCGCAACAGCGGCAGCGCTTCGCGCAGGGTGACATCCATCAGGCGCGCGTCGCGCGGCTCGATTTCAATCAGCCATTGCTCCGGATATAGATGCCAGGCGGCCACCCAGGGATGATCGGTCGGCGCGCTGCGCTGCGGGAAGCGCACATCGGCGTGCAGCAGGTGCTGCGGTTGATCGTCTACTGCAAATGGTTGCGCATCGGGCAGTTCCAGCACCTGGGTGTACGGCATGCCCAGCAGGGCATCCATCGGCACGCCGAGCAGATCGGCGGCGGTGCTGCTGGCCTGCACGATGCGGCCATCGGCCGGTTCGATCACCAGCAACACGCCGTAAGGCTGGATCAGGCCGGGAATATGGATCGGTTCCCGCGCGCAGACATCCATATCCAGAGGTTCGGTGGACTGATTCACGGCTGTGGCTCCGCTGCGAGGCAGGTATGGAAGTGGGCGAACATGGCCTGCGCGCCGTCGATGGCGGCGTCGCGTGCGGATGGGGTGGCCAGGCGTCGGTCCAGCGCTGCCTGGAAGCGGCGCCAGCCGGCCGGGTCGTCGTCGGCCATCTCGAAATAGCGCAGGGCGCCGGCCAGCGCGGGCTGCTGCTTGCGCACGCTGCGTGCGATCACCCGTCCACCGAGCTGCGAGCCTTCGATGACGTACAACATGCCCCAGCGCGCGGCATCGTCGGCAGTGGCGGGCAGTGCGGCCGGCAGATCCGGTTGCTGGCCGAGCGCGCGCAGGTCATCGCGCAGTGCCGGCACCCGACGGCGGTAATGCCAGCCGTTGCCGACCAGGGTGGCCAGCCAGTTGCCGAGTTGCGCTTCGAAGCCGCTCAGCAAGGCATGGTGGCGGCGCAGGATCTGCACATAGGCGGCCGAATCGACCCGCCCCTGCGCTAACGCCTGCATCAGCGGCACTGCTTCGACCAGGCGATGGGCATCCTGGGTGGCGTGGCGCAGTGCGAGCGCAGCCGATGGCGGAACTGCCAGGACGTCGGAAACCATAGGAGCTCAAAGCGGTGCCGCGGCACGAAGGACACCAGCCTAGCAGTGCCTGCGCAAATCAGAAAAAGCAGACGCGAGCGCAAGCTGAATAGGTTGGCTTCACGGCTGCGCCGCGGGGCTGGTGCCGGCGCCGCGCGCAGCCCGTTTCCAGGCCATGCCCCAGCCTGCGGCCAGCAGCACAGCGGCCAGCAACCACGGCGCGCCCGGCAGATGCAGCGGTGCACCGCTGCCGATGAACCAGGCGAAGACATTGGCGAACAACAATGGACCGGCGATACCGGCCAGGCTGACCAGGCCGGTGAGCGCGCCCTGCACGCGACCTTGCGCGTCGGCGCCGACCTCACGGGTGATCAGGGCCTGCGCGGACGGTGCGGCGATGGCCCACAACGCACTGATCGGCACACCGATCAGGAAGGCAGTGCCGCTGTCGGCCAGCCCATAGATGATGAAGCCGATCACCCCGCAGCCCAGCCCCAGCAGCAACGCGCGGCGTTCGCCGAGCCGGCGCACCAGGCGGCCGACCAGCAACGCATTGACGATGATGCTGCAGACACCGACCCCGGCCAGCACCCAGCTCACTTCGCGCGGGCCCCAATGGTATTGGTAGCCGGCGAACAGCACGAAAATGCTGGGATAGACGTAGTGCGCCAAGTTGGCCAGGAACACCACCGACGCCAGGCCGAACACCTGCGGGTAGCGGCGCAGCAGTTTGAGCGCGCCCAGCGGATTGGCGTGCGACCAGTCCAGCCGCGCGGTACGACGTTCGGCGGGCAGCGATTCGGGCAGCACGAACCAGCCATACAGCACGTTCAACAGGGCAAGCCCGGCAGCAAACCAGAACGGCCAGCGCAACCCGATGCTGCCCAGCCAACCGCCGATCAACGGGCCGGCGACAAAGCCGATGCCGAAGGCGGCACCGAGCATGCCGAATGCGCCGGCGCGTTTGTCCGGTGGGGTGACATCGGCGATGTAGGCATTGGCGGTGGAGAAGCTGGCCGAGCACACGCCGGAGATGACCCGTGCCAGCAGCAGCATCGGCAGGCTGTGGGCAATGGCCATCAGGATGAAGTCCAGGCCCAGGCCCAGGCACGAGAGCAGGATCACCGGGCGGCGACCGAAGCGATCGGAGAGCGCGCCCTGCAATGGCGAGCAGACGAACTGGATGGCAGCGAACAGGAAACCGAACCAGCCGATCCAGCCGGCGGCCACCACGTAGTCGCCGCCGGTGAAGTGGCGCACCAGATCCGGAAGTACCGGAATGATCACCCCGAAGGACAGCACGTCGATCAGGACGGTGATGAAGATGAAGATCAGCGCGGCGCGGCGGCGCCCGGGGACGGGAGCGGAATCGGGAGAGAGGGACATCGCGCGGCGCAGTTGGGCGAAGCGGCGAGTGTAGCGGTGGATTGAATGGTGGGGTTGGGGTGGGCTGTCGTCTGATGCGCCCAAGGTCCCCCTCTACTGAAAGCCCCTCTCCTGCGGGAGAGGGGTTGGGTGAGGTACGGGGCGAAGCGACATGTGCGCTCGGCCTCCACCAGGCTTCGCGCCTACCCTCATCCGCCCTGCGGGCACCTTCTCCCGATGGGAGAAGGGAAAGCCTGTACGTCCTGTGCAAGACCCGCGGTGAGGGTACGGCGAAGCATTCGTGTCGTTCCAACTGCGCTAGGCTTCGTTCGTACCCTCATCCGCCCCTTCGGGCACCTTCTCCCCCATAGAGCAGGGCAATGTCCCGGTGGAAGAAGCGAGTCGTTGCTGCTGCTTTCGTATTCTGAAAACAGCGTGGGCTTTGCCCGATCGGGAGGCGATTGTTGCGCTTACTCGACGCTGATGGTCTGGGTCAGGGTGTGGCTGGCGCCGGGAGCGAGTTCGATCACGTCCGGGCCGGCATTGGCCGCTTCCAGGCAGACGTAGTCGCGCCAGCCCTCGCCCACGTCGGCCATCTGCTTGCCGGCCTCTTGGCCCGGGTTCCAGGCCACCAGCGAGCGGCTGCCTTCGGTAGCGATGACGATGCGGCGGCCGAGCACCGGGTCGGTGAGCGTGTAGCGGCCGCCGGCATTGGTGTAGATGCGGTCGCTGCGGCCGGGGTCGCGTGGGTCGCGCAGGCTCCAGTCGCCTTGCTGGCGGTGAACGGTGGCGTAGTTCTCGTACTTATCGAGATAGTCCAGGCCGTCCAGGCCCTGCACGCTGACCTTGAGCGCGTCGCCGACACGGAAATAGTTGTGCAGCGCCTGGGTGAAACGCACCGGGGCGGCGCTGGTGTTTTCGGTGATCAGGCGTTGCTCCAGCGTGCGGCCGATGCGCAGGGTCATGCGCAGGCGCAGCGCCAGGTCGTCGAAACGCGGCGGGGTGAGCGTGAGCACCACGGTGCCGTCGTCTTCGCGGCGGCTTTCGGTGAGTTGCCAGGCCACGGTGCGCACGAAGCCGTGGGCGGGGACGTCGCCGGTCTGGTCCTGGCGGCCGAAATACGGCCAGCACACCGGCGCGCCGCCGCGGATCGGGGTAGGCGGTTGCTTGGCAATGGGCGAGAGCCACATCACGTCCTGTCCGCCCTTGGGCACGAACGAGAGCAACTGACCGCCGAACAGGCTGATGGCGGCGGTGGAGAACGGGGTGTCGATTAGCAGCGACGGAAACCCGTGGAAATCGCCTGTGGTCAGGCCGGTGGTGTCGGACATGGGGGATGCCTTGTGGACGCTGGGGGAGTGGGCGAAGGCCGGGTATGCGGCCGGCAGCTTGAACGCGGTGGCGCGCATGGCGGCGGCGCCGGTGACCGTCGGGGCGGCGCGCAGGGCGGTGAGGATGCGTTGGCCGGGGCGGCCGTCGGCCGGTTGCAGGCCCAGGCGGGTCTGCTCGACCTGGATGGCGCGGCGGGTGGCACTGCCGACCATGCCGTCGGCCTCGCCGATCTGGTAGCCACGGGCGAGCAGCAACTGCTGCAGTTCGCGCCGTTCGGGCCGGCCCAGGCCGGGATCGTCGGTGGGCCAGGCCGCGATCAGGCCGGGGCCGCCACGCAGGCGATCGGCGAGCAGGGCGATGGACAGTGCGTAACTTTCGGCGGCGTTGTAGGCATAGATCGCGTCGTAGTTGCCAAACACCAGGAACGCCGGGCCAGTGGCGCCGGCCGGCAGCAGCAAGGCGGCCGGCGTTTCTGCCGGCAGTCCGGTCGGTGCCAGCGGTGTGCCGTCGGTGCCGAGCAGGCCGGCGCGTTGCCAGGCCTGCAGCGGTTGGCGGCGGGTGCGCCCGGCCTTGCTGGCGTCGAAGCCCCGCGGCAGGGTGACTTCCATGCCCCACGGACGGGCACGTTCCCAGCCGGCCTTGACCAGGTAGTTGGCGGTGGAGGCCAGTGCATCGGGAATGCTGGTCACCAGATCGCGGCGGCCGTCGCCGTCGCCATCCACGGCGATGCGGGCGTAGGTGGAGGGCATGAACTGGGTTTGCCCGAACGCACCGGCCCAGGAGCCGGTGAGTCCGTCCGCCGACAGATCGCCTTGCTGCAGCAGGCTGAGCAAGGCGAGGAATTCGCCGCGAAAGAACGGCTGGCGGCGGCCTGCGCACGACAGCGTGGCCAGCGACACCAGCAGCGGGCGCTTGCCGGTGACACGGCCGTAATCGCTCTCCACGCCCCACACCGCCACGATGGTGGCCGGGTCCACGCCGGTCTGTTCGGACAGGCGGGCAAGCAGCTCGCGGTGGGTAACTAGCATGGCCTGGCCGTCGCTGACACGCTGGCTGTCGACCAGGCTGGTCAGGTAATCCCAGATGGGCGTGGTGAATTCGGGCTGCGCATCCAGCAGCGGCAGCACGCTGGGATCGGGCGCCAGCCCGGCGGTGAAGCGCTGAAAGCTGGCAGCGTCCACGCCCTTGGCAGCGGCCTGGGACTGCAGGCCAGCCAGGCAGCGGTCGAAGGCCGGATCGGCAGAGGCTGCCAGCGGCAGCAGTCCCAACACGAACGGCAATGCACGCCGGGCCAGCGTCATGGCGCGATGGCCGGCGGGTGGACAGACGTCATGCGGTGAGGTGCTCCTGCGCGGCAAGTCGAGCCGCCGAGCATAGCCAACCTGGAGGTCACAAGCGTGCAGAGGGCGATACGTGAGGCGTCCCTGGGTGGGGCCGGCGGCTCGGTGCGAGCGAGAGGCCGCCGGCCCGACAGGCTCAGCTGCCGTCGCCGGTGATCCCGGTCAGCATCGACAGGGCCGGCGCGGATGGGGCGTTGTCGGTCACTCGGCGGGGGCGGGCATGGCGCGGCGCATCGTGGCGCGGGCCGAAGCGAATCAGTGCGGTCGCCACGCACGCCGGCAGCACGATCGCGAACACGACCGCCGCCAGAAGCACCCACTGCCAGAGATTGAAGGTTGCCATGATCCAAGTCCCCCCGCGGCGGAGTTCGCCTGCGCGGCAAGCTTCGGCGATCGGCTGCGAACGCGGCGTCGACAAATGGCGGGCGTGAAGACCGTTCGTCGGGCTGAACAGGCCTGGCGGGCGGTGCATCGAGGGGCGCAGTTGGTGGCGACGTCGGGCTGGGGTGGGACGGTGGGCGTGGGTCTCAGCGCGCGTCGAGGTAGTACCAGTGACCTGCCTCGCGCACGAAACGGCTGTGTTCGGTCATGCGGACTGCGCTGCCGCCACCGATGCGATAGCGCGCCAGGAAGACCACCTCGGCCGTCTCGGGGCCGGTCTCGAGGGTGCGCTGCACGCTCAGGCCAAGCCAGGTGGTGCGCCCGCCTTCGTCCAGCGACAGCGCGGCCGGGCGCGTGGACGGATGCCAGCTGGCCAGCAGGTACGCAGCATCGCGGCGCACGTAGGCGCTGTAGCGGGCGCGCATCAACGTCTCGGCGTCGGGCGCGGCGGCACCGGCGTGATACGGGCCGCAACAACGTGCGTAATCGGCCGGGCGGCCGCAGGGACAGGGGTCGGTGGGTGTGGTCGGCATGCGGGGATTGTGCGGGATGGGATTGGGGATTGGGGATTGCATTGCGAAGCGGGACGCGGGAGCGGCGGCTATGCTGTCGCCCCCGTTGCGCGGAGCGTGGTCTTGCTGGAACTGATTCCCACCGAATTGCCGTGGCTGCTGTGCATTGCGTTCGTGGCCGGGTTGGTGGATGCGGCGGTCGGCGGCGGCGGATTGATCCAGCTGCCGGGCCTGTTTGCCACGCTGCCGCAGCAGGCGCCGTCGCTGATTCTGGGCACCAACAAGTTCAGTGCGATGTTCGGCACCGCTGCGTCGGCGTGGCGATACGCGCGCACGGTGCGCTTTCCGTGGCGGCCGGTGCTGTATGCCACCGCGGCGGCGTTTACGTTCTCGTTCCTGGGCGCGACCGCTGTCAGCCTGATGCCCAGGCAGGCGGTGCGGCCGCTGATCCTGGTGCTGCTGATCGCGATGTTGATCTACACGCTGATCAGGAAGGACTTCGGCGCGCTGCATCGGCCACGTCAGATCGGCCGGCGCGAACTGGCCACCGCGTTGGCGATGGGAGCGGCGATCGGCTTCTACGACGGGTTCTTCGGCCCCGGTACGGGCAGCTTCCTGATCTTCCTGTTCATTCGCTTTTTCGGGCTGGATTTCCTGCGCGCCTCGGCGGCGGCGAAGGTGGTCAACCTGGCCACCAACCTTGCGGCGCTGTCGTTCTTCTTGCCCAGCGGGCAGGTGATGCTGGCGATCGGCCTGCCGATGGCGGCGGCGAACGTGGCTGGCGCGGTGGCCGGCACACGGATGGCGTTACGTGGCGGCACGCCATTGATCCGCAAATTGTTCCTGGTGCTGGTGATCGTGCTGATCGGCAAGATGGGCTGGGATCTGCTGCACTCATCACTGGCACCCGCTGCCAACGCAGCGTAGTCGAAACGGCGACGCCACCTGCAGATGGCGTCGCCCGTGGATTGTCTTCAGCGCTTGCCGCGCGCCTGCGGGGCGTTCGCCTTAGCGGCGCGCTTTTTGGCCCGCGACGGTTTCGCTGCCGCACGTGATGAAGATGTCTTGCCGGCGCCACGCGCTGGCTGACCAGTCGATGCGGCTGTTGCACGTGGCTTGGCTGCAGCAGTGTTTTTCACTGGCGCAGATGCGGCGGCGACCTTGCTGGATGTGGCGTTGGATGCATTTGCGGCCGCAATCGGCTTGCCCGGCGTGTTTGAAGACGGAGTGGTCTTGCCCACGTTGGACCTGGCTCCTGAAGACACCGCCGACGCGCCCGCCGTGCGTTTGCCGGATGCCGGCGTGTTGGCGACAGCTGGCGTACGCAAAGTCGGTTTCTTGGTCTGCGTTGCGCGAGGCTGTGCCGCAGCACGCGTGGAAGATGCAGTCCTGGCGTTCTTGGCGGTCTTGTTCTGCTTGTTCGCGGTCGCGACGGCCGGCTTGCGCTGACCAGTCTGCGTTTCCGGCGCCGCGGACGAGGTCTCCTCCGCCGCAGGCGATGCCGTGTGCAGCGGCACGCCGTCGGCTGCCATGCCATCTGCGCTGGCAGCGCCCTGCACGACTGCAGGCTCGCTCAACGCCGTGATCGACGGCGCTGCGTCAGCAGCATCGGCAGCCGCCGGCTCATCGCCACGCGAGCGCTCCGGCAGCTTCAATCGCTGTGCCTGCTCGTCGTATTCGATCAGCAACACGCCGGAGTTATGGCGGCCGCTGATTTCGACAAAACATGCGCCGCCGATGAAGGGCTCCAAGGTCATCACCGACTTCAACGGCGTGGCCACCACCATCTGGAAGCCGAAGTTCTCGAAGATGTTCATCGCCAGCGCGGTGAATTCGTTGTCGGCCTTGTCGAAGGCTTCGTCCAGCACCACCGCGCAGTAGCGCGGCAGTTCGCCGTCTTCGCCGCCAAGCTGGTAGCGCAGCGCGGCCGCCAGGCAGGTGGTTGCCAGTTTCTGGCGCTGACCGCCGGACTTGCCGGCGCCGCTGCGGTAGATCTCCACCTGCGCGCGCGTCTGCGCGTCCAGTTCCACACCGATGAACTCCACATGCAGGCGCACATCCAGCACCTGTTCGCGCCAGCGGCGTGCCTCCGGTTCCTGCGCGCCCAGGCGCGCCACCAGCGCACGCAAGGTGGAAAACTGCGCTTCGGCCAGGGCGCGGTCTTCGGTCTGTTGATGCGACAGCACCGCGCGCAACTGCTGCTGGAATTCCTGCACCTCGGCCAGGCGACGGTCGCCGACCTCGATGGTCAGCACGGTGTCGCGATTGAACGGCACCTGCTCCAGGCTGGCGTTGACCTCGTCCATGCGCTGCTTGATGCCTTTGTGGGCTTCGGCGGTGTAACGCTGCAAGGCCAGCAGGTTGTTCTTGCTCTGAGTCTGCAACAGGTCGAAGAAACGATGCTCGTGACGCGGCAGGCCATCGCTTTCCAGCCGGTCCAGACGCGCGAGGAAATCGTCGGCGCTGGCAAGGCTCACGGTGAAATCGCCGCTGTCTTCGGGCCACTGCTGGCAATACTTGCGGAAGCATTCCAGCAACTGCGCGCTGAGCCGGCTGTCGCGGCCCTGGCTGTCGGCCAGCTGCTCGGCCAGGCCACGTTCGACCACGCGGAAATGCGCTTCCAGATTGTCCAGCGACAGCGGCGTCAATGCGGCAAGCCGTTCCCGCAAGCCCTGCAACTGGGTGGGCGTGAGCGTGGCGGAACCGGCGCGGCCCGCGCAGGCCGCATGCTGCTGTTCGAGCCGCACGCGTTCGCGCGCCAGTTGCGCGCGCTCCAGCCGCACATCTTCATAGGTGCGCTTGGCCTGGTCGCGCAGGGTCCGTGCGGTCTCGATGGCCTGGCCGAGCACGCGCAGGCCGCTGTTGCCTTCGCGCAGCTGCACCAATTGTTCGTCGATATCGCTCAGGCGCTGCAGCTTGGGGCCGACGTCGATCTCGTCCCAGTCGCGCTCCACCAAGGTGTGCGCAGCGAGTTGGCGTTCCTGGTCCTGCTCACGCTGCTTGCGCAGCGCTGCCACATCGGCATCGCAGCTGGCGATGCGCTGGGCCAGCGCCTGCGCTTCGCGCTCGAACACCTTGAGCTTGTCGCGGTTGTCGTGACCGAGCAGCCAACGCTTGCGATCGTTGACTGCGTGGCGGTCGTCCTTCTCATAGCGATCGCCAGGATGCTTGACCTGGCCCTCGCGGGTGATCGCGCGGTCGGCGTTGCGCAATGCTGCGGCATTGTCCACGCACGCGTAGTCGAAGCGACGGGTCAGTTCGTTGCGCAGCCATTCGGTAAAGGCGTGCTCGCGCAGCTGCAGCTTGCCGGGCAGCGCGCCGGGATCGACCCGCCGCGAATGCAGCTCGTCGTTGCGGCGCACACGGAAGTACACCAGGCGCGTGCCGATGTGGGTGCGGTTGACCCATTCGCTGACCTGCGCGTAATGCCGCTCGTCCACCAGCAGCGATTGCGCAAAGCCGTGCAGCACCCGCTCGATCGCACCGCGCCAGGCCGTCTGGTCCTCGCGCACCTGCACCAGCTCGCCCACGAACGGCAGCGCGGCCTCGGCAATGCCGGTGTCTTCGCACAAGCGCGCGCGCAGGGCCTGCATCGGTGCGGGCATGCTCGATGGCGCGCGCTTCAGCGCCTCCAGTTCGGCACGGATTTCGGCAAACCGGCGCTCGTCGTCGCGCCGCGCGCCCATGCGTTCGGCGATGGCCTCATCCAGCGCGCTGGCGTCGTGCTTGCCGTTATCCAGCACGGTCTGCGCATGCGCGATCTGCGCGGCAAAGCCACTGGCGCCGGCCGCCAGGGCGGTGCCGAGCTGGCGGCAGGCCTGTTCGATCTGTGCACGGCGGCGTAGGCGTTCGTCGCGCTCGCGCTCGACGCGTGCGCGTTCGCGTTCCAGTTCCTCGATCTGCTCGCCACCGGCGGCGCGCTGTTCGCGCTCCAGGCCGACCAGTTTTTGTTCGTGGTTATCCAGCGATTCGCGGCGCTGGCCTTCTTCGCCGGCCAGTCCACGGTCCTGGTTGTCGAGCTCCTGCAGCCGCTCCTCCAGCAAGGCCAGCCGCTGCTGCTCGCGGTAGCTGTCCACGCCCAGCTGCAGCTCGCGCAACTCGCCGACGCTGTGGCGCAGCGCCATCAGCGCCGCGTGGTGCTCGCGCGCAGGGGTCAGGGTTTCCACCTGGCGCCGGGCGGTGACCACCGCATGGTGCGCGCCATCGAGTTCGGCAAAATCTTCCACCAGCCGGTCGGCCGCTTCGAAGGTACGCGGCTCGTCCAGCATGAAGCCGCGCAGAAACGCATTGAGATCGCCCAGGTTCTTGGCCGACTGGGTCTTGTGCAACAGCCGCAGCGCCATCTCGTTGCCGATGCCCAGCGCGTGCCGGAAACGTTCGGCGTAGCCGGCGAAGCCGTCGAAATGCGCAACGTCCTCACCCAATCGCGCCTTGAGCTTGCGCAGGTCAAGATCGAAGCCATCCAGCTCGGTCGCCACGTCGAAACGGCGTGGCGCGACCATGTAGTGACGCCGCACATCGGCCGCCGCGTTACCGCTGCCGGCGATCCAGAACAAGCGGATCAGGCTCACCGCCTCGCCGTGCGCATTTGCGTATTCCAGCACCAGCGCGGTCCAGGTGGCGCCCTTGCGCAGGTATTGGGTAGCGATTTCGCCGGACGCGCTGTCCTGCTGATCGGCCCACGCACCGCGCACATACGACACCAGACTCCGATCGCGCCCACTGCGCTCGGCTTCGCGCGCGGCGGCGTTGAAGTCGACGATGCTCGGCGGCGTCAGCAGTGCCGACATCGCATCCAGCAAGGTGGACTTGCCCGAGCCCGAACGCCCGACAAACAGGAAGCCCTTCTCCGCGATCGGCACTTCGGTCAGCCCGTTGAAGGTGCCCCAGTTGTGCACCTGCAAGCGCCGCATGCGGAACTGCTGCGCACGTTGCTCGGCGAGCGTCTCGGCAAACAAGGAGGCACCTGGTTGCGCTGGCGACAGATTGGACTGGGAATTCATAGCTCACTCATCAAAACGGGACGACGTGGAACGCGAAAAACCGGATGACGCATGGTGCCGCGCTGCTGTGTGGTGTGTTGCTGCGGCGCTGTTGCTGTTGATGCTGCGATTCCTATAACTGCCGTCGCAGTAGATGCAACACATACGACATGCTCCCAAGCACCACGCCACAACGTGCCCTCATCCGCCCTGCGGGCAGCTTCTTCCCGATGAAGGAGGACAATGTCCCGAAGCGAGAACGGAAGCCGGCGCGCCGGCGCGGGAGAAGGAAAATTACTCAGCAGCTACATCCCCTTCCCGCAAACCGCGATACGCGACCACCAAGGCCTGCACATCCTCCGCCGAGAACAACAGCTTCAGCACCGGCGAGACTTCATAGCGCTCCTCGCTGCCGCGCAAGCGCGACAGCAACTGGTTGTCGCGCATCTTGCCGATGGCCGTCATCACCCGCCGCGCGAAGCCCGCCCGATCGGTGGACACGTTCTTCTCGTAGACCGACAACGCCTCCACCAACTGCGCTTCGTCCACCACCGCACGCTCGCCGCGCGTATCGGCCTCGGCCAGTTGCTGGCGCAGGAACAGCAGCAACACCGACTCGATGAACGTCAGCGGCGCGCTGCGCAGCACGGTGGGCGATTCGAGCTCGGCGGTGTCGGCCTGGCGGGTGAAGGCCACCCCGCCCTCGCGGTCGAGCACCAGCTCCAGAAACAGCTCGCACAGCACCTGGCGGATCGCCACCTCGTTGCGCAACAACGCCGGCCACAGCGCGCCGTGCCGTTGCGCATCGATGCTGGGCCCTGCCAGCAACTGGCACAGCGCACGCCGCGCGTCGAACGGCAGCGTGCCGGTGTCGCCTAAAAACAGCTCGCCGCGCGGCTCGGCACTGGAGGCTTGCGTCATCGGCATGCGGTCGTCGATGGCCGACACCGCGGTGCTCTCGTCGGCGTCCGGGCCGGCGTCCTCAGACCAGTTCATTGCGTTTCTCCCGGGTAAACCACACCAAGGGAATGCGCGCGCGCCGCACGGCGCCGTCGCTGCCTTCCCATTGCACCGTTTCCATCTGTCCTTCGATCACCATGCCGTGGCGCGTGCCCAGCGACAGGTATCCGATCACGCTGCCCAGGCCCTGCACGGCCGGGCGTTGTTGCAAGGCGTCGCCGATGGTCAGCCGCGGGCGTTGGCCGAGCAGCTCATGCAGGTCGTTGCGCAGGCTGCGCACATCGATCTCCGATTGCGCGACCAGATCGCCCACGCTGTCCAGCGAGATCTCGGCCGCGTCGGCGGCCTGCACGCGTCCATCGACCTGGGTGAGCCGTGGATCGTGCAGCCGCCATTGCGACAGCGAGCGCAGGCGGCTGCTGCTGAGTGCCTGCGTATAGCCGGTGGCGGTGGTGGCGTGCAGGCTGTCGCGCAATTGCAAGGCTTCGCCCTGCGCCTGCTTGAGCAATTGATTGAGCCGGCGCTGTTCCAGATACCCACGGCTTTGCACGAACCCGCGCAGGCTGCGCGCGAAATGCTGCATCACCGTGTGCACCTCGCCGCCGCGTTCCAGCAGCGTGCCGGTCAGCCCGCGCAAGAAGGCGCGTTCGCGGCGATCGAGCTTGCGGGCAAACCCACGGGCAAGCAGCGCATCCAGCGCCTGGTCGAGCTGGCTGCTTTGCTGGGTGTCGTTGAGCAGACTCCAGAACGCCTCGAAGGTGCGCCCGGCTTCGCTGTCTGCAATCACATCCACGCCGTTGAATAATTGTTCGAGCACGTCGCCGCGCGCGCCTTCGTCGTCGATGATGCGCTCGCGGAATTGGCGGTTGAGCTGCTCGAAGTCGTCGCGCACGCGGTGGAAATCTTCGGCCAGCTCGTCGGAGAGATGGATCAGGTCGCGCGCGCGTTCCAGCGCGCGTTTGCCGTCCAGCGCCGCCACGCGGCCGGAGGCCACGCGTTCGATTTCGGCATCGATGCGCGCACGTTCATCGCGCAGCGCGGCCAGCCGGAGCTCTGGATCGGCCTCGGTCTGTCCGGCCAGCTGCACCAGTTGCTGGATCACCAGCGACAGGCGGCTTTCGGTGGCGCTGCTGCTGCTTTCGCGCAGGCCGGCGATGAAGCGGATGGCCTGGGTCGCGGCACGCGAGAGTTCGTATTCTTCTTCGGCTGCGCCTTCAGGCAGGCGGCGTTCCAGCCAGCCCTGTGCCAACCAATGCGCCAGATATGCCTGTGCGGTGCGCGGCAGTTCGCGCGAGAGCTCGTCGGCGCGCAAGGCGTCGAGCTGGCGCTGCAAACGTTCGTGCAACACGGCCGAAGGCAGGCGGCGTTCGCCATCCATCAGCACCGTCTGCAGCAGGCCGATCAGTTCGGGTGCGTGGTCGGCGGCGAGCAGTTTCCATACCGGCTGCTCGCGCAGTTGCCGATAACCGGCGATACGTGCCTGGTGCTTCATGGGCGCTGCCGCGACTGCCTCAACGCTTGCCGCCCACTTCGATGAACTGCAGGAATTCGGCGCGGGTGCGCGCATCTTCGCGGAAGGTGCCCAGCATCTTGGAGGTCACCATGCTGACGCCGCGCTTGTGGATGCCGCGGGTGGTCATGCACTCGTGCGCGCCTTCCACCACCACGCCCACGCCAAGCGGCTGCAGCACGTCCTGGATGCATTGGGCGATCTGCGCGGTCATCTTTTCCTGCACCTGGAAGCGGCGCGCGTAGCTTTCCACCACGCGGGCCAGCTTGCTGATGCCGACGACCTTGCCACGCGGCAGATAGCCCACGTGCACCTTGCCGATGATCGGCGCCATGTGGTGCTCGCAATGGCTTTCGTAGGAAATGTCGCGCAGCACGATCAACTCGTCGTAGCCGGCCACTTCCTCGAACGTGCGTTCCAGGTATTCGCGCGGTTCTTCGCGATAGCCGCTGAACCAGTCGCCGTAGGCTTCAGCCACCCGGCGCGGGGTGTCCAGCAGGCCCTCGCGCGTGGGATCTTCGCCCGCCCAGCGCAACAGGGTGCGCACGGCCTCTTCGGCCTGGGTCTGGGTGACGGAGGAATCGGGCTGGTTGGACTGGCTCATGCGCAGGTGCACCCAAAGGGGGCGTGCATGGTACCCGAGGACGGCCCGGCCGCCCCAGCGGCGGTTGCGCCAGCTTGCAAATGTTCAGTGACTATTGATTCATTTATGAATTGATAGCATCCTATCTATTATGAGACCTGCTCTTTCTCCACGCGCCCAGCTCAGTTCCGGCCTGCTGGTGGCTGCCCGTCAGTGGCAACGCTTGGCCGATCAGGCGTTTGCCGAGTTCGACCTGTCCAGCGCCTGCACCGGACCATTGCTGATGATCGGGCGCTCCGGCGGCGGCATCCGCCAGGTGGCGCTGGCCCAGCAACTGGGCATGGAAGGCCCCTCGTTGGTGCGTTTGCTGGACAAGTTGGCCGCGCAGGGCCTGCTGCGCCGCGAGGCCGACAGCAGCGACCGCCGCGCCAACCAGCTGTGGCTCACCGATGCAGGCCAGGCACTGGTCGGCCAGATCGAGATCCGCCTGGATGCACTGCGTGCGCAGGTGTTGGGCGCACTCAGCGACGCCGACGTGCAGGTGGTGCTGACCTTGTGGGAGCAGATCGCGCAGGCGCATGCGCGGCTGAGCCAGGCCGACTGAGTCGGCTGTCGGCGTCGCGCGCGACGCCCGTTGTGCCCTTTCCGATGCCCCGGCGCGCTGCGCCGGGCGTTGTGGTTCTTTTTCCAGGATGTTCCCGATGTACGGCGAATTCAGTCTCTACGGTGTGTTCGTACCCACCTTGCTGGCGTTGATGACGCTGGCCTACCTGCTCAACAGCGGCATCGCCGCGCTGCTGACCCGCGCTGGCGCCTACCGTACATCTGGCACCCGGCGCTGTTCAACCTGGCGTTGTACATCGCACTGCTGGGCGGCCTGTTCTTCCTTACCCGTTGGATGCAATCGTGAAAAAGCTGATCAAGACCGCGGGGCCGGCACTGCTGACCCTGGCGATGGCGGTGCTGGCCGCGTGGGTGTTGCAGCACCTGTGGCGTTATTACATGCAGGCGCCGTGGACGCGCGATGCGCACGTGGGCGCCGATGTGATGCAGGTGGCGCCGGACGTCTCCGGGTTGGTGGAATCGGTCGCCGTGGCCGACAACCAACCGGTGACGCGCGGGCAATTGCTGTTCGTGGTGGACCGCGCGCGCTATGCGATCGCGCTGGAACAGGCGCGCGCCGCGCTGGCCGAACGCCAGGCTACGCTGACCCAGTTGCGCCGCGAGATCGCGCGCGACCGCAGCCTGCAGGATCTGGTCGCCGCCGAAGATGCCGAAGTGCGCCGCTCCAACGTACAGAAGGCGCAGGCCGCAGTGGCCACCGCGCAATCGGCGGTGGATCTGGCCCAGCTCAACCTGGACCGCACCCAGGTGCGCAGCCCGGCCGACGGTCGCGTCAGCGACCGCACCGTGCGGGTCGGCGACTACGTCAACGCCGGGCGTCCGGTGGTGGCGGTGCTGGACACCGGCTCGTTCCGCGTCGATGGCTACTTCGAAGAAACCCGCCTGCAGGGCGTGCACCCCGGCCAGCGCGTGGACGTGCAGCTGATGGGCGAGCCGGTCACGCTGCAGGGGCATGTGCAGAGCATCGCCGCCGGGATCGAAGACCGCTACCGCAGCGGCAGCGCCGGCGCACTGCCTAATGTCACGCCGGCGTTCGACTGGGTCCGGCTGGCGCAACGCATCCCGGTGCGCATCGTGCTGGATCGCGTGCCTGCGCATGTGCAGTTGATCGCAGGGCGTACTGCCACGGTGAGCATTCTGCCCGACACAGCGCACCCAACCCCGGCGACCGCGCCTGCCCATGTGCAGGCCAAGGCGGCGCCATGAACCGCGCGATGTTGCGTCCGCTGGGAGTGGCCGCACTGCTGAGCATGCTCAGTGCCTGCAGCACGGTCGGCCCGAACTACGCGGTGCCGGCCGAGTCGGCCTACCAGCGCCCGGCCGCCAATGCCGCGTTCCTGGACACCGGCAACGCGCAGGTGCAGCCCGGCGCCGCGCTGCCGGCGCGCTGGTGGGCGCTGTATCAGGACCCGATGCTGGATGGCCTGATCGAGCAGGCCCTGCGCGACAACGTCGAATTGAAGGTGGCCGGTGCCAACCTGCGCCGCGCTGCCGCGGTGTACGAACAGGCCATGGATGCCGGCGGGTTCGATTACGACGTGGAAGCCGGCGTCAGCCGCGCGCAGGTCTCGGCCGAAGCATTTTTGCAGGAAGAAAAGCTGCCGGTATTCAACCTGGCCGATGGCAAGTTCGGCGTGTCGTACCAGTTCGATCTGTTCGGCAAGCTGCAACGCGGCGCCGAAGCCGCGCACGCCGACACCCAGGTGGCGCAGGCGGCGATCGATCTGGCGCGCGTCAGCGTGGCCGCGCAGGTGGCCGGCAGCTATGTGGAGATTTGCCACGCCAACCATGAGCTGCAGGTGGCCGCGCATTCGCTGCAGTTGCAGCAACACAGCCGCCAGATCACCCAGCGCCTGATCGCGGCCGGTCGCGGCACGCCGCCCGATCTGGCGCGCGCCACCGCACAGGTGGCGATGCTGGAAGCGGCGCTGCCGCCGTTGCGCGCACGCCGCCAGGCCGCCGGTTACCAATTGGCCGCGCTGCTCGGCAAGACGCCCGGCGAGTTGCCGCCCGGCGTGGACAGCTGCGCGCACGCGCCTGCAGTGCAGCAGCCGATCCCGATCGGCGATGGCCGCGCGCTGCTGGCGCGCCGCCCAGACGTGCGCCAGGCCGAGCGCCGGCTCGCCGCCGCCACCGCGCGCATCGGCGTGGCCACTGCCGCGTTGTATCCGGACATCCGCCTGGGCGGTTCGATCGGCGCCACCGGCCTGCTGGCGGATTTCGGCGAGCCGGCCACACACGCATGGTCGTTGGGCCCGCTGATTTCCTGGACGCTGCCCTCCAGCGGTGCGCGTGCGCGGGTGCGCGCCACCGAAGCCGGCGCCGACGCGGCGCTGGCGCAGTTCGACAACACCGTGCTGCAGGCCTTGCGCGAGGTGCAGACCAGCTTGTCGCGCTATGCGCAGGACCTGGACCGCCTGCATCTGCTGGAACAGGCGCAGCAACAGGCCGAGCTGGCGTCGGCGCAAAACCGGCGCCTGTATCAGGGCGGACGCACGCCGTACCTGTCCAGCCTGGACGCCGAGCGCACCCTGGCCAGCGCCGAGATGACCCTGGCCAACGCACAGGCGCAGGTGTCGCAGGACCAGATCCAGCTGTTTCTGGCGCTGGGCGGCGGTTGGGATGCCGGCGCCGGGCGCAACACCACCACGGCTGCACGATGAGCCCGTTGTTGCGCGATCGCCAGGCCTGGCTGTTTTCGGCCAAGACCTTTGCCGCCTCGATCGCGGCGCTGTATGTCGCACTGGCCGGCAATCTGTCGCGACCGTACTGGGCCATGGCCACGGTCTACATCGTCTCGCAACCGCTGCTCGGCCCCACCCGTGCCAAGGGCGTGTACCGCGTGCTCGGCACCTTGCTGGCCGGCGTGGCCACCTTGGTGATGCTGCCGAATCTGGTGGAAACGCCGTTGCTGCTGAGCGCGGCGATGGCGCTGTGGCTCTCGGCCTGCCTGTTCCTGGCGCTGCTCAATCGCGGCCCGCGCGGCTATGCATTCCTGCTGGCCGGCTACACCACCGCCTTCATCGGCTTTCCGGCGGTCACCTCGCCGGAAGGCATCTTCGACACCGTGGTGGCCCGCAGCGAAGAGATCATCCTGGGCACGGTGATGGCGGTGCTGTTCGCGTCGCTGTTGTTCCCAGCCTCGGTCAAGCCGATGCTCACCGCGCGGATCGGCAACTGGATGCAGGACGCCGCGCAATGGTGCCGCCAGGTGCTGCAGCGCGGCCCGTCGCAGGCGCCGCGCAATCGGCTGGCGGCCGATCTGGTGCAGTTCGAGGCCCTGATCGCCTTCGTGCGCCATGACGACCCACGCCATGCCGGCGCCGCGCCTGCGCTGGAACAGTTGCGCGCACGCATGCTGATGCTGTTGCCGGTGCTGTCGTCGATTGCCGACCGCCTGGAGGCCTTGCAGCGCGACGACGCTGGGCACGGGCCGGAGTTGGCGACATTGCTGGAGGCTGTTGCTGCGTGGGTGGCTCATGTCGCCGACACCGGCAGTGCCGATGCCGATGCCGATGCCGCCCGACAGGCTGATGCACTGCGTGCGCGCATCGAGGCACTGCGCCCGGTGGTGGATCAGGACATCGATCACCTGCTGCTGGACAGTGTGCTGCTGCGCCTGAAGGAGCTGCTCGACCTGTGGCAGGACTGCCGCGCGTTGCAGCAGGCGCTGGTGCAGGGCACCGCGCCCGTTGCGCTGCGTGTGCCGCCGGCGCCGGCACCTGCTGCATCCCTACAAGCCGACCCTGCAGCGCGTGATGCCGCGGCGCCCGGGGCGTTGCTGCAGCGCCTGGGCTTCTCGCGCCGTCTCGCGGCGCAGCCGGCCGTGCCCACGCAGGACGACGCGGCGCTGCGCTCGTCAACGCGTGCGGCAGCGTGGCAGCCATCGGGCCAGCCCTCTGCAGAGATCGCTGACACTCCGGTTGCGGCACACGCCACGCGCCACATCGATTTGGGCATGGCCGCATTTTCCGCGCTGAGCGCCGGCTTTGCGCTGATGGCGTACTGCGTGTTGTGGATCGGCATCGGCTGGGAAGGCGGCGGCAACGGCGCGATGATGGCCGCAGTGACTGCTGCGTTTTTCGCCGCGCAGGACGACCCCGCGCCGAGCATGCTGTCGTTCCTGACCTGGGCGGTGGTGGCCAGCGTGGTTGCCGGCATCTATCAGTTCGGCATCTTCCCGGCCATCCACGATTTCCCGATGCTGGTGGTGGTGCTGGCGGCGGTCTTCCTGCCATTGGGCGCACTGCTGCATCGCCCCAGGAGCATGCTGATCGCCTTGCCGCTGGTGGTGAACCTCACCGCGCTGCTGAGCCTGCAGAACACCTACAGCGCCAACCTGCAGAGCTTCGTCAACGCGGCGGTGGCGATGGTGCTGGGGATCGGGTTTGCGGTGGTGCTGACGCGTCTGTTTCGTTCGGTCGGTGCGGAATGGAGCGCGCGCCGACTGGTGCGCCAGGGCTGGCGCACGCTGGCCGATGCCGCCGACGGACATGGCGCGCAGGATCGCCAGCACTTTGCCGCACGCATGCTGGATCTGCTTGGTCTGCTTGCGCCACGGCTGGCGTTGACGCCGGAAGGTAGCGACCTGGCCTCGGTGGATATGCTCAACGAAGTGCGCGTAGGCTTGAACATCCTGCAGCTGCGCCGCGCTCGGCATGGCTTGCCGGCGTCCAGTCGCGATGCGGTGGACGCGATGTTGCGCGACGTGGCTGCGCACTACCGGCGGCAGGTTGCAGGGAAGCGTCCGTTGCCGGGTCCTGACTCTTTGCGTGATCGTCTGGATATGTCGCTGACGCGCGTGGGCAAGGTGCCGGCAGGCGCGCAGCGTGATGAAGCGTTGTTGGGGTTGATTGGTTTGCGTTACAGCGTGTTTGCTAAGACAACAGCGCAGCATCAGGACGGCGCAGAACAGCAGCCCGCGTTAGCCCCTCTCCCGCCAGGACGATAAGGCACTGCTTGCGCTCCACTGGCGCGCATGTCTTGCAGCGGCCGCGCTGCTAGTGCAGGCCGGGACGCGGAGCGGGGGTTGAGCTGAGGGTTTGGCTACCAATGCACGACCGCAGCATCGAAGCTTCACCTTGGCTGCGCGTGGCGACGCGTTTACCACGCTCGGTATGCCAATCACCTGAGGCGCCCCTCATCCGCCCTTCGGGCACCTTCTCGCCCATGAAGGGGGACAATGTCCCGCAGGGAGAAGGGCAGGGCTCTGCCCGCGCGCATGCATCACCGCTTGCGCTGATGCATCGCCGCTTCGTCGTCCAGCCAGTTGCTGCCCTTGTTGGTCAGGAAGAACATGTAGACCACCAACGACACCGCAATCACCGCCGTCGCATAGATCACGAACTCGGTCACGTGGTTGGTCTTCAGCGAGGCCTGATACAGCAACGGCGCGGTTCCGCCGAAGGCCGAATTGGCCAGCGCGTAGCCAAGACCGACACCCAGCGCGCGCACGTGGGTGGGGAACAATTCCGCCTTCACCACGGCATTGATCGAGGTGTAGCCGGTCAGGATCACAAAGCCCACGGTGAGGATTGCGAACGCGGTCAACCAGTCGGTCTGCTTGGGCAGTTCCATCACCAGGAACCAGGTGTAGAGCACGCCGCCGATGCCGAAGAACACCAGCAAGGTCTTGCGCCCCACGATGTCCGACAACCAGCCGCCCACCGGCTGCATCAGCATCAGCACGGTCAGCGCCACCAGATTGATGATGGTGCCGGCCATCACGTCGCCACCGGCGAACGCGGTCTGGATCATCTTCGGCCCGGTGACCGAATAGGTGTAGAACGCGATCGTGCCGCCGGCGGTGATCAAAAAGCACAACAGCAGCGGACGCCACTGATTGACGAGCAATTCGCGCATCGAGCCGGAGGCCTTGGCCTTGCCGGTACGCGAATCGGCGATGGATTCGGAGCTCAGCGACTCATCCATCGTGCGGCGCAGCCAGAACACCACCAACGCGCCGATGCCGCCCAGCCCGAACGCCACGCGCCAGCCCCATTCGGAGACCTGCGACGCATCGAAGAAATGCAACATGATCAGCAAGGTAGTCTGTGCCAGTACGTGCCCGCCCACCAGCGTCACGTAATGGAACGACGACAGGAAGCCGCGCCGGCCGGGAATCGCCGCTTCGGACATGTACGTGGCGCTGGTGCCGTATTCGCCGCCGGTCGCAAAGCCCTGCAGCAGGCGCGCCACCAGCAAGATGATCGGCGCAGCGATGCCGATCGTGGCCACCGTGGGCGTGATCGCAATCACGAACGAGCACAGCGCCATCACCGATACCGAAATGGTCAACGCCAGGCGGCGGCCATAACGGTCGGCGAAGCGGCCGAAATACCATGCGCCGATCGGGCGCATCAGGAACGTCATCGCAAAGATCGCCCACACGAACATGGTGGCGTTCTTGTCTTCCTTGGAAAAGAACTGCGACTCGAAGTAGGTGGCGAACACCGAATAGACGTAGACGTCGTACCACTCGACGAGGTTGCCGGCCGAGCCCTTGAGCGTGTTGGACACCGAGCGGCGAAGGCTGCCGGCAGCTGTGCCAGAACCGGCAGCGATCGGAGACGATGGGGGTGCGCTCATGCGGTCAGAACCTCTTCGGTGGGACAGCCCCGGAGTATAGGTGCGCGCTTGTGTGACGCATGTAAGCATTTTGGCTTATAGATGGCGGCAACTCGCACACCGGACCGCCTGCTTCAGCCCGCTTTTGGCGTGGGTGCCGCCAGCGCGTGGCTGTACTTGCCGGAGCGATCGAAACAGCACGCACGCCGCTTGCCCGAGGCCAGCATGGCGCATGCGGTAGCGATGCGCTTGCCCCGCGTTTGGGCCTTCTTGCCGGACACCACCCAGAAGATCCAATCGCGCCGCGCCACGGCGGTGATGTCGTCCCAGGTCGCACGCGCGGCCGGATGCGCGGCCAGCGCTGCATGCAGATCGTCCGGCACCAGCGGCTCGGGCTCTTCGGCCACGGGCGTCAGCGCGAGCGCCACCGTCTGTCCAGCGCACACACCGGCTGCCTGCTGCAGGGCGCGTTCGATCGTCAGCCAATGCCCGCCCCGCCCGTCCGGCTGCAGCGTCGCCTGCAGTGGGTGCCCGGCCACCGTCCCGGTGACGCTCACCATGCTGCGCGTGGGCAACGCGTTGCTCGCCGCTGCAGGCAGCAGCAGAAACAGCCAGCTGGCATCGGCCGGCGTTGCCGGTTGCAGCAAGGTGGCAGTGAACCGGATGGCGGCGGCCGGACGCATGGCGCGAACCATAGCACCGCACACCGCCGGGTTCTGCTGTTGCTGCCGCGCATTGGCGCACGCGTGATCGTGCAGGCAGCGCCATGGTCGGAGCCGTGAGGTGCGCTTCAGCCGTGCTGCGGCAGCAGCTCCTTGAGCGTCTCGATAAAGGCGCGCAGACCCGGCGGCAGATGCCGATGCCCCGGGTAGTACAGCACCAGCCCCGGAATGGTGGGACACCATGCGTCCAGCACAGGCACCAACGTGCCGCGTTGCAGGGCGGCGCTGACCGCGTACTCGGGCACGTAGGCGATGCCAAGGCCGGCTTCGGCCGCCTCGCGCATCGGCGCGATCTGGTCCAGGGTGAGCCGCCCGGGCACATCGATCACCACCTCCTCGCCACGGCGCTCGAACTCCCAGTGGTACAGCCGGCCGCTGGGCATGCGATGACGGATGCAGGCATGCCGGTGCAAGGCATCGGGCGTTGATGGAATCCCGGCGCGCGCAAGATAGGCGGGCGCCGCGACGGCGAGGAAACGCGTAGGCCCACCGAACGGTACCGCCACCATGTCCTGCGGCACCGACTCGCTGAAGCGAATGCCGGCATCGCATCCTGCAGCCACGATATCCACCAGCCGGCCTTCGCTCACCAGATCCACCGATAGCGCCGGGTGGCGCGCCAGCACTTGCGGCACAACCTGCTGCAGCAAGACCTGCACCACCACTTCCGGTGCGTTGATGCGTACCGTGCCGGTGGGCCCGCCACGGAAATCGTCCAGCGCCAGCAACGCGTGGTCCACCTCCTGCAGCGCCGGCACCAGCCTTGCGTACAGGCGCTCGCCGGCTTCGGTCAACGACACGCTACGGGTGGTCCGGTGTAACAGGCGCACGCCGAGATTGCGCTCCAGTGCGCTGATCACATGGCTGAGCGAGGACGGCGCCAAGCCCACCTCAGCGGCGGCACGCCGAAAGCTGCGGTGCGTGGCCACCGCAGTGAAGGCGACCAGATCGTTGAAGCTGGGCTTGGACATTGGTGGCAAAACCGCATCAAGTCATTCGAATTTTATGGCATAGACCCAACAATTCCCGTTTCCTAGAGTGACGCCTTCTCCAGCGAACAAGGCCACTCCCATGTCCAAGACCTGGCTCATCACAGGCGCATCGTCCGGCTTCGGCCGCCTCCTGGCAGAGACCGTGCTGGCGCGCGGCGACCGGATCGTCGCCACCGTCCGCAAACCACAGGCGCTGGCCAATCTGCAGGCCCGGTATGGCGATGCAGCGACGGTGCTGCAGCTGGATGTGCGCGAGACTGCGGCCGTGCACGCAGCGGTGGCGCAGGCATTCGCAGCGCTGGGTCGCATCGATGTGGTGGTCAGCAATGCCGGATACGGCACGCTGGGCGCGGCCGAGGCCGCCACCGAGGCGCAGGTCCGCGCGATCATCGACACCAACCTCATCGGCTCCATCGCAGTGATCCAGGCAGTGTTGCCGCGGCTGCGCCAGCAGGGCGGCGGGCACGTGGTGCAGGTGTCATCGGAAGGTGGGCAGATCGCCTATCCCGGCTTCAGCCTGTACCACGCCAGCAAGTGGGGCATCGAAGGCTTCGTCGAGGCCGTGCAGCAGGAAGTGGCCGGCTTCGGCATCCACTTCACCCTGGCCGAACCCGGCCCGGCCCGTACCAATTTCGGCGCCGCCTTGGTGCGCACCCACATTCCTGCCGACTACGCCGACACGCCGGTCGGGGCGCTCAGCCGCGCACTGGACGATGGCAGCTGGGTCATCGCGGGCGACCCGCAACGCATGGTCGAGGCGATGATCGCCAGCACCGAACACGCCCCGCCACCGCGGCGTCTGGTGATGGGTGCCAGCGCCTACCATTCCATCCGGCAGGCCCTGGGCGCCCGCTTGGCCGAACTCGAGGCGCAACGCGGCATTGCCCTGTCGACCGACAGCCCGCCACCGTGATGCGGCAGACGCAGACGCAGACACGGAAGTGGATGTCGATGTGCCTGCGCGACGCCGCACGCAGACACGCGCTGCATGCCGCGCATCGTGCAGTGCGTGGGGTCTGCGCAGCGCGCGGCGGTAGACTCGCATCCACGCACCACACCCCAGCACTGCACATGCGCTCGCTGCACACCGAGACCAGCAAGTTCCTCAGCTATGTCCTTCGCCATGCACCGCAGTCCATCGGGCTGACACTGGATCGCGAAGGATGGGCAGACATCGATGCCCTGATCGCTGCCGCCACTGCCGCTGGAAGGGCGCTGGATGCAGACCTGATCCGTGCAGTGGTCTCCAGCAACGACAAGCAGCGCTTTGCGCTGTCTGCCGATGGTCGGCAAATCCGCGCAGTCCAAGGCCACTCCACAGCGACCGTCGCTCTGGTGCATGTGCCGCGCACACCGCCATCGATGCTGTACCACGGCACCGCGACCCGCTTTCTCGAGGCGATCCTTGCCCAAGGCCTGCAGCCCGGGCAACGCCCTCATGTGCATCTGTCCGCTGATCCCAAGACCGCCACCACGGTCGGCGCACGACACGGCACACCTAGTGTGCTACGCGTGCACAGCCTGCAGATGCACGAGGACGGCCATGTTTTTTACCAGGCCGACAACGGCGTCTGGCTGACGCGGCATGTACCGCCGAACTACCTGCATCTGGTGGAGTGAGGCAGGCAGCACATCGCGTGCATGCCACCACCTGCTGCTGCCCCTTCACAAACCCCATGCCACCGGCCTTGCCAAAATGCCGGCCGCTTGCGCCCGCAGTGGCGGGACATCGGAGTGGGATGCATGACATGGATCATCGTGGCCGCCGTGGCGGTCACCTTGCTGGTGGGGCTGCTGCTGCTCAACTTCGCCACGCCGGAGAAAAAGCTCGAGCACATCCCCAAGCACCTGTACGACGTTGCCGATCCGCAATTCAAACGCGAGATGTCGGTGTTGCTGGGACCGGCCATCCTGCCGGGCAACAGGATCGACGTGCTCAATAACGGCCGCGAGATCTTTCCGGCCATGCTGGAGGCCATCGGCAGCGCGCAGCACACCATCACGTTCGAAACCTATATCTATTGGTCGGGCGAGATCGGCCGCGAGTTCAGCGACGCCTTGTCCGGGCGCGCGCGTGCCGGGGTGGATGTGCGGGTCACCATCGACTGGGGTGGCAGCCTGAAGATGGACCATGCGCTGGTGGACACCATGACTGAGGCCGGCGTGGAGGTGCATCGCTACCGCCCGCTGGCCTGGTACAACCTGCACCGCATCAACAACCGCACCCACCGCAAGTTGCTGGTGATCGATGGCCGCATCGGCTTCACCGGTGGGGTCGGCGTGGCCGACCAATGGATGGGCGACGCGCAGGACCCTGAGCATTGGCGCGACACCCACTACCGCATCGAGGGGCCGGTGGTGGCGCAGGTGCAGACCGCCTTCAACGACAACTGGATCAAGACCACCGGCCGTGTGGTCAACGGCGCGCAGTATTACCCGGCGTTGGAGGCTGCCGGCGACAGCGATGCGCAGTTGTTCGTGGCCTCGCCGGCCGGCGGCAGCGAAAGCATGCACCTGATGTACCTGATCGCCATCGCCGCCGCACGCAGCAGCATCGACCTGGCTGCGGCGTATTTCGTACCCGATGCCTTGATCACCCGCTCGCTGCTCGAAGCACGTACGCGCGGCGTGCGCATCCGGGTGCTGCTGCCCGGCAAGCATATCGATGCCGTCTCGGTGCGGCTGGCCTCCAAGGCCAGCTGGGAGCCGCTGCTGCAGGCCGGCATCGAGATCCACGAATACCAGCCCACCATGCTGCATACCAAGCTGCTGATCATCGACGGCCTGTTGGTGTCGGTGGGCTCCACCAATTTCGACATCCGCTCGTTCCGCCTCAACGACGAGGCCAGCCTGAATGTCTACGACCGCACGCTGGCCGCACGCATGACCGAGGTATTCGAACGCGATCTGCAACGTGCCGAGCAGTATTCGCTGGAGCGCTGGCGCGCGCGGCCGTTGCGGCAGAGGCTTGGCGAGAAACTGGTGTTCCCGTTCCGCTCGCAGGTGTGATCGCGCAGGGCCAATCGCGGCGGGTCAGCGTGCCGCCTGCAGGCGCAGCTGGCGCAGCCGCCACCACAACCCGCCCACGTGCACCAGCGAATACAGCACCAGTGCCGCGGCAATCCCCAGGGTCAGCGGGCTGGCCTGCGAACCAGCCGCCGCCGCACCGGCAGTGAACGCGCCATCGGCCCAGCGCCAGGCCAGGCGCCCCAGCAACACCAGCATCAAGCCGCCGCCGATCCAGGGATTGGGCGTGTACCAGCCTTGGCCATCCACCCATTCGGCATGCGTGTAGCGCAGCGACAGCGCACCCAGGCCGATGCCGACCAGCGCGCCTGCGGCAATACCGAGCCGCACCTGCGGCAAGCCGTACACCGCGAACGCCAGTGCTGCCACCGCGATCAGCAGCACCGCGCTGCGCACCGCCGTGGCCACCGGCTTCCATTGCTGGCGCCCGAAGCTGCGCCGGATGCGCCGGTAGTAGAGGTAGCCGATGGCGGCCATCGAGAGATACGGCGTCAGGGGTGCGATGGCAGCGGCAGGCATGGCGAGTCCTTTGCGAATGAGTGAAGCGACCCGCGCAGAATGAAACCAGCCATGGGCACGAACAAGGTGCCAAGTGTCACTTTCTGCAGGCGGCAGCACTGCCGGTCGCTGCCGGCATCGGGCATGCGGTTAGGCCGTGCGCCACCCAGCCCGCTGCCGCGCAGGCGCTTGCCGCCTGCCCGGTGAACGCCGCGCGCGGACGCCGGCGCCTGCCACACGCGAACAGGAGCGGCGCGGGTAGACTTGCGCAGTGCTCCCCCACCGCCGTGCCATGTCCGCCATCAAGCAAGACGCCCACATGCTGATCGACACGCTGCCCGAGACGGCTGGATGGAGTGACGTGGTCCGCGTCGTGGCCGACGCCAGCTTCCAGGCCGCGGTGCAGGACGGCATTGCCGCTGCAGATCAGGGCGCGTTGACGGCTCCGGCACAGGTGAGCGCACTGTTCGCCAGATGGGGCGTTGATGTTACGGCGTGACTGGACCGTCCCGGCCGCCACGCAGCTTGCACACGCCCAGGATCACTACCACGCGCTCAACCCGACCGCCGCTGCCGCGATGGCGCGGCAGGTGCTGGAAGCCACCCGCACCCTGGCCGAGCAACCCGGCCGTGGCCGCGCTGGCCGCGTGCCCGGCACCCGCGAATGGGTGGTCAAGCAGACCCCGTACGTGCTGGTCTACCGCGTGCGCGAGGGCGCCCTGCAGGTGCTGCACGTCCATCTGGATGCCAGCGACTGGCTGCCCCGCACCGAGCCGCTGATCGAACGCATCGAACCGTGGATTGCCGCGCTGATCAGCGCGCTGCTGCACGTGCTGATGTTGCTGATCCTGCTGTCGGCCTCCACCCCCACCATGACCCCGCCGCAGGGCTCGGCCAGCGGTGGACGCATCAAGGTGGATTTTGTCGGCGACACCTCCCAGCCCGATCAGCCGGTGCCCTCGCCCACCCCGGTGCCACCGACATCCACGCCCGTGCAGCCGCCACCGGCGGCCTCGCCGGTGCAGTCCACGCTGGTGCAGCAGGCCAAAAATCCGGTGCCGCCGCAGGGCGATACCGCGCAAGGCAGCCTGGCCGAACGCCGCCAGCCGCGTCGCCAGCAAGGCCCCACCCCGCCGCAACCGCCCGCTCCGCCGGCGGCATCCGCACAGCGCCGCCCGGACACCTGGACCGGCAGGCCGCCCGGCATGCTGGACGAACCGGCCGACGGCGCCGAAGACGGCATGGCCAACACCCCCACCATCAGCCAGGGCCGCCGCAACGACCGCAACAACGCCCAGCCCAGCCTGGATATCGGCGGCTTCCAGGTCTATTACGACGTGCGCAGCGAAACCCAGCTGCGCGCCTGGAAAGAACAAGGCATGCAGGAAATCGCCATCATCCTGCCCGGCACCCAGCAACGCATGATCTGCCCGCTGGATGTCGCGCTCAAGCGCGGCTCCAGCAAATGCCGCCTGCTGCCGCCGGATTCGCCCGAACTGAAGTCCATCGGCGACGCCCGCGAAGTCATCAACATGATGGAGGTTTACCGCCAGGGCGAACCGGTCTGGCGTGGGCCGGGGCCGTATCGCTGAGGGCTGGTTGCTCGGATACGGCGTCCCGGACAACGCCACCGCTCGCCCATCGCCAGCGTCCTGTGCTGAGCACATCCTGCTCCGGGGACGCGGCCGCTTAGCGATTGGTCGAACGCGCTGAAGCCCTGGTCGGCTGGCCCGTCCGGCGGCGACTGGGATGCTGCAACATCAACGCCCCTGGTCCTTTCCAAGCTGGCTGCTCAAGGCTCCCTGGAAGGGCGCCGGATCGCTGGTGACCAGGCAGTTGTAGCGCTTGTCGCTGTTGAGCACGAGCACGGACGACTTGGGGTCCTTGAAATTCAGCCCGACCGAGAACAGCACATAGGTGTTGGGCAGTGCGCTCGGCCGGAATGCACCAAACGCATAGTCGCCGGACAACCCCAACGGCGACAGCGGCACCGTGAGCATCAACGGCTGCGTGGCAACAGGCGATGGCAGCGACGCCGAAGCGGTCATCATCTTCGACTGCACATCGATGGAATAGGTGGTGGTGACCGCCACTCCCAGGTATTTGGACGTCGGCTCGGCAACCTGCTTGCGACACGCCGCAACATCTTCGGGCTTCTGATCCTGCTGACCGTTCTGCAGCGTGGCGAAGACATGGCGCAACGTGACGGTGTCCTTCCCGGGCACCGCTGCGGCAACAGCTGCGCTCATACACAGCACCATCGCCACAAGCGAGAGGCTGCATGCCGCAAGCGCACAACGACGGTTTTTTTTCTGGATCATTTTGATCACTCCTGAGTGTGAGTTTATGGTGCAAGGACGATCAGCGGCCACGGTTTGTAGTGCGATGTACTGCGCTTTGAAAGAGCACGCAGTGCCATTTGCGAACATCTCAAACAGCAGATAATCGCTTGCGCTTTTGACGATTAGATACGGCGTTGAAGGTAATTCCAGATCTCCATCGATGTTTAATCGATTACTTTCTGGTGCAGCGATTTTGAGTTTCTGCAACATGCCAACCCGACAAATCGTCTCAGCGATTTCGTTACGTGATGCAGTTTTGATTTTCAGAGGAGAGCAAACCGGGTTCGGTCGATCGAGCTAGAAAACAACTGAGACAGAACGGATCCGTCACTTAGTGAGCGACTCGGTACGTCAGGGCCGCTACTGAAGTCTGAGCGTCTATTGATGACTCATGGATTGCTCTTACTCACCGATCCATGCTGGGCTTGGCCCAGAAGCGTCAGCGCAAAGCCCATTGACAATCCGCTCAACGACTATCGGCTCTTGAGAGCTTGTAGTAAGCTGGCAGCCGTCCGCCTGAACGCTACTCGGTTTTCGAGCTTGGCCGAGAAGGACAGTATCTCGCGGATATTCGAATCACGTGATTAGTCGCATCAGGAGATCGCCATGCCACGCATCATGTCGAAGGGCTTGGCCGCAACACTTGCACTTGTCGGGGTTGCGGTACTTCCACTTTCGTCCTGCGCCAATGCGGACAATGCGCGCACTACTTCGACACAGGAAGACCCCTCGATGACAGGAGCCAGCCCAATGTTTGACGAGATTTATGCTTCCCAAAAACCCGTTCGATTCGAGCAGATCGATGTGAGCAATATCGTTACGAAATACATACCGTTGGGCACTACAAAGGCGTCGGTGCTAGAGACCTTCGGTAAATCTCCAACCTCGAAGGTCGTTGAAGACACCGAAAGCAAGATTGTCGTCAGGGACAACAAGGGACAAGCGATGTTGGATCCCGATGCACGTTCCGTAGTGATGACTTTTTCTTTGGATGCCGACGGCAAGGTGACACACGTCGAAGCCGTTCATATCAAGAATCAGTAAGCCACAGGAGCATGTCATGGATGAGAAGATCGAAGTCGGGTACCGGAATATCGGGGCTGCTCTCGGCAAGGAATACCACCACAAGTTCCTTCTCTACACGGACAAGGAGGGCAACCAGCGCACTATTAGCGGCTGGACTGGCGATGAGCGACCTGGATTGCCGTACGGACGGATGCACGTTGAGACCAACCTCCCCTATGACCGAAACAACCCTGATCATCGGGACAATCCGAATGCAATTGGCCAAAAGCAGTATCGGGAAGAGATTGCAAATGGCGCGGACTTGTCCGGAACGTGGGGCCGCATGGTCGCTAATGCCAGGAGTAAGGATGACAAATATCCCTACGATCCCCTGCTGCAAAACTCAAACACACTCGCTGATAGCGTTCTGCGGGACGTGGGTCTTCAGGAACCGAAAAACGACGGAGTCTTAGGACATTGGGCGCCTGCATCGGGGCGACAGCTGGACGAGTCGGTCCAGCCCGCGGTACCAGGTCTAGGTAATTCAGGACGTGCCTTTAGTGCAGGTGGAGCACCTCTCGATCCGCAACAAGAAGCCCGGCTGCGTGATGATCCATTGTTCAAACAGGCTCTTGCTGGACTCGACAAGCTGGGTCCAGATGCTGGTGTTTACACCAATCAGCAAGACAAGGAGCGGATTGCCGGCGCCCTGGCTGTCCAGGCAAAACTTAATCGTCCGCCTCTGCCCGAGATCCAAGAAGTCGTTCCAAGCCAAACCAATGGCAATGTCTTCGCAACTTATAAGAATCCAGGAAATGACATGGACCTCCTGCGCACCCATGTCGACAAAGGTGAGGCCGTCAAGCAGCCGTTGGCAGAGAACCTGCAGAAGCTGGAAACCGCAAACCAGCAAGCTGTACAGCCCCCCGCACAGGAAGCATCACGCTCGATAGATCAACCAAGTCATGGCGCACTCGGATTGCGATAAGCGCGGCGAACTGGTTAGTTGCATATGATTGCAAGCGCAAGAAACATAATCAAAATCAACTTGTATTGTTGACGTGCTCCGGGCCCGTCAACATAGCGCTCGACGAGTCTGGACCGTCATATCGGCATTGCCAGCAATTAGCCCACGCGATCAAGCGTTGGGCTGTCGGACAAGTGCACCGGAAGCTGACTGCCGGCATCGACGACGTTGTCTGCACCGAGTGGCACAGGGAAGAAGTAGGAATTATCAGTTCGCCACTCTACCAGTAGACAAGCGTCCATAGGTCGCTTTCTACCGGGTCGCAGCGATGCATGAACTTCTAACTACAAATATCGTCATATAACTTATCTGACGCCTGTCTGCTGCTTGCCTATCGATGTCTTAAGCTCCACTCGCAAATTCGACGTGACCTGGATATCCGGTTGCCTCAGCAGTTCAGACAGTCGATCTAACTGCATGGTATCTGTGCTGTATCAGCTGCGCTGAGCTAGTCCGCCCTCACCACAAACGCCTTGAACACATGCAACTCTAGCCACTCTTGCGCCGCAAGCGACCCCAACCTGAGCGCGTAAAATACCTGGATTGGATGCGACGTCCCCCCGCCCTGAGTAGCGGTCGGGTTTAGAGTCCGGGGTTGATGATATCGGTGTTTGCCAGATGTTGGGCATAAGCGGACGGCGTCATGCCGCCAATTGCTTTCTTCGGTCGGTCCTCGTTGTATTCGCGTCGCCAGCGTTCGATCTCGGTGCGCGCGTGCAGCAACGTCGGGAACCAGTGCTCGTTGAGGCATTCGTCGCGTAGTCGGCCGTTGAACGATTCAACATAGGCGTTTTGATTTGGCTTGCCGGGTTGGATTAGCCGTAGTTGCACACCACGGGCATGTGCCCAGACGACCATCGCTTTGCCGCAAAACTCCTTGCCGTTGTCGGTGCGGATCACCTTCGGTAAACCGCGACTGTGTGCCAACCGATCCAGCACGCGCGCAACGCCGTGCCCGGAGATCGCGCGTTCCACCTCGATGGCGACCGCTTCGTGCGTTGCGTCGTCCACGATCACCAGACACTTGATCACTCGGCCGTCGGCGGAGCGGTCGAACACGAAGTCCATCGACCACACCTGGTTGGCCTGCGCTGGCCGCAGCAGCGGCTGACGCTCGCCAACCGGCACCTTCTTGCGCTTGCGGCGCCGCACTTGTAGCTGCTGCTCGCGATACAACCGCTCCACGCGCTTGTAGTTCACCAGGCGTCCTTCCTGTCGCAGCTTGAGATAGATCATCCCCACGCCGTAGCGGCGATGGCGATGCGCCAACGCAAGAATGCGCTCGCGCAGTTCGCCATTGCGGTCTTGGCGTGGGCAATAGCGCAGCGCGCTGGCGCTCATGCCGATCGCCGCCAAGGCGCGACGCTCGCTGGCACCACGCCCGATCCACTCGCGCACCAGCGCACGACGCGCCGGTGCGCTCACCACTTTTTTCGCAACGCATCCTTGATCAGGTCGTTCTCGAACAACTGCTCGGCCAGCAACTTCTTTAGCCGCGCGTTCTCGGCCTCAAGATCCTTGAGCCGCTTGGCGTCGGGCACGCTCATTCCGCCGAACTTGCTGCGCCACAGGTAATACGAGGCCTCGCTGAAGCCATGCCGCCGGCACAGATCCTTGATCGCCACACCGGCATCAGCTTCGCGCAGGAAGCCGATGATCTGTTCTTCAGAAAAACGCTTCTTCACGTCCAATCTCCTTGGGGTAGGGAATTGGACTCCAAACTGAGGTGCTACTCAAAATTGGGGGGACGTCGCCACCGCAGTGGCGGTCGCCGCGCAGGAGGTCACCGCGCTGGCACCCGGCGGCAGCGTCCAGATCGATCTGGACAACATCGCCTTCCCGCGCGGGTTTTCTGCGCTGCCGGCCGGCGATTATCTGTTCCAGGCCGTGCTCGACCCGGATGGCAGCTATGGCTACAGCGGCCGCGATGGCGGCGATCTGCTGAGCGAGGTCACCGCCGTGACATTGGCCAACAGCAAGCCGCTGCCGGCGCTGACCTTGAGCAAGCAGGTGCCGGTCTCGGACGATCCGTGGCAGGTCTCGCCACGCGCGCCGCAGGCGGTGCGCGTGGCGGTGCCCGAAGCCAGGCTGCATAGCGCCGATGCCTCGATGGTGAGTCCGTCGCTCAGCGCGTTCTGGGGCCGACCGGTCTCGCTGCGCGCCCGTGTGCTGACGCCGCCCGACTACAACGCCAAGGCCGCCACGCGCTATCCCACCGTGTATGTCACGCATGGCTTCGGCGGTAACTACAACCGCTTCGCCGGCAGCATTGCATCCACCTGGAGCCTGATGGCGGCCAAGCAGATACCGCCGATGATCTGGGTCTTCCTGGATCAGTCCACGCCCACCGGTACCCACGAGTTCGCCGATTCGGTCAATAACGGCCCGTGGGGCACCGCGCTGACCGAAGAGCTGATTCCGGCGCTCGAGCGTCAGTACAAGATGGACGGCAAGGCCAGCGGCCGCTTCTTGAACGGGCATTCGTCCGGCGGCTGGGCCACGCTGTGGTTGCAGACGCGCTACCCCAAACTGTTCGGCGGCACCTGGTCCACCTCGCCGGATTCCAGCGATTTCCGTGACTTCACCGGCCCGGATTTGTACGCGCCCAATGCCAACGTCTACCGCCGCGCCGACGGCAGCCAGTTTCCGCTGATCCGCGACCACGGCAAGGTGCTGGCCGATCTGGAAACCTTCGCCAAGCTCGAACGGGTGCTCGGCCCGTACGGCGGCCAGCTCACCTCGTTCGAGTGGGTCTTTTCGCCGCGCGGCGCCGACGGCCGCCCGCTGCCGATGTTCGACCGCGACACCGGCAAGGTGGACCCGGCCGTGGTGGCCTATTGGCGTACCCACTACGACATTTCCGCACGCGTGGCCGCGCAATGGCCCACGCTCAAGCCGGACCTGGACGGCAAGATCCATGTGATCGTCGGCACCGCCGATACGTTCTACCTGGATGGCGCGGCGCATAAATTCCAGGCGGTGCTCGATGGCCTGGGCGCCAAGAGCGATTTCCGCTATCTGGAAGGCCGCACCCACTTCGATCTCTACACCGAGGGCGACGACAACGACGCGCTGATGAAGAAGATCGCCGCAGAGATGTACGCAGTGGCGCGACCGAAACGGTGAGTGGCTGAGATCATCGCGTTGCACACGGCTACCCGCGCGTGCAACGCCCGCCGCAACCGCACCGCGCATGCCGGACCGCATGCACGGCGGTGTCGATCAGGCATCAGGCATCAGGCAGAGCGCGGCAATTCCCATTCCACCTGCTGGCGCAGCACCAGCAGCAGCACCTGGATGCGCCCGCCACGCACCATCGCCGCAGGCGTCTGGCCGTCGAGGGCATTCATGGGTTGACGAAACCAGCGGATCAATGCCTCGTTATTGCCACCGTTCAAGGCCCACGCGTGGCAAACGATTTCGCCCAGGTTCTCGATGCCGGCGGTGCCAAGCAACTTGAGGTGTTCGGGGGTGAACGCAAACATCGACAGCACCAGCTCGGCGTCGGCCGCCTTGCCGTGGTCCACCTGCATCTGCTCGCTGTGCGCGGTGCTGTAGAGCGCGCCCTGCGCGCGAAAATCTTCGGCGCGCCGCATGCCGGTAAGCACTGCTGCGATGAGGTCGGCGCGTTCCATGGGTTGTCCAGCTGAGTACGTGCGCGCACGCTAACCGGGCCGCTGCTGCCGCTCAATCGGGAGACTCCTGACAGCCGCCAGGCGCGTCAGCGGCCGTTGCGTGATGCAGCGCGGCGCGGCGGCCCGGCATGGAGCACGCGTGCAGGGCCGGCGCACCGCCTGCACGGCGTCGCCCGCGCCTGCCCGCCTTTGCAGCACTTAACGCAGCGGTTGCTAGCATCCGGGCGCGTCACTGGCAGCAGCCCGCGCGTGGATGGGCTGCAGTGTTGGAGTCTCACCTCATGAGGAGTTGTCAGATGCCCTGGAAATCCGCCCTTGCCATGCTTGCCCTGTCCACCGCCGCGCTGCCGGCGCTGGCCCAGTCCGACCGCCAGGTGGTCGAAGACATGCTCACCCGCTCGGCCAATGTCTGCCCCGGCCACAGCACCGAACGCACCACGCCCACCGTCAAGGCCGTGCCGGTCGGCGCGCTGCGCGTGATGCTGGAACGCGGCCTGGTCATGTGCCCCGACCGTCGCCTGGACGCCGCAGCACCGGCCGTGTTCTACGGCCGCCTGGGCGTGTTCGCCTGGAACCCGGACGTGAAAGCCGGATCCACCGTCATCGCCAAACAGATCGACAGCATGACCCGCAAGGACGAATACCCCACCGACACCCTGGTGTGGGACGCCAAGGGCACCGCGCTCAAACAGCAGACCGTGCCGATGTTCGAACCCAGGCCGGGTGCGGCGGTGTTGTACAAGGTGCGTTGAGGCGTGCCGAAGCGGGTTTCAGCCACGCGTCGATGACGACCGCGGCACCTGGCGCGGCACAGCGATGCGCCTGCGCCAGGGCCTGGTCAGTGCCCGGCGGGTTGCCGCCACGTGGATCAGCACCGGCACCGCCCAGCTCGCCCAGAGCAGCGCGGCGATCGTGCCGGGCGAAGGCACCACCCCGGCCCCAACTGCTGCATAGAGCGCGATGCGAAACACCACCGGCGCCAGCGTCACCAGATATGCCCGCACCATCCAGCGCCGGTGCCGGTCGAGCTGCCCGCGGCCGATGGCCAGCAGGCCGACACATGCCACCGCCGCCCATGCCACTTCCGTCGCTGCGAAGGCAACGCGGATCGTCGTCGGCGCGGGCGAGGTAGCAATCAGCCCAGTGGCGCCAAGCATGGCCACCAGCATGCCGGCGACGTACGCCCGCCCAGTCCAGCGATGCACCCACGCCTGTCTGCGCCAGCGTTGCGTGGCGAACTGCAACGTGCCAAGCGCAATGCCCACCGCACCACCGCCGAGGTGGCACCACAACCAACCGCGGCGAGTCAGAAACATGCCATAGGCCGGCGAATCCATTGCGGCATACTTCAGATACACGTGCCGCACGAACTCACCGGCGAACACGGCCAGCGCAAGCCAGAGCAGCGCCCACAACAAGCTGGTCGATCGCCGGTTACGGGAGACCGCAACACCATCGCGCATCGGATCGACGTGCATGTCCCGCTCCTTCGGTCAGCCCGCGGCAGAGTGCATCGGCCCCACCGTTGCGGTGAAGTGCCTCGGCTCACCGGTCAGCGGGTCATCGAACGCCAATGTACGCGCGAACAGCTGCAGCGGGCGTTCCGGGTCATCGGGCCGCTGGGCTTCCAGCTCGGGATAAAACCGCTCGTGCAGGATCGGCGCGCCCAGCGCGGCCATGTGCACACGCAGTTGATGCTTGCGCCCGGTCACCGGCTCCAGCCGATACGTCCAGGTGTCTGCGTTGCGTGCGACCACCTCGATCACCGTCTCGCTGTTCGCTTCGCCCACGCCCTCGTGCATGCGGAAGAACGGCTCGCCCGGCTCCAACAGGCTGCGGTGCACATGCGGAAACCTCAGCTGTGGCAGCGGTGGTGCCACAGCCAGGTAGTGCTTACGGATGCGCCGTTGCCGAAACAAGGCCTGATAGATCCCGCGCGTGGCAGGGTTGGCCGAGAACAGCACCAGCCCCGCGGTTTCGCGATCGATGCGGTGCAATGGCACCAGCGCCGGATTGTCCAGCCGCCGCACCAGTCGCGTCAGCAGCGTCTCGCGCACGTATGCACCGGCGGGTGCCACCGGCAAGAAGTGCGGCTTGCAGGCTATCACCAACTGCGCGTCGGCATGCACCACGGTCTCGACATAAGGAATCACCGGCTCATCGGCGACCTCGCGGAAATAGCGGACGTCCGCACCCACGCGATACGGTGCTGACAACGCCAGGGCCTGGTCGTTGGCATCGCGCACCAGGCCGCGTGCGAAGCGGTCGCGCCAACGCTCGGCCGCGATCGCCGGAAAACACGCGCACAGCGCCTCGAAGACCGAGACCCACGGGCCGGCAGGCAGCTGGAAGCGGCTGGCCGGCGTGCCATCGTAGGTACGGGGTGCATCGGGCATCGCCGGGATCGCAACAGGATCGAGAGTGCAGCATGGTAACGCGCGATGCGGCGACGCACTGCATGCAGCGTGGCAGTTGCATGCAGCAGTGCAGCATCGGTCGATCGCTGCACTGGCCGTAGTCGGCATGCGCGAAGCGATGTGCGCCCGCGCGATGGCGCCGCATCGACGCGTGGTGTGATGGAACTTAGGTTGGAAGCGCGATGCGTGTGATCGCGCCGCATGCCACGCCTCGATCGCGACGCTGCGGCTTGCAATACACCTGTCATCAAATCCGTTGACGTTGCGTACGTGCAACCGGCTCTCCTTCGATCCCTTTCTCAAGCAGGAACATCACCATGCGTTCAACACTTCACGCCACCGTCGTGACGGCGGGGCTTCTTGCGCTGGTCACCACCAGTGCGGCCATCGCCGCCGTGCCATCGGTGGCGCAATGCACCACGCCGCAGCCGTGGGCGCACTCCAATGCCGGCGTGGTGGTCGGCAACGGTACGGCCGCCAGTTGTACCGCCAGCGCTCTCGCCACTGCGGTGGCGCAAGGTGGCTATGTCACCTTCAACTGCGGCACCCGTGCAGCCAGCATCGCCGTCAACCAGACCATCAACATCAGCGCCAGCACGCCAACGGTGATCGATGGTCAGGGCAAGATCACCCTGGATGGCCGCCAGGCCGCGCGCATCTTCCAGGTGCAGAACGGCAATGCGCTGTCGGTACGCAATCTCAAACTGCAGAACGGCAGCTCCGTGCAGCCGGCATCCAATACACAGTACGCGCCCGGCACCTGGGGCGGTGGCGCGATCAAGGTCAGCTACCGCGGCAAGCTGGAAGTGATCAACAGCCAGTTCCTGGGCAACCGCAGCAGCATCGGTGGCGGTGCCATCTTTGCCGGCAGCGATACCGACGTGACCATCGTCAAGAGCGCGTTCTCCAGGAACACCTCGTGGCTGGGCGGCGCGCTCTACACCCAGCTCAGCCGTCTGACCATCGTCAATTCCGAATTTGTCGGTAACCAGGCCATCAATGCGCCGGCCGGCTTCCCCGATGCCGACCAGTTCGGTAACAGCGGCGCGATCGACACCGACGGCGCCTCGCTCGCCGGCTACCTCAACGCCGCTGCCGGTGGCGCAACGCTCTCGGTGTGCGGCACGGTGGTGCGCAACAACACCGCGGCCAACAGCGGCGGCGGCGCCACGTTGTGGGCGTATGCGCCCGACACCATCGACGTGCGCTACTCCACCTTCGCCAACAACATCGCCTATGGCGGCCCGGCCGGCGGTGCGCGCATCAGCCTGGGCTTCGGCGACACCACGCACTCCGGCACCACCATCACCACGCCGGGCATCATCAACATCGAAGAAACCAGCTTCATTTCCAACCGCGCCGAAAAGAGCAATGCCGGTGCCTTGTACATGGACTGCTACGGCCCGTCCTGCAATGTCAGCAACAGCACCTTCTACGGCAACTACGCTAAAGGTGTGGGCGCGGCGATCCAGCATGTAGGCTGGCAGCCGTCCAATGGCGACCAGGGCAAGACCACGGTGCGCTTCAACAACGTCACTTTCGCCGAGAACACCCCCGGGTCCACGTTGTTCGGCAGCGGCTTCGACATCCGCAACAGCGTCTTCTACTCCAAGACCGAGCGCGCCTTCTGCAGCGACCAGAGCAGCACCGGCAACAACCTGATCGAGTACTCCGCTGCGGGCGGCTTGTTCCATAGCTGCCTCACCACCGGCCTGGCACGCGCCACCGACCCGCTGCTGGGCGCACCCGCCGCCAATGGCGGACCCACGCCTACCCAATTGCCGGCGGCCAATAGCCCGGTGCGCAATCTCGGCAGCAACTGCCGCACGATCGACCAGCGTGGTGTTGCGCGTGATACCGCGGTGTGCGATGTGGGCGCGGTGGAAATCAAGTAAATCGAACTGCGCGTCCCCGTCCCCTGGCGAGGACGCGCATTGTGTGGCCGAGTGGCTTAAGCCTGCTCGGTCATGCGATCAAGGATTCCCAGGGCCAGCCCCTTTGTGCCGGCGACTGCGTCATCGAATCTGGCCTTGTTGTGATGCGCACGGCTTGCTCAACCGCTGAAGCCGATCAAGCTGCATGTTGAAATCTTGCGCAGTTCCGGATTTGGTCAATGCGCAGCTGCACGCAAAAGCGCGGCAGCGATCTACTTCGTTTGCTGCGGCGGCGCTTCGTCCCTAAAAAAATAGTTAATTGCCGAGGAATTACGATGTCTTGAGTTGTTTCACCATAACCTCGTAGGAAAAGATGATTAATATTTACTTCGCGCGTCCAGATACGTCTCAAAAGAAAATGGGACGTGCACGTCGCGGCTCTTTGATCGCCGTTGGTGTCCTGGCGCTCCTTGCGTCTGCCTCGGCGCTTGCCATCGATCAGGCCAGACTCCGGCAGCCAGTGGTTGGCGGTACGGTGCTGACAATGAGCCTGGGTAACCGCTGCACTGCCGGCCTTGTGCTTAAGCAGACAGGCGTCCTTGCTAACTTGACGCCCTATCGGAGAGCGGTCCGGTTCGTTCTGACTGCAGGTCACTGTGGTGACTACAACAGCACAGTGTCCGTAGATGGGGCAGATCTTGGCTATGTCTCATGGAAATCGAGCGTTTCAGATCTCGAATTGATTCGCGTGGAACCGGTGCTGCATAACTACCGGCACTGCGAAGCGCCATCAACGGGAATTCACTGCACAATCGTTTCGACCTACGAGCCGCGTGCGGTAGGCAAGGTCCTGCTCTCGCGGGCAATTCTTTGTGGTCGCGCGCTGGCGGGCTCGATACGATTGCGGTCAATGGCCACACGCCCGCTCCTCCGACTGACCGCTTCTGCACAAGCGGCATGAGCACCGACGTGTTGTGCGACTGGACCGATGCGCGCATTCCTGCAAATTTCCCAGACCCAGGACTCCAAGGACTGCATGCCGCCACCCCGGACTTCGGCGGCCTGACAGGTCCAGGCGACTCCGGCGGACCGGTGGTGAGCTCATCGGGAGTGATGCATGGGATCGTTAAAGGTCAATACGATAATCTGAACATGATGTTTTATACATCTACAGCTCAGTTCTTCCGTGAGCAGCCTGATTATACGATTGCACCACCAAACTGATTTCGGCAGTGAGATGATCTGGCGAAGTATTCGCCTATCACTCCAGGCCGGCAGCCCCTTCCCCTTCAATGGAAGGGGTTGGATGGAACGAATTGCCGCAACTGAATGTTGCCCGCTTGATCTCAAGGCAGAGAACCTTCAAACCTGCCTCCACCGACGATCCAAAGACTCCGCTCGTCGTAGCAATGGCCAAGTTGGCGACAACTAGCCCGCATTGCATCTGGTCATGTTGATCGCCGTATCCAAGAACAATCCGCGCGCAACCCGTTCAAGAGTCGGCTTGCGGCTGCCGATGCAACTGCCGACGTAGTTTTAGCGGACTCAAGCATTGAGGCCCGTGTAAGCCTTCCGCGCTGAAGTGCACGATCCTAATCACTTGATGGGGTGCAGATCGCAATAGCATCGCCCCCTTACTGACAACGCGCGTTTCAGCGGTTATGTTCGAACCTGGAACGGGGGTTCTTGCATGGGACGCAGAAAGAAGCAGAGGGGGTTTGAAGCGTTGGCCGCGTTGCCGTGGCCGCTCGGCCTTGTAGCGGGAATCGTAGGGTATCTTGGGGTGCGCTACGGCATCGGCTGGTGGTTCTCTCACCATGGCGGGATGCTGTCCCAAGGGTTTGCCCAACAGTCGAGTGGGGCGTTCGCGCCATTGGCGTGGATGCTGCTCGGCATCTGCTGGCTCGCCGCGCTGTGCTCCTATCTGGGCTCACGCAGCCGGCAACGCTTTCTGGACACACGTACCACCCTGGAGAGCCTGGCCGCTGGCGGCTGGCGCCAATTCGAACGATTGGTAGGCGAAGCATTTCGCCGCCAAGGCTATAGCGTCGAACAAACCGGCCTGGGCGGTGCAGACGGCGGCATCGACCTGATTCTGCGCAAGGACGGCCGCCGCATACTCGTGCAATGCAAACAATGGAAGCGTCAGCAGGTTGGCGTCAGCGTCGTGCGCGAAATGTACGGCCTGCTGGCCCATCACCAGGCCCACGCGGTCAAGATCGCCTGCATCGGCACTTACACGAAAGACGCCGAGCGCTTTGCCGAAGGCAAACCGATCGAATTGATCGGCGGCGAACAGTTGTTGGACATGATCCAAGCAGTGCAGCAACAAGCCACAGCGCAGCCGACGGCGATATCCGCGCGCATCGAGCCTGTCTTTGGTTCAGCTGATTCCACTGCCTCTGCAAACATTGCCACTCCAAGCTGCCCACGCTGCGGCAGCGCACTCGTGCAGAGAAGAAACCGGCGCAGCGGCGAGAACTTTCTGGGTTGCAGCCATTTTCCTAGGTGCAGAGGAATTTCGTAAGCGAACCTGACCCCCGTTTTTTTTCATTTTTCATAGGTTCGTTTGCTGCTCATGTAGTTCGTGGGTGTGCGAGTCGCGGTTCGAATCGCGACTAATGTTGCAGAGTCAGTCGGACTGTATTTTCTTGGACTCTGGACATTTTTTAACATGAAAGACAAGATAGGCATTGCTGGCACAGCCGGGCTTTTTACTTCTCATGTTCCTTTCGATGACGCAGAATCCAAAGGCGTCCAAGCTGAGTCATCACAAGCGGCGCCGGAGTATAAATTCCAGACCCAGCTTGATAATTTGCCAGCTAGACCCGCTAGTTCGAAGAGCAGCAACACCACTCATGCTTATGTTCATGCATCGCCGCCGCATTCGGTGCCGATCGCAGGTGCATCGACCGCCGCGGTGACACATCAACAGGCTACTCAGCTTAAAGGCACCGATGAGTTATATGGTTTGGGCAACCTCCCATCTTCTGGTCCGGGGCGATGGGAGTATCTGGCGAATCCGGAGAACTGGCATCCGGAGCGCCGTAAGTTGCACGAAAAGCTATTAGATGAAGCACGATCTTCGGCCTTGACCCTGGCAGAATCTCTTGAGCGCGATGGCTGCCAACCGACATTGTTTGCGTTGCGCGGAAACACTGCCACGGGTAAGACGCGGATAGCCACAAAAAAAATTCCAGCTCTCGCCGCAGCTCTGGAGAAGACAGGTGGGAAAGGTTGCATCAATCCAGATGTATTCAAGAGTTCGCTTGCGAAGTCGGAGGCCGGCGCCAAGATATTTAGCTCGGCGCAAGTTCATAACGAATCATGTTTTCTTGCTGACCATTTTGAAGACGGGCTTCGCTCTCAAAGGACGGGCAGCGGTGCAATCGCTAGCATTGTTGTCGACAAGCGCTTGGCAAGGGCGTACGAAATCGACAGCTATATAGAACTAGCCAAAGAAACAGGTCGAAAAGTTGAATTGTGCGATATCGATGCACCCCTTGAGAATTCTTTGACGGGAGTTTTGCAACGGAAACCTGAAGGTGAAGATCCTAGGCCTCCTTACCCTGTAGTCTCAAGTGGATTTGTGGCCGTACGAAGCAATAGACTGGGTGTGATAGACAGGTTCATCGCCGATCCGGGCTTGGGAAACTATCGACTATTCGGAACAGCCGAGGATGGTAAGAAGGTCATGGTTGCTAGCGTCATGGGCGGTGAGTTGAGTGTAGAGGATGCTGATTTATATGAAAAGATAACGTCCCCGCAGGCCTCGGTCACCGGTGATTTGGCTGATAAGATAATCGACAATGAATTGATTGATCGTCTGACAAATAATATAGATGATCCCGAGCGCGCGGCGAATACGCGAGCCGCGCTGGAAAAATATAACGGCAAGTCATGGTCGGCCGCGCTAGCTGCTCATAGCGAGCTAATTTGATTGACAGGAAAATAGCGATGAAGACTTTGAAAGGCGCAGAGGCGCTCGAACTCCATAAGAAGCTTAAGGAACGCAATGAAGCCTTACATGCTTCCGATATCGCGTCAGCATTAGTACGCGCCGATGCCGTCGGCAAGGAACGGTTTGATCTCGAGGAACTGGAAAAACTTTGCGATACCAGTAGTGCGGGGCGCCTTACTGATGTGAAAGAGCGCCGCGACATATATGAGCGGATGTACTACGTCGAGTATCCTAAAATTATGACGTTAAAAGAATTTGCTCGTATCGTTGAGACACTTTCCTCTTGGTCATGACAGCCAGGCTGGTGCATTTACAATGATGGTTTTGTATCTATCGATGGCCTAGCTGGCTCAGTCTGAGTCCTCGGCGCAAGCTAGGTAGGTTCAAGTGTGCAAACCAGGGAACTGGGTCCAGGTTGAATTCTAAATGGACCTGATTCTGTTCTTGCGACTTCGTCGAAAGCGCGTGCGTTTCGGCGCGCGATGAGGCGCGGCGATGTTTCGATGAGAACATTGGCCTCGACCATCCATGGTGAGGTGTCTCATGCATCCCGCAGTGTTACCGTCCTTGTCGCCGATGGCGAGAAGAGAAGAGATCGATCTGGAAAGAGGTCGTGCCGAGATCGAACTCGGCGCCACAGAGCCGCGACATGCCGATGCACGGATAGATGCACAGTTGCAAGGCCTACCACAACAGCCGGTGCGCAGAGCGTCGACCAGAACGACGGGGCAACGGATTGCCGGCCACGTTTCGACCGTCGCCGGCATCGGCGCCGCTCTCACTGGTATCGCTTCGATTCCTCCACCCATGGTCGCATTCATGGGCTATATCAGCGAGAAAGACCAACTTGCAAAGTACAGCGGAATTGCCGCGCTGGCCGGTGTTGCCACTACCTGCGCGCTCAGTGCCGTCCAGCGCCTGGCACACGCTTATGCGTATGGAAACAACATCAGTTCCAGGGCCCGCGCAATGGGAATGACAGACGGCTGCATGAACCGCGCGGTCGACATTGTCACGATGCCCGGGGAGCACGATCGCGCCGCGCATCCGATGAACGAGCATGAGACCCAGCTGCTCGCCGACGATCTGCTGCGGTTGGCGACGTGGGAGCCTTCCAGATTGGAGCCGGGCCTGTGGGAGGCGGCCAGCGGCGTTGGCGATGACGCGGACGCGCTGGTCGATCGCCTGCTTGCCTTTAGAAGGTCGGTGACGGCAGCCGCCACAGCGTCGTCCTCCGAATAAGGTACAACTACGGAAACGGGGCGGAAACGGAGTCAGGTTTACTTTCTGAGTGAACTTGACCCTGTTTCCTTGCCACCTCCCCTGCATGCCAATGACGCAGCCGGGGCCAGACAAAAGCCCCCGTGCAGAAGCACCGCCGAGGGCTTGCATCTCAGTCGCCTAGAACCTCTACATACCCAGATCAGACAGCCCCGGATGATCGTCCGGGCGACGGCCCAGCGGCCAGTGGAACTTGCGGTCGCTTTCCTTGATCGGCATGTCGTTGATGCACGAGAAGCGGCGCTCCATCAGGCCATCGGCGCCGAATTCCCAGTTCTCGTTGCCGTAGGAGCGGAACCAGTTGCCTGAATCGTCGCGCCATTCGTAGGCGTAGCGCACGGCAATACGGTTTTCGGTAACGGCCCACAGTTCCTTGATCAGGCGGTACTCAAGCTCCTTGTTCCATTTGCGCGCAAGAAACTGCCGCGCTTCTTCCCGACCGTTGGTGAACTCGGTACGGTTTCGCCATTGGGTGTCGAGCGAATAGGCAAGCGACACTTTGTCGGCATCGCGGGAATTCCAACCGTCTTCGGCGAGTCGTACCTTTTCGATCGCCGATTCGCGGGTGAAGGGGGGAAGCGGCGGGCGAGCGTGAGCGTTGGACATGGCACAGCCTCCAATCAAAGTGGATACATCGGTGTTTTGAGCTTGCGACGGAGCGTCAGGCCGCTAGCCGGTGGCCTGCTTTAGCAACAACTGCGCGATATCCCTTGCGGTGTCTGCGGCGTCTTCGTCACCCATCACGCGCGAGACGGTGATTGCGCCTTCCATGAGAAGCAGCAGCTGGCGCGCCAGTGCGGCCGGCTGCGTAATACCCAGTTGCCCGGTCAGTTCCAGCGTGTAGTCGAGCAACTTCTGTTTGTGATGCTTGGCGATCTTGCGAATTGGATCGTCGGGGTCCCCGACCTCGCCTGCGGTGTTGATGAACGCACAGCCGCGGTAACCGACAGACTGGAACCATTCCTTGACCACCGTGAACATGCGCAGGATGCGCGCCTCGGGGCTGTCGGCCTTGTCGCATTCGCGCCTGAACCACTCGAGCCAACGGACGTCGCGCGCGCTCAGTGCAGCGGCGGCCACCTCGTCCTTGTTGTCGAAGTGGCGGTAGATGCTTTTCCGCGCCACGCCTGAGGTCTTCACCAGCAGGTCCATGCCGGTGGCATGGATGCCATGCTGATAGATCAGCGCCTCAGCCGTTGCCAGGATCTTCTGTTGGGTGTCGTTGGTTGGCTTGTCCACGGCGCCAAGGTAGAACGATCGTTCTCCCTTGTCAACGATCGCGCGTGCGTAGGTTCCGAGCCCTCACCACCCGACACGAACGATCGGGCAATCCGGACGTCATCGTGTCAGCCGCCTCATGCAGCCGACGCCGCCCTTGGCGCTGCAATGCCGTCGACGAACAGCCCGATCAGATGCGCGATGCGCGTCTTCGGCGAGCCATGCTGTTCGGTGGCCAGCGAGGTGGCGATGGCGACGACGACGAGATCGTCGAAGCAGACATCGCAGCGGACGACGCCGCTGTTCTGCGCGCTACGCAAACGTTGCTGCCCTTCCTTGCTGACGGCCTCGCACCCTGGCGTGCCGCTCTGCAGCACGGCGCCGAGCGACGCAGCCAGCCCACGATAGACACTGGTGTGCAGTGCCAGATCCTCCAGATACGCGCGCAGCGCGGCCAGCGCGTCGAGCGAACTGGCGCGCGCGTGACTGGAAGCCGCCAGCGACAGGAAGCGCCCGCTATAGGCCGCGGCAAACAACGACTCGCGTGTGGGGAAGCGCCGATACAGCGTGCCGATGCCCACACCGGCGCGCTTGGCGACGTCTTCCATCGACGCCTCGGCGCCGCGCTCCAGGAATACCTCCTCGGCCGCGGCGAGCAGGCGCTCGCGGTTTCGCTGGGCATCGGCGCGCAAGGGAGTGTCGGCGGTCAACGGGCTCTTCCGGCGTGACTTGTGGAAGTGGAGGCTACCTCCATATAATAAGTGGAGCAATCCTCCACTTGCTGGGAAACACCATGGGCAAGCGATTCGAAGGCAAGGTGGTCGTGGTCACTGGCGGTACGGACGGCATCGGGCTGGTGACCGCGCAGGCGTTTTCGGCCGAAGGCGCGCAGGTCTACGTCACGGGGCGGCGGCAGGACCGGTTGGACGCTGCGGTGGCGGAGATCGGCGGCGGCGCGGTGGGCGTGCAGGGCGATGTCGGCGTGTACGAGGACATGGACCGGCTCTATGCGCGCATCCAGCAGGAGCACGGCCGGCTGGATGTCGTCTTTGCCAACGCGGGGGTTTCCGAGTCGGCCGCGCTTGGCGAGATCGACGTTGCGCACCTGGAACGCCTGCTGGCGACCAACATCAAGGGCACGGTCTTCACCGTGCAGAAGGCGCTGCCGCTGATGGCCAGCGGCGGCGCCGTGATCCTGGCCGGCTCTGTGGCTGGCAGCAAGGGCATCGGCGCGCTTTCGGTCTACAGCGCCACGAAGGCAGCCATCCGCTCGTTCGCGCGCACCTGGACGAGCGACCTGAAAAGCCGCGGCATCCGCGTGAATGTGGTGTCGCCCGGCATGGTCCACACACCGGCCATGCAGACCTACCTGGAAGCCAATGCAGGGGCCGAGGACGCGTTCAAGCAGATGATTCCGTTCGGGCGTCTGGGCGACGCCGAAGAGATTGCCGAGGCGGTACTGTTCCTGGCCTCGGACGCGTCCAGCTTCATCGCGGGGCACGAGTTGTTTATCGATGGCGGAGTCATGGCGATTTAGGCCGCTGCCAGAGCGCTGCGATCAGCCAGGGCGACCGCGCGCTCGATCGCCCGCAGGTGGCGGTTGTCGCCATGTTTGCTGGAAACGCGGCCGGGGTTACTTTTTCGGTGGCCTTGTCCAATGGTTGCCGCCGATCAGGGGGTACTCCGGCATCCCGTCGCCACGCCATGTCGCCTTGCGCACTGGCCGTGCGTCACGACACCGAGAGCCGATCGATCTGCTCCAGCGTGGCGCCGAACCTGCAGCGCGCCATTGGGTGAAGCCTGAGCGCAGTTTTTTCCGGTTTGCTGCCTGTGTCATGTCGAGCACTCCAGCCGCCCAGCGAACGGTCGTCGTAAGCGCCTGGAATGCATGCCAACGGTCGATCACGACGCCGAACGCGCTACCGTGCAGTGCTGAGCCACGCACACGATGGCAGTGATTGTGCCGCCTGCGCCCGCAGACCCCGCGTCGCTCACAGTGCCGCCAAGGCGTTGCATGAGTGCCACCATCGGGGCCAGGTTGTCGCCCCCGTTGTTGGTCCAGGTACCCGAAAGTTCGCTGGCTTGCTTCGGAATCGATTGGCCCGCTGCGGTTCTTTCGCTACCGGGTTCGGATTTTCCGTTGGCCTGATTCACATCAACGATCACGCCGACATATGAGCCGTCCTTGAAGACAACTCTGAAAAGCAAGTTTGCCCGATGCGGGTTGGCCCGCGACGCCGTGGTCCCGGAGCCTGTGACCTGTTGTATCAGCGAGCTGCTGCCCGTGGCAGATTCAACCATGGCCCTGAGATTTGCGTCGGTGACGTAATCGTATGCGCTTTTCTCGCGTGCATGAGAATTCAATCCCAGCATCTCGATTGGGATATTGTAAATAGGTCGAATGGTGCCCCCATCGATCACGTGAAACGTGTGCGCGTTGGCGAGCTCTTGAGTCGCTCCAGCGGATGGCGTCTGCTGCTGCACGATTGGCGTCGGTGGAGCTTTCACCGATGCGGGCACTGTGTCGCCGTCTGATCCAACGTACCACTGTTGAACCAGGTTATCTCTTACGTTGTAGACGATGTGGGTGCCGGGTCCCCTGCGCACCGCTTCAGCACGAAAATCGCTGTCTACTCGGCAAGTGTCGCACCGGATTGCAACGGCCTGGGCCCAGGCCGAGACAACGGCACATCCTGTCGCCAGCACAGCGCTCCATATGTGCTTCACGATATCTCCGTAATTTTTTGCGAAGGCAGATCAAAAGCCTATTTGAGGGGGTCTTTTGTCGCAACAGGTTCGCATGTGACGCGTTTTCGCACTTGGCGGAAGGTGCGGGAGCAGAGGCAGAATTGACGTAGGACAAGAGTCGGGTCGACTTCTTCCAACCTCATCAGTGCTCGCATTCGAGGCCTGGGCGAATACGCCTTGACCTCCCATACATCCCCCACCCGCCATCCTCGCTGCAGCCTCAACTGGAGAACGCACGATGATGAAGTGGATGGGCACCGCGCTGGCCGCGGCAGTGTTGATGAGCGGTTGCGCCAAGGTGGAAGGCGAGAAGTTCGTTGGGCATTGGGTCAACCTGCAGTCGCAGGACGAGACGATGGACATCGAGCGCAATGGCGACACCTTCATGGTGCGCAGCACCACACCGAAGTTCTTCAGCCGCCAGCCCAAGACCGAAAGCTACCCGGCGGTGTACAAGGACGGCGCGCTGCAGGTCACCAACGATGGCGAGACGGTGAACTTCGCCATCGACGAGAGCAACGGCCATCTCAATACCGGTGGTGAGCAATACGAGCGCGTACCGGCCAAATAAGAGCAGCTGACAGAACGACTGCGCAACCGCCAGGCGGCCGCGGCCGGTGCTCGGAATCGGCATGTACCACGCATACACTGCGGTTCTGAGCGCGCCGTCCGCGCCCGCCTGACGGCTGCTGCCTACGTTTTGTTAGCCGCTCTAAGGCCACGGCTGTCACCGGCGCCCGCGTGCAGCCCTTGACGATCGCACGCGGGCGTTCGGCATCTGGGCACGTGTGTGCGTCCGTCGATGCGGATGCATGCGCCGAAGCGAGCTGGAGCAGCGCGCTGTTTTCGAGATGGCTGCATGCTGTTGCAGGCGTATAGGATCACGGCCTTGTTCGAGGCCGTGCAATGCGCATCCATTCAAGACACATTCCCCCTTTTCGCTTTGCGCGTGCGTCGGTCTTGGCGGTGGTGCTCGCACTGTTGGCAGGCCAAGGGTTCGCGCAATCCAGTCACGGCCCGACGTACGTTGCCCCGACGCCGACGGTTGCGCCGCCGGCAGACCATGCCTTTGCCGGGGTGATGCGCGTGGACGTGGATGCCACCGACGTAGCGCGCCGCATCTTCGCTGTGCGCCAGCAGATACCGGTAGACGCGGGCGGCGTAATAACGCTGCTGTATCCACGTTGGGAGGCCGCCAGCCACGGGCCGAGCCTGACGGTGACCGATCTTGCCGGCCTGGAGGTCAATGCAGCGGGCCGCCGCCTGGCATGGCGGCGCGATGCCTATGAGCCGCATGCCTTCCACGTGCAGGTGCCGGCCGGCGTGCAGCAGCTCGATGTGCGGTTCCAGATGGTGGCCGGCGGCGAGTTGCTGACACGCGACATCGTGTCTGTGCCCTGGCAGCGGTTGGTGCTGTATCCGGCCGGTTGGTATGCGCGGAATATTCCCGTGGCCGCCATGTTGACGCTGCCCGACGGGCTGCGACCGTTCAGTGCCTTGGACATGGAGCGCGTGCGCGGCACGCACTACGTCTTCAAGACGACATCGCTGGAAACGCTGCTGGATGCGCCGGTGCTCGCCGGCCGATACGCCGCGCAGCTGCCGCTGAGCGGGGCGGTGTCGCTGGATATCGTGGCGCAGCGGCCCGCCGACCTGCAGGTGCCGCCCGCACGTGTGGCCGAACTACGTTCGCTGCTTGCGCAGCTGGGCGCGGTGTTCGGTCCGCCGCCGTTTGCACGCTACGCCATCCTGGCGCGGCTGAGCGACGAGGGGTCGGCTGGCGGCACCGAGCATCGTGCGTCCAGCGAGAACGGTTTGGCCTCGTCGCATTTCCAGGACTGGCCGGGCCAGATCCTCTCGCGCGACCTGATTGCGCACGAAATCGTGCATGCCTGGAACGGCTTTTACCGGACGCCTGCCGATTTATGGGCACCGACGCCGAACGTGCCGGTCTCCGGAAGCCTGTTGTGGATGTACGAGGGACAGACCGAGTTCTGGGGCCGCGTGCTGGCGACACGGGCCGGCCAGTTCACGCCCGATGAGGTGCGCGACCGCCTGGCGCTGGAAGCAGCGGAGATCGCAACGCGGCCCGGGCGGGCATGGCGCTCCTTATCCGACGACGTGCACTACCCGGCTTTCATGTTGCGCCAGCCGGTGGCGTGGCGCGACTGGCAGCGCCGGCGCGATTACTACTCCGAAGGCGTGATGCTGTGGCTGGCCGTGGATGCCGAACTGCGCACGCGCAGCGGCGGCAAGCGCAGCATCGACGATTTCGCGCAGCGCTTCTTCGCCGGCGCCACGCCGGACGCGCCCACGCGGACCTATACGTTCGAGGACATCTGCGCCACGTTGCATGCGGTGGCGCCAGCGAACTGGGCAGGTTTCCTGCGCGGGTGGATCGATGCCCACGACGAACTGGACACCACGCGCGGACTGGCCCAACACGGTTGGGCGCTGGTCTACACCGACACGCCGACGGCCGCGTTGCGTGCCAGCGAAGCGGAAGCTGGCGTTGCCGATCTCACCTACTCGATCGGATTGACGGTACGCGCCGACGGCATGGTGCGCACGGTGGCCTGGAACGGCCCCGCGTTCGCGGCCGGGCTGCGGCCGGGCACGCGCGTGTTGACCGTCAATGGATCGCCGTTCGAGCAGGACGCGTTGCGCGATGCGGTGCGCGACTGCATTCGCCGCCCCATCGTGTTGGGCATCGCACAGGACGAGCAGCGTGCAGACGTGCAGATCCAGTACACCGGACCACTGCGCTACCCACGGCTGGAGCGGCTGGCCGGGCGGCCCGACACCCTGGCCAAGCTGCTTGCGCCACGCTGAGGCGATGGGCGCCGGCTGCCGCCACCGGTTGTCGCGTCTTCCCCTGCGCCAGACCCTCTGCCCTTCCATGGCGCACAAGCCTTACAGTGCGCTGGCACGCCGGGTCCGGCGCTGCCCGACCGTTCAATCCAGCAACCACGAGGGTGTCATGAGCAAGGGGATGGACCAGAAGAAGAACCAGAAGAAAGAGCCGACCAAGACGCTGAAAGAAAAGCGCGCGGCCAAGCAGGAAAAGAGGGGCAAGTAAGCCGCCCGGCCTGTTGGCAGGCGGACGAACTGGAGGGGAAGCCCAACCTCGCGCTTCGCGGATGACGCCCGACGGCGCCACTCCGCGAAAGCTGCGGAGCGCTCAGCGCCCGCGTTGCCCCTCGTCCTGCTGGGCGAGCGCGGCCTTGGCCAGCGCCGACAGCAACAGCCTGGCTTTTTCCGGACGCACAACCTCGGCGTGGCCCACGTGCTCTACCGGGCTGGCTCCCTCGCGGTGCATGGGGGTTGGCTGGAACAGCAGGCGCGCGGCGCCGGGCAGCGCTGCCAGCAGGGTCAGCGGATCGTAGAGATTGAGCTTGGTCACCTGCGGCCAGATGGCGTCGAAGCTCAGGGCGCCTTGCTGATCCGCTGCCGCTGAATCCTGCGGTTGTGCTGTGACGAACGTACGGAAGAACCACGCCGTATCCAGGCCGGGGATCAGGTTGGCCTGGATGCCTTCCCACAGGCCTTTCAAGGCGTTTTTCTGCACATCGCGCAGATACTCGCCCACGGGGTGGCCATTGCGCGCGATGCCTTCGTAGAACGCCGGCGGTACGGCGGCCCTGTAGGCAGCTTCCTTGCTCAGGATGCGCAGCGGAATGCCGAGTTGCTGCGCGCGGCGGTAGAGCGCACGGGCGGCGTGGATGTCGGTGGCGTTGTTGTAGGCGCGCGTGTCCGGTTGCACGAGACCATCGGCGTCCCTGGCGGGGTCGATGCCCCCCATGATGGTGATGGAGGCGACCTTTTCCCGCACCAGATCGCCCGCCTCCGCAAGCAAGGCGCTGGCGTCGGTCATTCCGGCGATGACCACCATGCCGAGCTTGTGGGGCGAGGTCGCCAGGCGCTCGCGCATCGCGCGGACGCCATCGGTGTGCACCGCGTCCGGCGCCGCACGCAGCGCGGCTCCCTCGGCGAGGAACTTGGAATGCTCCCGGGCCTGCGTGGACGTCATGGGATAGTCCTGACCGCGCGCGACGCGAACCTCCGGCAATGCCAGGCGATCGAAGACACCTTTGGCCAGCTGCGCGCGTTGCGATCGCATGTCGGCATCGCCCAGGGTGACGACGACGTCGGTCAGACGCAAAAAGCCTTCGGCCTGCAGCTGCTTGGCGATGGTGTAGGTCACGACATCGTCGGGGTCCTTGTTCGGGTCAGTGAACAGCAGCGTGTCGAGCGGCAACGGCGGCCGGTGCAGACGCAGCTCCCGCAGCACGGCCGCCTCGGTGGGCGTCAGCACGGACGTGTCGGCCACGCCGAGCTCGGCCAGCATGCTGCGCTGGGCAGGCGTCAATCGCGCGGGCAAGCTCTGCGTGCGGCGGTGCCGTGGTCCGTCCGGGCGGGGAGGACGGCCAACGATGGTCTGCAAGGCGCCCGGCGGCGGCGCGGCCGCGTCTGCGGCGGAATGTGCCGGCACGGCGACGGGTGCAGGATCGCGTAGGTCAGCCGTCATGTCTGCGCCGGGCAAGCCGACGGTGGAACGGATTGCGGTGGGCTGCATGGGAGGACCTCTGGCAGTGAACGGCGGTGCTGGCAGCCCCCGTCGGCAACACGACAGAATCGGTGCTCTCGCTCATGCATGCGCAAGGCTGCACGAAACTGTCGCCTGTTCGCGCTCACGCGTGCCACCGTGGGCCGCGGCAATGGCGTGCGGCGCGATCACGCGATCCAGCGGACGGCCAGGCTCGCAACGTTACCCACCTCCAGCGCAGCGCCAGGGCGGCGTGGTGAATTCCTGTGTGCGGCGACGAAGCGTCACCGGCCGGCACGCCGCCGCATCAGCCCAACCCGACGCCGGTGTTGGCGAGCAGCGCATGCGCTATGCCGACTTAGCAGCATGTGCTGGAAGCCGCCCGGATCATGCCGCCAGCCGCTTGATCCGCGCCGGCAAGTCGCCCAGCGCGCGATGCGCCTGCTCCAGTTCGTCGTTGGCCTGCAGGCCAAGCCAGACGCGCTTGGAGGTTCCCAACGCGGCGGCCAGACGCACGGCAGTGTCGGCAGTGATGCCGCGCTTGCCCAGCACGATTTCGTTGATACGGCGCGGCGGGACGCCGGTGGCGCGTGCGAGTGCGTTCTGGCTGATGCCCAGAGGCTCGAGAAACTCCTCAAGCAGAATTTCGCCAGGGTGGATATTGGGTGGGACCGTCATCGACAGATGCCTCGTGCTCAGTGGTAATCGACGATTTCGACCTGGACCACATCGCCTTCCATCCATCGGAAGCAGATGCGCCATTGATCGTTGATCCGGATGCGGTACTGGCCGCGCCGCTCGCCCTTCGACGCTTCCAGCCGGTTGGCGGGCGGAATCGGCAGATCGTCGAGATGCGCGGCGGCATTGAGCATGCGCAATTTGCGGCGCGCGACCAATTGGATGTCGGCAGGCAACCGGTGGGAACGCTCACCCAGCCCAGATCTTTTCGGCTTCCTTGTCGGTAAAGCGCCTGATCATGTGACCAATGTGCAGTCGGCCATTGCGGGACAGCGCCGGCACCGACTGGATTGATCAGAACAGCGCACCTTGCACAGGCGCACTGGGCGGCGGTTGTGGAAGCGGCGCTGGCGTGGGTGCTGGAACCGGCGGTGGCTTGTCGTCTTTTGCACCCAACCGCCACGCCAAGCCCGAGATCCGCGCGGCGTGGCGTGCCAGTGCGGCGCGCATGACCGCTTCGCTGCCGGCCAGGTGCAGGGCGCGGCGGGCGCGGGTGATGCCGGTGTAGAGCAGTTCGCGGCTGAGTACGCGGGCGTCGCGGGTGGGCAGTTGCAGCCAGACCTCGTCGAATTCGCTGCCCTGGGCCTTGTGCACGGTCATGGCGAAGGCGCTTTCGTGCGCGGGCAGTGCGGCGGGGTGGAAGCCGCGCACCTGGCCGTCGCCGTCGCCTTCGAACCAGGCGACCAGGGGGCCTTGGGCACGGCGGTCGGTGGCGGGGGCGTCAGGGCGTGCGCTGTCGCCAGCGTGGTCCGGCCTTGACGACGGTGCCGCGTGGCCGCGCGCGGTCACGGCACTTGCGTCGCCCTGCCCGGGGGAAGGGTCCGCGTCGCTGCGCAGGCAGATACCGACATCGCCATTGAACAGGCCGTGGCGATAGCTGTTTTCGGTGATCAGCAGCAGGCGGCCCTGGAACCAGGGCGAGGCGCCGCCCAGACGGCGGGCGCCGGAGCCGGTGTCGGCGAGCAGTTGTTCGATGCGGGCGTTGAGGCCGCGTGCGCCTTGCGGGCCGGCACGCACCGCGGTGAGCAGGCGCAGGCGGCCGGCATCGCGCAGGGCGGCGGCGGGGTCTTGGGCGTTGGCCAACGCGCGCCAGTGCGCGAGCAGCGCGTCGCGGCCGAGTGCCAGCGGATCTTCGCCGTCTTCGTGGAAGTGCACGCCGGGCAGTTCGCCGCTGCGCAGCAGGGCCAGGGCGGTGTCGGCATCGCCGGCGCGGATGGCGTCGGCCAGTGGCGCCAGTGCGAAATCCTGCGCCTGGCGATAGCCGCGCAGCAAGTGCACGCGGTGGCCGTCCAGGCCGCCGCTGCGGGTGGCGGAGGTGACCGCAGGCGGACGCTCGACGGGCGCGCTGCCGAGCAGCGATTGCAGTGCCTGGGCGTCTTCGGGCTGCAGGGCATCGCCCGGGCCGGCGGCCTGCAGGATGGCGGCCAGCACGTCGCCGGCTTCCACCGAAGGCAGCTGGTCGGCATCGCCAAGCAGGATCAGCTGGGTGCCATCGGCGACGGCGTCGACCAGTTTGCACATCAGCGGCAGGTCGACCATGGAGGCTTCGTCGACGACGATCAGGTCGAACGGCAGCGGGTTGTCGGCGTTGTGGTGGAAGTGCGGAGAATCCGGGATGACGCCGAGCAGACGATGCAGGGTACTGGCGCCGCTGGGCAGCAGCACTTCCCAGCTGGGCGGCCCGCCCTGCTCTGAGGCGGCCTGCGGCGGCAGTTCCAATCCGGCGCCGGTGGACGCGGGCGCGGCGGCGTTGGTCGGATGCGTGGACGTGATGAGGCCGGCGCTTGCCGATGGTGCGGGGAGCGAGCCGGCGGCCGGGAGCTGGATGCCGTCGGCGATGGCACGCGCGATGGCGGCGCGCAGGCTTTCGGCCATGCGCTCGGCGGCGCGGCCGGTGGGCGCGGCCAGGGCGATGCGCGGGGCCGGCGTGCTGGATGCCCGTGCCTGGGCGATGCGCAGCAACAGCAGGCGGGCGATGGTGGTGGTCTTGCCGGTGCCCGGGCCGCCGGTGACCAGCAGTAACGCGCGGCGTAGCGCGAGTGCGGCGGCCTGGGCCTGGCGGTCCGCGGGGTGGGATGGCGTGGGGGGGGTTGTTCCCTCTTGGTAGTGGATTGGCGCGGGCAGGCCCGTACCCTCACCCGCCCGTCGGGCACCCTCTCCCGGGGGGAGAGGGGTTGGCCCCGGGGGGAGCGGGGTTGGCTCCGCGGTGCGAGGGGTTGGGATCGCGTTCGGGAACAACTGCGCGAACAGCGGCGCCAGCGTGGCGGCGTCGACCGGCGGCAGCGGTTGCGCGGCGATGCGTTGCAGGCCCAGGGCCAGGCGGCGTTCGTACTCGCGGTAGCGGCGCAGGTAGAGCAGGCCGCGTTCGAGGACGAGCGGGCAATCGGCGGCGGCCGGGGCGTCGGGCTGCGGTTGGTCGACCCAGCGCGAGGCGGCCAGGCTGCGTTGCCAGTCGGCGGGATCCGGGAAGGTGGGCGCCGGGCCGTCGCGCGCGTCCAGCAACATGGCGGCGCGGGCGGGGTCCAGGCCGGCGTGGCCGCTGGTGACCGCCAGCGAGGCGAGCGCGGCGCCGGCCAGCACCCGTGGGTCGGTGTCCGGCTCCAGGCGTTGCAGGCTTTGCGCGAAGGCCAGATCCAGGGTGCGCAGGGCGCCGCTCTGGTTGAGGGCGGCGAGCAGGTTTGGATGGGTCATGGCGTCGGCATTCCCTTGGCGCACGCGCGCTCGCGCCCCGTCATGCTCCGCGCACCTGTGCTGGCATGCGCGGCGCTGGCTTGCTTCGCGGGCGCGCAGCGGCATTGGCGCCCGTGGCTCGCGGGCGGTGCCTGCTCGGCGCGATCACGGAGAGGCTTGGACGCGGTGCGGGTCGGCCATGCCAGTGGCGTGGTGCGTTGCTTCATGGTGTGGGGGTCCCTGGTGCGGACGTACCCTCGCCCCAACCCCTCTCCCGGGGGGAGAGGGGCTCGAGGCCGTTGCGGGAACCTTGCGCTGGCGCGTCATTGGACAGCGCATCTGCGGGCTTGCCGGCGAACAAGGCGTCCACGGCCAGCACCAGCGCCGGTTCGAAGCGCCAGGCGTGGATGCCCGGTGCCGGATCGCCAAGCGGCGCGCGCGCATCGCCGGTGGTGGTGGCGCCGGCGTTCGGAGCGGAATCGGGTCTGTCGCCCGTGGAATCGCGCGCGGTTGCGGACATGCGCTGGCCCGCGATGGAATGGCCAGGGGTTTCGGCAACGGCTTCCGACCCGGCAGCCTCCGCAGGGCGCCCGGCATCCAGGCCGCGACAGAACAGATAGCGCACGCCGCCGAAGTCGCGGGCGTAGTCGTAGGCCTCGCCCAGGCGAAAGCGCAACCAGCGGTGCAGCGCCACGGTGTAGATCAGCGCCTGCAGTTCGTACTCGCTGTGCGCCATGGCCCGCGCCAGGGCGTCGGCGTCGTAGCTGGGCAGGCGGTTGGATTTGTAGTCCAGCACATACCAGCGCCCGTCCACGCTGTAGGTGAGGTCGATCAGGCCGGTCATCAGGCCTTCCAGGCGCTGGCGCGCGCCGAAGGCCTGGCGGTCGCCGACCACGCCGAACCGATGCAGCAGGGCCAGCAACGCATCGACGCGGGTGGGCCGCATGGCGAAATGGAATTCCATTTCGTTGCGGCGCTGCGGTTCGGGCACGTCGGCCAGGCGGGTGCCTTCGGGCAAGGCCACGGTGAGCGTGTGGCCGATCAGCGCGGTGAGCATGCGCAGGCCGTCGTCGAGGTCGTCCTGGGGGTAACCGCCGCGTTGCAGGGCCTGGAGGATGGGTGCGGCCTGGCCCTCGGGCGCGGGGTGGCCCGGTCGCCAGGCCTGCCAGGCGGCGAAGTCGCAACGTTCGAACACATCGTGCATCACCACGCCGAAGCGGTTGCCGGCAAAGCGCGGATCGAACGGCTCGGCGTCGGTAGCAACGGCCACGGCAACCGCCTCGCTGCCGGACGGTTCATCGCTGCCGCCGCTGCCGACGACGGTGGCGCTGGCCATCGGGTCGGTGGCCGCGCCGGCATCGGCGTTGGCCAGTTGGGTGAAGCTATACACCCACCATTCCGGGGCGATGTGCCGTTGCGCGCTGCGCGCGGGCGGCACCTGCGCCTCGATCGGGGCCGGCAGCCGCGGCAGGTGGGCCGGCGGCGTGCTGGTGTCCACCACCACGGTGCCCTCGCCTGCCGCGCCCTGCAGCGCATCGAGCGCACGCAGCATGGCCGACAACGCGGTGCGTTCGTGCTGATGGAACGGGCCGCTGGCGATCCACAGCGCGTGCTCGGCGCGGGTCAGGCCGACATACAGCAGGCGCGCGTCTTCGGCACGTTGTTCCTGTTTCCAGGCGGCTTCGGCGGCGCTCCAGCTCGGGTCGTCGCGCTCTGTCTTCCAGTGCAACTGGCGGCCCACGTCCGGCGCATGCACCACGCAATGACGGCCGGCGCCCTTGTCGCTGCGGCCGATGCCGATATACGGCAGGAACACCAGCGGATATTCCAGGCCCTTGCTCTTGTGCAGGGTGACGATCTGCACGCGGCGCGCGTCCGATTCCAGCCGCAACTGCTGGGCTTCGTCGTTGTCGTCGGCATTGGCGATGCGCCGCGACAGCCAGTCGACCAGGCCATGCGGGCCGAGTGCGCGCGCGTCGGCTTCCTGCAGCAGTTCGGCCAGTTGCAGATAGTTGGTGAGGCGGCGTTCGCCATCAACCAGGGCAAGCAGGCGTTGCCCGTGGGTGGCGCCGAGTTCGCCGATCAGGGCGAGCGGGCCGCCGCGCTGCCAGCGTTCCCGCCAGTCCAGCGCCTGTTGCTGCCAGTGGCGGTGACGCTCGCCGTCGCGTTCAAGTGCGGCGATGGCGATGGCGTCTTCGCCGATCAACACCGTGGCCAAGGCGGCGCGCAGGCGGCTGTCGTCGCCCGGATCGAGCAAGGCCTGCAGCAAGGCAAGCACTTCCAGCGCCTGTTCGGTGGCGAACAGACTTTGCTTGCCGGCGGCCACCGCCGGAATGCCCACCGCGCCGAGCGCCTGCTGGAGACGCGTGGCCTCGCCGTGGCTGCGCACCAGCACGGCGATATCGCCGGCCTGCACCGGCCGGCCGCACACCGTGGCCGTGCCGTCGCGGCCGCCGGCCAACCAGCCGCGGATCGCTGCGACGCAGGCGGCGGTGGCCAGCTCGCGTGCGCGGCCGGCGCTCCAGGGCTTGGGCTTGCCTTTCGCAGGCGGCGGCGGTTCCGGCGCGCGCCACAGCGTCAGTGCCGGCGCAGTGACGCCATCGCGTTGCAGGTCTTCATCCACGCGCTTGGTCCCGGCCCGCACCGGGTGGAAGGCGATACCGTCGGTGAGGAAGGCATCGGCGTAGCCGGCCTGTGCGTACAGCGCGTCGATGGCCGCCAGCACGCCGGGGCGCGAGCGGAAGTTGTGGCTCAGCGGCGGCGCCAGTTCGGCGGTGACGGCCGCGGCCAGATAGGTGCGCACATCGCCGCCACGGAAGCCGTAGATGGCCTGCTTGGGGTCGCCGATCAGAAACAGCGCCGGTTCCAGCCCTGCTGCTCGTGCGAGCGGGCCTTCGCCGAACACGTTGGAAAAGATCGACCACTGGCGGTCGTCGGTGTCCTGGAATTCGTCCACCAGCGCGATGGCGTATTGCGTGCGCAGGCGTTTGACCAAGGCGTCGGCCTGCGCGCCCTGCAATGCGTGCGCCACCCCATCGACCAGGTCGTCGTAGGTCTGCACGCGGCGTTGCCGCTTGAGCAGCGCCAGCCGTGCGATGGCATCGTCGCGCAGCGCGTGCAGCAATGCGATACGGCGACGGCTGCGCCATTCTTCCACGCGCGCCAGCGCAGTGAGATAGCCATCGATCTGGTGGCTCATCGGCGAAGACGGCGTGCGATCGACGAACTTCTTGTTGGTGCCGGCAGCCAGTTCCGCCGCGGTCAACTTGAGCAACTTGGCATGCGGCGCGGTGTTGAGCGCAGGCGCAGCGGCGAAGGTTTCGAACCAGTGCCACAGCGATGCCAGCCACTCGGGTTTGTAGCTGACCTTGCTCAGGATGCCGCCCTCGATGGCCGCCATGATGGCGTCGAAGAATGCGGTGCCGTGCGTCTGGAATGCGGCGGCCAGTGCGTTGGCTGCCGCGTGCGCGGCCTGCAGCAAGGCAGGTGCATCGTCGGTGGTTGTGGCGACTGACGGCAACAGCGTCGGGTGCCGCACCAGCGCGCGCAGATCGCTGGCCAAGGCCTCGGGGCCGCCCGACCACAGGGCGATGAGATCTTCGGCCATCACCGCATCGGCGGCGCGCTGCCGCCACAGATCGGCCGCCACTTCGCCAAGCAATTGGCGATCGTTGGCGAGCAGTTCCGGCGCGGCGAACGCCTGGCCGCTTTCCAGTGCGTGTTCGCGCAGCACGCGCGCGCAAAAGCCGTGGATGGTGAACACCGCGGCCAGATCGATTTCTTCCACCGCCTGCTGCAGGCGGCGACGCAAGGCGACGGGCGTTTCGCTGCCGCCGCCCAGATGGGTGGCGAGGATGGCGCGGGTGAGTAACACGTCGGGCGCTTCATGGAGGAGCGGCCCTGGCTGCGACGGGGCATCGGCGAGGTCGGTCGCGCCCAGGTCCGCTCCTGCAGAAGCCGATGGGGCGTCGGGCGACTGGATTGCGGACGACTCGGTCGCGGCCGAAACCGCTCCTGCGAGAGGCGATGGCGCCTCGGGAACCAGGCTTGCGGCCAGCACCAGGCGTTCGCGAATGCGGCGGCGCAGCTCCTGCGTGGCCGCTTCGGTGAAGGTCACCGCAAGGATCTGGCCGATGCGCAAGCCACGCTCGACCACCAGCCGGGTGAACAACGTGGCCAGCGTAAAGGTCTTGCCGGTGCCGGCGCTGGCCTCGATCAGGCGCACGCCGTGCAGCGGCAACTGCAGGTACGGGTCGGTGACGGGGCTGACGCTCATTCGACATCCTCCTGCGCGCCGTGCCAGTGTCGCCAGCTGTCGATCACGCGCTCGGTCTCGAGCGGCGCGCCGGTGTTTCCCTGTTCGAGCAATGCATACACCCGATGGCTGGTGGCGGCGAACTCGGCGAAGCGTTGCGCGTCGGCAAACGGGTCGCGGCCGCGGGTGACCAGGCGCAGTTCCGGGCTGTGCGATTCGCTCCAGCCGAAACCCGATTGCCACTGCCCGGCCGCCTCCTTGATGGCCTTGTCCAGGTCGCCGCCGCGCGCGGCCTGGTGATATTTCCAGCTGCTGTAAGGCGCGAACGCCAGCGGCATCTGCAAGCCCTGGCGATACAGCTGCAGCAGCTCGGCCAACGCGGTGCGCGCCTGTGTCTGCGACAGCGGCTGCGCGTCGATGGGATGCGGGCCCAGGCCGTCGTCGTGTTCGAAGAAACGCACGTACGGCGCGTGCTCACCGGCGGCGCGCAGCAGCAGCCATTCCAGGCCGTGGCGAATGGCGCTGCGGCCGCTGAGCGCGCCGACCTGCACGCGCCCCACGCCGCTTGCGTACCAGCCCGGCACACGACCGTGCAGTTCGATCTCGTCAATCTGCACCTGCAGCCGGCGCGACTGGGCCGGGGATTCGCCACGCCACTGCCGGAACGCATCGGCATACGGGCGCAATTGCGCCACGCGCTCGTCGAGCTGGCGCCGCCCCAGCGGGCCGGACGGCAGCAGCGCGCGGGCACGCAGACGCGCGTACAGGTGCTCGGTGTCGCCGGCCAATGCAGCGTCGAATATCTGCTGCTGCAACCCGTATTGATCCAACCCGCGCGTGGGGGCGAGCAACGGTTCCAGATCGGCGTCCTCTCCGGCCGGATCGGGCAGGCGCATGCCCAATCGATGACGCAGGAACTGCCCGGCCGGGTCGGTCAACAGGCGGCGCAGCGCGTCGATGGACATGCTGGCCGGCAAGGCGATCCCTTCGGCCGGCAATGCACCGGCCACCCACGGCGCCAGCGGTTGCCGCTGGCCGACCAGGCTGTCCACCGCCGGCCGCCACTGCCGGCGATAACTGAAACGGCGCGGGTCGGCACCGTCGTCGCCCAGCGCGCCGAACGCGGCAGCGGCGAAGGGTTGCAACGGGTGTCGCACCACTAGCGTGTCGAGCGCGTTGCTGGCGGCGTGGTACTGCGCAGCGCTTGCCAGTAATTCGCTGACCAGCACCGACGGCTCGCGCACGCTGCCATCGCGCGCATCGGCGCCGAGATAGCTCAGATAAAACACGTCCTGCGCGGAAGCGAACAACTGCAGGAACAAAAAGCGGTCGTCCTCGCGCGTGGAGCGGTCGCCGTGCCGGCGACGCTCGGTGCCCAGTTCCGCGGTGAGGCGATTGAGCCCGGCGGCCGGGTCGCGCCGCGGGAAGTCGCCATCGTTCATGCCGAGCAGGCAGATCACGCGGAACGGCAGCAAGCGCATCGGCACCATGCGCCCGAAACTGATGCCGCCGGTAAGCAGCGGCGCGCGCGTATCCGATTCGCCCAGCACCGCCGCAAAATGCGCACGCACTACCTCGGCAGGCACCTTGCCGGCGTACTCGGCGCGTATCGCGTCGCGGGCGAATTGGTCGATCAACGCGCGCAAGCGATCCAGCGCGCGTTGCGCGCGCGGCGCAGTCGGCGTGGTCGGAATCAATGCCTCGAGCAGGCCCAGCAGCCGCTCGCGCCACTCGACCGGGGTCATCGCCTCGGCCAGCGCGGCTTGATGCCGTTCGAGCACGCGCAACAACCGCAACAAGGTGTCCAGTGCGGCCAGCGCGCTGCCTTCCAGCTGCGGCCACGGCGCCACCCCATCGATGTCCTCGTCGGCGCCGCTGGCATGGCCGAGCAGCAGCCGGTCCAGCGCGAAACGCCAGGTGTAGGCATCGTCGCCCGGTGCCTGGTGCTGCCGCCGGTGCGCTGCGTCCAGGCCCCAACGCGCGCCGGCCGCGTGCAGCCAGCTGCGCAGGCGTTCCAGCCCGGCTTCGTCCAGCCCGGCCGCTTCGGCGATGGGCGCGCTGGCCAGCAGGTCGAGGATTTCATGCAGCCCGAAACGCGCGATCGGCAAACCGAGCAAGGTGAGGAACACCTCGGCCAGCGGCTCGCTCGCCAACGGGCTGGCATCGGCCAGCGCATAGGGCAGCGCGTCGTCGTTGCCATGGCTGCCGAACACCGCATCCAGATACGGCACGTACGGGTCGATATTGGGCGACAGCACCGCGATCTCGCGCGGCTGCAGGGGCGGGTCGAAGCGTGCATCGTCGAGCAGCGCACGCAGTTGGTCGTGCAACACCTGCAACTCGCGCAGCCGCGTGTGGCAGGCATGCACCTGCAGGCTGGGGTCGTGCAGATTCACCGCCGGCAATACCGCTTCCGCCGCAGGCGCGCGGCGATGGAACAGATCGCTCTGCATGCGCCGCAACAGGCTGTCGCCCAACCCGCCATCGGCCAGCGTGCGGCGGCCGGATTCGAGCGGGTCGGCGTAGGCGGCGATTTCGGCCAGCGGGTGCACCACTTCGTAATCGCCCACCAACGCCATGAAATCGCGCCCGGCTGCGCCCCAGGCCTGCAGCAACGGGTTTTCCTGTACCTGCTCGGCGAACAGTTGCACGGCGCCGTCTTCGCGCCGGCGTTGCCACAAGGTCTGCAGGTCGCCCCAGTAGCCTTGCGTCGGCGTGGGCAAATAGAAGTGCAGCGTGCCCACGCGCGCCTGCGTGGCCAGCACGCGCAGGACGTCCGGCGAGATGTTCAAGATGGCGAACGCGAATACGCGCGGCGGCAGGCCTTGCGGCAACGGGCCGTGGGCACGCGCATGGCGATCCAGATACTGGCCGATGCGCCGGGCGCGGTATTGCCGGCCGGTGGCGATGCTGCGCCACAACCGTGCCTGCGGGTCGTCCGGGTCGGCGCCTGCTTCCCAGCGCAGCAACCAGTCGCGGCGCCATGCCTGGTATTTCTCGAACACGCTGGCCAGCTCGCCGGCCAGCGCCCACGGCTTGAGCGCATCGCCATCGGACAGGTATCCGGCCAGCGGGGCCAGGGCCGCGTCGCTGCCCAGGTCCGACTGCAGGGCCGCATACAACCGCCACTGCGTGGTGGCCATGTCCAGATCGTCGTCGGCCGCGCCGAGGTTGCGCTCCAGCGCGCGCGCGACGAATTCGCCGGGCGTGAGAAATTCCAGATTCGCCGCAACACCGTGCTCGGCCGCAAGCGTGGACTGCAACCAGCGCCGCATCGCCACCTGCGGAATCAGCACCACCTCCGGCTGCAGCAACGGCTGCCCCGGCATCGGCCGGCGCAACTCCTGCGCGAGCAAGGCGGCCAGGGTATCCAGCGCATTGGATGGATAAAGACGGAAATCGGGCGCGGAAGTGGCGTGCATGCGTGGCGCATTGTGCCGGATGCGCGTGTGAGGCGTTGTTGGCCGCCGTGTCGGCGGCCAGGTCGCCGCGCTGAGACGCAAGGCCGCACGGCACCGTGCAACAGCGCTGCGCGGGAGATGCCGATCGACGGCGCGCCACACCGTGCGTCACCCACTGCCATCGGGCTCCACACCGCATTCGATGTACTGCGGTCGTTACGTGCAACCTTCGAGGCGCCCAACGCAGCCATTCACTGCGTCCGCGAGCGTCATCGCAACCACGCGCGCAACACGCCGTCGACATCACAAACGCAATGGGCCGGGGGTGTTCGCCCGGCCCATCGCGTTGCATGACCGCGTGGCTTACAACCCGATCAGTATTTCTTTTCCAGATTGATCATCCAGGTCTGATCGTTGTTGCTGTCGCCGTCGGTGATGCCGCGGTATTCCAGCCGCGTCGACAGGCCTTGTTCGGTCAACAGCGCTGCACCGATGCCCATCATCAGGCGGTTGCGGTCGAACGCGCTCTGCGCGGTGCGATAGAACGGGCCACCGGTAAGGTCGGCGTAGCTCAGGATCGCATCGCCACGGCCCTGGAAGTCGCGCTGGTACTCCACGCGCAACTGCGGGGTCAGCCGTCCCCAGGCAACCTCGCGACGCCATTCCAGACGCAGGCCGAGATTGCCGGTGGTGGTGGCCACATCCATGTCGGCATAGCTCAGCGCGAACGGGGCCACGCCCGCTTCCTCATAGCCGTCCAAGGTGGCGCGTGCCACATCCACCCGCGCGTACGGGGTGATCTGCAGCGTGCCGCGTTGCAGGTCGGCACCGGTGGACAGCGAGGCGATCCACTGCGTGCCGTCGCGGTTGCCCTCGGCCAGCGAACTGTCATCGGTGACGAAGCGGCGCAGGTCGTAAGACAGCAGCTGGTAGCCGACCAAGGTGTCGAAGAAGAACGCCTTGCCCGGATGGAAGCTGGCGTACAACGCCATCGTGTAGGCGGTGGCCTTGCTGTGGCTGCCGTTGTTGCCCACATCGCTGTCGTCGCGGCCCCAACCCAGGCCCGCGCCGATCGCCAGCGACGAGGCAACCCGGTAGTCGGCACCCACGCTCAACCCATCGGTCTGGAAATCCACGCCGTTGCTGTTGGTCTGGCGGTTCAGGCTGCCCGAGCGGATTGCGCCGCCCACCCACAGGCCCAGGTCACCCTGCGTCTGCGCGCTGCTGCCGGTGGTGCCGGTCGCCGCGGGCGCATCGCGGAAGTCGTTGTCGACGTCCTGCGTGTCCGGGCTGCACGGCTGCGCACTGATGCCGCGCTCGGCCTGGCGGCAATGCGAGGTCGGCTGGAAGCTCACTGCGTTGGTGAAGCTGCCGCCGCCGCGATGGGTGGCCTCCAGACGGCGCTGGAAGTTGTCGATCTGCGCCCGCGCAAAACGCCGCGTGGACTCGGACTGCGCATCGATCAGGCCACGCACTTCCGCATCCACGCTCGGGTCGCGCCGTGGCGCGATGTTGAACACCACACTGGCCGGGGCCGAGGTGGCGAATGCGTTGGACAAGGTGAACTGCACCGTGGCCTGGCCGACGAAGGCCGGGTTGGGCGTAAAGGTCAGGGTAAAGGTCGGCGTCTCGGCCATTGCAGCGGCCGCTGGCGACAGCCCGGAGGCACGCGCCGCCGCCGCACTGGCGGTGCCGCCCACGCGGGTGATGGTGGCGGTACCGGCCGAGGCCGGCAACACCGCAACCACCGCAGCCGCCACGAACGGCCCGCCGGTGGCGTTACGGGTGATGTCCACCTGTTGCGCTTCGCCCGGCACTGCCGCCGCAGTCACCGACACCGCCACCGGCCGCACGTTAACCGTGATGGTCAGCGTCACCGCTGCCGAGGTGCCGCCTGCGCCGCTGGCGGTATAGCTCAGCACGTCGGTACCGGCAAAGCCGGCGTTCGGCGTGTAGACCACTTCCAGCCCGTTGACCACGGCCGTGCCGTTGGTGGGCGCGCTGGCAATGGCGATCGCGGTGATGCTGCCGGTGTCGTTGGCGGTGACCGCTGCGGTCACGGCGGTGTCGGTCATGGTGGCGGCAACATCGGCCACCGCCACCGGCGCCGCATCGTTCACCGTGAAGGTGTAGGCCTGCGTGGCGCTGGCATTGCCCGCATCGGCCACCGCAATGGTGAACGACGTGGTGCCCTGTACCGTTGGCGTGCCCGACAGCGTGCCGTCGCTGGCCAGCGTCAATCCGGCCGGCAACGTGCCGCTGGCAATGCTGTAGCGGTACGGCGCAACGCCGCCGCTGGCGGTGAGCACCTGGTTGTAGGCGGTGCCACGCACGGCCGGCGGCAAGGTGGGCTGCCCCGGCACCAGCGTTGCGGCGTTGATGGTCAGCGAGTAGCTCCGGCTGGCCTGCGCGGCGGGGCTGGGCGTGCTGTCGGTGACCGTCAGGGTGAAGGTGAAGGTCCCCGACACCGTCGGCGTTCCGCTGAGGCCGCCGGTGGCAGCGTCCAGTCCCACGCCACCCGGCAGCGCGCCGGCAGTGACTGCATAGCTGTACGGCGCGGTGCCGCCGGTGGCCGGCGTGACCGCAGCCGCATAGGCCTGCCCGGCCGTCCCTGCCGGCAAGGTCGACGCCGGCAACACCAGGTTCGGGCCAGCCACGGTCAGGCTGTATGCCTGCGTGCCGGTGAAGCTGTTGGCGTCGGTGGCCTGTACGGTGAAGTTGAACGTACCCTCCAGCGTGGCCGTGCCCGACAAGGTGCCGTTGCTGGCCAAGGTGATCCCGGCCGGCAATGCACCGCTGGTGATCGCGTAGGTGTAGGCCGCCGTGCCGCCGCTGGCGGTCAGCGTCTGGCTGTAGGCGGTGCCACGTGTTGCGGTGGGAACCGTGGACGGCGCCACTGCAATCGTCGGCGCGGCGATGTTCAACGTGTATCCGCGCGTACCCTGCGAGGGCGTGCCGCTGGTACTGTCGGTCGCAGTGACGGTGAAGCTGAAGCTGCCCACGCTGGTGGTGGTGCCGCTCAATGCGCCGCTACCGCTATTGAGCGTGATGCCGGCAGGCAACGCGCCGGCGGTGAGCGCGTAGCTGTAGGGCGCAATGCCGCCGGCAGCCGGAGTGATCGCACTCGAATAGGCCTGGCCCGCGGTGCCGGCCGGCAAGGTGGTAGCCGGCAAGATCACGTTGGCGCCGGCCACGGTCAGGGTATAGGCGCGGCTGCCGCTGGTCGGTGCCCCGCTGTCGGTTGCGGTGACGGTGAAGTTGAAGCTGCCGCTGGCAGTCGGCGTACCGGACAGCACCCCGGCGGCGTTCAGGGTCATTCCGGCCGGCAACGTACCGGCACTGATCACGAAGCTGTAGCCGGGGGTGCCACCGCTGGCGCTCAGCGTCTGGCTGTACGCGCTGCCTGCGGTTGCTGCGGGCAGCGACGCCGGCGAGATCGTCACCACCGCATCATCGTTGAGGATGGTGCCGGTGCCGGTGCCGGTGGCGCGGGCGATGGTCGCATTGCTGGCGCCGGACAGGCCAACGCTGAAGGTTTCGTTGGGCTCGACCGCGGTGTCGCCATTGACGGTGACGGCCACGCCTTGCGCGGTCACGCCCGGCGCGAAGCTCAGCGTGCCGGAGCGCGCGACATAGTCGCTGCCGGCGGTGGCGGTCCCGTCGGCGGTGGCGTAGTTGACCGTGACGGTCTGGCCGCTGGCAGCGCTCAGGCTCACCGTGAAGGTGGCCGTGGTGGTGCCGCTGTTGCCTTCGTTGACGCTCACATCGTCGATCGACAAGGCCGGCTGCGCATCGTCGTTGACGATCGTGCCCAGGCCCTGCCCGTCACTCACGCTGGCGCCGGTGACGTTGCTGAGGTTGACGAAGAACGTTTCGTTCGGCTCGGCCAGCGTGTCGCCGGTGACCAGCACGGTGAAGGTGGCGCTGCTGCTGCCGGCCGGGATGGTCTGCCCGGTCAGACTGGAGGCGACATAGTCCACACCCGCAGTGGCGGTGCCATCGGCCGTGGCGATATCGAAGCTGACGCCGCCGGCGCCGGCCGGCGCGCTCAACGACACGGTGAAGGTGGCGTTGGTGGTGCCGGCATTGCCTTCGTTGACCGAGACATCGTTGATCGACAGCGCCGGCTGGTCGTCGTTGAGGATGGTGCCGGTGGCGCTGTTCGGCGAACCGACCGTGTAGCCGCTGCCGGTGTTGAGGCTGATCACCACGGTTTCGTCGGGCTCGACCGTGCTGTCGGCGGTCGGATTGATGGTGATGGTGCCGGTGGTCTGGCCGGCGGCGATCACCAGCGGCGAACTGACGGCCGCATAGTCGGTGCCCGAGGTCGCCGTGCCGCTCACGCCAAAGCCGATGGACAGCGCGGTGGGCGACGGTTGGTTCAGGGTGACCGTGTAGAGGAGATTGGTGGCGCCGTCCTCGGACACGCTGGCCGGGGAGACGGCGATGCTCGCGGAAGGGAAGTCGTCGTTGACGATGGTGGCGGTGGCGCTGGACGGGCTGCCGGTGGAATAGCCGGTGCCATTGGCGACACTGAAGATCACCGTTTCGTCGGTTTCCACCGCGGTGTCGGCGATCGGGGTAACGCTGAAGCTGGCCGAGCTGGTATTGGCCGGCACCACCACGCTGGTCACGGCGCCGGAGTAGTCCGTGCCGCTGGTCGCAGTGCCGCTGCGGGTCAGGTTGACCGTGGTCGCCGAGGTATTGGTCTGGCTCAGCGTCACCGTGTAGACCAAGGAGGTACCGCTGTCCTCGTTGGCGGCGGACGGGCTGACCGCGATGCTGGCGGTCCGCGAGGGGGTAATCGTGATATTGACTGTGATGGTATCGCCAGCGCCGTCTTCCAGCGGAAACGTGTCACTGGTGGCGCTGTCGCCATTATGCGTGTATGTGACGATCTGCGTTCCCTGTGCTCCGCTTGGATTAGGAACGGTCAGAGTGCCGTGGGGAGGCTGCACTCCGTCCCAGCCAACGCCGATGTCGTCTACGCCAGTGCCGTCGCAGGTGGTGACGTCGATCTGCACCGAGCCACCCTGAACTACAGTGGCGTTCAACGTCGGACAATATTGCGACGCCGCTGCTGCGGCCTTGCCGGAATACAGCGTACTCAACAGCAGCAGCGCGAACACCAGCGGCCAACGCAAAACGACGCGCACGCCTGCAGCCATATTGGTGCAATTCGTAGACATATTCCATTTCCCCGGAAAATCACGCCACCCCGCTGGCGCCGGCAACGCTCCTGGTGCCTCAGACAGCATGGTTATAGGCCTTGAAAGGCATATTCCCCACCATGCTGCGCTAGCATTTGAACAGTAAATTTACGTATTCGTAAAGCACCAAATACGTCGCCCCTGTCCGATTCAGCATTATCAATGCTTGCATTGCGCAGAAGACGTGATTAAGTAGAGCAGCGCCAGGCGCGATGTCGGCGTCAAACACCCTAGGGGAGATCCGCATGAGCGAGTTCTTCATCGGTCAGATCATGCTGACCGGTTTCGCGTTTGCGCCGAAGTATTTTGCGCAATGCAACGGTCAATTGCTGCCGATCAATCAGAACCAGGCCCTGTTCAGTCTGCTCAGCACGCGGTTCGGCGGCGACGGCAAGACCAATTTCGCGCTGCCGGACATGCGCGGCCGCACGCCGATGGGCTATGGGCCGTCGGCGGATCCGGCATGGCAGCCGACGGCGATGCCAATGGGTCAGGCCGCTGGTGCGGAGACGATGACGCTGGTGGAAAACCAGTTGCCTGCACACCTCCATCTGATGGAATGCGCCAGCGCCGCCGGCAATAACCGCAACCCAACCGGGCGCCTATTCGCGAACAATGGCGCCACGTCGGGAACGGCGACACCGCTGTACGCCGCGCCGGGGAGCGTGGTCCCGCTCTCGCAAGCCACGGTAGGCGCAGAGGGCGGCGGCCAGGCGCATCCGAACGTGCAGCCATACACCACGATCAATTTCTGCATCGCGCTGTCCGGCATCTTCCCTTCGCGCAGCTAGGCGCATCCGCACTCGGGTGCGCAGCGCACTGGTGCGCGGATCACCTCATCGACCAGGAAGAATCTCATGGGTACTCCCTTCATCGGCGAAATCCGCCTGTTCGGCTTTGGCCGCACTCCTCAGGGCTGGCAAGCGTGCGATGGCTCATTGCTGCAGATCTCCGAATACGAGCCGTTATATGTCCTGCTCGGCACCGCCTACGGTGGAAATGGCACCAGCACCTTTGCAGTGCCTGACCTGCGCGGCCGCGTGCCGGTCCACCAGGGCCAGGGGCCGGGACTGAGCAACTACGTGCTTGCCCAGCGTGCCGGTACCGAGACGGTGACGTTGACCGATCTGCAGATGCCGGCGCATACGCACGTCGCGCAAGCTACCACCGCGGGGGCGACAGCGACGGCACCCTCGGGCCTGTTGCCTGCAGCGGTGAGCGGCGACACTTTCTATCTCACCACCACCGGCGGCGCCACGGCGCAAGCGATGTCGGGGCAGAGCACCTCATTCGCCGGTGGTAACCAGCCGCACGACAACGTCATGCCCACACTGACGGTGCAGTACTGCATTGCCACCACCGGCATCTTTCCGCAGCAAGCCTGATCCCATGCGCCGCGTCGACGTGGCTGCGGCACGCATCCGCTCCATCGGAGGAATCCGCTCATGACCGAACCCTATCTCGGCGAAATCCAGTTGTTCGGCTTCGACTACAACCCTTACGGCTGGGCCCTGTGCAATGGTGCCGTCCTGCCGATCACGCAGAACAGCGCGCTGTATTCGCTGCTCGGCATCGCCTACGGCGGCAATGGCTCCAGTACGTTTCAGCTGCCGAACTTCACCGCGCGCGCTGGCTGCCAGCAGGGCCCCGGCCCTGGCCTGACCCCGCACACGCTGGGCAGCAATTTTGGTTCCGCAGGGGTGAATCTGTCGGGCTCGGAGATGCCGATGCACCAGCACGGCGTCAACTCGTTCTCCTTAGCGGACCAGACGAAGAAGAGCGGTGCGCCCGTCGGCGGCGCCGCGCTGTCGTCGCCAGGTAGCAGCAGCGCACGTCCATATAACGCAATTGCGCCCGACAAGCAGTTCTCTCCCGTTATGTTGATTCCCACCGGCAACGGCCAGGCCCACGAGAACCGGCAGCCGTATCTGGCGGTGAACTTCTGCATCGCGCTATCCGGCGACTACCCTGTCTTCAGTTGATGTCATGACACGCCCGCTTTCCGGCGAGGTCGTGAAGGCATCCGGCGGCGCAAGCCAGACCACGTTGCCGGGTGCGCACGCCATTGCATTGCGCGAAGAGCAGGATGCGGATCTGCCCTGGTTGCAGGATCTGTACGCCAGCACGCGTCGCGAGGAGCTGGCACCGGTGCCTTGGCCGGAAGCGACCAAGCGCGCCTTCCTGCAGCAGCAGTTCGCCCTGCAGCGCGCGCATTACCGGCAGCAGTTTGCCGATGCGGACTTTCTGATCGTGCAGACCAAAGCTCTAGCGATCGGCCGGCTGTATCTGCACCGCGGCGCCGCACACCACACGCTGGTCGATATCAGCCTGCTGCCGGACTGGCATGGCAAGGGCATCGGCACGCAGTTGATTGCACATGCGCAGGCGTGCGCCCGCGATGCGGGATGTGCTTTGTCATTGCATGTGCTGCACGCCAACCCCGCCGCGCAACGCCTGTATGCCCGCCTCGGATTCGTTGCAGGCGACAGCACCCAGACCCATCTGCAGATGCACTGGCATCGGCACGATCACCTGCTCAGTTGAACGTGCAGCTGGCCGTATTCAATTGAATACGGCCTGATACAAGAACCCGTCGCGCTCGCGCGCCACCGGCACCAGGAAGATACCGATCTCGCCGAGCCGCGCATGCCGCATCTGATAGGTCTGCTGCGGAAACAAAAAGGCCGAACCATTCCGAAACAGCAGCGAGAACGGCGCACGTTGCGAATTGCGCGCGTGCTGCAAGGGCCGCGCCTCCACCAGCACGAACGGCACCTCGCCCTCATTCAAAGCGGCGGCAAAGGTCTCGTTGACGCTGCCGGCAAAGTGTTCAAGCGTCAGCAACTCCATGGAAGATTCCTGCAGCGACGAAGTAGCGTGGATCGTCACGTTTTGTGGCCAGTTCGACAAGATGCCGCTGCCGACAACGCGACATGCTAGGCAGATCGTTGCGCAACTGCGACAGGCAAGACGACCAGGGGCACCTGCCAGTCTCAAGGTACACACTGCGTGCTGTGGCAACGTCGCTTACGTCCCTACCGCAGCGTACGTTTGCCGATCGCGACCACATGCGTGGGCCTGGTTGCGTTGCAGGACACGCTGTTACGCAGACAGCGACACGCAACCCGCACATCGCCCTTCGGTGAATGCGACAATACTGCACGCGCCAGTCTGGTTATGTTCAGCGGTGCACGGGCTACTCTATCGCGTTGTAATTTTGTTAAAGGCACCGATGACGGCTTCCGCTTCCCCTGTCGTGCAGTTGTCCGGTGTCCGCATCGATCGCGGCGGGCGCACGATCCTGCGCGATGTGTCGCTGGAGGTGCCACGCGGCAGCATCACGGCCGTGCTCGGTCCGTCCGGTAGCGGCAAATCCACCATGCTGGCGGCGCTGACCGGCGAGCTGCGCCCGGTCGCAGGCACGGTCACGTTGTTCGGCAATCCCATTCCCACCGGCAGCCGCGCGCTGCTGGAGATGCGTCGCAACGTCGGCGTGCTGCTGCAGGGCAATGGCCTGCTCACCGACCTCAGCGTGGCCGAGAACGTCGCACTGCCGCTGCGCACCCACACGCGGTTGCCGGCAGCGGTGCTGCAGCGCCTGGTGCAGATGAAGTTGCATGCAGTGGGCCTGCTGGCCGCAGCCGATGCCTGGCCGCGCGAGTTGTCCGGCGGCATGGCACGGCGCGTGGCACTGGCGCGCGCGCTGGCGCTGGACCCGCCGCTGATGATCTACGACGAGCCGCTGACCGGACTGGACCCGATCGCCTCGGGCGTGATCATGAGCCTGATCCAGCGCCTCAACGACAGCCTGGGCCTGACCAGCATCATCGTCAGCCACCATGTGCACGAGACGCTGCCGATCTGCGACCAGGCGGTGGTGATCGCCAATGGCGGCATCGTGTTCGCCGGCACGCCGGCGCAGCTGCAGGACAGTACCGACCCGCTGGTGCAGCAATTCCTGCACGGCCAGCCGGACGGCCCGATCGCCTTCGATGCCGCCCCGCGCCGCGACCGGAGTGCTGCCTGATGGCCTTCGCCGATTCCATTCGCGCCTTCGGCCGCGCCGGGCTGTTCTCGCTGACGGTGCTGCGCGGCTCGCTGCCCACGCGCGATTTCATTGCCGAACTGGTCCGCGAGATCTACAAGGTCGGCGCGCGCTCGCTGCCGATCATTGCGGTGGGCGGCGCCTTCGTCGGCCTGGTGCTGACCTTGCAGGGCTACCGCACGCTCACCACCTACGGTGCGTCCGATGCGTTGTCCACCCTGTTGGGCCTGTCGCTGTATCGCGAACTGGCGCCGGTGCTGACCGCCTTGTTGTTCATTGGCCGCGCCGGCAGTTCGATCGCCGCCGAGCTCGGCCTGATGCGCGCCACCGACCAGATCAAGGCGCTGGAGCTGATGGCCATCGACCCGGTGGCCAAGGCCGTGGCGCCACGCTTCTGGGCGGCGGTGCTGACGGTGCCGTTGCTCACCGGCGTGTTCTGCTCGCTGGCCATCACCGGTGGCTATTTCGAAGCGGTGCACGTGCTGGGCATCGACAACGGCACGTTCTGGTCCGGGCTGAGCAACAGCGTGGACGTCTGGGACGACTTCGGCGTGGCGATGCTCAAGTCGGCAATCTTCGGCGGCACCGCTGCACTGGTTGCCGCCTACGTGGGCTTCCATGCCGAACCGACCATCGAAGGCACCTCGGTCGCCACCACCCGCGCGGTGGTGAATGCCTCGTTGCTGGTGCTGATGTTCAACTTCGTCCTTTCTGCAATGTTGTTTAGGTGAGTGGAATAACTATGGCCATGCGTGGACCACGACTCGAATTCGCCGTCGGCGCCTTTTTGCTGCTGACCCTGGCCTCGCTGCTGGTGCTGGCGGTGGCCTCGACCAACCAGCGCTGGGGCTTTGGCTCCAGCCAGTACACGCTGACCGCCCGCTTCAGCCAGATCGGCCAGCTGCGCGCGCAGGCACCGGTAAAGATCGGCGGGGTGACCATCGGCAAGGTGTCCAACATCAGCCTGGACCCGACCAAGTTCGATTCGATCGTGACCCTGTCGCTGGATACCAAATACAAGGACCTGCCGGCCGACACCTCGGCCGGCATCTTCACCAGCGGCTTGCTGGGCGAGAGTTATATCGGGCTGCAGCCGGGCGGCGACCCGGACACCCTCAAGCCGGGCGACGAAATCGGCTTCACCCAGCCGGCGGTGGATCTGCTGCAGCTGGTTGGCAAATACATGTTCAGTGGTGGCGGTGGCGGCAGCAATGCCCCGGCCGCCGCCAACGGCCAGGCGCCTGCGCCTGCCCAAACCGCTCCTCCCTCTACGGAACCACACCAATGAAGACCACTGTGCTTTCTGCCGTCCTGGCCTCGACCCTGCTGGTGTGCGCACCGGCCACCGTGCTGGCGCAGCCGGCCGCTGCCAGCGCACCTGCGCAGGGCGCGGCGACCAAGACCGTCATCGACAGCAGCACCCGCATCCTGAGCACGCTGGACCAGCGCCGTGCCGAGTTCCGCAGCAATCCGGCGGCGCTGCGTCAGTTCATTAATGGCGAATTGAACAAGGCCTTCGACCGCGACTACTCGGCCCGCCTGGTGCTGGGCGTGCATGGCCGTGGCGCCTCCGATGCCGACGTCAAGCTGTTTGCCGATGCGCTGGCCGACAACCTGATGCAGCGGTATGGCACCGCGCTGCTGAATTTCGAAGGCAAGCCGACCTTCCGCGCCAAGTCCGAGAGCGCGCTGCCGGGCAACCGCGGCGTCAAGGTCTCCACCGACCTGCTGCGTGCCGGCAACGACCCGACCCCGGTCGACTACCTGATGCGCAATACCGGCGGCCAGTGGAAGATCTTCGACGTGATGATCGAAGGCATTTCCTACGTGCAGACCTTCAAGACCCAGTTCGACGGCCCGCTGCGCGAGAAGGGCATCGCCAAGGTGGCCGCCGAGCTGCGTAGCGGCAACCTGCAGGTCGGTACGGCACCGGCCAATGGCAACTGATACCGTGCAACGCACGGCCGACACGCTGGTCATCACCGGCGTGCTCGACCGTGCGGCGGTCACCGCGGCCTGGCCGCAGGCGATCGCACAGCTGGATGGCGCGCGCACGCTGGACCTGTCGGGTGTACAACGCCTGGACAGTGCCGGCGTGGCGATGCTGGCCGAACTGGCTGCCCGGTTACGCCAAGCCGGCAGCGGCGCGGTGGTGGGCGAGGCGTCCGGTCTGGACGAATTGCGCGCCGCCTACCGGTTGTCCCCCACTCTCGATTTTCAGGCCTGAGCGCCAGCCCATGACCCAGTTCCGTTCTCTCCCGTTGTTGGCCAGCCTGCTGCTGGGTGCCTGCGCCAGCCAGGCGCCCAAATCCGCACCGCCGTCGGGCGGTACCGCCATCGCGCCTGCGACCGAGGCGCCGGTACGCGACGATGCCGGAGTGACCGCGCAGCCGGCCGCCGCCGGGATGGCCGCCCCGGACGCGCTGCCGGCGAGCGCTGCTGCTCCTGCCGATGCGCCTGCAGCGGCGGGTACCGGCACCGCCGCTGCAGGCGCGCCCACCGATGCCGAAAGCGATTTCGATGCGCTGTATGGCCCGACCACCCCGCAAGCAGGTGCCAACGGTGCGCCGGCACAACCGGGCGCGGCGCCGGCATACGACCCGTGGGAGCGCTACAACCGCGGCATGCACCGCTTCAACATGGCAGTGGACCGCGGCGTGGCGCGTCCGTTGGCGACCGCCTACACCAAGGTGGTGCCGAGCCCGGCGCGCCTGGGCGTGACCAACTTCTTCGACAACCTGGGCACGCCGCTGACCATGGTCAACCAGCTGCTGCAAGGCCACCCGGTCCATGCAATGCAGTCGCTGGGGCGCTTTGTGATGAACAGCACCCTGGGTGTGGCTGGGCTGTTCGACCCCGCCTCGGCGGCCGGCATCCCGCGGCGCAGCGAAGACTTCGGCCAGACGCTGGGCGCGTGGGGCTGGCGCAATTCGCGTTACTTCGAACTGCCGTTGTTCGGCCCGCGCACCGTGCGCGACACCTTCGGGCTGGCGGGCGATATTCCGCTGTCGTGGATTCGCCAGGTGGACGACGGCGGTACGCGCTTCGCCCTGCAGGGCTTGCAGCTGGTGGACACGCGCGCGCAGCTGATGTCGCTGGATTCGCTGCGCGACCAGGCGCCGGACGAATACGCGCTGACCCGCGATGCGTGGATGCAGCGCCGCAATTACCAGATCACCCGCGATTTGCGCAGCCATCGCGAAAAGAACAACGAGCTGCCGGAATACCTGCGCGACGACAAGGACAACACCGTGCCGGGTAACGCCATGCCGATCCCGAACTGGGTGCGTTGAGCGGTTAGGGTTTTGGCGAGTGATGAATGTAAAAGCCCGGGAGCGATCCCGGGCTTTTTTGTGTGTTAGGCACCAGGCGGACCCGTTGCGACGTCACGACGAACGCCCGCATTGCCAAGCGCCTCGGTGTGACAGCAGTGCTAGGTGCCGTCGTTGCGAGGCGGTGTCGGTACCGGTACCGCTGCATCCTGCGCAGCGATGATTTGCCACCGACCACTCCGCTTGATCCAGATATCGGTCCAGACATACCGGCCCGTAGACCCGTCTTTACGGGTCCACGTTTCGCTCCCGTGCGCGATTGCGGTCTCTCCGAAGAATCTGACGTTGATCTCGTCGAGTGTGTTGGACATGATCTGTTTGGCAGGACCAGTCTCGCGAGTGACCTGGGATTTATCGTATCTGCGGCCCTTGGTGTCAGTCCCGATGAAGTCGTCGGCAAAGTAAATCCTGCGCTTTGACCGATCTCCTGTCACGACAGACTCTGCCCAGTCGCGAGAACAGTCGACGATGTACCGCGCTGCCTGCGTGTCAGGGGTGGACGCCGTGCCGGGCATGTGCGAGCAGCCAGTCACCATCGACAACGCGAACATTGAAGAGCTGAAGAAGTGATTGAAGGTCATTGCCTGTTCCCTGGCTCCCGATAAGAACGTGACGCGTCATCGCAATGCCGCCAGCGCGCTATGCGTGGGTGGCCAGCGCCGCATCCACTGCCGCACGCAGGCGCGCATCGTCGGCGGGGATGTCCGGAGCGAAGCGGTCGATGATCTTCCCGTCGCGGCCGATCAGGAATTTTTCGAAGTTCCACACCACCCCGGGCGCGGGGTTGGGGGCGATGCCGTAGCCGGCCAGTTTTTCGCGCATCGGGCCGTCCCCGGTGGTGTGCGGGTGCGTGCTGGTCAGTGCGCGATACAGCGGGTGCGTCTGGTCGCCGGTGACGGCGATCTTGGCAAACATCGGGAAGGTGACATCGTAGGTGAGCTGGCAGAACTGCGCGATTTCCGCTTCGCTGCCCGGCTCCTGGCCGTTGAAGTCGTTGGCCGGAAACCCCAGCACTTCCAGGCCCTGTGCGCTTGTCGCGATACAGCGCTTCCAGGCCATCGTACTGCGGGGTCAGGCCGCACTTGGAGGCGACGTTGACTACCAGCAGCACCTTGCCGCGGTAGTCGGCCAGGGTGGTGGGCTGGCCGTCGATGCGGGTCACGGGAATGTCGTACAGCGTCTGGCTCATCGATGCGTCCTGGACAGGTAGAGCCGAGAGCATAAACGGCCAGGGTGGAGCGAGCGATGCCGCTGGCTCACGCGGCTGGCAGTTGTCTGCAGCGACGCCCACGGGCCGAACGGCTGACCGGCCAGGACCCGCGTTCGGCCATTTTCGAAGCCCTCAATCGATGCACAACGCCGCCTGGCCCTTGCCGCCGACCACCTCCTGGCGGCAACCGAAACGATCGCTGTCGCGCTGACAGGTCCCGGTGGCCGCCGCGCCGGTCGGCACGATGTTGGTGGCCAGGCAGTCGCCGCTGCAATCGCTGTTGTCGGTGCAGGTCTTGCCGGCATCGGCATACGGCACGATGCAGCGCGGAATCTGCATGCGGCCGACCGGCCGCAGTTGGCCACCCTTTGCGGTGCAGGCAGCGGCGTCGGCGCTCGTTTGTGCAGCAGGGGCCTGCGCGGCTGGCGAGGCAGGGGAGGCGGTTGGCGCATTGCTGCAGGCAGTCAGCAGCAGCGCGCAGAGCCCTGCGTGGATCCATCGGGTCGCCATGTTGAAACTCTCGTCTTGAATCAGGTGGGTGCAAGCATCGCGGTGGCGATGTCTGCGCGATGTGCTGGCGATCGGCGCAAGCACGTGCCGGAAACCTGCATTCGTAGGAGCGTACCCGGGCGCGATGAAGCGTTATCGGTAAAGCTGCTCGCGCCCGGGTGCGCTCCTACGTGTGCTGTCGCCTGCGCAGGCCATGCATCGCCGTCTGCAGCCAATCACGCCTGCTCGTCGGTGCTGTCGTCTTCGCTGCTGGTGCCGGTGTCGTCGCTGCCATCGTCCAGCAGCGCCTGCGATTGCTCGCCGGCCAGTGTTTCCACCCCGCGCAGGCGGCGTTCGATGGTGCGGGTCTTGCGGCTGGCTTCGCCCAGGCTCTTGCCGACGGTGCTGATCTGCCGCTCGGCCTTTTCCAGAATGCCGGCGAACTTGCCGAACTCGCTCTTCACCGCGCCCAGCACCTGCCAGACCTCGCTGGAACGCTTCTCGATCGCCAACGTGCGAAAGCCCATCTGCAGGCTGTTGAGCAAGGCAGTAAACGTGGTGGGGCCGGCCAGCACCACGCGGTGTTCGCGCTGCAGCAGATCGACCAGGCCGGCACGGCGGATCACTTCGGCATACAGCCCTTCGGTGGGCAAAAACATCACCGCGAAGTCGGTGGTGTGCGGCGGGCAGACGTACTTGTCGCTGATCGACTTGGCCTGGATGCGGATGGCGCGTTCCAGTTGCACGGTCGACTGCTTGATCGCGTCGAGGTCGCCCTTTTCCTGCGCGTCGATCAGGCGTTCGTAGTCCTCGCGCGGGAACTTGGCGTCCACCGGCAGCCATACCACCTGCTCGTCGCCGCGTCCGGGCAGGCGGATCGCAAAATCCACCGCTTCGGCACTGTCGGGCTTGACCCGCACGCCGCGGGCGTATTGCTCCATCGTCAGCGTCTGCTCGAGGATGTTGTCCAGCTGCACTTCGCCCCAGCCGCCGCGGTCCTTGACGTTGGTGAGCACGCGCTTGAGGTCGCCCACGCCGGTGGCCAGCTGCTGCATTTCGCCCAGGCCGCGTTGCACCTGTTCCAGCCGTTCGGAGACCAGCTTGAACGAGGCATCCAGGCGTGTGTTGAGCGTGGTCTGCAGTTTTTCATCGACGGTGGCGCGCATCAATTCGAGCTTGCTGGCGTTGTCGTGTTGCAGGTTGGCCAGCTGTTGCTCGAGCGTGGCGCGCATCTCGCCGATGCGTAGTTCGTTGCGCTGGGTGAGTTCGTTCAAGCGCTGGCCCAGCGCTTCGGTGAAGCGTTGTTGCGATTGGCCGGCTTCGGCGCGGCCCTTGCGGGCGTCTTCGGCCAGCGCGTCGCGCAGCGCGGCCATGTGCGTATCGGTGCGCGCGATCAGTTCGGTCAGTTGCTGGCCGAATACGTGGATGCGGGTTTCCTGTTGCTGGCCGAAGCCTTCGAGCTGGGTGCGCAATTCGGTGAGCCGCAGGGTCAGCAGCTCGCCGGTGCGTTGTTGTGCAAGGCCGCTTTCTTCGCGCGCCTTGCGGGCATCTTCGCCGAGCGCGTCGCGCAGCAGGTCCAGGCGTTGGTCGGTGCGCGTGGACAACTCGGTGAGGTTGCGCGCGAAGGTTTCCAGGCGGGCGTCCTGCTGCCGCGCCAGGCCTTCGAGTTGCTCGCGCAATTCGCCGCGGCCATCGCGTTGCTCGGCGCGCAGTGCATGTTCCAGCGCGGTGGTGGACGGACGTCGCAGCAGCGCCAGCAGCTGCAACACCAGGACTACGACAAGCAGCCCGAGAAGGATCAGGGATTGAGATGACATGCGCGCAGTGTAGCGGCGCCTGTCGCAATAGCTGCGTCGCAGACCTTGGCCAGCGGCGATCGCGTGTCAACGCTGCAGGGTGCGGCTGCACGACAGCGGCCATGCCAGAGCGCTGTCGTGCGTGAGGCCTCTGCGCTCAGAAGCCTTCCAGCACCAGCTTGCCGCGGGTGCGGTGCGATTCCAGCGCGGCGTGGGCGCGGCGCAGGTTGTCGGCGGTGATGCGCCCGTAGTGCTCGCCCAGGGTGGTGCGCAGCACGCCGGTGTCCACCAGCTCGGCGACGCGATTGAGCAGATGGTGCTGGGCGATCATGTCCTGGGTTTCGAACAGCGAGCGGGTGAACATCAGCTCCCAGTGCAGCGACAGGCTCTTGCGCTTGAGCGGCAGCGCGTCCAGCGTGGCCGGGTCGTCGATCAGCGCCAGCTGACCTTGCGGGGCCAGCACCTCGACCAGTTGGGCGAAGTGCTGGTCGGTGTGGGTGAGGCTGGCGACGTGCTGCACCTGCGCGATGCCGATCCGCTGCAGGCCCTCGCCCAGGGGCTGGCTGTGGTCGATCACGTGATGCGCGCCGAGTGCGTGCACCCAATCCCGGGTTTCCGGGCGCGAGGCGGTGCCGATGACGGTCAGCTTGGTCAGCGTGCGCGCCAGCTGCACCAGGATCGAGCCCACGCCCCCGCCCGCACCGACCACCAGCAATGCCTGGCCTTCGCCGCCGCCTTCGGCAATGCCGAGCCGGTCGAACAGCAGCTCCCAGGCGGTGATGGCGGTGAGCGGCAATGCGGCGGCCGCAGCGTCGTCGAGCGTGGCCGGCTTGCGCCCGACCAGGCGCTCGTCGACCAGGTGGAACTCGGCATTGGTGCCCGGGCGGGTCAGCGCGCCGGCGTAGTACACCGCATCGCCGGGGCGGAACAGGCTGACCGCCTCGCCGACCGCATCGACCACGCCGCTGGCGTCCCAGCCCAGCACGCGCGGGGCATCCACCGCCGCGTTGCTGCGCACCTTGGTGTCGACCGGGTTGACCGACACGGCGTGGATGCGCACGCGCAGGTCGCGCGGGCCGGGGGTGGGCAGCGGCAGCTCGAGTTCGATCAGCGCGCGCGCATCGTCGATGGGCAGGCCGTGTTGCGGGTAGGCGATGGCTTTCATGGCAGGCGTCGTGCGGGAGGGAGTTGCATCGTCAACCACCTGGATTCACGGAAAAGCCGGCAAACTGCACAAGCACTTTCACCACTGGAGTGAAGATGGTCCGCTTCGACGACCTGGCGCTGTTCGTGCGCACCGCGGCGCTGGGCAGTTTTTCCAGCGCAGCGCGCGAGGCCGATCTGTTGCCTGGCCAGGCCAGCGCGGCGGTGGCCCGGCTGGAACGCGCGCTGGATCTGCGTCTGTTCGCCCGGTCTACGCGCAGCCTGCGGCTGACCGCCGAGGGCGAGCAGTACCTGCCCTATGCGCGCGGCGTGCTGGAGTTGCTACGCGACGGGCGCGAGCATGTGCGGGGCGCCGACAGTGCGCTGCAGGGGCTGCTGCAGGTGACGGCGCCGTCGGACCTGGGCCGCAACGTGCTGCTGCCGTGGCTGACCGAATTCCGCGCCGCGCACCCGAAGCTGACCCTGCGCCTGCACCTGTCCGATCAGGTGGCCGACCTGTATCGCGCGCCGGTGGATGTGGCATTTCGGCTCGGCCGTATCGACGATGCAGAGCATGTGGCATTGCCGCTGGCACCGGACAACCGCCGCGTACTGGTGGCCGCGCCCGCCTACCTGCAGCGCCACGGGCGCCCCGCCACGCTGGATGCGCTGCGCGAGCACGCCTGCCTGCTGTACGTGCTGGCCGGGCGCGCCTACGACCGTTGGCAATTCGACCTGGACGGCCGCCGCCACGTGGTGCCGGTGCGCGGAGCGATGCTGTGCGACGACGCCGATGTGGTGCGGCGTTGGGCAGTTGTCGGCGAAGGCATTGCCTACAAGTCGTGGCTGGATGTGTGCGCAGACGTGAAGGCCGGGCGGCTGGAGGCGCTGTTGCCCGAGTACGGCGATCGGCTGCCGCTGCAGCTGGTGTGCCCGCACCGCAAGCAGTTTTCGCCAGCGATCCGGCAATTGCATGCGCTGTTTGCGCAGCGCTGCCAGGCGCTGACGGCGTTGTACCCGCTGCAGGCCGATGGGGTTGGTATGGGGTGATGCGGTGATCGCAGTGGCGCGATCGGCGCGATCGCTTGGTTAGACAGAAGGCCGGCGGTCGATGCGATGCGCGCAGACGCGCATCATCCACACGCCACACCTGCATGCGCTGCGCCATCTGCCACACGCGCGGTATTTGCCATCACGGCGGCCCTCGCGTGGCCGGCGTGCAAACGGTGGCTGCACGGCTGCGCCATGACGCTGGAATGGCCAGCACACCTGTTTCGATGTCGCATGGCCTGCGGTGCTGCAGCGCACGTTATTGCCGTGTTCGTTGAAGCGCCCATCACTGCGGCGGTTCTAGCCTGCCGGCATGACCGCACCCCGCCCGGTTCGCATGCAGCGCTATGGCAATCGCGACGGCCACTCGGGCGTGGTGGCCTACGCGCTGGCCGACGACGCCATCGCCGTGCGCTTTCGTAGCGGCGAGACCTATGTGTATACCGCCGATAGCGCCGGTGCCGAGGCGGTCGCGACCATGCAGCGGCTTGCCACGGCCGGACGCGGGCTGAGCACCTACATCAGCCAGACCGTGCGCGATGCATACGCGGGCAAGATCGAGCTGTAGCGGCGCAAGAGTGCAGCGGTGAGAATGCACCGCTCTGCGACTGACCGCAGCGTGCATGGATGCACTCGGCTGCACGCGCTGCACAAGGCGCGTGCGGGTTGCAGGCAGCACGGATCACCACCGCCAACGGCCGGCCATCACGCGCATCACCGAGGAACACATGCTGGAGATCTACGGAAAGCCGAGCTCGATCAATGTGCGCAAAGTGTTGTGGTTGTGCGATGAGCTGGGGCTGGACTACACGCTGCATGCCTATGGCAGCGGTTTTGCGTCGGTGCAGACGCCGGAATTTCGCGCACTCAACCCCAATGCGTTGGTGCCGGTCATCCGCGCGGGTGAACTGGTGCTGTGGGAATCGAACACGATCTGCCGCTACCTGGCCGCGCGCAGCCAACGCGATGATCTGCTGCCGGCCGCGCCCGCCGCGCGCGCATTGGTCGAGCAATGGATGGATTGGCAGGCCACCGAACTCAATACCGCCTGGCGCTACGCATTCATGGCCACCGTGCGTGGCAGCGCCGCGCATACCGATGCGCAGGCGATTGCGGCGAGCGTGGAGCAGTGGAACCGCCACATGGCGATCCTCGATGCGCAGCTGCAGCGCGGCGGTCCGTTCGTCCTGGGCGCATGCTTTACGCTTGCCGACATCGTGCTGGGGGTGTCGACACAGCGCTGGGTCGCCAGCCCCATCGCGCATGCGGCATTGCCTGCGGTGGCGGCGTATTACGCACACTTGCAGACACGCGCCGGATTTCAGCGCCATGGCTGCACGGCACCGTGATGCTGCATGTCGCCTTTGTGCGAAGCGAACCAGACCACCGAAGCGATGCATGCAGCACGCTCGCACTGCATTGACCTGGGCATGGGTAGGGTGAGGGTCTGCTTTTGCGAGACTTGCCGATGACCACTGCCACCAACCAAACCCGCCTGCTGGCGCTTGGCCTGTTCGTTTTTCTGGGCACCTTCGCAGCGATCGTCTGGTACCTGATGCGCCCCTACGGCACGGCGTATTTTTTTCCGGTGCATTTTCTGATCGGAGCGGCGTTGCCGTTTTTGATCTACGCGATCGGCGGAACCCGGCTGTGGTTCTGGATGGGCATGGGCATCACCGCGTTGGTGCTGCTGTGGTTCAACCTGTGGGGCCATGACGCCAATGGCGCGGCGCCGCGGGTGCTGGACTGGAGCCACTTCGCTGCCGGTGTGGTCGGGCTTGCCGGTGCCTGGGCGGTGCAGCTGATCTATCGCAACGCGCGCCCGCCGCATCGCGCCTCGATTGAGTGAGCGGCAGTGTGGTGGGCGAACGCGTGCCGTCGATCGCGCACGCCGTGATGGATGGTGGTGCTTGGCCAAGGATAGGCACGATGCGCCGCGCATGAGTTGATGCCATCGCGTGCCCGCCTTGCCCGGGCATAGCCACCGCATGACCTTGGACCGATAGCTTTGCTGCGCTGCGTTGGGCGACACTCGCGCATTCTTTTGATTCCTGCGAGGTCCGCATGTCGTCTTGGCTCAGGCGCAAATCCATCGATCAGGTCACCGTGCACGAGACTGGCCGGCAACTGGTCCGCAGCCTGAGCTGGCCGCATCTGATCGCGCTGGGCATCGGCGCCATCGTCGGTACCGGTATCTACACGCTGATCGGCGTGGGCGCCGACAAGGCCGGCCCCGCGGTGCTGCTGTCGTTCGTGGCGGCCGGCATCGTCTGCGCCTGCGCGGCGCTGGCGTATGCGGAGATGGCCACGATGATGCCGGCTGCCGGCAGTGCGTATACCTACAGCTACACCGCGCTGGGCGAGAGCATTGCCTGGGTGGTGGGCTGGAGCCTGGTGTTGGAATACTCGCTGGTGGTCAGCACCGTGGCGGTCGGCTGGTCGGGCTATTTCGTCGGGTTCCTGCAATGGCTGGGAGTGGGCTTGCCGCATGAACTCATTGCCGGGCCGCATGCCGGCGGCATCGTGAACCTGCCGGCGGTGGTGATCACCTTCCTGGTGGCTGGCCTGTTGATGGCCGGCACCAAGGAAAGCGCCACGCTCAATGCGGTGCTGGTGGTGCTGAAGATCATCGCGCTGGGCGTGTTCGTGGCCATTGCGCTGCCGGCCTTCAACAGCGCCAACCTGCAGCCGTTCATGCCGTATGGCTTCTCCAAGGCAATGGGTCCCGATGGCGTGGAGCGCGGCGTGATGGCAGCGGCGGCCATCATCTTCTTCGCGTTCTATGGCTTCGATGCGATTTCCACCGCCGCCGAAGAAACCAAGAACCCCGGACGCGATCTGTCGATCGGCATCGTCGGTTCGATGATCGGCTGCACCTTGATCTATGTGCTGGTGGCGCTGGCGGCGGTGGGTGCGATGAGCTTTACCGTGTTCGGCAAGAGCCCCGAGCCGTTGGCGCTGATCCTGCGCGAACTCGGCCACGGCAAGGCGGCCCTGGTGATCGGTGCGGTGGCGATCATTGCGTTGCCGACGGTGTTGCTGGCGTTCTTGTACGGGCAGAGCCGCATCTTCTTCGTGATGTCGCGCGATGGCTTGTTGCCGCGCGGCCTGTCCAAGGTCAATGCACGCACCGGCACGCCGGTGGCGATCACGCTGTTCACCGCGGTGCTGGTGGCAGCACTGGCGGGCGTGGCCCGGCTGGACGAAATCGCCGCATTGGCCAATGCCGGCACGCTGGCCGCATTCACCGCGGTGGCGGCCTGCCTGTTGGTGTTGCGCGTGCGCGAGCCCGGCCGCGCGCGCGCCTTCCGCACGCCGCTGGCGTGGGTGGTGGGACCGGTGGCGATCGGCGGCTGTCTGTACCTGTTCTGGAGTTTGCCGAGCAAGACGCAGGTCTGGTTCCTGCTATGGAATGCGCTGGGCGTGGTGGTGTACCTGGCATATGGGCGACGCAATAGCCGGTTGAATCAGGCGGGCTGAGCGTCCTTCTCTCTCCAAGGCACGCGCGCCAGTAGCGCGCAAGCTGTGCCTTTTCGCCCCGCAGGGAGAGGGCTTCAACCGCCGTGGTGTTACTGCGCCTGAGGTGTGGCGCAGAATGAAGTGGGCAATGCATCCGCTTGCGTACCCCAGCCTTGGGTGGGCGCCTGCGGGGTGAGCGCAAACGACAGCGTGCCGCCCTGCTGCAGCTGCGCCCAATCCAGGAACACCTGCGGCTGCGGCTTTCCATTCCAACGCACGCTGTCCACGTATTGCAGCGCGCGGCCGTTGGCGCCGGGCGCGTCGATGCGCAGGCGCTTGCCGTTGCCCAGATTCAGCGTGACCCGCTTGAAACGCGGTGCATGCAGCAGGAATTGCCCGCTGCCCGGCACTGCCGGATACAGGCCGAGCGCGCTGAACAGATACCAGGCCGACATGGTGCCAAGGTCGTCGTTCCCGGTGACGCCGTTGGGCGCATTGGTGAACAACTGCTGCGCGGCGCGCACCACGGTGGCGGTCTTCCACGGTTGCCCGATCAGCGTGTACATCCACGGTGCGTGCAGGTCCGGTTCGTTGTTGGGGTTGTAGCGGTACTGGTTGTAATAGCTGTACGGGCCGACCACCCAGTGCGTGCGTGCGGCAGTGAGCGGATCTTTCAGTAGATCGTCGTAGGCGAAGAAGGCGTCCAGGCGTTTACCGGTGTGTTCGCGGCCATGCATGGCCTGCAGCATGCCGGGGATGTCCTGCTGCACCAGCCACTGGTATTGCCAGGCAGTGCCTTCGTGGAAGCCGTGCTCGGAGCGTGGGCTGTAGCGATCGTCGGATGGCGCATACCAGCTGCCGTCTTCCAGCCGCGGGCGCGGGAAGCCGGCAAAGCCGGTCTCGGTATCGCCCACATCCGCATCCCAGACGCGGTGCCAGTTGCCGCCGCGTTTGCGCAGCTGCGCGCTGTCATCGCCGTGGCCCAGCGCTTGCGCCATCTGTGCGAGCGCGCAATCGGCCAGCGCGTATTCCAGCGTGGCCGAGCCACCGTGATGCGGGTCCACGTCCATGCCCTTGGAGGGAAACGCACGGTCGTATTGCACGAAGCCGTTGGCCAGATAGTTGGCATTGCCCGAGCGCCCGGCGTGGCGCGAATTGATCGGCGGCTGGCCGAAGGCATTCTGGCGCAGCGCTGCATACGCCTGCGCCTCGCTGCCCTGCAACGCGCCGAAGCGCCACAGATCCACCAGGAACGGGGTGACCGGGTCGCCGGTCATGATGTTGGTGTCGTAGTTGGCATAGCCCCAACGCGGCAGCCAGCCGCCTTGCTGCTGGATCGCCAGCAACGAGCGGCCGATGTCGCGCGCGCGCGTCGGCTGCAGCAGGGCCAGCAGCTGGTTTTGCGAGCGATAGGTATCCCACAGCGAAAAATACTCGTAGTAGGTCCAGCCATCGGCGCGATGGATCGCATCGTCGTAGCCGCGATAGCGGCCATCGGCATCGCTGCCGGTCAGCGGCTGCAGCAAGGCGTGATACAGCGCGGTATAGGCCACGGAACGCTCGTCGTTGCTGGCGCCTTCCACTTGCATGCTGGCCAACGCATTGCGCCAGCCCTGCTGCGCGCGCTGGCGCATCTGTTCAAGACTCAGCAGTTTGCCGCCCTGCATGCCATCAGCACGCAGGTTGCTGCGGGCGCCTTGCGCATCCACATGCGAGATGGCGCTGACCACGGTCACCGCACGCGCGCGCTTGTCTTTGCCCAGCGGGAAGCTGAGCCAGGCGCCGTTGGGTTTGAGTTCGCCGCCCATGCCGTGACGCGCGCCGGGCACACCGCCCTCTTCGCCCCAGACGCCATGCGCGGTGAACGGGCGATCGAATTCCAGCCGGAACCAGGTGGTGTATTCGTGGCCGCCGCAGAAACTCTGCGTGGTCAGTTTGCCCTCGACCACGCGGTCGCCGACGATCTGCACCTGGCTGCCGATCACCACATGGCGGTCGTTGGCCTGCGCCACGTTGACCAGCACATGGCCGGTGTCGGCGCCCGGCGCGAAGGTGTAGCGCTCGGTCGCGGCGCGTGTCAGCGCGCTGGCTTCGGCGTCGATGCCGCCGTAATCGGTGAGCCGCACCTTGTAATAGCCGGCCTGGCCGACTTCGCCATCGTGCGTGTAGCGCGCGGCATAGCGTTTCTGGTCGAAGGCCTTGGCATCGTTGGTGTCGAAGTCGCCGCCAGGGCCGATGCGGCCGGTGACCGGCAGCACCGAGACCTGGCCGCCCTGCTCCCAGCAGCCGGCGCCGGACAGGAACGAATGGCCGAAGCCCCGAATGCTGGGGTCGTCATAGCGCCAGCCGGCGTAGTGCGCGCCGATCGGGCTGACCTGGATCAGGCCGAATGGCGCCGAGACGCCCGGATAGGTATTGCCGTCGTCCTTGCTGCCGATGAAGGTGTTGACCTGCGCCGGGTCTTGCGCGGCCAGCGGGCCAGACATGGCCACGCCAAGCAGGCACAGACCGACCGCGGCGCGGCGCCAGAACGGCGTGCGCGCAGCACGCGCGGTGGAACGGTTGGGCGGTACGACTGACAGCATGCAGAACCCCTTGGGGGAGAGGGCGGCCAAAGCCGCAGGTAGAAGGCGCGTGCCCGCCGCTGCGATGCGCAGCGACCGACGCACGACACGTGCGCGCAACACGAGACACCAAGGCGCCGGCATCGTCGTGCGTTTTGGCCGTGCCCGGAATCGGCAGGCATCTTGCGTGCCCGGACGATGCCGCAAACACCACCTGTCCATATCCGACGCACGCGTCGCCGATTGCGCGCTTCAAAAATCGAACACGTATTCTGCCGCGATCTCGCGCCCGACCGGGCTGAACAGGCGGCTGTTATAGAACTCGTAATCGAGTTTGTACGGATCCTTGTGGTTGTAGCCGGTGCTGTTGAAAACGTTGTTGACGTACAGGTTGAGCTTCATCGCCGGCGTGATGCGGTAGCCGACATTGATATTCCAGGTGATCGCCGGGCCGATGCGGCCGTAGTACTTGCGGGTGCTCTGGCCGAAGGTGGGGCTGGCCGGATCGGTGTCGGTGCAGTTGGCGCGGTCGTCGGGCACGTCGCCATCGGCGAACGGCACGCAGCCGCCGGGGTTGTCCAGCCGGTCCAGGCCCCAGTGCGAACGCACGCCCGGCACCGCGCCGACGCGATCGCCATAGACGGTGGCATTCCAGTTGCCGTACAGCCAGCTCACGCTGCCGCGCAGCTTGCTGCGGATATCGCGGTCGCGACGCTCGGGATTGGGGTCGGTGCGGTAGGTCTGCTCGCGCATCGAGCGCAGGTTGGTGTAGTCGAGCCCCATCTGGAAATCGCCGACACCGGTCTTGAGCTGGTAGCGCGCCGACAGGTCGATGCCGCTGACATCGCGCTGGGCCAGGTTGATCGGCCCGCGCTCGATGGCGGTGATGGCGCCGGCCGCATTGCGCTGCACGCGCGCCAGGATCGAGGCGCAGTAATCGGCGCCGCCCGGGTTGGACCAGGCCTGCCCAGGCGTGATGGTCAGCCCGGTGCGGCAGCCGGCCTCGTCGCGCAGGATGGTGGTTTCATCGATGTCGCGGATCTCTTCTTCCAGATGGATGCGCCAGAAGTCGGCGGTCAACGACAGGTTCTCGAACGCATCCCAGACAAACCCCACCGTCCAGGAATTGCCCAGTTCCGACTCCAGATCCGGGGTGCCGCGGCGATTGATCGCGAAGGGATAGGTCACCGCGGTGTTGTCGCCGGTGCAGTTGTTGATCTGGTAGGCACCGCTGGCGATGCAGCGGTACTGGTCGAGCGTGCGCACCTGCGCCGAGCTGGGTTGTCCTAGCAGGTAATGCATGTCCGGGGCGCGGAAGCTGGTGGCGTAGCTGCCGCGCAGCAGCAGGCTGTCGATCGGCCGCCACTGCAGGCCGGCGCTCCAGGTGGATTCCTTCTGGGTGCCGATGTCCAACTGATCGGCGGCGTCGTTGAATGCGGTGTAGTCGCCATAGCGATCAAAGCGGCCGGCCAGGGTGGCGGTGAGCGTGGCGGTCAACGGCACGCCGAACTCCAGGCCGCCCGAGTAGCGGGTGCGCTCGCCGCCGCCGCGGTCGACGTTCTGCACTTCGTAATCGACATTGGCACGCGGGTCCGGATTGAGCCGATACCCTTGCTGGGCCGCTTCCAGCACCGCGGCGAATTCGACCGGTCCGGCCCAGCCCTCGAACAGCCGACCGCTCAGGCTGAGCGCTCCCTGGTTGACCCAGGACGCGGCGCGGTTGACCGAATGCGCGCCGATCTGCGCGTACTGGCCTGGCGTCAGCGGGGTCCACCAGCGCGCGCGGTCCAGCGTGTAGGCCGGCAGCCCGTCCACCGTGCCCTGCTGCGGGCCCAGGAAGTAGTCGTTGGCGCGCTGCCAATCGACCGTGGAAATGCGCTCCTGTACCCGGTAGTACGAGCGCCCCAGCGAGGCTTCCCAGTCGAAGCGGCCGTCGGCCAGGGTGCCGCGCAGCCCGGCGCTGATGTCCCAGGAGCGCTCGCGATTGCGGTTGCGCAGGCCGGCCTGGCTGCCGACCTCGCTGGCGGTGAACTGGCGCACGCCGATCAGCTGCTGGCCGCTGGCGGTATCGTAAAAGGCCGGATAGTCCAGCTCGGCCGGCAGTTGCACATAGGGCGGCGAGGTGCCCCATTGCGCTTCGGAGTCGAACACCGCCAGGTTGGTCCAGGCCTGTACGCCGTTGCCGAACTCCCAGGTGCCGTACAGATACCCGGACAGGTCCTTGCCGCCGCTGCGCAGCAGCCATTGGCCGTAGTCGGCGCTCAGCCCGCACAGCTGGCCGGTATTGGTGGTGACGCCGGTATTGCGGTTGTAGAGCAGCCGGTCGGCCAGGTAGTACTCGCCGCCGAACTGATCGCAGGCACCGGGCGGCGGCGCCTGGCGGGTGCCGGTGGCATTGTCGATCAGCGCAATGCCGCTGCTGGGGCGAAACCCCACCCGCCGCTGTTCGGTGGTCCAGGCGCTATAGGGCGCATCGCTGGCGTCGTCCATCTGCGGGCGATCGCGGCCGAACAGCGGGTCGCGGCTGGTGTACTGCAGCGCGTAGGTCACGCTCCAGTGGTCGCCGGTGCGCCCGCCGGCCCAGGACACGTCGGCGGTGTCGCGGCCGCCCTCGGTGGAGGTGCCGCCGCGCATGCGGAACTGATCGCCGCTGTAGTTCTGCTTGAGGATCACGTTGACCACGCCGGCGATCGCGTCCGAGCCGTAGATGGCCGAGGCGCCGCCGGTGAGCACTTCCACCCGGTCCACCGCCGCGGCCGGGATGTTGCTGTAGTTGGAAACGTTGCTCTGGCCGTTGTACGGCAACGGGTAATCGGCCACACGGCGGCCGTTGACCAGCAACAGGCTGCGGTTGGGGCCGAGGTTGCGCAGGTTGAGCGGGCTGGCATTGGGCGTATGCGAGCCCCAGCTGACGTCCGCCTCCACCGTGCCGATGGCCTGGTTGAGCGTGCCGAGCATGTCGTAGACGGTGGTGAAGCCCTGGGCGCGGATCTCGTCGGCGCCGATGATCTGCACCGGCGCCGGGCCTTCGGCCTGCACGCGCTTGATGCGCGAGCCGGTGACGGTGACCGCGTCCAGCTGTTGCGGAGCGGGGGTCTGCTGGGCCAGGCCAGCCAGGGGCGACAGTGATGCGAACAGCAGCGCCTGCGACAGGCGGGTGTGGCGGCAATGGCGGAAAGCGGTCATTCAAGCGTCTCGTCGAGGGTAATGGTGCGACGGAAAGACAACGTCTTTTCAAACACTTGCGGGCGATTGGCGCGCTTGGATCGATCTAAAACCAGCAGGGCGGTGTGTCATGTGTTGGCAAAGATTAAGCATGCGGCAGCACCCACACCACGCCGCGACGCAACAATCCTGGCGGGCTCAAGCGCATCTTCGAGGTAGAGACGTCTTTTGGATCAATGGTTTGGAGTATCGGACCCAAACGCCTTGCCAGCTTCGCTAACGGATGAGCCCGGCTGTGACTTCCGACGCTGCCCGGATGGCAGTTGGTCCTGCACCCATTTCCAGGGCCAAACGCCGTTGCGCCAGCCGTGGCGCTGCCGGATCGGAGGGTGCTCTGCGCCGACAACCCCGCTCGCAGCGTGCGCGGGAGGCTGCCCAGCACGCATGGCCGTGCAGCGAGGCCTATTCTCAAATCCTGGCGTTGCTGCGATCGCGTCTGTGCCTGCGCGGCATGAGTCGCGTACGGCGAGGATTGGATGTGCTTCTCCCGCGATCCTCTGCCATCTGGCATGCAAAGGATGCCCACACGTTTGTCCTCAGGTCGGCGCGCTTGGCCCACAAAAAAGCCCGGTCACAGGACCGGGCTTGGCGGCAGGGCGTCGGTGGGGGGTCCGCGGCCCGACGGTGGCTTACCAGCGCATGCCTTCGAACGGGTTGAAGCTGGTGCTGCCCTTCACCTTGTCTAGGTAGTAGGCGTAGTTGGCGCTCATGCCGGCCAGCAGGGCCAGTGGAATGCTCAGCGCGTTACCGATCGATGCGGGCAGGAACGAGGCTACGATGCCGACCACCAGGCCGACGCCGATCAGGCCCAGCGCCTTGCGCCACAGGCCCAGGATGAAGAAATAGATGAAGCCGAAGAACAACGCGTAGAAGTTCATGCCCACCTTGAGCTTCTCCCCGAACGGCAGGGTCTTGAGCGCCTCTTTGTAGGCAGGGTCCCTGGGACCGCCGTGACGGTCGAAGAAGGCGAAGCGGAATTGCCACTTGGGGCTGAGCTGGGTGCGATCGAAGGTATCCATTCCAATCCATGTAGTTGTAAACGTTTACATGATAGGCGATCGCGTATTCATCGGCACGCGTTCCCGCCGGTCACCTGGGTCCGGTGCAGCTTTCGGGTGTACGCAAGCTCAGCGCTGGTCGCTGGTGCCGGTGCCGCGGCGGGCGCGGCGCAGCGAGTACAGCGAGTGGTCGGCGCGATCGACCACCGCCGCCAGCGCTTCGCCGTCCTGGCGCAGGGCGGTGCCGAGGGTGAAGCGGATCGGCGCGTCCTCGATGGCCCCCATGTAGTCGCGCGTCAACGCATCCAGCTGTGCCTGGGTGGCCTGGTGCAGCAACACCAGGAATTCGTCGCCGCCCAGGCGTACCAGGCGGTCCTGGGTGCGCAGCGGCTGGTTGAGGAACCATGCCATCTGCACCAACACCTCGTCGCCGCGTTGATGGCCATGGGTGTCGTTGACCAGTTTGAACTTGTCCAGGTCCACCACGATGCAGCCCCAGCGCACGCTGGGGTCGCGCTTGTCCAGTTCGTCCAGGAAGCGGCGGTTGTAGCAGTTGGTCAGCGGGTCGGTGAACGACCATTCCAGCAGCTGCTTCTCCTGCCGGTACTGGTTGGTGATGTCCTGGGCATGCGCCAGCACCACCGTGGCGTCGGATTCCACGTCCAGCACGTTGTGGTACTGCCAATGGCGCAGGCTGCCGTCGCCGGCCACCAGTTCGATCACTCCCGAATCCTGGCCATCGAGCACCATCCGCGAGAGGTACCCGCGCAAGGCGGCGTGGCGCTCGGGGCGCACGAATTCCACCAGCGAGCGGCCTTCCATCTGCTCGACGCTGCGGCCGAGCGAGCGTGCGGCGGCCGGGTTGATGCTGACCAGCCGGCCATGCATGTCGTGGGTGCAGATCAGGCCCAGGCTGTACTGGAACATCTTGCGGAACTTGCGCTCGCTGGCGGCCAGCGCGTCCACCGCCTGGTGCCGGTCGGTCACGTCCTGGACCGCACCGATCAGGCGCATGCGCCCATCCACGTGTTCCACCGAGCCGGTGCTGTGCACCCATAGCCGTCGCCCGGTGGCGCTGGTCAGCGGCAGCTCCAGATCCCAGGACGTGCCGTCCCGCACGCAGGCTTCGACCGCTTCGGTGATGACCGCGCGCGCTTCCAGCGGATAGAAGCCGATCGCCTCGGTCAGGCTGGGCCGGTAACCGGGCGGAACATCGTGCAGGCGGCAGGTCTGGTCCGACCAGATCAGCGTGCCGCTGGCCACGTCCACCTCCCACCCGCCGACCCCGGCCACCCGGCCGGTGCGCTCCAGAAACGCTTCGCTCTCGCGCAGCCGCTGCTGCAGCTGGGCATTGGCCGCCTCGCGCTCGAGCATCACGCGGCGTTGCTCCAGGCCTTCGGCGGCCACCCTGGCCAGTTGCTGCAAGGCCTGCAACTGCGCCGGCTCCAGCGCGCGCGGGCGCTGGTCGATCACGCACACCGTGCCCATGCGTAAACCATCCGGCAGCACGATGGGGGCGCCGGCGTAATAACGGATACCGGGCGCATCGGTGACCAGGGCGTTGTCGTGGAAGCGTGGGTCGGCCGGCGCGTCGCGCACTTCCATCACCGCATCGCCCTGGATGGTGTAGGCGCAGAACGCCAGCTCGCGTGGGGTTTCCGAAACCCCCGGCAGGCCGATGTTGGCCTTCCACCACTGCCGATGTTCGTCCACCAGCGAGACCAGCGCGATGGGGGTACCGGCGATCGCCTGCGCGGCAGCGGCCAGCGCGTCGAAGAACGGCTCGGCGGCAGTGTCGACCACCTGCAACAACGCCAGACGTGCCAGGCGCTGGGCCTCGCTAGACGCAGATGACACGACGGTATCGCACTGGTTCAACGGAGCGCTCGCGGCCGGGCAATCCGCGCAGTCTAGCGGACTGCGCATACCAGCCAAGGCGGCGTTCCGTGCGCCACTGCACAGGGCAGCGTTGCGGCGGTTGTGGCGCCGCTCAGTCGGGGGCGTGCGCGTCGGTGTTCGGCGTGGTTGCGGCGCTGTCGTGGCGCATCTGCAGCGCCAGGTACAGGCGCATGCAGTCGTCGGTGTTGCCCAGGTCCACCGCGCACAGTTCCTGGATGCGCTGCATGCGGTAATCCAGGGTGTTGCGATGAATGCCCAGCGTCTTGGCGGTGGGGGCCATGCGCATGCCGGCGCCGAACCAGACCGACAAGGTCTTCAGCAACTGACTGCGACGGTCCTGCGCCAGCAGTGCCTGCAGCGGCTTGCGCAATTCCTCGGCCTGCCAGGCCTGGCGCAGGTCGTCCACCAGCACCGGCAGGCGGTAATCGTCGTAGAAGAAGGCGTCGGCGTGCGGGGTGCGCGCCTTGCCGATGCGCATGGTGGTGCGCGCGATCTGGTGCGACAACGCCAGGCCGTTGGACTGCGGAAAATACTGGCCCAGGGCCAGCCGGATCCGCAGCCGGCTGCTGGCGCGCATGCGCTCGAGCAGGCTGTGCGCGCGACGGCGTTGCTCCGCCACGTCCCAGTGGCCACGCCGGTCCAGTGCCGGCTTGAGCACCACCAGCTCGTTGAGCGCGGTGGCGGCGATCAGGTTGCCGCGCTCGGGCGTGGACAGCAGGGTGTGCAGGCGCTGCAGTTCCACCAGCATCGCGTCCAGGTCCAGGCTATCGCTTTCCACTTCGATCACCGCGGCCACGCGCGGCAGGTCCAGCGCGATCCCGAGCCGCTCGGCCCAGCCGGCCAGCGCCGGGGTCGGGCCCTCGGGCCGGATCAGGCCCAGCGTGACCTCTTCGCGCAGGCGCGCGTCGCGTGCCAGCAGGCGCAGCAGCCCGGCCTGTTCCAGCATCGCTTCGGCGGCCATGCGCACCAGCTCGGCCTGTTGCCCGATGCGCTGCGGGTCGCCGGTCAGCCCGACGCAGCCGACGATGCGGCCCTCGGCGATCAGCGGCAGGTTGACGCCGGGGCGCACCGCATCCAGCTGCTGCGCCAGGGCGGCATCGATCTCCACCCGGCCCTGCCGGGACAGCACCAGCAACGCACCTTCGTGCAGCTGGCTGATCCGCGCCGGCTCGCCGCTGGCGATGATGACGCCGGAGTGGTCCATCACATTGACGTTGCCGTCGATGATGGTCATCGCGCGGTCGACAATGGACTGCGCCAGGGTGCGGTCGAGCGTGAGCATGGGCGGGGGTCTGTTGCCGCGATCAGGAGCGGTCACGGTGGCATGTTCGCTTCGCGGATGTTCGGCAGGTGTGTGACGGGAGCAGTTGCGGCCGATGCCCGGGATCGGTGCGAAGAACGCTGACCGCCTTCGCGCGGATCGGTCGCACATGCAGTGGGCGCGCACCCTGTCCAGGAGGCTGGCCCGAACGCGAGCGCGGGCGCCCCGCCCCTCCGAGCCACCCGGGCACTGCCGTCAGCCCCGCTCGCGCCCCGACCCGACCTGTGCCAATGCCCCGCCCAGCTGCAGCGCCGCAGCCACATTGCGGGCGGCGATGCGCACGTTGCTGGCGGCTTCGGCCAGCGCCTGCTCCACCGTGCAGGCGCGATGCACCACCGCAAACATCGCGTCGATGCCGTGCCCATGCAGCAGCGCGGCGCCGTTGCCCAGGCAACCGGCGATGGCGATCACCGGCTTGCTGTGTCGTTGCGCCACCCGCGCCACGCCCACCGGGGTCTTGCCGTGCAGGCTCTGGCTGTCCAGGCGGCCTTCGCCGGTGATGACCAGATCGGCCTGGGCGACCAGGGCATCCAGCCCGAGCGCCTGCGCGACGATCTCCACCCCGGGCCGCAACTGCGCACCCAGGTAGGCCACCAGCGCCGCGCCCAGGCCGCCGGCCGCACCGCCGCCGGGCAGGTCGTGCAGGCGCAGTCCCAGGTCGCGTTGCAGCACATCGGCGTAGCGCTGCAGGTTGCTGTCGAGCTGGCGCACCATGCTGGGGGTGGCACCCTTCTGCGGGCCGAATACCGCCGAGGCGCCGGTCGGGCCGATCAGCGGGTTGTCCACATCGCAGGCCACTTCGAACTGGCAGTCCTGCAGCCGCCGGTCCAGGTCCTGGGTATCGATCCGCGCCAGCGTCGCCAGCGCGCCGCCACCGGGGCCGATCGACTCGCCCTGCGCATCCAGCAGCCGCACGCCCAGCGCCTGCGCCAGGCCGGCGCCGCCGTCGTTGGTGGCGCTGCCGCCGATGCCGATGATGAAGCGCCGCGCGCCGGCATCCAGCGCGGCCAGGATCAACTCGCCCACGCCCGCGGTACTGGTGCGCAGCGGCGCGCGCTCGGCCGGCGGCACCAGTGCCAGGCCGCTGGCGGCGGCCATTTCGATCACCGCGGTACGGCCGTCGCCGGTCAGGCCGAAGAACGCCTGCACCGGGGTGCCGAGCGGGCCGCTGACCGTGCAGTCGATCACCCGCCCGCCGGTGGCCGCCACCAGCGCATCGACCGTGCCTTCGCCGCCATCGGCGACCGGCACCTTGCGGTACTGCCAATCGGGGAACACCTCGCGGAAGCCGGCCTCGATCTGGGTGGCGACCTCCAGCGCGGACAGGCTTTCCTTGTAGGAATCGGGGGCGATGACGATCTTCATGGGCACACTCGCTGGGACGGACGCATCACTGGTTCACCGCGCGTGCCGGCACCCGCAGCACCAGCGCGGCGCCCAGCAGCATGGCCCCGGCCAGCACATACAGCGCCAGCTCGGTGCTGTGGGTGGCGTCCTTGATCCAGCCCACCAGGTACGGGCTGACGAAGCCGGCGACCTGGCCGGTGGAGTTGATCAGCGCCAGCCCACCAGCGGCGGCGGCGGCGGTGAGAAAGCCGTTGGTCAGCGGCCAGAACAGCGGCAAGCCGCTGACCGCCCCCATCGTGGCCAGGGTCATGCCGAACAGGGCCAGAGCCAGGTTGTCGGTGACGCTGGCGGCGATGCACAGCCCGGCCGCTCCCATCAGCAACGGGAGTACCAGGTGCCAGCGGCGCTCGCAGCGGCGATCGGCCGAGCGGCCCATCAGCACCATGAACACCGCCGCGGCCAGGTACGGGATGGCGCTCATCAGGCCGATCCGGGTGGGGTCGGTGACGCCGCTGCCCTGGATGATCGACGGCAGCCAGAAGTTGATCGCATACACCCCGCTCTGGATGCAGAAGTACACCGTGCCCAGCAGCCACACCGCCGGATTGCGCAGCACTGCGCCCAGCGAGGTGGACGCGCCGGCCGGCTTGCCTGCTTCGTCCTCGGCCAGCACGCGTGCCAAGGCCTGTTTTTCCCGCGGGTTGAGCCAGCTGGCCTGTTGCACGCCGTCGCTGAGCAGGAACCACACCCCGATGCCCAGCAACACGGTCGGCAGGCCCTGCAACAGGAACATCCATTGCCAGCCGGCCAGGCCGCCCTGCCCGGCCGAGAAGTGATCCAGGATCCAGCCGGACAACGGCCCGCCCAGCACCCCGGAGATCGGGATCGCCGACATGAACACGGTCATGACCCGGCCATGCCGGGCACGCGGGAACCAGCGGGTCAGGTACAGCACGATGCCGGGAAAGAAGCCCGCCTCGGCCGCACCGGTGAGCAGGCGCAGGGTGTAGAACCCGGCCGGGGTGCGCACGAACAGCAGGCAGGTGGAGAGCAGGCCCCAGCTGACCATCATGATCGCCACCCAGCGCCGGGCACCGATGCGCTGCAGGATCAGATTGCTCGGCACCCCGCAGGCCAGGTAACCGATGAAGAAAATGCCCGCGCCCAGCCCGTACACGGTCTCGCTCATGCCCAGGTCGCCCAGCATCTGCAGCTTGGCAAAGCCCACGTTGACCCGGTCCAGGTAATTGAACAGGTAGCAGACGAACAGGAACGGGATCAGCCGCCACAGGATCTTGCGGTAGGTCGGACCCATGTCATCGGAGGGCGGCAGGGGCCGGGTGGCTTGGGTCATCGCACGCTCCAGCAGTCGGAAGGCCAGCCGGTGGGCAGTGCGGCAGCACCGACACCAGGCAGGTGGTCGACGCATTCTAGATTGAGCGTTTTCCCGGAATCATCGTCAGGGTGTTGCCTGTCTGCGGGCTGACACGCGCAAATTTTCGTGCAAATGCCCAAATCAACTGCAACCGCTCCCGGCGTGTGCCGGGTTCGGAACGCAACAGCCACCATGCTGTTGGTGCAGGGCTGGCCGCCCCGATGCAGCGACGGCGCCCCGTGACCCACCGCTTGGCTGACACCTAGCGGCGCACTCCGCGCGCGCCCCAACCAGCCCATCCGGCGAAAGAGCCCGCGGCAGCAACGCTGCCTCTACCCCAGCCCTGCACCCACAACCAAGCCGGCGGCCAGCACCCAGCCCCACACGACACACCGCCTCGGCTTTGCGAATCCCGATTCCCGAATCCCGAATCCCTGGTCCCCCAGCACTACCTCCCCACTCCCGATTCCCGTTTCCCGGCCGCATACGCCTGCGCCTGGCCCATCACCCGCAACAGGTTGCCGCCCCAGATGCCGGCGATCTGCTGCTCGGTGTAGCCCTTGCGCAACAGCCACGCGGTGATGCGCGGCAGGTCGGAGACATCTTCCAGGCCCACCACCCCGCCACCGCCGTCCCAATCCATGCCGATGCCCACGTGCTCGGGCCCGACCACTGCCAATAAGTGCTCAAGATGCGCGAAGAAGTCTTCTTCGGTGGCGCGCTTGATCGGGTAGCGCGCATCCAGCTCCTTCAGCGCGGCGCTGAGCTTGGTACCGTCGGCGATCTTGACGTGCTCCCAGCCGCCGTATTGGTCGGTGAGAGCCTTCTCGGCGGCCTTGCGCTCGGGGCTGGCGCCGCTGTCCACCAGGTAGCCGCCGTAGGAATTGACCTGGATCACCCCGCCATGCGCGGCCAGCACCTTCAGGCGCGCATCGTCGATATTGCGCGGGTGGTTGTAGACCGCGCGCGCACCGCTGTGCGAGAGCACGATCGGCACCGGCGACAGCGCGATCAACTGGTCGAACACCGCATCGGAGGCATGCGATTGATCGATCACGATGCCCAACGCCTGCGCCTGTTGCACCAGCTGTTTGCCGGCCGGGCTCAGGCCGTTCCACTCCGCGCCCTTGGGGTCGGTGGCCGAGTCGGCGAACTCGTTGTTGAGAAAGTGCACGGTGCTCATCAAGCGCAGCCCCTGCGCGTAATAGAAGCGCAGCAAGGTGGGGTCGGCTACCAGCGGGCTGGCGTTTTCCATGCTGATGTACACCACGCGCTTGCCGGCGGCCTTGATGCGCGCGGCGTCGGCCGGCGTGGTGGCCAGTGCAAAACGCTGCGGTTGCGCGGCCACCAATGTGTGGATCTTCAGCAGGCGCTGCAGACCGGCATCGCGATCGTCCAGGTGCGCGGCTGCACTGCGATCGCCCTGCCCGGTGTAGACCGCCCAGAACCCACCATCCAGCGCGCCTTCGACCATGCGCGGGTAATCCACCTGGGACAGGCGGTTGCCGGCATGCGCCTGCAAGACGTCGAAGTCGGCGCGTTCCAGATTGGCAGGCGTGTCCAGATGCGAATCCAGCGTGACCAGGCGTTTCTGCAGGGCAGTCGCGCGCGCCAGTTCGGCCTTGGAAAACTCCAGCGCATGTGCGGGCAGCGCAGCGGCCAGCAACAACGTGGCAGACAGGCAAAGCGAACGCAGGTGCATGCGATCTCACAGGCAGTGGGGGTGAGCCGATCATAGCGGCTGGCTACACGCACTGCGGCCACACGTGGGACGCTGCAGCGCTGCGGTCGATCCGCGCGGCGTGGCGTGCGATACGCGCGATGCAAGCGCAGTTCTGCGGCGATGCCGATGGCGTGCGCACGCGCGATGCTGTCGAGCGACGCCGCCATGCCGGCAACCACGGCGCGGGCGGCCGCTCGTCGTTGCAGATCGGTTTGATCTGCCTGGCAGCGCGCGCAAACCGCCTCGCGCGCTATATCGCTCAGTCGTCCAGTTCTGCCAGACGCGCGCGCACGCTGTCCACATCGATGTGTTCGCGCACATGCGGCCATTGCCGCGCCCACACCGAACGGAACACGATCCACGCACCGAACACGCCCAGACAGGTCGAGCCCAGCGCCAGCAGCAACGGGTGCAGCGGCGAACCGTCGCCAGTCTGGAACAGATACATGAAAGCCCCGGAAAACAGCAGCCAGACGCCGAACACCGGCCAGTTGCTGGCCAGCAGGCTGGCATTGGGCCGCTCGATCTGCCGCAGCAAGCGGCGCAGGGCCTTGCGTTCGTCTTCGTCGCTGGAGGTCATCGGCTGCCGGCTCCTGGTTGCATGTCTGCGTTGACCTACTGCTGGCCGGCGATGGCATCGCGCCGCGAAAGACGCCCGCTGCCTGCCACACGGCAGCGGGCGTCTTTCGCCGCAACGCGCTGCTACATCACCCGGCAGAACACCGCTTTCAGATAGCGCGATTCCTGCACGTGCGCCATGAACGGATGATCGGGACCGGCACCGGCCACCTTCAGGATCTGGATGGTGCGCCCGGAGAAATACGACGCGCGCCGCAGCATGTCCAGGAACTCCTGCTCGGCGACCAGGCCGGTGCACGAGAAGGTGGCAAACAGGCCGCCCGGCTTGACCACGCCCAAGGCCAGCTTGTTCATGTCCAGGTACTTCTTCAGCGCCGGAATCACCTGATCGCGGTCGCGGGTCATCTTGGCCGGGTCAAGGATCACCACATCGAACTGCTCGCCGCGGTTGGCCGCATCGCGCAGCCACGGAAAGATGTCGGCCTGCACGAACTTGGGCCGCACGTTATTGAGCTTGGCGTTGCCCTTGGCAATGGCAATCACGTCTTCGTCGATGTCCACGCCCAGCACTTCGGCCGCACCGCGCGCGGCGGCATACACCGCAAAGCCGCCGGTGTTACAGCACAGGTCCAGCACGCTCTTGCCTTCGACCTGCTCGCTCAGCCACTGGCGGTTGTCGCGCTGGTCGGCGAAAAAACCGGTCTTGTGCGCACCGGCCGGGTCGGCGCGGAACTTGATGCCGTGCTCGGTGATCACCGCCGCTTCGGTGGTGGTGTTGCTGTGGAAATCGAAGCTTTCCTGCTTCTGCACATGTTCGTCGGCAAAGCTGTGGAAGCGGCAGCCGGGGAACTGTTCGCGCAGCGCCTCGTAGATCCATTCGCGATGACGGAACATGCCGGCGGCGAAGAACTCCACCACCACCAGGTCGCCGTAGCGGTCCACCACCAGGCCGGACAGGCCGTCGCCCTCGCTGTGCACCACGCGCCAGGCGTCGGACACGCCATCGAGCTTGAGCCAGTCGCGGCGCAGGCTCACTGCCGCGGCGATCTTGCGCGAGAACCAGCCCGCATCCACCGGTACCGACTGGTCGGTTTCCAGGATGCGCACGGCAATGCGCGAATGGCCGTTGTAGAAGCCGCGGCCAATCCATTCCCCATCCACGCCGACCACATCGACGATGGTGCCGGGCTTGGGCTTGGCGGCGGGCTTTTCCACCAGCTTCTGGAAGATCCACGGGTGGCTGGAGCGCCAGGCATTCTTGAGACGGACGACGGGGACTGGAATATTCATCGGCCCATTGTATCCGGCTGGATTGACGTGCCTGCGCCGTGCACGCAGAATCGGGCGCAGAAGGGGAGTAGCTCCCAGCGTTGTCGCCGTCATTACGAGCCCGCCATGTGCAGCGCTCCGGTGCAACGGCAACCGGCCCGGCCGGTTGCGAGCGAGACCTTCGCCGCGCAGGCGAAGGTCCGTCACCCGGAATCCACGATTTCCGTGTCACAAGGCCTCAGCCCGCCGGCTGTCCAGGCCGCTTTCACTTTTTTCGGGATTCTTATGCAAACCATGGGCAACGTGTGGTTATGGGGTGGCTTCGCGGTGGTGGTGATCGCCGCGCTGCTGATCGATCTGGTGCTGATGCGCCACGGCGGCGCCCACAAGGTCACCTTCAAGGAAGCCACCTGGTGGAGCATCGGTTGGGTGCTGCTGGCGCTGGCCTTCAATGCCGGGCTGTGGTGGTACCTGCAAGGCAGCGTCGGCGACGCCCAGGCCGACCAGATCGGGCTGCAGTTCCTCACCGGCTACCTGGTGGAAAAATCCCTGGCGGTCGACAACATCTTCGTCTTCCTGATGGTGATGACCTACTTCGGCGTGCCCGAAGAACAGCGCCAGCGCGTGCTGATCATCGGCGTGCTGGGTGCCATCGTGCTGCGCGCGATCATGATCTTTGCCGGCTCGATGCTGCTGGCCAAGTTCCATTGGCTGCTCTACGTGTTCGGCGCGTTTCTGCTGCTGACCGGCATCAAGATGTGGTTCTCCGCCGGCAAGGAGCCGGATCTGGAAGCCAACCCGGTGCTGCGCTGGATGCGCGGGCACCTGCGCCTGAGCCCGCAGTACCACGGCAACCTGCTCAGCGTGATCAAGGACGGCAAGCGCTGGTTTACGCCGCTGTTCGTGGTGCTGATTTTGATCGCGGTGATCGATGTGATCTTCGCGGTGGACAGCATCCCGGCGATCTTCGCGATCACCACCGACCCGTTCATCGTGCTCACCTCCAACGTGTTCGCGGTGCTGGGCCTGCGCGCGATGTTCTTCCTGCTGGCCGGCATGGCCGACCGCTTCCACCTGCTGCCCTACGGCCTGGCGGTGATCCTGGTGTTCATCGGCATCAAGATGATGATCATCGATCTCTACAAGATCCCGGTGCTGGTGTCGCTGGGCGTGGTGGTGGCGATCCTGGTCGCCACCATCGTGCTGAGCCTGCTGCGCCCGCCCAGGCCGGCCGGGCACTGAGGGGCCGGGATTGGTGGTTCGGGAATCGGGAATCGGGAATCGTGGCGCAGCCTGCACTGCTGGCAACCATGCGCACCGACCATCTCGCCAGGTCCTTGCCCGCCCACCGTCGCGGGACCTTGAGCGGCATGGATGCCGCGCCAGAGCTTACAAGGACGTACTTGCAGCGTGTCCCGCGATGGTGGGCGGGCAAGGGCCCTGCAGCCAAGCTGCAGATCGGCCGGAAGTGGACTTTGCAGATGGCGGATGGCGCGGCACGTGCGGTGCCGCGCCTCATCCACTTGCGTCATGCGCGGCAGACGACGCCAGGATTCGGCGGCGGGATTGGATTATCCCGCCGCCGGGCCTGCTTATCCCGAGTTTGAGAGGCTTGTAAAAAAACCCGCGTGACGCCATCCGTGAAGGTATGACACCGCATCCTGTTGCCGCCGCCGACACCACCGCCCAAGCTCGCCTGGATCGTTCCCGGGTCTTGCGCGCCTTCAATGTGAGCCTTGCCGCCGTGCTGCTGCTGGTGGCGGTGTTCACCGCCCAGGGCATGTTCGACTGGCGCGCCTGGGCGGTGGCACCGCTGCAGGCCGACGGCCTGCGCGGCATCCTCACCGCACCGCTGCTGCATGGTTCGCTGGCCCACCTGGGCGCCAACGCCGCGGCGCTGCTGATCCTGGGCACGCTGGCCGGCAGCGTGTATCCGCGTGCCACCGTCATGGCGCTGCCGCTGTTGTGGCTGGGCTCGGGCCTGGGCGCTTGGCTGCTGGGCGAACCCGGCAGCCGGCATCTGGGCGCCAGCGGCGTGACCCACGGGCTGATGTTCCTGGTGTTTGTGCTGGGCCTGCTGCGCCGCGACCGCCCCGCGATCGCCACCAGCATGATCGCCTTCCTGTTCTACGGCGGCATGCTGATGACCATCCTGCCGCACGAAGCCGGCGTGTCCTGGCAATCGCATCTGGGCGGTGCGGTGGCCGGCCTGATCGCCGCCCTGCTGCTGCGCCTGCGCGACCCGCAACAGGCCAAGCCGCGCTACAGCTGGGAAGACGAGGACGAAGACGCTGCCTGGGAGGTGAGCAACTCCGAACACGCGATGCTGGAACCGCCACCGCCGCGTCAGGTGCCGGTGCTGTGGCAGCGCCAGGACGATGGCTCGCAGAGCGTGGTGCTGCATTTCCCGCCGCGCGAACGGCCGCCGGGTACCTGAGACGGATCAGGCAACCACGACTCGGTCGATCGCGCTGCGCTGCCCTGCGTGGGCGCGTGCCTGCGCGCGACGGGCTGTACCGCTAGAGCCCGTCGCGCTCTGGCGCGCTCCTACAGATGCTGATTAGCGCGAGGTGTGCCCGCTCAATGCGCGCCGCGCCAGGCCCGGGTCGTCGGCAAAGAACGCATCGATGCCCGCATCCAGATACGCCTGCAACTCGACCAACGCGCCGGCGTCGTTGCGCTCGGTCACCGCGCCGCCGCTGCGGTTGTTGGCGGCCAGAAAATAATTTTCCGGACGGAACGTATACGGCTGCACCTGCAACCCGGCCGCATGTGCGTCGTGCACCAGGCTGGTGGGCGCGCCCAAACGTTGCTGCGCATCCAGCGGGATGATGCTGCGGATGTCGGGGCCGATCGCATCGGCATAGCGTGCGACCTGCTTCAGGCCGTCGGGCGTGATCATCTGCCCGTAGGTCTTCGGCGCATCGCCCGTGCCGGCATCGGGCAGCGCCATCTGCGCGCCCCCGAGCAACTGCAGCAGGCCGATGTTGCTGGTGCGCCCGATCTTGTCGCGCAGATAGCGCAGGTTGCCGGTCTCGAACGACTGGATGATCATCGGCGCAGTCCGGGTATAGGCATGCGCCTGCAAGGTGGCCAGCACCTTGTCTTCCATCGGCAGGCCCAGCGCCTTGAAATAGCTGGGGTGCTTGATCTCCGGAATCAGCCCGATGGTGCGGCCGGTCGCGGCAGATTCGGCCGCGACGAAATCGATGATCTCGTCCAAGGTCACGATCTGGAACTGGCCATCCCAGCGCGTGCCACGCAGCTGCGGCAAGCGCTCGCGTGCGCGCAAGGTCTTCAATTCGGCCAGCGTGAAGTCCTCGGTGAACCAGCCGTCCATTGCCTGGCCATCGATGGTCTTGCGCGTCTTGCGCGCAGCGAATTCCGGATGGCTGGCCACATCGGTGGTGCCACCGATCTCGTTCTCGTGCCGCGCGATCAGCACGCCATCCTTGGTGGACACCAGATCCGGCTCGACAAAATCGGCGCCATCGACAATGGCTTTGGCATAGGAGGCCAGGGTGTGTTCCGGACGCAGCGCACTGGCGCCGCGGTGCGCAAAGATCTGCACCGTCTTGGCCAGCGGCGCTTCGGCAACTGCCGGGCCGTTCATGCCAACCATCATCGCTCCCACCAACCAGATACGACCGAACTGCATCATGCATCTCTCCAACGAAAAACAGGTACCGAATCGACGCCTGACCGCCGGGCGAGTCTGGTCGATAGGCGGCGCGGGAGGTACGACTGTACATCCCGCTTCCGCTGCATCGTCCGCACCCGCCGGAACATCACTCGCGACGTCTTGTTCGCCAGCCTAAAACTGTCTGCGTCGATGGAAACCGGAATTCGGTAAGCAACCGCAAGACCGGCTCTTATGATTCCCAATCCCGATTCCCCTCCTCAGAACTTCGCATCCAGCGTCAAGAACACCTGCCGCGGCGCACTGGCATGGAAGGCCAGCTGGCGGCCGTTGGGATCGCTATTGGCGAAGGCCGTCAGGTTGGAGGCGTAACGCTTGTCGGTGAGGTTGGTGACATTGAGCGAAAGCTTGAGCCCCTGCAGCACGCCAACCTGGCCGAAGTCATAACCACCGCCCGCATCGAAGGCGGTGTAGCCGCCGAAGCCCTGGTCGTTGGTGTAGGTGTAGTAGCGCTGGCCGGTGTATTTGCCGCGCAGGTTGAGATTCCACGGCCCGTAATTGAAGGCCAGTTCGCTGGCGAACATGCGCTTGGGCGTGTCGACGGTGTACTTGCCGGCGGTGGGAATCACCACGCCGTTCTGCACGTAGTTGTCGTCGTAGGTCGAACGGTTGATCGAGGCCGAGTTGTACCACTGCAGGTAGCTGGTCGGCTTCCAGATCACCGTCAGTTCGCCGCCGCGGCTGCTCACCGAGCCCACGTTGAAGAAGCGCGTGGTGCATGCGGGGGTGGTGCCCTGCTGGATGCTGGCGCAGGGGTTGAGCGAAAGCAGGCGGTTATCGAAGGTGACGTCGTAGCCGACCAGCGAGGCTTCGAAGCGGTCGCGCACGAAGCGATAGCCCGCTTCCAGCGTGCGCGATTTCTCCGGCTCCAATGCGCCGACGCTGGCATCGAACGAGGCCTGGGTCACCAGCAACGGGCCGCCGGCGCCGCCGCCCTGGAACGCGGCGATGTTTTCCGCGTACGAGGCGAACACTTCCTGGCCTTCGGCCAGGCGATAGCCCACGCCGATCTGCGGCAACACCGATTCGCTGGCCTTGAGCGAACCGGTGGCCACCGGCGCTTCCACTGCCACGCCCGGCGTCTCGCGCGCGGTCATTTCGGTGCTTGGGCTCTTGATGCCCAGGTCCAGGCTCAGACGCTCATCCAGGAACTTGAAATTGCCCTGCACGTAGAACTGCCGCGTGGTGATGATGTAGTTCTGCGAGAACAAACGGCGATTGGGATTCTGAAGGAACTTGTCGTCGCTGACCGGACCATCGATCCAGTAGAAATTGCGCTCCACATCGTGATGATTGCGCTCGTACCACAGGCCCGCTTCCAGATGATGCGGGCCAAGATCCCAACCGAGCGAGGCGATGCCGCCGGTGCGGTTGATCCAGTAATTGGTGCTGCGGATGGAAATCGGCAATGCCTGCGGCGTACCCGGATTGGACGCCTGGCCCGGCGACCACCAGTGGCCCTGGCCCTTGTTCTCGTGGTGATAGACCTGCGTATGCAGGCTGATCGCATCGTTGGGCTGGAAATCGCCGGCCACGTAGAACAGGTCGTCGTCGCGCAAGGCGCGGCTCTGGTAATACGCATCGTCGATGTTGTCGACACCGCCGCTGAAACCGCAACGCGCGGCATTGCGCGTGGCCGGTGCGCAATACGCTGCAGCCAATGCGCGGTTCCAGTCCGGCGCGTACAGATTCCAGTCCCAGCCCAGGCCGCGTGCCATGCCGCTCTTGGACAGGTACGCATAGTCGGCCTGCGAAGTACGCGAGGTATCGGCGAATGCGGTCAGCTTGCCGCCATCGAACTGGTACACGCCCTTGGCATTGAACTGCCGCGTGGTGGTCGGCGATTCCGGGCGCGCCCACATGTCGGCTTCGGCGTTGATGCCCGACACATACGCCGAAAACCCGTTGTAATCGCCGGTATCCACGCGCAGGAAGGTACGCCGATTGGCATCGGAGCCCACCGTCTGCGACACCTGCCCGCCGAATACGCTGGACGGATCTGCCGAGTAATACTGGATGGTGCCGCCCAGGTTGCTGGTCGACGCCGTGCCCAACGCACCGATGCCCGAGGCCAGCTCCACGCCGCCGAAGTTTTCCGCAATCAATGCGCGGCTGATGTTGAGGCCGTTGTAGTTGCCATAGGCGTTGTCGCCCAGCGGCAGGCCGTCGAGCGTATAGCCCAGGCGCGTGCCGTTGAAGCCGCGCAGGCTGATCGTCTGCGATTCTTCGTTGGCACCGAACGCATCGTTGGATTGCACGTTCACGCCCGGCATGCGGTTGAGCAGCTTCTGGATGCTGGTGCCCGGCGGCAACACCGCAATGTCCTGCGGGGTGATGCGCTGCACCTGGCGGGTTTCGCCCTGGCCGATCACCGACACCGCATCGAGTTGCTGCACGGTCGCACCAGTATCGGCAGACACCTCAGGGTCGGCGGCGTAAGCGGCAGGCGCGAGCACGAGCGCGGCGAGAACGGCGGCACTTAACTGATGGGTCTTGGGCATGAGCGGCGTTGGGGACGAGTCAAAAGTTGGCGGCAAGCGTGCGACAGTTGTCTTGCGTCGATGCGACCGAAACATGACAGTGCAACGACAACCGTTTCGCATCCCTGGCCGTTGCTGCGTCGCGTTGGCATGCAGCTGTCATCGAGCCGTCGTAATCTGCGGGCTCTTCCATTCGTGTTGTCTGAGGTTGCCATGTCGCAGCGCATTGCTTGCCACTCTCACCGGACGCTGGTCAGCGTTGCCATCGCCGCATTGTTGATCGGCAGCGGCATCGCAAGTGCACGGGACAAGGCAGCCGCGAAAGATTCGGTGCTCGCCACCGATGCGCATGGGTACCTGGAGAAACAACAACTGCCCGACAGCGTGCAGCTGGTGCCACCGCCACCGCAGGAGGGCAGCGCTGCGCTCGCCAACGACGAGGCAGTCGCCAAGGCCATGCTCGCCCTGCGCGGGACACCGCGCTGGGAGCTGGCCGCGCAGGACGCGGTGCTGAGCTTTCCGGCTGCGGCCACGCACTTCAGCTGCGCGCTGGGCATACAGATCGACCAGGCCAGCACCCCGCATCTGATCCGTCTGCTCGAACGCAGCATGCGCGATGCCAGCACCGCGACCAGCGCCGCCAAGGCACGCTATCAACGCCCGCGTCCTTTCATGCGCAACGCGCAACCGATGTGCACCCCGGCCGATGACGCGGCCCTGCGCAAGAACGGTTCCTACCCCTCCGGCCACACCGCCATCGGCTGGACCTGGGGCCTGATCCTGTCCGAAATCGCCCCCGCCCACCGCGACGCCCTGCTCGCGCGCGGCCGCGCCTTCGGCGACAGCCGCCTGGTCTGCAACGTGCACTGGCAGAGCGATGTCACCCAGGGCCGCGTGGTGGGCGCTGCCACGGTCGCCGCATTGCACGCCAATCCTGCGTTCGAAAAAGACCTGGCCGCCGCACGCCGCGAGATCGAACAGGCGCAGGCCAAGCAGCCGGCTGTGTCCTCGGTGGCTGCGTGCAACGCGGAAAACCAAGCGCTAGGGACCGCATTGCCTGGGGTGATGTAGTCCACCGCACGCGCATGGCCGATGCGCCTGCAGTGCTCGGACGACGTGCGAGAGGTTGCGCCCGCATCGCCGTCCACGCAGATGATGTGCGGCGGCAGCTGCGTCTGGGTGCGGCCCGGTTCCGACGGTTCCCGCGCGCCTCATCGCGCTGGGCATCGCCGCATCACTTGCCGATGCAAAAACTCGAGAAGATCTTGCCGAGCAGGTCATCGGCACTGAGCTTTCCGGTGATCTCGCCGAGCGCTTCATGTGCCAGGCGCAGTTCTTCGGCAGCCAGTTCCAGCTGCTCGAAACCCAGTTCCAGATCGGCAGCGTCCACGTGTTGTTCGGCGCGACGCAGCGCCTGCACATGCCGCGTACGGGCAGAGAATTCGCCCTCGACGCTGTCCACGCCATCGCCGAGCGCAAGCGCGCGCAGGCGGATGTGCAATTGCTCCAGTCCTTGTCCGGTCACGGCAGAGACAGCGATCGCATTGGCATCGAGCGATGCGGCATTGCCGAGCAGATCGCATTTATTGTGGATCCACAGCTGACGCGGCACGGCATCGACGGCATCGCCAATGGCATCGCGGGCGGCCTGCGGGTCGCGTGCATCCAGCACCACCAGTGCCAGGTCCGCGCGCTCCAGCTCGGCGCGTGCACGGCGCATGCCTTCGCGTTCGATCGCATCGCCGCCATCGCGCAGGCCGGCGGTATCGACCAGGGTCAACTCGAAGCCGTCGAGCTGGATGGCTTCGTGCAAGGTGTCGCGGGTGGTGCCGGCGACATCGGTGACGATCGCCCGGTCGCTTCCGGCCAGCGCATTGAGCAAGGAACTCTTGCCGGCGTTGGGCGGACCGATCAACACCGCATGCAGGCCGTCGCGCAACTTGCGTCCGCGTTCGGCATCGCGCAGCAGCTGGGCGAGCACGTTGCGCGCCTGACCCAGACCATCGCGTAGTTGGTTGCCGCCCAAGGTGTCGAGCGGCTCGTCGGCAAAGTCGATGGCCGCTTCCACGTGGATACGCAGGCGGGTCAGGGTGTCGGCTACCGCATCGACCCGTCGCGAAAACACCCCGTCCAGTGCGCGCCGCGCGGCGCGGGCCGCCCGCAGGTCGCCGGCTGCGATCAGGTCGGCAATCGCTTCGGCCTGCGCAAGATCGAGCTTGCCGTTGAGGAACGCACGCTCACTGAATTCACCGGCGCGTGCCTGGCGGGCGCCCAGTTCGATGCAGCGGGCAACCAGTTGCCGCAACAGCACCGGGCTGCCATGGCCTTGCAGCTCGACGACGTCTTCGCCGGTAAAGCTGTGCGGCGCGTTGAACCACAGCGCAATGCCATCGTCGATGATGGCGCCCTGCCCGTCGCGAAAACGCGCGTAGTGCGCATGCCGCGGCTGCATCCGCGCAATTCCCAGTTGCGCTGCAATCTGCACCGACTGCGCCCCGGACAGGCGCACGATGCCCACGCCGCCGATTCCGGCAGCACTGGCGATGGCAACGATGGTCGAAGCGGAAGACGACATGGGCACTGCTCTACGTGGATTGAAAAAGGACACCTGGAGTTTAAACGGCGCAGCCAACAACGCCGACCCACATATTTGCGGGCACTTTTGAATCACCTCCCATGACGACATCCGCGCTGTCTGGCGTCTGCACGCCATGTCGTGTCGCGCGTCCGGTCACAACGATTGCAGCTGTGCGCGCGCCTGCTCGGCACCACTGCCTTGCGGCTGCAATTCCAGGTACGTGGCATAGGCCTTGCGCGCCTTGTCGCGATCGCCTGCCTTTGCATATGCATCGCCGAGATTGAGATAGGCCACCGCGCGCGAGGGATCGATCTTCAAGGTATTTTCCAGCCAGCGCGCCGATTCGGCAAAGCGCCCCTGACGGTAATACACAAAGCCCAGGTTGTTGGCCGCCAGCGCGAAATCCGGGCGCAGCTTCAGTGCCTCGGCAAATTGCTCGGCCGCATCGGCATAGCGTTTTTCCTTGTACAACTGCAGGCCGCGTTCGTTGGCCAGTTGTGCACGTTGGCGATCGCTGCTCTTCGCTGCGGTGGGCAACACCAGCGTGGCCTGGCCACCTTGCAGTGTCTTCACCGTCACCGGCACTGCAGCCACTGCCACACCGGCTGCGGCGGGCACAGGACGTGCTGCGTCCACGCGTGAGTTGAGCGCAATCGCATCAGCCGACAGCTGCGCGGTCTGCGCAGTGAGAAATTCTTCGCCGCTGGGAACCTGGAACACGAATTCGCCGCCTTGCGAACCGGGCAGGCTGCCGAATGCCGGCGTCTGCGCCGAGACTGCCGACACCGCGGGCGCCACGTACGCGGCCAGTTCGGTTCCGGTGATCAAGCCATCGCCATTGAGGTCGCCCTTGCCAGCCAATGCCTGCAACAGCACCCAGGTGAACACCGAATGCCCATTGGGCCCGCTATCGGCCACCTGTTGATCGGCACCGCCGGCGGTGAGCATCTGGCGCGCGATGCGCCGCGCGTTCTCGCGCAGATACGCGCTGGACGTCGGCCCGCCACGCGTCAATCCCAGCCCGCTGTAGCACGCATCCATCACGAACAAGACGTGCTTGGCCTGCAGGCTTTCGGCGATGTTCTGCAAATCGCTCATTGCGATCGCATCGCTGGGCAGATGCTGCGGGTCCGAGTCGACCGGAATGATGTAACCCAGATCGCGACCGGAAGCGAGCCGTCGTGTGGCGCCATGCCCGGCAAAGAACACGAACACGCGGTCGTTGGTTTGTGCACGGCCTTCGCCGAGGCGGTCGTGGAATGCGGCCAGGATATTGTTGCGCGTGGCCTGCCCGTCCTTGAGCACGATCACTTGCGAGGACGGAAATCCCAACGGCCCGGTCAGGGTACTGGCAATCGCTTGCGCATCGTTGGCCGCATATTCCAGCTTGGGCCAATGCGCGTAGTCGTCGATGCCGATCACGATCGCCCACGATTTCGCATAGCCGATGGTCACCGTGGCATCGGCCGCCGCGCCGGGTGCGCGCGCGACCGAGAACTCACGGCCATTCCAGCCGGCGAACTGGTAACCGTCGGCGATCAGACGATCCAGAATCTGCGGCAGCGCCTTCACTGCGCGGTCGTGGATGTCATGAAACAGCACGATGCCACGCTGCTCCTTGTTCACTTGATCGAGCACGCGTTGCACGATGGATTCCGGCACCGGATCGGCCCAGTCCAGCGAGTCGATGTTCCACATGATCGATTTCAGGCCGGCTTCGCCCAGCAGCTGCAAGCCTTCCGCATTGCGTGCGCCATACGGAAACCGGAACAGCGGCGCGCGCTTGTCGTCCACTGCACGCAGCAAGGTGTCGGTATCCAGAACCTGGCGACGCAGTGCATCGCCGGTGGTCTTGGACAACTGTGCGTGGGTGAGGCTGTGGTTCCCCACCGCATAGCCTTCTTCCATCAGCGAATGACTGATCTTCGACAGCGGCGCAAGTTGCGGTTTGCCGTTGGCATCCAGGCTGCCGAGGTTGCGCCCCACTTCGAAGAACACGCCGGGCACATCGTAGCGCTTGAGAATCGCCACGATCTCTTCGGTGTAGGCCTTGTGCGGGCCATCGTCGAAGGTGAGCACCACTGTCTTGGGCGGCAGGTCGCGGCCGAACACTTCGCTGTCGCTGTCGCGCGCGGCGAACGGGTACGGCTCGACCACGCCATGGTCGCGCAGGATGTTCTCGCGCGTATAGAGCGTGCGCAACTGCGCCACGTAGTCGCCCCATTTCTCGCGCTTGGGCACGATGGCGCGGCTGCGATCGACGGCTGAAGATCTGCGTCAACTCCTTGTTGTAGCTGCGCTCGATCTCGTCCAGCGCCTCCAGATCCTCGCCGATGCGCTGATGCAGTTTCACCGCCGGCAATGCAGAGTCGCGGCCGATGCGCGCATGCAGATCGCGCAGCACCTCGGCAAATGCCAGGCGGTCGGCATCGAACAGATCCGACGCAGATTCCACCTCGTCCAGCACTGCGGCAATCGTCGCGAACCGGCGTGCATCCTTGGAAGCCAGAATCGTGTCCAACGATGCGGCAATGCGTTCGCGCTGCTCCAGGTTTTCATGAAACAACTGCTGGCCCACGCTGCTGGAGGTGGCGCGATCGCGTGGCGTTTGTTTGTCCTCATCGGCCAGCAGCACGATGATGCGGCGGTGCCGGTCCAGCTGTTCGCGCAGTTGCGCGATCAATGCACCGGTGGCGTTCCCGGTCTTGTCCGCCTGCGTGCCAGCGCTCGTTGCAGCCGCGGGCTTCGCAGCGCCGGCAGCATCGCTGGCGTCCTGCGTGCCGCAGCCGGCCAGTGCCAGCACTCCGACGCAACTTGCGCACAGCAACAGGCGATGCAACGGCGATGTGGTCACGACGGCGTCCTTGGCGAAAGAGACAACAGGCACTCAATGCGGGCTGATATGCAGAAAGCCCGCCTTGCGGCGGGCCTTCGTGTACTTACTTGGCGTTGGCCTGGATGATCTTGCTCGGCTTCTCGCCGTGCTGGCGGATCATCCACCACTGGATCAACAGGCCCAGCCCGCCGTTGACCACCCAGTACAGCACCAGGCCGGCCGGCATGAAGGCCATCATGACGCCGAACACCAGCGGCATGAACTGCATCATCTTGGCCTGCATCGGGTCCATGCCCGGGGTCGGGGTCAGCTTCTGCGTCGCCCACATGATCGAGATGTTGAGCAGCGGCAGGATGAAGTACGGGTCGCGCGCAGTCAGATCCTGGATCCAGCCCAGCCACGGCGCCTGGCGCAGTTCCACCGACTCCACCAGCACCCAGTACAGCGCGAAGAAGATCGGCATCTGGATCAGCAGCGGCAGGCAGCCGCCCATCGGGTTGATCTTTTCCTTCTTGAACAGCTCCATCGTCGCCTGCTGGTACTTGACGCGATCGTCGCCGTAGCGCTCCTTGAGCTGCGCCAGGCGCGGCTGGAAGCGGCGCATCTTGGCACCGGACTTGTACTGGGCAGCCGACAGCGGATACAGCGCCAGGCGCAGCAGGACCACCAGGCCGATGATGGCCCAGCCCCAGTTGTGCAGGAAGCTGTGCAGATGGCTCAGCACCCAGAACAGGCCCTGGCCGATGATGGCCATGATCGAGAAGCGGCTGTAATCGACCACGCGGTCCAGGCCCTTGACGTCTTCCTTGGCGATCAGGCTGACCAGCTTCGGGCCTACCCACAGCCGCGCTTCGGTGCTGGCGGTCTGGCCAGGTGCCACGGTGAAGGCCGGGCCGCGCAGCTCGGCCACGTCGCGCGGGCCGTCCTGGGCCAGCACGTACAGCGAGGCTTGGTCCTTCTGCGGAATCCACGCGGTGAAGAAGTGGTGCTGCAGCAGCGCTACCCAGCCGCCGGTGATCTGGCGATTCAGGCCGCCGTCGTCCATGTAGTCCTTGAACGCGCGCCGCTCGTAGCCTTCCTGCGGGCTGTACCAGGTCGCGCCATTGAAGCTGAAGGAATCCGGATTGGTCATGCCGCGGCTGAGGATGGTCGGCACCCGGCTCAGCTTCCGGAACACGTAGCCGTTCCACGGCGCGCCACTCTTGTTGATCACCTCGTCCTTGATCGAGATGGCATAGCGGCCGCGCTCCAGGGTAAAGGTGCGACGGATCGAGACGCCGTCGGGGCCATTCCAGACGAACGGCACCACCAGCGTGTTCTGGCCCTTGGCCATTTCGAACGTCGTGCCCGGCTGCTCGGCGCGGAAGCCGCCTACACCCGGCACCGGCGAATGCTCGCTGGCCCAGCCGCTGGTGGCGTTATACGGGTGCGCCGGATCTTCGGTCAGCAGGCTGACCGGCGCGGTGCCGTCCTTGGTCTGCGGGAATTGCAGCAGCTCGGCATCGAGCACGCTGCGGCCGTCCAGCTTCAGGCGCAGCACATCCGAGGTCAGGGTCACCACCGGCGCAGCGCCGGCTGCAGCCGGTGTTGCCGCAGTGCTGCTGGTCGCCGGCACCGTGCCCGGCGCGCCGGCCTGCGGAATGGGCTGGGCCGAAGGCACATTGGCCGCGCTCGGCGCTGCCGCATCCGGATCGCGCGCCGCCGGCACCGCCTGGGTCGCCGCGGCCACCGGCGCATTGGCAGCCGCCTTGTCCTTGCCCCACTCCATCCACAGCAACGCCGCGACCATCAGCCAGGCAAAAATCAGGAAAACACGGGTCTGGTTCATCGGGCAGCAACTCGCTCAGTCGGAACTACAGTTCCGGCTCTGTCGGGGAAGGGGAGGATGGGCGCACCGTCCTGGCGGGCGGCATTGTGCCGGGCGCAGCAGGCAGGGGCAATGCGCCGGCACGGCGCAGCAGACGCACGAAGGCATCGCGGATCTGTGGATTGGTCGCTTTTGCCGCCGCCGAGCGCGCCACGATGACGTAGTCACCACCGGCCAGCTCGGGCAATAGATGCCGCATGGCATCGCGCAGCACACGTTTGATGCGGTTACGTCCAACCGCGCGCGTATCGACCTTGCGCGACACGGCCATGCCCAGGCGCGGCGGTGTATCGCCGGTGCGCCAGTGCAGGCTTAGAAGTGGGTCCGAGGTGCGACGTGCAGTATCGAAAACGATCGTATATTGCGCACGCGTACGAACCCGCGCAGAGCGAGGAAATCGCCTGCACGGGTTCGATGCGTTCACGGTAGGGACTGCCTCGGCCGCAGGGAGCGGCGCGGCAATCAAGCGCTCAGGCGCTTGCGGCCCTTGGCGCGGCGGCGAGCCAGGATCTTGCGGCCGTCGGCGGTTGCCATACGTGCGCGGAAACCATGGTCGCGTGCTCGCTTGAGATTGCTGGGTTGGAAAGTACGCTTGGTGGCCATGGGGCCCTCTGCATGAATGGAGACGAATAGAACCGGCAATTCTATAGGCCTGCCGCGCCGCAGGTCAACACCCTGCTTGCCTTACCGCGGAGGAGGACGGCGGCGGCCTGTGGATGGCCCTGTGAATAACTCTGGGAAAACCCTGCCCTCGGTGCTAGTCTGGTCCATCCTCTTTTCACTACCGGGCTGCGAGCACGGCGCTTTTCTGCGCCCCGCGGCCGGCAACAGATGATCACACGTTG
>NZ_JCAQOG010000002.1:0-38535 GCF_041475725.2 Xanthomonas sp. NCPPB 1754
CATGGGCAGCACATCGAAATTCCAGGCTTCCCATGCCTTGTCATAGCCTGGCGGTGCGACTTGTTCCAGGAGGTGGCCACGTGCCCACGTGACACGGCCATCGTCGGTGTCGATATAGCCCTGACCAGGTTTCGGGTTGCCCAGCAACGGCGCGATGTTCTTGGCCTGGTCGCGCTTTTCGCAGATCCATAGGCGCATGGTCAGCCCTCCGAGTCGTTGGCGGCGGTGTTCGGGTCGGCCGGCGGGTCGGTGGGCAGCAGCAGCCAGAATGTCGCCAGCGAGACAAACCCGATGGCGACGGCGGCGGCCGGAATCGACAGCCAGAAAAATACGATGGCAGCCAGCATGCCAACGATCACAATGCTGGCGCGGGCTGGGCGTGACCACTGCGACATGGCGTAGAGCATTTCGCCGATGCGGTATCCCAGGCTCTTTTCGGGTGCGTTCATGCGCTAACTCCGGCGGTTGTCCGATGCGGCCACGCGAGGTGGGCCGCACAGACTGAGTGCGTCACGGTGTGGTCATGCAGCTGGCTTGTTCTGCTCGGCAAGGTACTTGTTGAAGTCACGGTTGCCATCGAGCGCATGCTCGATCAGGGCAACGGCGGCATCGTTCCAGTCAGGTTTTGCGCCCACGGTCTCGGCGTAGAAATCGCAGAAGGCCTCAACACGTTTGATGAGGTTGGGATCGAACTGCAAGCGCTTGGTGACGCGCTCAGTCTTGACGGGGATCTTCGGCAGTGCGGATGGTTTGCGGGCCATGTTGTTGTTCCTAGAGCGGGTAGCGATTGGCTACAGCGGTGGTGATAACGACGCTGATCGTGACGCCCAGCTTCTTGGCGTACTTGTTGACAGCGTTGTGCAAGGGCACGGACAGGTGGAACCGTAGGCGTTCGCGGTCGAGCTTGCGGTAGATGCCGCCGGGAACCAGGGTGGTGGGTTGAAGCAGAAATTCTTCCATGAGGTTTTGCATAAACATGCGTCGGCTTAATCCGGCGCGCTGTGCATCGCGGTCAATCGCTTTCATCTGCTTAGGGGCCACGTTCGCGACAACTTGTCGCCGTGCGGCTTTTGCAGGCATAGCTTTTGGCTCCGTTGGGTGGTTGGTAAAGCCATCGGAGTTTACTGATATTGCACACGTTAGATCACGCTCACGGGCCATAGGGCGACAGCGCCAAGTCTTTGTTGACCATCACTGCAACCCGCTGGCCGGGCCTGATTTCCAGGGTGGGCTGCACGTTGATGCTGCGCTGGAGCAGCTGGGCGCCGGCTTGGTTGATCTGTTGCGCCGCGCCCTGGGATGCAGCCTGACCAGCGTCACGCTGGAAAGCGGAAAAGCTGTCACCTTCTGCCGTTGCCACGGCGGCGGCGACCGTACTCGACAGCAGCACGCTCGACAGCACCTTGCCCCAATGGTTGTTCACCTTATCGCTCACGCCGGCATAGCCGGACAGGTCAACACCGGCCATGCCCTCAAGGTCCAGGCTGGAGCCGTTCGGGAAACGCAGGCGCTGCCAGACCAGCAGCACGCGGTTCTGCCCGAAGGTCACCCGCGAGTCGTAAGCACCGATCAGCACCGAGCCTTGCGGAATGATCACGTGGCGGCCGGTCGGGGTGTCGTAGACCGGCTGCGACACCTGGGCGGTGATCTGGCCGGGCAGGTCGCTGTTGATCCCGGTCAGGAAGAGGGCAGGGATCAGCGTGCCGGCACTCACGACGGTGGGTGTGGCCGGCAAGGTCAGGCGCGATTGCAGCGTGCCGGTATCGCGTTTCTCGTCCATGAACTGCCGCTTGTCGTCCTGGCGGTTGGCATCGTCGCGGGCGGTTTTGTCCAGCCCACCAGCTGCGGCAGCAGCAGCGGCTGCTTGGGCAAGCAGTTGCTGCTGTTGCAACGCCTCGGGGGAGTTCGGCGGCATCCCGCCAAATCCAGCCTGCCCGCCGAACTGGCCCGGGTTGCCCGCTCCACCAGCTCCGCCGCTCTGTTGGAAGCTGGTTTTTGCGTAGCGGGCGTTGGCGGCCTGTTGTAGGCGCTGTAGATCCTGCTGGGCGGCAAATTGCTGGGCTGCTGTCTGCGCTTGCCCGCTGCCGTAGGCTCGCGTGCTGGCCTGCTGTTGGGCCGCGTACTGCAATTGACCCGTTTCCCCTGGCATGGGTGGCCCCAACTTGGGCACGCGCTCTGCACGCTGCTGAGCGGCCGTGGCGTAGTCGCTGGGCAACGCATTGAAGGCCTCAGGCTTGTTAGACATGTTGGCCGTCGTCGCTTGCTCCTTGGGCTTGTTCTGTTTTGGCTTCTGCATGAAGGCCTGGACGAAAGCGAATGCGATCAACACAAACGCGATGCCGGCGATGATGCCGACCTTCGTTTTGTCCAGGGTCTTGATCTTCGGCTTTGGCGTTGCCAGCGGGATAGGTGCGTCCTGCGGCGGCTGATAGCCTTGGCTGGCCGATTCGCCAGTGACCGGATCGCGTTCGTCGTCAGCCGGGGTTCCGTTCGTGGTCTGCATGCGGCACCTCTGTGATTAGCGACGGCGGATCGTGATGGTTTGCTTCGCACCGACGCGCAGCTCGGCGCGATCAAACACGCGGTCCACGATGTAGGTCGGTCCGCTGGTACCGTTCGCCACGCCCTTGACGCGGTAGTTCACCAGTAGCGGTTCGCCCTTCTCGATCAGGAACAACGCCGGGGCATCGGTCGCGTTGAGCGTGGCTGGCATGCGGATATAGGTCTGCGCGCCATCATCGAAGACCTGCATGGGCTTCCAGGCGTATCGCCCGCCCTTAATGTCGTAGTTGAAGTGCAGCGCGTCTGGGGCCACTGCCACCGGCTCGACGGCTTCGCGCTTGGCTGCCACGGCTTGCTGTGCCTTCCAGGTGTCCATCGGGTACTGCCAGGACACGCTAGGCATGCTCCAATCGGTCACGCTACGCGCGGTGACCAGGTAGGTGCGACGATTGGTGGCAATGAACAGGTCGTTGGTCAGACCTGGCTCCACGGCTTTCAGCACCAGGTGCACTTGCTCGCCGGCATCGGTGCCGCTGGTGACCTGGCTAATCAGCCACCGCACCGTGTCCGAGCCATTGACCTCGCCGGTCAGCTGCTCGCCCGGCTGGAAGTCGATGACGGTCTGACGGCCAGCCCCGACATAGATCGTGTACAGCGCACCAGGGCGGTAGGTGAAGATGGTTTGACCGCCGATGTTCGCCGTGCTGCTGCTCGTAGGAACCTGCCGCGCCTGGCCGACGTACTCGGCCACCTGGGCGCGTTGCTTGCTGTCGAAGTCGGATCGCGCTTTGGCAACACGCGGGGAGACGCGCTCCGGTGTCACGGGCGGTGGTACGTATGCCGGCGCGGGTGCAGGGGCGTTGTTTGCCAACGGGGTTGCGTTTGCAGCGGCGGTGTTGTTGTCGTTGAGCGCGCTGGTGATGGCGGGCACTTGCGGCGTGCTCTGCGCATTGGCAATGCCAGCAGACAACAGCAGCAGGGGCAGAAGAGAGACCTTCATGGTTTGCATAGTGTTTGCACTCTTAGGCGAAAAAATTAGGGGGTGCTGCCGATGTCGCGCTGCCAATTGAAGTCCGTGATGAACAGGCCGAGCGGGTTTATCAGCTCGATCTTTCGATCAGGTGGGCTTTGCTTGACGGTGAACGTGGAAGTCCACGTTGACCGCTCTTTGACCTGGCCCTGATCGGTGAAGCTCGTTTCGATCCACCGCACCTGGTAGCTGTCGGCCGACACGGGCACCACGGAAGTCACTTGCGTGGTGACGGTTTCTTGGCCGACCTTGCTCATGGTCGAACCCGGCACGCGGGCCTCGGCGTTTAGCTTGTTTGCGGAGGCCGGCGTCATGAAGTTGTAGGCCTCATTCCAAGCCGACTTCACCACCACCGGATCGAGTGGCACGGTGCGCACCAGCTCCACCCAATGTTTCAGGAAGTAGCGAATCTCCGCCTGGCCGGGCGTGTAGTTGGGACTCGCGTATCCCACAACCTGTGGTGCACCATCGGTGTTGATGCGCGCAATGAGCGGCTTCGGTGGCGGCCGATTGCTCACGGCAATGAGGCCGCCAGCCAGCAAGACCGACAACGCGTAGCCGCCTACCGCCGCCCAGCGCCATGCGCGTTTGTCGCTCTCTGATTTCTCTAACTTGTCGGTCCAGCCCTTGCGAGCCGAATCGTGGTGGGGCGACATCGGCGGCGAGCTGGGACGCTGGCCGACGGGCGTTTGCAGTAGGTCTTTGGTGCTGCTCATGCGTGTTAGCTCTCGTCGTTGGTGGGGGCAATCGTCGGGTTGCCACTGCCGCCACCGCTGGTGGACGTGGCCCCTTTGACTGCTGTCGTTGTTGCCTTGGCGACCGTCGCTGCGTCGCTGAATCGCTGTCTGCCGGCTTCCAATCGTTCCGGGGACGGAGTAGGTGTCGCAGGCGGTGGCGGCGCAGCTGCCGGCGGTACACCGCCGCTCATCGCGACGCCCTGGGACCAGGCGTCCTTCACCGCTGCGCCGGCATTGGTGATCGGTGCAGCGGCCATCCGGCCGACTTCCGACGCACCAGCGGCGGCATAGCTGGCGCCCGCTGAGACGCCGCGATCAATGTTTGCAGCGGCGGCCGAGCCGAACTTGATTGCGGCCTGGCCGAGCCGGGTGCTTGCCGCGCGTTGAACACCGGCTGCAACGGCCTGGCCGGCCGGTGTGGTGCTTGCCGCCATCAGTCCACCAATGACGCTGCCACGAACACCGGGATTGCTCAGTGCAGCCGCACCGGCCCCGGTGCTGTTCGCGGCAGCTGCACTGCCGGCGCCGTGGATCTGCCCGGCAGCTGTGATGGTCTTGGCCGCACTGGCGGCGCCCATGCGCCCAAGCGCTGCGGCACCGACACCGGCACCGATGGCGGCTGCGCCGGCACCGATGGCCACGCCGGCCGCACTGCCGGCTGTCAACGATGGTGACCCAGAGAGCAGCCCGCCCGCTATTGCTGGGGCGTGTACCGCGAGGATCGCCATAACTGCGGCTGAGATGGCAGCTAAGTAGGTCACCAGAATTTCGGGGGCCGGCGGCACCGTAAATGTGGCCATCACATTGCCGTAGACAGCCATGATGAAGCTCAGCACCATCAATTTAACGCCCTGCGCAATCACCGCACCGATCGCTTTTTCCGCAAGGAACGCCGTGTGATTGCTGATTCCCCACGGAACCAGGATTAGGCCAAGCACCGATACCAGGTAGAACTCGATCACGGTGATCAAGCACGTGAGCGCCATCACCGCGAATGCGCCGAGAATAAATAGCTCCGCAACTGTGTACTGGACAACAACTGCGAGCATCGCAACCTTGTCCATCCAGCTGCCGCGCTGCATGTCTTTGAGTTTATTGTCAATCGGCTTGATGACCTCCATAGCCCTGTCAAGGATCGCGCTAGGATCTTTCACCAGGGTCGCAGTACCGCCACCGGCCAACGTACCGACCTGTGCCAAACCACTGGCTACGCCGTTGGTCAACGTCGGCCATGACGCCACAAGGAATGCAAAAAAACCTATCCGCAGCAGCTTGCGTAGGAATGGCGCGGTGAAGTCTTCACCGCGCAATGACCAAAACAGTGCAGCCAACGCAACTTCTATGGCGGCTAACGTGCCCAGGATTGCCGACGCGCGGGGCGTCAGAACTCCAAATCCGTTGGAAAACACGTTGACAAAGTTCTGCAGCAGCTGTGTGAGGAAGCCTGTCGTGGTCGGGTTCATCGCTGAACGTCCTATTACTTAGATGCAGTCGCTGGCATGGTTCGCGCATCCGGCCAGCCCTGTGAAACCGACTTCGCCAGATCCACAGTGGACGGCGCGGAAGCAACTGAATAGATGATCTTCTTCACTTTATAAAATCGACATTGGCGGGGGGCACGGTCGATTTCTCGTAGGCACGATTGCGCTGCATCCCGACGCAACCTCCATAGGCGCCACAAAAATCCAGCTTAAGCTTTGCATCAGCGCCAGCCCCTTTCCCGTATGCGCTATCTATTTGATCTGCACACTCCTGGTCGAATGCAGCGGGCTGTCGGCATTTTTCCGGCAAACCTAATTTTTCGATAATCGGAATTGGTTCATCGCCAGGAATGCTGCCTGTAGCTGAGACTCTATCGGGAACCGAAGCGGTACGATCGCCACCACACCCGGCGAGGGCTGCAATGGCAACTAGCACGGCTGAATAGATGATCTTCTTCACTTGATGAACTCGACATTTGCGGGTGGGACTGTTGATTTCTGGTAAGCACTACTTCCATAGGCTCGATTAATCTCAATGTTGTTCGCTTGGTCAGACGCCATCTGCCGGGCCTGTTCCTCAAGCACGGCCTGGTTCATGGCAGCTGTCTGTGCGTTGAGCTTCATCATTTCCTGCCCAACCAGCATGTTGATCTGATTTCCGGCCTGGGTGGCGGCGAGGGCCCCTGTCGCGGACTGCGAGGCCTGGCCCATTGTCTGGAACTGCTGGTTGGTACTGTCCAGGGTGTCCAAAACGGCCGCGCCGCTGTAGAGCGCGTCCTCCACGTTGTTGCGGCCTTGCGATTGCCACTGATCGACCATCGCCGAGAGCTGTTGGAACGTCGCATCATTGGTCACTTGGGGGTAGCGCTGGGCGAACGTGTCGCGCGTGCTCTGCAGGTTAGCCATGCTCCCGCGCAGTTGGTTGATGCTCTGCTTGTAGGAGTTATAGACCTGCTGATATTGGCCGAACACGTTGCTCGGCAGCGAGGTCAGATTACGGCCCTCGTTGGCGACCTGCTGGATCTGCAAGTTCAGTTGATCCAACTGAGTTTTATACTGCTGCACCTGCTTGGCGTAGGCCGTGATTTCCTGGCTCTGCTGCAACAGCTGAGTGACTAGATTGCTGCAATTGGCGCACACCAACGCTTGCGCCGGGGGCGCATAAACGACGGAGCCGCCGGCAACAGCGATGCCAATGGCGACGGTAAGGGCTGCGGTGACGCGACGAATGGTCATAGCGTTCTCCATGCGGGGTTAGGCTTGGACGGGGGTGTTGCTGGGCGCTGCGGGACTGCTATCAACGGAGCGCACGAAGTCGAGCGCCCATTGCAGGGGCGATGCCGTGCGTTGGTTTGCCGGCTTGGAGGCCTGCGCCTGGTCGTGCTTATTGACCAGGTGGGCTAGGTAGGCCTCGTTGAACTGCACGGTCGAGCTGGTGGTCTTGCGGATGGCGATGGCGTCGCGCTGTGCTTCCTTGCCCGTTGCACCACACACGGCCAGCGCCAACGGTCCCATGCCCAGCGAAAACAGACGATTGCCCTGCGGGCTGGTCAGGTAATAGTCGCGCTTGGGCGTGCTGCTGGCCAGGATGTCCAGCTGCTTCTCATTCAAACCGAACATCCGGTAGAACTTGGCCACCTCGTCGTTGCGGGCGCTGCTGTTGGGCAGGAAGATCTTGGTCATGCATGCCTCGATCAGCGTCGGCATGATCTTGGATTGCGCCACGTCGGCCAGACTCTGTGTGGCGAACCACACTGCGACGTTGGCTTTACGCAGCACCTTAAGCCATTCGCGGATCTTGGCCGAAAACGCGGGGTGATCCAGGAACAGCCATGCTTCATCGAGCACCAGGATGCTCGGCCGCTTCGCGTCGAAGCGCTGCTCCAAGCGGTGAAACAGGTAGGTCAACACCGGCATGACCACCTGGGGGGTGTTCATCAATTCTTCCATTTCAAACGCGAGCCAGCTTCCCAGCGACACGTCGTCGTGCGTTGCATCCAGCAGATAGCCGTGCGCCCCGTCCACCGTGAACGGGTGCAAGGCCTCCTTGATGTCTGGATCTTGCACTAGCACGGTAAAGCCTGAAATGGTGCGTTGCTCGACCGGGCTGTCGTCTGCGCCCAGCTCGTTGAGCGCATCCCAGATGGCGCGCTTACGCTGCGGCGTCATATCGACGCCTTCGCCCACGATGATGTCAATCAGCCATTCTTGCGCCCACGCTCGCTCTTGGTCGTTGTCCACGTGGGCAAGCGGCTGAAACGCCGGGCTGCTGTCGCCGCCTAGGTCGTAGAAGCGCCCACCCACGTGGTCGGTAGTAATGCGCGAGCTGCCGCCCTTGTCGAACACATACACCTGCGCCGCTTCGTAGCGCCGGAACTGTGTTTCGGCCAGGTTGAGTAGCACCGACTTGCCGGCACCGGTTGGGCCGATGACCATCGTGTGCCCAACGTCCCCCACATACGTGCTGAATCGGAACGGCGTCGTTTCCCCGGTAACCACGAACATGTGCGGCGGGGAATGGTCCAGGTGCTGATTGCCTGGGAATAGGTCGTTCTGGCAATAACGTGGCCCAGCCCACACGCTGGAACTTGGCATCGCGTGGGCAAGGTTGAGCGTGGACACCATTGGTCGGCGGATGTTGTGTTGGGCGTTGCCGGGTACTGCGCCCAAAAACGCGTCAATGGCATTGCCATCGCGGGCCTCGTCAATGGTCACAAAGCCTAGCCCGTTGATTTCGCGCTCGACCGCGCGCAGCTTGGTTTCCAGTCGGCGCGGATCGGTATCAAGCACGATCAACGATTGTGTGAAGTAGCCATAGCCCACCGCCTCGGCCGCGATTTCCTGCATCGCTGCATTGGCGTCGGCCGCGTTGGCGAGGGCTTCTGGGTTTTCCAGCGCTGACTCTGACTTGCTCAGTAGCTCCTTCAAGATGACCATGAAGGACTTGCGGCCGCTGAACCACTCGCGCTGGATCTTCTTCATTTCCTTGTCTGCGGTGGCCTTGTCCAGGGCCACCCAGCGCGTCACCCACCGGTAGGCCATGCCCATACGGTTCAAGCGGTCCAGGATGCCGGGCGTGGTCTGCGTCGGGAACTGGCGCACGGTGATGATGCCCATGTGGTGCTTACCCAGCTTCGGCTCTTTGCCGCCGATCAGCGGGGTGTCTGGCAGCACGCGGCACAACTCCTGGGAAACGTCACCCGGCACCACCGGATGCCGCTTGGTGCTAACGGTGTCGTGCAGGTAGGTCAGCAGCTCGGTGTCGTCGAGCGCATGGACCTCAGGCAGGATGGCCGAGAAGGCTTCCAGCAGCCGCACGCGTTCCACCACGAATTTGTCCACCCAATCGTTGATGGTCTGCCGGTCACGATTGGCCGCGGTCTTGCGCTGCCCATCTGGGTCAGTGAAGAACCAGGCACGGGCGGCGCTCTCGCGCGCCTTGGGCGGCAGCCACCCGAGCGTGAAGTAGTAGGTTGTCTCAAAGTGCACGCCCGTCTCGGCGATGCTGCGGCGCTCTTCATCGATCAGATAGGACATCGGATCGGGGAAGTGTTCGCCGCTGGGGTAGCTGGTGCTGGGGGCGCGTTGTGCGTCGATCTGGAAATACCAGCCGTCGCCAAGGCGGCGGAATAGGTTGTTCATCTGAGCCGACACGGCGATCAGTTCGTGCTTAGTCGCCGAGTCCAGGTCTGGCCCGCGATAGCGCAGCGTCGTGATCAACGACGCGTTGCGGTTCAGCACGACGCCGGGGGCGACCAGATATGCCCACGGCAGCACATCACCGATATCGGTAGGTTCGTTGCTGTATTTCGGAAGTCGCTGCATGGGTTGGCCTTCACTGAGCGCCACCGGCAGCGGTCCGCGTTGACGGATCGCTGCCGGTAGCCCGCTATGCGCGGTAGTGGTTTTTTAAACGGAGAGCGCGTCGCAGCGCCGCCGGCCATTGCGTGTCGTACTTGGTCATCAGGACCAGGCCGATGTGGATCACCAGATAGAGCGGCAAGCTCCACCACGATTGCAAGCCAAATATCAACGCCGCTGCCATCGTGAACGACACAACAGCGATGTCACGAGGGATTCCAGCAATGAGGCGAGGCGTGGACAGTGCCCGGTGAACAGGCACTTCATAGCCATCGGGATTGGCGTTCTCGTCCATGTCAAAACACCGCGCCGCCGCCAAAGCCGAGGAAGTTCAGGAAGAACGTGGAAGCCGTGAAGGCGATCGACAGACCGACAAGGACATACATCAGTTTGCGCATGCCCGTGCCGCCCTCGGAAAAGGCGATGCCCACGCCACAACTAATAATGGCGATCACGCCGAGGGCCTTGGCGACAGGGCCGCTAATACTGTTCAGGATCTTGTCCAGCCAGTCTTCCCACGGCATGCCGGTACCGCTTGCATAGGCGGCTGCCGGCACTAGGAGAACCGCCAGCGTCAGCAGCTGGAGCGTGCGTGTGTTGCGGAGCTTCATCGTCATATCCTGGGTCGGTGGGGAATGTTCTTTGTGTTTTTACGTAGTGTGTATACATTTAGCACACCAAGTAGCGGCACGGTCACTCGGCTGACAGAAGCTTGTAGACGTGCCCTTCTGGTGTCTGCTCGACGCCCTTGACGCGCAGCACTTCACGCACACGCCGCACCACCTTGTGGCCATCGTCGTCTACCGTCTCGAAACCGATGCTCACGATGATCTGCACCGTGCGGGCGATCTTGCGCGGAACCGGCAGGAACCCGCCTTGCACAAGCAGGTCCTCGATGCGCTCCAATGCTTCATTGGCGCTGTTGGCGTGGATGGTGCATAGCCCGCCGGGATGGCCGGTGTTCCAGGCATCGAGCATGTCCATGACCTCCGGGCCACGCACCTCGCCGACGATCAGACGGTCTGGTGTCATACGCAGCGTATCGCGCAACAGGTGCGTCATGCTGCGGGTGATCTGGTCGCGATTCCGCACGGTGCGCAAGCGCACGACTTCATCAGCTTCCACGCGCAGTTCTAGCGTGTCTTCCAGTGTGATCACCCGCCCGGTGATGCGGCCCATTTCGTACAGGACGGCATTGGCAAAGGTGGTTTTCCCGGTGTGGGTGCCGCCGACGATCACGATGTTGTCGCGGTCATGAACCGCCTTGACGATGACATCCCGTTGCCGCTGGGTGAGCTGCCCGTTGGTCACATAGTCGTCCAGCGTGAGCCGCAGATTGGATTTCTTGCGGATCACAAACGTCGGGCCATCGGGTGATTCCGGCGGCAGTACTGCATGGAAGCGATAGCCTGTTTCTGGCAGCTCGGCCGGAAAGCTCGGGTTGTCCTTATCGGCAATCTCGCCGACGTGATCGGCCACGATCTTGATCACGCGCATGCGCGTGATCACATCCAGGGTGTGGTCGTGGCAAATCCGGCGACCGTCCTTGGCGTACCACAGCCGGCCATCGGGGTTGACGCGCACTTCCTCAACGGCCGGATCGTCCAGCAGCTCGCCGATGGCACCGCCGAGCGCGGACTTCATCATGTCCAGCAGCCGGCTATGGCGGGTGGTGGGTGGGGAGACCGATGCGTGCATTTATTGTGCTTGAACCACAGATGACATACTCAATAATATCATTATGGTTTCAAAGTCACCTTCTCGGGCCATTAAAAATGTGACGAGCGCTACGGTACGAGAAGCTTCCATAAAGGAACACCGACACACTTGGCTAAGACGGCCATGCTGTCGAGGTTAGGTGCCGATTTCCCCGTTTCTACTGCGCTTATCCACGCTTGAGTGAACCCTGTCCTATCTCTTATGCCACGTTGACTGAGCTTCGCTGCTTTTCGAGCCTGGCGGAATTTGCGTGCAAAAATCAGCCTCTCCACTGGCACAGGCTTGGGATCTTGGTGGCTGTCAGCAGCACGCGGTCGGCCTGGCATTCGGTGCAGTACCTCTGTGGTGGATAGAACATGGCACCACCGATTTGGCCAGTCGGCGCTAGCACTGGATTTTAGCAAAATGCCCTACTGTCTCAGACAGAGGGCTTGCGCTGCGGATGCGAAGCGCTGTTGTGCGCGTAGCGCACGGTGACCGCTCTTCAACGTACGTACCCGAAGCCGGCAGCCCTTCCAGGGTCATGCCCTTCTCCGAAGTCCGGCTAATGACTCCCTGCCGACCCTTAGATTCAGCGTGCCGGGCAGGGGAGGCTTGCCAGCCTATACAAAATTTTGTATAGTGTTTGGATGGCTGACATTAAACCTGTCGAGTTCCGGGCCGGTGCCCTTGATGATCTGCGCGCTTTCCCCGCCTCGGCACGGCGCGAGGCCGGCTATCAGCTTGACCAGGTGCAAAGCGGTCGCGAGCCCGACGATTGGAAGCCAATGCCGATCGTGGGTCAGAGCGTCCAAGAGATTCGGATTCGGGATGTTGCAGGAGCATTCCGGATCATCTACGTGGCGAAGTTCTCCGATGCAGTCTACGTCCTGCATTGCTTCCAAAAGAAGACGCAGAAGACCAGTAAAGCGGATTTGGACCTAGCCGAGAAACGCTATCGAGATTTGGTGAAGGAGTTAAGCCGATGACTAATGAACGCTTTGCCAGCGTGTGGGACGCGATCGAAGACACCCCCCCGCAGGCTGAAAACATGAAGCTGCGATCGGCGCTCATGATGGCGCTGAAGGATCACATTGCACGCGAAGGATTGAGCCAGTCCCAGGCGGCCAAGGTCTTCGGCGTGACGCAACCGCGCGTGTCGGATCTGATGCGCGGCAAGATCGATCTGTTCAGTTTGGATACGCTGGTGAACATGCTGGCTGCTGCGGATCTGCACATCGAAATGCGAGTGCTGGAAGCGGCCTAGGCAACTTGTCAGAAACAAACAAGCCCGCTAACGAGCCGGCTTTTTATTGGGCACCAAAAGGAAAACTGTCAGTGTCCGATACGGCCTTGCCGCACTCGGTGGTCTGCCGCAGCGAGGGCATTCGGCGTGTGCAGTCATCCTGACCGCGCTCTGGCTCTGTGTGCGCGTAGCGCACGGTGACCGCTCTTAAACGCAGACCACCCGAAGCCGGCAGCCCTTCTAGGGCAATGCCCTGCTCGAAGTCTGGCTAATGACTTCCTGCCGACCCGCTTTTGCTCTTTGCTTGGGGGAACCGCCGCCACTGCGCCCTTACTCTGATTGGTTTCCCGGTTTTGCTCACGCGCAGTGGCGGTGGGAGGGGCGTAGCCCCTCTATTGAGCTTCTAACGCTGTCGGCGTCGCGCAGCGACGGCGACGCCGATCTGCTGTTGAGCGCTCTACTGACTGTGCTTTCAACCAAAGGTTGACTGGATGGCCTGCCAATTAAACAGAACAAATAGCGTTATTTCTCCACAGGCTTACCCACCTCGGCGATGGACAAATTGGCGCGGAGCATGGCGTTGAGAGGTTCGGCTTGGTGATCGAGGCCGCCGCAGGCGGCGTTAACCGGCCTTTGTGCGGCAGATTTGCCGGCGTGGGTGCCTGTTTTTGCGGCATCTGGCAGGGGCGAGCCTGCCGGCGACGGCTACGTTTTGAATATGTTCGCTATGTCCGCGATGTACTGCGCGGCGTGCTGTAGGCCGCCTGGTGGGTCGCCCGTGGCGCGGTGCGCCGCAGGGCGGGCATCGCCCCTGCGCGGCGCGGTGCGCGGCTCCTGGGCCGGCTGACGGCGTGCTTGCGCCTGCGTGAAGGACGCAACGCCTGTGCCGCGTGCCTGGTCGGCGTGCTTGCGATCGCGCTTGAGCAACCAGCTGGTGCCCACCATGTCGCACAGCCGCTGGAAGTTGAGCCGGCGCACGCCCGCCTCGCTGCACCACAGATCGCCGCCCTCGGCGTCAGCCTTGTGCCGGCGCACCTGCTTGGTGGGGAATGCCCAGCCAAGGCTCACCATCATGTCGAGCGAGCGCCGTGCGCGCCGTTCCTCGGCGGGCGTCTGCCCGCCATAGGCGAGCTGAGCGAGATCGAGCAGCGTGTAGCGCTGCCAGGGGCCGCCCCCTTGGCGTGGCTTACCCACAAAGCCGGTGCGCACGTCAGCCAGGTAGAGCAGCGCTACGGCCATGGACAGCAACGATTCGGCCCCGTCCTTGCGCAGTCCGCGCACCCGCGTCAGCGCCTTGTCCAGGGCATACCCAGCCACAATGACGTTGTAGCGAATCCGCTTCCAAGCGCCTTTCCGGTCTTCCAGGGCGCGCACCAGCCCGTCGCGGGTGGCATCCAACACAGGCGGCCGGCGCTTCTTGCCGGCCGGCGGCTTGGGCTGACGCCAGCGCACACGCTTGTGCGGCCGGCCGCTGGCGGCGGTCGGTTCTGGGCCTGGTGCGTGTGGGCCTGTCTCTACTGCTGGCATGTCCCGCGCCGATGAACGGCAGCGGGGCAAGGTGTTCGGCGTTTAGGCTTTTGCATCCTTTTCCCTCTTGCACGGCTTCGCCGGCGGGATTAGGATGGGGGTATCACTTGTGTGCCCCATTGGTCTTGTGTATCCCGCCAGCCCAGTGATGAAAAAGCCGCCCTGCCAGGGGCGGTTTTTTCGTTTTCGGCCTCCGCTCATCACACCAGCAGGCTGCCTCGTTGTGTTGGTACGTCTGGTGCTGAATCCACCTTCTTGCAGAGCGAATGTACTCGCAGGAAAGGTGGTGGACGGTACGCGGCTATGAAAACCGGATAGGAAAGAGCGATAACCGGCAGGCCTTGCGGCCTCCGCGCACCGCCCACCATAGAACTGGCGAGCTAAATAAAAGCGCCAGCATCGAACGATGGGCGCTTGCGCGCTCTTTCCGCCTTTATCGGTTTCATAGGCCGAATCGCTGATTGTGCAGCGATAGCTCAATCCTCTCGCCAACCGGCGAACGTGTCAACCGCCTCTTAAACCGTCGCCTCCTCGACCGCCGCCGCCGCTTTGGCCTGCAGATTGAGTAGCGTCGCGATGACGGCGTGCAGATCGACGTACCGAGCATTGCGCTTGAAAGCGGCAGCCGGTGATTCCAGATCACTCGGATCGGTCTGCAAATGCTTCTGGAACTGCTCGGCCAGCAGACCAGCCATGAAAGCGACGTGTGCGTGGTTGGCCTGCAACACACTGCGGCCAATGGCCTCGAAGTTGTGCAGACTGTCAGACAGCCACCTGACATCCCGCGCCGCACGACTGGCGTGGGCGGCATCCGCGCTGTAAGCGCTGTATTGGCGGATGGCCAATGCGGTGTTGCCAGTGAAAAGCACCAAGCTGGCCAACTCGTCGGTGTAATTGATGCCCATGGTTTTTGTCTTCCTCGGGAGGGCAGGGAGGGCGCAGTGTCGGCGAGAGAAGGGGCGCATAAGGCCACACGGTTGAGCACAGCGCCGGCGTTCAATCAAAGTGGAGCTTCCGGCATGGACAGTTTGACGTACTCGGCAAGACGTTCTCTGGCCTCACTAATGTCGAACGCGTTGGGGTCGAATGGGCCCCCTAACCACTCCGTGAGTTCGCGTCGGCGGGCACTGCTGCGGCCAGCAAGCACCCTGAGCATCTCCGCATAGCCCCATGGTCCGCCACAATCCTCCGGCGGACAGGCGTTTTTGCCGGTAATCAAGTGCGGATAACTTCCTGTTGGTTTTTCCATCAGCTTTTCGACGGTCACTCGGTGTTGCCAGTCATCGCCAAAGTCGTAGGTGTAGATCAGCGTCTCTCCAATGCCAGACACATCACACAAGCGACGTTTGCTGGGAATCTCGCTGCCATTTCCATGCCCGTACGAGTACAGGTGCATCAGCTCCCAGCCCATCGCGCCTTGGATGAAGTAGTGCAGCTGCGCCAATTCCACATCAGCGTAGGTATCGAGCCGACGCCAGACTGTGGGGGAGATGCCAAGCAACTGGATTTTGAGCCTCCATACGGGTGGGTGGCTGATCATCGAAACGGACACATTAGTGGAGCGTAATGCGCTCATGGGGTGACCTCTGGATCGTGGTCGGCGTTGTCGGTCTGCCCGGTTGCTGCTTGCAGGGCGTCGAACTCGCTATCGGTCTGGGCGCGCAACAACGAGCCGGTCAACTTGTCCAGCAGCGGCTGTCGTTGGCTGAAAACGCGTTCTACCGACGCGATCAGGGCGTTGTAGAAGCCCTCGCCCGCCGCGTTGCTGGCAGGCGTGGCAGCAGGCAGGCGTGCAAACAGGTTCTTGGTGGTGAGCGTGGTTAGCTCAACCAGCATCTGATTGCCGAAGTGCACGTTGCGCACCTCGTTGCGCAGCGATCGCAGCTCCTTCAAGACCAGCATTTCTTCGGCTTTGGCGTGCTCGGGGTCGTAACGCTCGGCCAGCGCGGCTTCCACCACAGCGCGCAACGGGATGCGCCGCTCGGCGGCTTCACGTTTTGCGAGCTGCATGAGCCGGGTTTCGACTTGGGTGTGCAGAATGGTCTTACCGTGAGACTTCTTCATGGGAGCATGTAGTCAATGTTGTCGTCTGCCGCATCCATGCCATCGGCCTTGGCGGCGGGGCTGACGGTGATTTCATGGGTGTCGATGTCGGCATCGGCGCCGATGTCGTCATCGAGCATGGGCGCGGCTTCGACGGCCACCTCTGGTGCGGGCGTCGGCTCAGGGGTGGCGTCCAGGTCGCGGGAGTCTTGGACGGCCGGTTGCAGGGCGGCCGCCACCGCAACCGGCACCACAGCGGGGGTGAGCTTGGTCCAAGGGTTGGCGGCGACGGGCGGACCATAGGGGTATGGCCTGGCGCCGGTCTTGGCGACCGGCGCGTACTTGTGGGTCGGGTCCAACACCTTGCCGCGCGCATCGGTCGGCGGCACCAGGTCACGGAACTTGGCGTCGCTGTAATACTTGATTTTCACTGCCATGATCGGTGGCAGGCCTGCCACCACGATGATCTTCTTTGACGGGTCCATTTCCCGCACTTCGCCTGGCGTCATCAATGCGCGGGCTGACTCCTGGTTGGACACCATCACGTGCCCCAGCCACCCAGACAACCGACCTCCGGTGTAGTTGGTCTGCTGGTGAATTTCGGTGGTCATGCCAAGCGAATCGCTAATGCGCTTGGCCGTTTCGTCGGTGTTGGGCGCATACCACACATGGATGTGTGCACCGTCCATCACCGTGTTGCTCGGACCGTAATACTTAACTATCTGGTTATAACTCTGGTTGATCATCATGCACTTGATGCCGTAGCCGGCCACGTAGCCCAGCCCTTCCTCGAAAAATTCCAGCTTGCCCAGCGATGGGAACTCATCGACCAGCAGCAGCAGCCGGTGCTTGTTGCCCTCCGGGTGCAATTCCTCCGTGAGCCGGCGGGTGATCTGTTGCAGCATCAGCCGGAACAGCGGCCGCAAGCGCGACTTGTCGCTGGGCGGGCTGATCAGATACAGCGATAGCGGGTATTTGGCGCGCATCAGGTCGGTGATGCGAAAGTCGCTCTCGCTGGTCGCCGCGCCCACGATAGGGTCGTAGTAGAGGTTGAAGAAGCTACGCGCCGTCGAATGCACACCGCTGCGCTCGTCGGCGCTCTTGTTGAGCATGGCCCTGGCTCCGATCGCTACGACCGGGTGCACCTTGCCGTTGCGGTGCTTGGTGTCGAGCATGTATTGCAGCGTGGCTTCCATCGTCCGTTCAGGGTTGTCCAGGAACATCGCGATGCCGGCTAAGGTCTTGTCCGGCTCGGCGTAGAGGACATGCAGCACCACCGCCAGCAGCCATGAGTCGGCCTCCTTGCTCCAATGGTCGGGTTTTCCCTTGCCGTCCGGGTCTACCAGCATGTCGGTGACGTTCTGGGCGTCCTTGACCTCGTTATCACCTGGTCGAATCTCGGCCAATGGGTTGAACCGGCAGGTGTCGCGCTGGGTCGGGTTGAATTTCAGCACGTAGCCGATCCGGCTCCGGTAACCCGATGTCAGTTCCCAGTTCTCGCCCTTGATGTCGTTGACCACCACGCTGGCCTGCCAGTTCAGCAGCGTGGGCACGACAACGCCCACGCCCTTACCCGACCGGCTCGGGGCGGTGACTTCCAGATGCTCTGGGCCGTCATGGGTCAGGTAACGGCCGTCCTCAGTCATTCCCAGCACCACGCCAGCCTGCCCCAGCAGGCCCGATTTTTCGATTTCCTTGGCTTCGGCCCACCGCGCCGAGCCATGCGTCATGACGTCTTCCTGGGCGCGAGTGCGGTAGATGGCCACCGCCACCATGACGACAAAGCCCAGCGCAGCAAACCCGGCCACGATGTAGATGGCGCGCGTGAAGATGTCCTGCGCATACGCGTTGTAATCCCACAGCCACGGGAAGTATGACCAGGGCGCGTAGATCCCGTGGCCCTGGATCTGAAACCAGGGCGCGCCCAGCTGGGGCTGATAGGCCAGCGCGTAGGCGACGTATTGGGTCGCTGCCCACACGCCCAGAAAGAGGCATAGCAGGCAGGCCACGATGGGGCCGCCGCGTAGACCGCCAGCGTGCCGGGTTTTCTCGCGTTGTTTGCTTTGGGGGGCCATCGGCCTAGCTCCGTGTCAGTCCTAGCAATTTGCCCTTGTCGAGCGCGTCCATCGCCGCGAAGCGGATGCGCACCGACTGGAACGCCTGGTTGATGCTCTGGCCTTGGGCCAGCTGTACCGCCACCGTCTTGCCCAGCTGGCGCTGTAACCCGTCCTTGGCCGGCACCACGGCAAACGTGCCGTTCTGCACGATGACCGCATGGGGGCCGCTGGGGAGGTTCTCGATGGCCTGCACGCTCCCCTGGAAGCGACGGGCCACGTCCAGATTGACCGGCTGCCCGTACTTGGCCGCTAGCCGCTGCTGCGCTTCGCCCAGCTCAAGGGCACGCATCCGCTCGTCAAATCCTGCCGCGAGTCGGACGCCTGCGGGGGTCCGCTCGGCCATACGTAGTGCCACCAGGCGATCTGTACGGGCTTCCAAGGCTTCCAGGAACTGCGCCTGCGTGCGTGTGCGGACGTTGGTGCCTTGCAGCTGGGCAAGTCGTCCGGCGGCCAGCTCGTCGTCCAGGAACGTGCGAGCGATGACCTGGCTTTGCCGGTTGAGCGATCCTTTGCCCAATACGTCGAGCCGTACGAAGGCGTTGCGCTGCCGGCCAATCGCCGGATCGCCATCGAGACGGGCCAGCAAGTCCGCCGGCACCTTGAACGAGCCGTCTAGGCGCTTGGTGACATGTCCACGGCTTGCCAAGGCCTCCATGCGCCGAACGTGCGCTTCGATGTAGGAATCCGGTGTCGCGTTTTGCGGCAGCCGCTTGGGGTCCCATGTCTGCACCTCGGCAAGATGCTGGCGCGGGTCGTAGAACCCACTCTGGGCACGCCGCAGCACATTCTTGTCAGCCGATGTGGCAGCCGGCGGTGTGTAACTGCCCAGCTCCACGACATCACCGACACGGCCGCGCTCGGGCATATGCCGTTCCGAATGAATACTAAGCGTGGCGTAATGCACCTGACCGTCGAAGCCACCGACGATGACGTACTCAGTGCCAGATAACTTGTCAGCCAGTCCACGGTCCAGGACCACGCCCCGCACAGGCGCGGCCTTGAGGCTCGCTTGGTCTGCCAACATCCCACGCCGGCTACGTTCCGCATCCAGGTGTGGCTTCAACTGGCCTGATAATCGCCGTTCCTGCGCCATAGCGCGCATGGCCTCTGGGGCGTTCGGATGAATGGTCCAACAGCCGGGCGATTTCTCAGTGGCTAGACCGTGATCCCGCAGCACCGCCAGACGCTGTAGACGCAGCTGGCGTTGCGCGTTGCGGAACGGATCTGCATGCACCTTGCCGGCATGGATTAGGCCGCTTTCGCGGCTCTGCTGCTCCCGAAGCATGGACGCATCCAGACCCGTCCAGCGCTCTTGCGTGACCTCTTTCGCAGCAGAGCGATAGATGTCGATGTCGCTTCGATATCCCAGCTCACGCGTTGCCAGCTCACGTGCCCGCTCGCGCATACCATTGCTAATGTAGTCGCGGCTTATCACCAGGTCGCCGCCCTTGTCATCCACCCCACGCACGATGATGTGCACGTGTGGGTTGTCGGTGTCATGGTGGGCGACCGCCATCCAGTCCAGCTTTGTCCCTAGGTCCCGCTCCATCTGTTGCATCAAATCGCGGGTGTAGCTTTCTAGATTCAAGTTCGCGCCCTCTTCCGGCGAGACGATGAATCGGAACGAATGCCGGTCAGGTTCTGCGCGATCCACGAACTGAGAAGTCTGCTCGCGCGTGAGTTCGCTCGTGCCGGTAAACGGGCGCGCCGGCCCACCATCCTTGTCTACACCGTGGCGCTGCGCGTAGTCCACATGCCGCTGCATGGCGGCTTTGGCTCCAACCCGTGGCGCTGCAACCACACGGGCCTTGATGGTGACGCGCTGCTGTCGGCTTCCGGTGTTAATCCTGACGCCAGCAGCGCGTCCAGCGTGGTGCGTGGTCGCACCGGAAATGCGCCCGGTTCGTGCCGCCCGCTTGGCAGCACTTTTGACACGGCTAACGACCTCGTTGACCTGGGAGTTGTTACGCGCCTGGCGGCCCTTGGACAGACGAACGCGCAGCGGTTTGTCAGAGCTGCCTGCCCCCTGACTGCCCTTCCCAGCGCTCTGGTCTGGCCCTGCTGAGCTGCGCTTTCCACTACCGACCACGGTCGTCTCCCGGTCCTAGAAAATCTTGTTGTGATTTACAACAAGGTTAGCTGACAATGTTGTAAGATAAAGCTAATAAAAAGAGTAATTTAAACTCCACATACCACACACACTTTTATCTTGCCCTTCTTTTCCGCTTCTCCGCTTTTGCCTTCCGACGCCCTCACTCCCTCCGATCACACCCACCCTTCACAGAAGCCACAACGCCCGCTCTGGCTCTGCTGTAGCGCGTCTCGGAACCGTCAGCCTCGACCAAGCCCCGCCCTATCGGACGCTACCCGCACAACGCCGCACAAGCGGTCAGCGTGGCCTCGGTTGTGCAGCCTTCGGCCCGGTCCCTGCGAACCCTGTGGGCGCGGCTGCGGGCGACATCACGGGAACAGCATTGGCTTGGGCTTTGGTGGACCGGCGGCCGCTCGCCTTCCCGCTTGCCGGGAAGTTCACCGCCACCCCAGCCGCTTGCGACACCCAGCTCACGTAACCATTGCTCAATCCGCGCGACTCGTTGCCGGTGTTGTACATCGACAAGGCGCCCAGCAGCGCAGGCTTTTCGGCGCGATATTTGGCCCATGTCTGGGCGTAGTTCCGGGCCAGAATGGTGGTGCCAATTCGGATGTTTGTGCATGGGTCTAGTAGGTCAACCGGCGTCACTCCGAACCTGGTCAGATGCTGCGAGTTGATCTGCATCAGCCCGATATCGGTACTGCGACCGGCCCTCACCTGTTCGACTGCGATCCGCTGGGCATCGTCAAACCGGGTCGGGTAGAAGCTACGGACCTGGTTGTTGATGGCATACGGATTGCCACCACTCTCATGCTTGATGATCGCCTGCACGGTTTGCGGATGCACACCGATGGAGCAAGCGAGAATCACTGACATCAGGTCATTCATGATCGACTCCTACCGTAGACGATTGCGTCCACAACGGTGTAATGCTTCCGACGATTACCGACAGCGGAACGAACCCGTAATAGCGGCCGTCATAGCTGTTAGCGAGACCATCACCGATGGTGAAGATGTGCCCTGCTGGAACTCGCGTGCAGCCTTGTAGGACGTGAGGCAACACCACGCCTGTTCGGTCCGTGGCAGCGACCGCGCCCACACGCCGATAGGTGGCTGGGTGCCCTGCGGTTGTTGGGGTTGCAATGCTGACTTCGCTTTTCACGCACACCGTGTCGCCAGCAACCGCACCGACACGCTTGATGTAAAGACTTCCGGGCTTCATCCAGCCGCGTTCAAAGCCATAACGCGCTGCCGCATTATGTGGGGAGAAAGCGACCAGCTGGCCCCGCTCTGCACTATGTGTATTGCGATTCAGGAGGTACAGACCTTGCGCCACGCTTGGCGAAAGGTTGGCAATTACGGTGAAACCTAGCGAGGCCAGACCGCGCGCACCTGCCCATCCAAAGGCGGGGGCGATCACTGCTAGGCCTAGGCCGAGTGCTAGCCCTTTGATGAGTTTCTTTCGTGTCACAGACATGCCGCTAACCTCGCCTTTTGCGGGGGAGTTTGGCTCTCACATCGGCGGTTAAAACCTTCAACCGCGCCAGTGGCATGCGCTGGAAAAACTGTTCGATACGCGCCAATTCTAGCCGATTTAGGGTGTCAATTTTTGACCGGTTTAGGGCTAACCAGGCCACATAAGCGCGCACCCGCGTTGCGCCTGTGATGTCGGCCAGAATGGCGACATTTGGGCGCACTGCCGGCACACTTTCGCCCGCCTGGCCGGCCGGTAATGCCTCGCACAGCACAACCCGCCATCGCGTTGTGCCGTAGTCATTCTGTTCCCATAGATCGAGTGCAAACCGGTCACCAGGTGCGAAGCTCAGAAGCCGGCGACGGGTGCCATCTTCGCCGATCACCCAGCGGCCAACCTGGCGCGGTTTACCCGCCAGAATCCGCCGGTTCGTCCAGCCCTTGGCGAAGGCTTCAATAACCTGGGCGCCCATCGTCAGACCTGCATGCACGCATGCTTGACGCTTTGCATGCAGGCGATAGAAGCCTGGCCTACGCGTCTCTGCATGCAAGCTGCTTTAGCGGCTTGCAGGCTTGCATGCACCTTCCGGAAACGCATGCAAGCTGACTTGCATGCGCGCATGCACTGCACGCTGCCGACATGCATGCACAGCTGCAAGAGTGCACGCATGCATGACTGCGTGCAGCTTTGCATGCAAACATGCGTGCAACTAAACATGCAAGCTGCGCTGCATGCGCGCATGCGTTACTCGGCGTCGCCGGAATCGCTGGTGTCGGACATGGCCGACAGCGGGGCAAGACCCATCGAGGCGAGGAACATCGAGATGCCCTTGATGGTGATGTCTTGGATGGTCATGTTGTGGGTGTAGCGGAACTCGGAAAGCCGGCGCAGGTCATCGTCGGTCAGGTGACGGATCGTGATCGTGCGAGTAGCGCCGACCTTGGGCGCGCTCTTGGCCGTGCCGGCCTGGCGCGCGGTGGCCTGGGGCTTGGATTCGGCTGGTGCTGCGCGCACCGGCTTATCTGGTTGGCTCTTGGTCTTGTCCAGGGCGGCGAGCTTGCCGCTGAGTCCGGTGTTCATACATGGGTTCCTTTGGTTGCGCCGAGTAGCGTATGCACTTCGCGCCATAGAGCGCGAATCTCAAAAGCGGCCTTGCCGGCCGGCTCAAATTCGCCCACGGCCTGGCCGTAGGCGAGGGCGCGCCGGTAGGCCGTTCGATCATGAACGACCGTTTCCAACACCGGGATGCCGGTGCTTGCCAGCTCCCGTTCCACTTCCCGTGTCTCACTGGCGCGGATCGGGGCGCTAGACAGGATGAACGCCCCCGGCTTGCCGCTGGCCTGCAATAGTCGGATCGAGGCCGGCACGGCGGCAAGATCCAACAGACTCGGGCGCACAGGCATCAAGGCGAGATCCGCATGCTCAAGCGCGGCCGCGATGCCGGCTGACGCATGGGGGGGGGTGTCCACGATCAACAGGTCATAGCCTTCCTCGGCTGCGGCCTGGACCGCTGCGCCGACGTTGGCAGAAGTGATGGCCACCACTTCGAGCGTGGAGTGCTTACGGGTTTCGGCCCACCCTTTGGCCGAGCCTTGCGGATCGGTGTCGGCCAGCGCAACGCGCAGACCGGCTTGCTGCGCGGCCACCGCGAGGTGAACGGCGATCGTTGTCTTGCCGGAGCCGCCCTTCTGGACGGCGATGGCGATGGTTTTCATGCACTGCGCTCCTGGTGGAAGTCGCTTGCTTGAGGGCAAGTGTGCAATACCCTAGCAACATGCATGCACGCATGCAAGCTGATTTAGATGCACGCATGCATGGTTGCAAGGTTGCATGCATGCTTAACTGCTGCCACGCCCGCGGGGCTTGGCCTGGCCGGCAGCGTTGCGCTGGGGGCAGTGCAAAAAAAGCGGCCGGTTGCCCGGACGCCTCTGCGATTGCAGACTCTGTAGCCATGCCACAACCAGCCCATCGTTTTCAGCTCCTGTGGGCGCGTCGTTTGAAGCGGCGGAATTGGCGGGTGAGTTGGGAAGTCCCTGTCCAGGTGCAAAAGGATCGAAGAGGGTTCATCGACCTGGTGGTGACCAACGACCGATGGACCGTGGCCGTCGAGCTGGACAATGTGGCACCACGCGAAAAGTCGATCCGCAAGCTAGCGTTGTTTCAATGCGACCGTGCCTACGTGGTCTGCCGGAGCGGGATCATTCTGCGGGTCCAGTGAACCGCTGCCGCTTTGTGTGCGCGTAGCGCACGGTGACCGCTCTTCAACGCAGGCGACCCGAAGCCGACAGCCCTTCTAGGGTCATGGCCTGCCTCGAAGTCCGGTTAATTACTCCCTGCCGACCCGCTTTTGCTGTTTGCGGGAGGGGACCGCCGTCGCTGCGCCTTCATGTTGGTTGGTTTTCCAAGTGGGCTCATGCGCAGCGGCGGTGGGAGGGGCGCAGCCCCTCTATTCAGCATCTAACGCTGTCGTCGCCGCGAAGCGGCGGCGACGCCGATTTCGCTGTTGAGCGCTCTATTGCCTGTGTTTTCAACCAAAGGTTGACTGGTTGGCCTCCCAATTAAATGGGACAAATAACGCTACTTCTCCACAGGCTTACCCCCAGCTGCGGTGGATAACTCGCTTTGGCGTGAGGTGTTGAGGTGGAGACGTCGGTGACCGAGGGCGCCGGAGGGTCCAGAAATGTCCTCGGCTCGACCGGGTTTTCGCTGTGCAAACCTGTTTTCAGGCCGTTTCAGACCATTGCGCAGGGGCTGGCCTGCCGGGCCGGCTATTTGAACAGGGCGAGGATGTCGGCGATGTGCCGGGTGGCGCTCTGTGCGCCGCTAGGCGGGTCGCCAGTTGCGCGGAACGCCGCAGGGCGGTCGCCGCCTGTGCGCGGCCTGGCGGCCTGCTCTTGGCGCGACTGGCGACGTGTTTGGGCGTCAGTGAAGGATGCAGTGCCGGCACCACGCACCTGGTCGGCGTGCTTGCGGTCGCGCTTAAGTAGCCAGCTGGTGCCCACCATGTCACACAGCCGCTGGAAGTTGATCCGGCGCACGCCGGCCTCGCTGCACCACAGGTCGCCGCCGTTGGCGTCTTTCTTGTGCCGGCGCACTTGTTTGGTGGGGAATGCCCACCCAAGGCTCACCATCATGTCGAGCGAGCGCCTGGCGCGCCGCAGCTCGGCGTCGGTCTGTCCGCCATAGGCGAGCTGGGCGAGGTCGTGCAGGGTGTAGCGCTGCCAGCGCCCGCCGCCCTGGCGTGGCTTGCCCACAAATCCGGTGCGCACGTCGGCCAAGTAGAGCAGGGCCACGGACATGGCCAGCAGCGAATCGGCCCCATCCTTGCGCAGTGCGCGCACCCGCGTCAGCGCCTTGTCCAGGGCATAGCCGGCCACGATGACGTTGCGGCTAATCCGCATCCACAGGGAGCCTTGCCGCTGCTCCAGGCCGCGCACAAGCCCGTCGCGGGTCGCGTCCAAGACACCCGGCCGGCGCTTCTTGCCGGCGAGCGGCTTGGGCTGACGCCAATGCACACGCTTGTGCGGCCGGCCGCTGGTGGCGGTCGGTTCGGGGCCTGGCGTGTGGGAGCCTGGATCTACTGCTGACATGTCCCGCGCCGATGAACGGCAGCGGGGCAAGGTGGTCGGCGTTTAGGCCTTTGCATCCTTTTCCCTCTTGCACGGCTTCGCCGGCGGGATTAGGATGGGGGTATCGATTAGTGCCCCATTGACTGGTGATTCCCGCCAGCCCAGTGATGAAAAAACCGCCTCGCCAAAGGCGGTTTTTTCGTTTTCGGGGGTCTACTGCGCCAGCAGCTGGCCCACCCGCGTTGTCATATCGCTGCCAAGTATCTGCGCGCGGCCCTTAAACCGCAAGCAATCCCCGTGTGCACAACCATTGCACACCATGCCCTGGCGTGCATTTTGCCAGCATGCGATCCCTTTGCCGGCGTGGCTGCAACGGTATGTGAGCGCGCCAGCGTCGCGCTACGCGCCGTCGAACTCCGGCGGCGTGCGCACGGGCAGCGCGAAGTCGGCCGCCAGCTGGGCGGCCGCTTCCAGGGTCAGCACGTAGTGACTGCCGGCGATGACCAGCGCGGCCAGGTCGGCTGACACCGCAGCCGGCGAACAGATGAAGACATCGAGCGCGGCCAGGCCACATGCGGTGCTATAGGCCGGGCCTGCCACGTCGCCAACGTGTGGCGCGAGGTGGACGCCGAATTGCGGCTGTCCGTGTTGGACCTGGTGGCGCACGTGCAGCAGTAGCCCGGCATGGACGCTGGGATAGCTGCCGGTGCGCGCGGTCGCTGCACTGGATCTAGGCTTGGTCATGTTCGGTTCCCTCGATTTGGTAAAGGTGTGCATAAACATTGCACACCATTGACGTTAAAAAAAGCTGCCGCCGCAGCTTCAATTGAGTAGATACAAGATCCAGCAGAGCCATGCGGTAGCGATGCAGGCCGACAACCGGTTGACAAAATGCAGTGCTTTCTGCTCGTCCATCTTGACGCCCTCTCCTGTTATTAGCGAGACCTGTACGCGATCCAAAAAAGCCCGCCCAGCCCGCAAACCACGCCGACCAGGTAGATCAACCACGCGTTGTCGTTGATTGGACTGCTAAATGCGGCATTGGATGCGGTCGGCTCAAAGGTCGCAAGGCCGTGGATGCCAAAGCCGACAAGTGCGCAGCTCAGGACCAGGAGTACAAAATAGTGCCGGATGGCGTACAGAAGCGAGTGGCGCAATTTCATCGTGATGGCTCCAAGGGTGAATAACAGCGGCGGCGTGCCGCACTAGGGTAAATCAAGCGTAGCTTGACCAGTATTGCGGGCGACCGTCCCACGGGTGGGCGTAGCTGCCGCTGGATAGCTTGACGCCGTTGCGAGGGTTGACGCGCTTGCGGATCGGTTCGGCCTTCGTGTATTGGCCTGGAACCGGGGTGGTGGTGCCGGACATGTGGCCGGTGCCCTGTCGATCCTGGACCAGCTCGCGCAGGGTCACGGTGCGATTTTGCACGGCGACGACTTCGTAAAAGTCCACGTTGGTCTGCTCGTACCCATAGCTAGACACCAGCACCGCCCCCACGTCGAGGGTGTGCGGGCGCTTGGCCTCGGCGCGGCGGTCGGCCTGTGCGTCGGCCAGCTGCTGCCGGCGGGTGGTGAACGTGGCAATGTCGCGCTCGGCCTCGGCTTGCGACCGGAACCACTGCCGATCGATCTTCAAGCTCTTGCCGTGGAACTTGGTCACGACGATGCGGCCGGCTTCCTCGGCGAGGTAGTAGCGCGAGCCGTCGGCCAAGTCGCGCGGCTGCTGGGCATAGCGCGGGGTGGTGAGGTTATCGCGCCATTCGGCACGCTCGGCAGCGGTAAGGGAAGCGGGGTGGGGCAGCTTGCGCATGGTGGTGTCCTGGTCAGTGCTGGAGAGTGGTGGCCAACAGCGCAGCCGCTGCGCTGCCGTGGTTGGATCGTTGCCTAGTGGTGTGCAATGGTATTGCACACCACTAGGCAAAAAAGGGGGTCAGTCTTCGGTGGGCTGCATGATGGTGATGACCGGCTCGGCATCGTCGCCGGGGCCGATGTGCATGTGCAGGGTCACAATGCGGGCCTGGTGGCCTCGGCCCTCACGGGGCACCCGGTGCAGGGCGAACGGCACGCGGTTGGCATCACCGCCACGGGCGGCGAAGTGGCGCGCCATGAACAGCACATCCCACAGCCGGCCTTGCTCGTCCTGCGGCACGTGCTTGCGCTTGGTGTCTTCCTGGCTCCATGCCACGCAGTCGGCCCAGACGGCCCGCGTGACGGCAACCGGCACCTTAAAGCCAGCCTCGCGGGCGAGGGCAGACACGTCCACCAGGTCGCCATCTTCCAGGAGGTCGGCGCGAGTGTGGGTATGGATGATGTCGGACGCTGTGAACATGGCGATGTCTCCGGTAGTTGTATGGTGTGCAATGTCTTGGCACACCTTCATAATACCGATTTGCATGCTTGCATGCAAGCATGCAAGCTGTCATGCATGCACATCTACGTTCTGCCACTGGAACATCACCCCCCGCATAAATGCAGGGGGTTGGTGCATGAGGTCGCTCGTTATGGGTAGTCCCCGGCCACGCTTTGCCCAGACCACAGCCCGAAGCTCGATCACACGACAACGCTGGCATGCCTGACCTGGCCAGCACACACCACCATGCAAACCCGCTTTTGCGGGTACTCGTCGTTGGCAGCGCAGCCATGTGCGCGCATGCAACACTGCGGCCAATCACTGGCTAGGCGATATACATGCAAGAGCAAGATGCTCCCGATGACGAATGCCCAATGTGCGGCGGGGAGGGGGGCTGGCCCGGCCTCACTGAGTGGGTGACGTGTAAGCCCTGCAAGGGCACCGGCAAAAGCATGTTGCCGCCGCCAGGTGCTTGGGTGGATCTTGACGAATGAGGCACAAAAAAAGCCACCGGGATCTTCGGCGGCTTTTTACCGTGTATGGCGCGGTGACGCCGGGCGATCTAATCCGGCAAGTTCCAATCTTCGCCTTTGTCACGCGGCTCGCGCTTGCGCACGATCAGCGTTACTTCGCCATCGATGGCCACAGGCACGGTGCGTAGCTTGAGGGTGAAGCCGCCGCTGCGATGGGGAAAGGCAACACCGCACCGGAACCACTCGGTGCCGGTTTCGCCGTCACCTTTGGTGTAGCTATGCGGTGAAACGACATCGAAGCGATCGTGCGTGGAGGTCTGTACGGGGGCAGCTGCTGCGGTGGAGTCAGATTTAGGCATCGTCGTCGCGTCCTCGGCGTGTGGTTTGGTGCGCGTGCAATCGCACGCGCATGGGAAGGTTACACCGTGCAATACCATTGCACACCAACGCCGCCGATGCAGTATTGTGGACTGCGACGCAGGCCGCATCGGTGGCCGCTTGCTGGCGGCCACAAAGCCACATGGCCGTCCACGCATGCTCCACGGCCAGCGCGCAGCGCTGCCCGTCGCCGTGGGGGATGGGTGTATCCATCCCCAGGCATCGGGGGAGCGGTGGGGCATGGGTGGGGCGGGCCTGCCGGTTGCAGCTCGTCCCCGACTTGTCCACGGGGGCGGCCAACGGCCGACGCTGACCTGGTGGTGCCGTCCACCTGGTCAGCGCCACGGTGGGCAAGTGGGGGGCGAGCTGCCGGCCCTCAGTCTGGGCAGGGTGGGTAATAGACGGATCGGCCGGGATCATGTCTTGATCTATCCGGGCGGGTGGCGTGCTCTCGCCCGGCCTGCTACGCAGGCGGCATTGCCTGCCGTCTATTACCCACCCCATACAGCCCTGGATCGGTGCGGAGCGCGCAGGGGCGAGGGGAGGGCGGGCCTTCCGATTGCAGCCCGTCCCCGGCTTGTCCATGGGGCCGGCCAACGGCCGACGCTGACCTGGTGGTTCCGTCCACCTGGCCAGCGCCACGGTGGACAAGGGGTGGGTGGGCTGCCCGCCCTCATGCAAGGGTGGGTAATAGACGGGTGAGCCGGGATCAAAGGTTGATTTCCCCGGGTTGGGGATGTGCTATCGCCAAGTTTGCTACGCAGGCGGCAGCGCCTGCCGTCTATTACCCACCCATACAGCTCTGGATCGGTGCGCAGCGAGTCATGCGGCCGTCCACGCATGCTCCACGGCCAGCGCGTAGCGCTGCCCGTCGCCGTGGGGGATGGGTGTATCCATCCCCAGGCACCGGGGAAGTGGTGGGGCATGGGTGGGCCTGCCGGTTGCAGCTTGTCCACGGCGGCGGGCGGTGGGCAAGCGGGGGGCGAGCTGCTGGCTTGGCGCTGGCGATGCCGGCGTGCTGTTGCTCTTTGTGGATGCAGCGAAGCGAAAAACGGGGCTTTCGCCCCGTCCCTGCTTAGTTGAGTTTTTCGACCACCGCCGCGATGGCTGTGACCAGCGTCGCCAGGGCCGTGATGATGGCCGGCAGATTTTCCAGCACCGTTGCGAGGACTTGCTGCGTGCGTTTTTTCATAGTGCGTTCCTTTCGGCGCGGGGTTATTGATCGCGCACCGATCAGGCGCATGGCGGATAGGCAGACGTGCAAGGGCAAACCCGGAAGCCGCAGCGCAAGCGACCGCAGGGAGTGCGAACGGGTGAGGATTTGCCCTTGCAGGGCGGCCGAGCCATGCGATGTTCGGGGCAAGCTGGCGATCAATAACGCTGCGTCGATGCGAAGGAAGCGCACTATGAGCACGCAGCGAGGCCGGGGTACTGGATGCCGGCCATTGGCCCTGGCGACGCTGGTCATCGCGGCGGTGGTCGGAAAACGGCGTGCTGGACGGGGCACGGTTTTGCTTCTGCAAGCGGAGCGCGCAGGGGCGAGGATTAGGGCCGACTGGCGATGACGCGGTAGCGGCATCGGTGCGCAGCACCCCAAGCCGGTGACCGCTTGCGGTCACGCCCCCGTCTGGATTGGATCAGAGGCCAGCCACTGCACCGGTTTCGCATGTTCTGCGACATCGGCATGGGTAATCTGTTGCATGGGCAACCGCAAAAGACCTCGACTAGATCCCTGGCAATTCGGCCCACCTGGCGTATGCGATGCGTGCGGCAGCCCGTGTGGGACCATGGATCAAGCCGGAATTGTCTGTTACGTGTGCCTGGCAGGCGTGTTCATCCAGCGCGGATTCTGGCAATTTGCACGCTGTCCGAACTGCAAGGGCGCAGACCCGTTTTGCCAGGATTGCGGCGGCCGGGCCTACGTTGCGACACCGCGCGAGGACATCGATATGAGGGAGCTAGAAGGCGCATGGGCGTCAGCGGTCGCGCGCTACAGTGCATTCGGGGAAGAGTTGCCCGCGCCGATTGCAGACCTGAAACGTTTTCTCTGACGCCGCCACGGGGAATGGCACTTATTTGGAGTTGAACGCCTCGGCGGCTCGACGGCTCTTAGCACGGTCGCCCACGATTTCTGCCCATTCTTTCCCGCGTCCTGCTTTGCGGTCGGCGACCAGATAGGTGCGGCCGTTGCGGTGCCAACCGCCGCCGCACACAGCTACAACGTCGTCGCCGCCGCGTTGCCAGATGAGGACAGGATCGCAGGAGCTGCGCCCAGCTCTGCGCCAGGCATCGGCTCTGGCATCGTCATCGGTTGCCGTAGGTTCGCCGAGCTGCGCGACAAGCGCGGCGACAACCGATGGATATGCCTCTTTCGAGAACTGGAACTCCACCGATTCGATACGCTCGGTTTTTTCGTTGAGGGTGATGTCGCTATCGCGCGACACCGCCCCGGCGAACGTGAGCGCGGCGAGTGCTTTGCACTCGACCGCTTCATAGGCGGCCTTGCAATTTGCTAAGCCCACCTTGCGTGCGGCTTCTTTGCCCATGCCAGGGTAATAGCCGGCGATGGTGGCCCAACTGCCGCCGCTCGGCGGCGCTGCAAGGGCACCGGCTGCAACGCACGCCGCCAGCAGAGCGGGGAGAGCGAGCGCCAGCCGGCCACCTGGCGGTGCGTGGCTGCGCTCATCTTGGGGGGGTAGATCCATCGTGGTTACACCCGACGCTCGGCACGCGGGTGCTCGGGAAGCGCAAACACGTCATCCGACACCCAAGCCAGCGGACCAATGCGGTCTTCGGCCTGGTTCATCAATTCGCGGATGTCGTCTGGAATCTTGCGGCCGGAGGTATCGCGAATGCTCTGCGCGCCGATTACGCCAACGACCTGGCCACCATCCGTTTCAGTCTTTCCCTCCATAACAAGAAGCACGTTGATATCGGTGCGCGTTGCATATGAACCGTCCCACTCGTCATCCGACAGATCATCTGCGTAGACCAGCACTCGGTCCTTCGGTGCTACTGACAACGCGGCCAACAATTGAGTGGAAGTGAAGATAGCGGGGACGTCTGAGAATTCTTTCATCTGCCTGCTCCTAAGCGGTGAGGTTTGTGGCGTGCAAGCACGCGGCGATTGCCGCACCCCTGGTTGCCTCATAGGCAACCAAGTCGCAGCGGTCAGGGTGAAGCAGCTGCATCAACTTCTCGTAGGCTGCTAAGCGCTGGACATCGGTCAGCGCTTCCAGCCGCCCTGCAAGGTCGAGCAAGTCCACGGTGGGCGCGAAGAGGTCGTAATGATCGGCATTTCTCTGTCGTTGTTGCGCCGTCCGTTCGGCGGCGCGGTCGGCAGCAACGGCTGCCAGTCGATCCACGTCCGTCGTGAACGGGCCGTGCGGCGAGTGATTCGATAGCTGCTCATCCTCATCCAGGCGTTGCAGGTAGTCGTAATGCGCTTCGTTGCACTCGTCGTTGAGCATTTCTGCCAGCGCGGCCCACTCGTCCGGCGTGAACTGCGGCATGTGCCGCAGGATCAGTTCACGATAGGAGCCCAGGATCTGGGAGAGGCGCGCGTGCGCAAAGTGATGCCCCTGGAACAGGGCCGCATCGCCGCCCAACAGCGTGACGTTGAGCGCATAGGTGTCATGCGGGCCTACTCGCGCAGAGCACACATCTGCGCTGCTGTCCTGGTCGAGCGCCGGCGGCGCATCGACCCGGGCAACTGGCGCCGGCATTGCTTCGCCAGACGGTGGCGCGTAGCCGTTGACCACGGGCGCAATCAGGGCGTGCAGGCGCTGCCATGCGCCGACGTACTCGGGTCCCGTGTCCTCGCCACTGAACTCGGCCATCAGCACGTGTTGCAGATCCGCGCTGAAGGTCCGCAGCCGGGCTTCGTGCTGTTCGACCAGGCCGGCGAGAAAGTCGCGCTCGGCGGTCACCTGGCGGAGTTCGTCGTGTTCGCTCATGCGCCGGCACCAGCGGTGCGGGCGGTCTTGCGGGTGCGCGGCAGGCCGGGCAATTTCAGCTGCGCCCGATCGCTGGGCAGGATCTTCGCGGCGGTGGCCACCGCCGCCGCGCCGGCCGGTGTCTTGGCCGGCGTGCGCTTGGCGGGTTTGCCCTCGCGCTGGAGCTTGGCCAACTCTTTCAACGCGGCTGGCCGCCCCCGGCGGTAGACCTTGGGCGCGCGCACGTAGTTGGCCGGCAGCACCTCGAACACCATCACGCCCAGCGCCAGCAGCTGGGCGGCGGCGGTGTCGAGGGAGGCAAACACACGCGGTTCCCCGCGCTGGCCGGTCAGTTGCTTTTCGGTTTGGCCCACGCGCACCATGACCGCGTAGCCGCCGACCTGGCCGACCAGCTGCACGGTGCGCAGCACCCCGGCGCTGGCCAGGGTGGCCAGGGTGGTGATGGAAATGGGTGATGTCATGATCGACCTATCAAACTTCAATTTTTGATGCTCAATCATTTGAACCTGACGTGCAAGCCCTAGTGCGGCGAGGCCGGCTGCGCACATAACGCGAGATTCCACGCACTGGCGCGGTGCCTCCGTGGCCCAGCAGGGCGGTCGGGCGGTCGCATGACGGGGTTTATGCATTCTTGCATCGCCCGGGCGCATCCGCTATTGTGCACATGCACCACCGACCGGACCCTGGAGACAGGTGTGGTGCCTCGATAGATCGATAGCTTCACCCGATCTATCCCTTGCCTGGAGCGGGATACGGCAGAAATGCCCAAAGAGCCTACCGAGTAGTGAATACCGAAAGCGCTCCAGCGATGGGGCGCTTTCTTTTTATAGGGCAATGGTCTGTTCGGCCAAGCGCCGCCGGTACACAGTCTCAACCTTGTAGAGCTTCCCGCGCGGGAGTTTATGGATGGTTGTCCCGTCGACGGGGTAGCAGGAGATGACCCGGCAATTGATGGTGTCATCTGCACGCTCATCCTTGTGAATGGCGCAAAAAAACACCAGATGGCCTAGATCGAGCGAGTAGAACTGCTGCTCTTTCTTTCTGCTGAGGTACACACGCACGCAACCGTCTGAAAACTTGCCGGTGCGGATGAAGTGCACTGCCTCGTGACTGACTGCCCACCGTTGCCGGCAGAAATAACGCCCGTGCTCAAGCGCGCACCCATTGGCCTTTTCATCGGAAAAGGTATGCGGCCAAAACGAATAGCACACTGTGATAGTCCGCCCATCAAGTTGCTCTTGTGCGTCGAAGGAATCCAGGTGCGACATGTCGAATGTCCGCCCTCCATCCAGGATGTTGTTCCACCGTGTCACGCTCACTAGGCCCCGTTGTGTATGTGGTTACTGCCGCTGCTGGTGAGCAACAGCGTGACGCAAGCAGGCATCGTCAAACAAGGCTTGATAGGTGTGGATGTGCAGGCGTGCACTTATGTAAGGGTCGGCGGCACAAAAAGCCCCGCGCGGGGCGGGGCATTGGGACGACTAGGCCGGAACCTGGCTACAGGATCTGCCCGTGATAGATCGCATATGCCGCCCACAGGCAAAAACCAGCGCACACGAAGCTTCCCACCGCCATCACCAGGCGGGGCCATGTGTAGGACCACATGCCTGAGCTGCGCAGCCAACTTAGAAATTTCATGATCTCGTTCCTAATTGTTTGGGAGGGATGTTGGATGCCGCCTGTTTAGCTGGCTCTCATCTCAACGCCTGAGATCGGTTCGGCTTTTTCCAGCTGCCACATCGAGGCGGAATAGTCTGGAAATGCGGTGCGCCGCAATTCGGCCACTGCTGCACGGTGCAGCTCGTGCGGATCGTCGGACGCACTGGCCACGTCCACATAGCCGTCGTATTGCGTAAACATACCGCTGCGAGTGCGCATGTGGCAGCGGTAGCGTTGGAATGATTGCTCTTGCATGTCGTCGTCGTGCATGTCGTGGCTCCTCGGCTTCTTGCAGTGAATAGACGGGGCCGCAGCCCCGTCCAGTGCCAGTGTTAGTTTTCGATGTCGTACTCGGCAGCCTCTCGGGTGCGATACAGGTAAAAATCGTCCCTCTCCCGACCGTTCTTATAGGTCTTGCGGATGATCCACCAATCCGGCTCAGTGCCGGCAGGGGTGTCACGAACGGCAGGCTCATCGTCCAGGTCCAGAAACTCAGTCACGCCGACGGCACGAAGCGAGACCAGCTCCCATCCTTCTGCGTCCGCCTCGTCCAAAAACTGACGCTCATCAGGCTCGGCATCTAGCCAACTGGAGGGCTGCTTTTCATGCTCTTGGCTTGGGTGATTCATGACACCTCTCCGATGTAGTGTGCAATGTATTGGCACACCCACATAATACCGATTTGCAGTCATGCATGCAAGCATGCATGACTGCTTGCATGCAATTATTAGTTCTACTCATGGAACACCCTGGCAGGTCATCGCGCAGACACGCGCGCCGGGGTGTAGGGGCCGCGCCCCTACGGACAACGCCTCACTCGCGCACGGAAAAGATCGGCGCCGGCAGAAATGATGCGCCGTCATCACCGCCGCAAGATCCCTCTACCACCACACTGCTGACCGCTTTTGCTGACGACTTGGCGCCGGCGATGCCGGCGTGCTGTTGCAAGCGGAGCGCGCAGCCGGCATCGCCGGCGGAGGGGCGAGGATTAGGGCCGACTGGCGATGACGCGGCAGCGGCATCGGTGCGCAGCACCCCAAGCCGGTGACCGTAGGTCACGACCCCGCCTATGCGGAGAGGCAGCGCCGTAGCCCATAAAACCAACACTGATTGGCAGCTTAGACGAACAACTGCTTGATCGATTCCACAGTCACATCGTGGTTGGTCTCGCTGTTGAGACTTGGCTGAGAAATCACTTTGTCCAGAATGACCCTGGCCCGGCGCCTGAGTTCTTGGTCGTCCAGGTTGTCCAACAGAAAGATCCTGCTGGCGATGGCATGGCTAAGGTTTTGCGGGCCGCTACCGCCGTAGCCCCATCCATATCCGCCTTCGTAGTTGAACAAGTCCCTACGCGATGGCAACAGTTCGGCCGTACTTGTGTCCTTGTGTCGGTAAAGCGCAACGCTAGCGCCCTCGACGATGCGCAGCAAAATATGGCTGATGGGGGCATCTTCTTCGCCATGACGCACGAATTTGACTTCGTCAGCGTCGCGCGTGTAAGACTCAAGTGTGATCTGTTTTGCTGGTTGCATGTCGTCATCCATTGTCTGGCTCCTAAGCGTCTCAAACTTGAATTGAGGTAGTCCGTTATCGGCGGCTGCGTTCTGGAATGACAGCGGCCCATAGTAGGTGCCGAACGCGACGCGCTCGGCTGCTTGCGCCGTGTCTGCTCCTGGGAAATACAGTGGCGAGTCTCGCGCGATCAAGTGCACAAACCCTTCGTCCACGTCCACATCCACAATTTCCGCAGCCGAGCCATATTGATCAACGAACCAATAGTAGCCGCTGCGCATCGGCCGGGCCGACGCCAAGCCTGAGTCATCCTGATGCACATTCATTGAAGCAATCTCCACGTCAGACAGCAGGGGGTGTGTTGACCCGATGCGTGCGCCAGCTCGCCAGCGTGGCGCGTGCGATCACGCGCCCGATCAATGGGCCAAGCACTGCGAACAACAACGCGAACAACACGCGTCCAATTGACCACTCTCCCGTTGTCACCATCGGATACAGCAGGGGCAGGGGCGCAAGGCAACACCCGACGGCTGCGATCATGCCGTTGACCAGCGCCACCACGGGGTGACGTAAGACCTTCAAGCGCATGGTCAGTCACTCCCGGTCGCATCGGGCGCGGCAAACATGACGTAAAGCGCTGAGATGGTAAGGCAGACATACCCAAGCAGCAGGCCGAGCAGCGAGTGCGACAATAATGCCACTAGGAGAATGGCCACCGCTGCCAACAAGGCCCACGCCCCCGAACTGCGAATCCAACGAATAGCGTTCATGTGGATCTCCTGCCCTTGGTTAGTGTGCAACGTATCTGCACACCCGGATGATAACCAAATGCATGCATGCATGCTTGCTTGCATGCATCACGCTTTTGCTTTCCGCTTCTTAGTGGCCTTGGTTGCTGACTTCTTGGCTGGGGCCGCTTTCTTGTCGGCGTGCAGGTCCAGGAATGCACCGAGCGCGGCGCGGGAGCGGCGCTGCTCATCTGACAAGGCAACGCCTTTGTCGGTGGCCAGCTTCTCGGCGTAGGCCAGTTGCTTGTCGCTCGGCGGCAGGTTGCCGTAGGTCTCGCCGTGCGTGTCTAGGAACGCCTGTACGGCCGCGTGCGAGGTTTCCGCGCCCGCCGGCAGCGCTACACCCAGCGCCACCGAGATTGCCTGCGCATAGCGCAGCTGGCCTTCGCTCGGTGCCCGCGTGGCCGCAGCTTTGGCCGCATCGCCGCGCACGGCCTCGATGATGCGCGTGACGTTGGCGGCGACCTTGGACACGAACCCGTCGCGCGCCTCGACGGGGACGAGGCCGCGCCGCAGTTCGTCCAGCTTTTCCTCCCACAGCGCGGTGGTCGCCGCGTCTGTGATCGGGGCAGGCAGCATTGCAATCAGCTCACGCGCCAGCGGCGTGCTAATGATGAATTTGCCCTTGGATTCCAGGTAGCCGCGCTCGCGTAGGTTCTTGATGATGGTGCCGCGCGTGGCTTCGGTGCCGATGCCAGCGTTTTCCTTGAGGCGCTTGCGCACTTCCGGGTTGGTGGCGAACTTGCCGACATCGAGCATGTCGGCGATAAGGTCGCCTTCGGTGTAGCGCTTGGGTGGGCGCGTCTTCTTGGGCCGCAGTGCGGCCGCAGTGACTGTGCTGTGCGTGCCGTCCTTGATGTCCGGCAGCACGGGCGCTGTCGTGTCCTCCTCGTCCTCGCTGTCCGGGTCCGCGCCAAACACGGACTTCCACCCTTGATCGACCGGGATACGAGCGCTGGCGGTGAATGCCACGCCGCCAGCTTCCAGCGTCAGGCGCGTTTCGTTGAACGTGTAGTCCGGCAGCAGCGCAGCAAGGTAGTGCTGCGCGATCAGCAGATAGGCGGTCTGCTCGTCATCGCTGAGCGTGCGCCCGGCGAGCGGCGCGCCCGTGGGGACGATGGCGTGGTGTTCTGCATGGTCTTTCGCCATCTTGGCACTGTTGAACACGCTTGGCCGGATGGTGGGTTTGTTGACGGTCAATGCCGCCACGTGGCGCGCCAGGCCGGGCACCTGCGCAAGGGTTTCCAGCACACGGGGGATCTCTGCTTCCTGTTCGTTTGGCAACAGTGCGCACGGGGTGCGCGGGTAGCTGGTCAGCTCCTTGTCGTACAGGCTCTGCGCAATTTCCAAGGTCTTATCGGCACTCCACCCGAACCGACGCGATGCCAGCTGCTGAAAGCGGGAAAGCGTCATCAGTGAGGGCGGTTTCTGCGCTTTGGTGTCGTTCGTGACAGCGAGCGGGCCGCTGGCTCCGGTGGCAGCCGCAACGATGGCTTCGGCGTCGGCGCGGGCGAAGATCCGGCCCTCATCCGTTGGCGCATGCGTCAGCACCACATTGGCGCCGGTCGCTGTTTGAGCGGTGATTTCGATGTCGTAGTAGGTTGCCTCGCGGAACGCCTCGATGGCCGCATCGCGGCGCACGACCAGGGCGAGGGTGGGGGACATCACCCGTCCTACATGGCGCGGCCCTTTGCCGCCAGCGGCGCGGGATCGCAGCGTGTAGGCGCGGCTTAGATTCATGCCCATCAGCCAGTCGGCGCGCGAGCGGGCTTGACTGGCCCAATAGAGCGGTTCGCTGCTTTCACCTGGTCGCAGACTGGCGATGGCCTTGGTGAGGCTTGCCGCATCAAGCGCGGAGTACCACAGCCGGCGCACCGCCCCGCGATAGCCTGCATGGTCCAGCAGCTCACGGGCGATCGCTTCGCCTTCGGCTCCGCAGTCAGTGGCGATGATGATTTCCGTCGCCTTGGGAATATTGGCCAGCAGCACGGCCAGCTCGCGTTCCTTGTCGGGGGTGGGTTGGTGCTTCCACACGCTTGGGAT